>DBFWKV010000012.1:0-83995 GCA_048465795.1 Alistipes sp.
ACATCCGGTTTTTAATTTTTTAATTCTGAATTTTGAATTTTTAATTGATAATCTCCCGACAGGATGCCGGGAGATTTTTTTTACGCCGTCAGATCGCCCGAAAAGGGCCGAAAACGGCATGTGCGACAAAAAACACCGGAACAAAACACAGATTTCGCACCCCAAAGTTGCTCAGATCGGAAATAAATCGTATTTTTGTTGAATAAATTTCGACAGTTTCTGTATCCGGCAGAGCGGGTTTACCCCTCTGCGCCCGCTTACCGGAATTGTTCGTTACATGACAGGTAATTTCGAAAAAATACAATGCTAACCGAAGAAGAAAAGAACGAAGGTTTGACGGGGCGGATCATCCCCATCAACATCGAGGAGCAGATGAAGTCGGCGTACATCGATTATTCGATGTCGGTCATCGTATCCCGTGCGCTGCCCGACGTGCGCGACGGCTTGAAACCCGTACACCGCCGTATACTTTACGATATGAGCGCCGAGTTGAATCTCTATTCGGACAAACCCACCCGTAAGTCGGCCCGTATCGTCGGCGACGTGCTGGGTAAGTTCCATCCCCACGGCGACTCGTCCGTCTACGACGCGATGGTGCGTCTGGCCCAGGACTGGTCGATGCGCTACCCGCTGGTCGACGGACAGGGTAACTTCGGTTCGATGGACGGCGACTCGCCTGCGGCCATGCGTTACACCGAGGCCCGCATGAAGAAAATCACCGACGAGGTGATGGCCGACATCGATAAGGATACGATCGACTGGACGCTCAACTTCGACGATACGATCCAGGAGCCTACGGTGCTTCCGACCAGGATTCCCCTGTTGCTGGTCAACGGTGCGAGCGGTATTGCCGTCGGCATGGCGACCAACATGGCGCCGCACAACCTGAGCGAGGTCGTCGACGCCTGCTGCGCCTATGTCGATAATCCGGAGATCGAGTGCGAGGAACTGCTTCACTACGTCAAAGGTCCCGATTTCCCCACGGGCGGTATCATCTACGGCTACGAGGGGGTAAAGGAGGCGCTGCTCACGGGCCGCGGCCGCGTGATGATGCGCGCCAAGACCGAGATCGAACACACGCCGAGCGGCCGCGAATGTATCGTGGTGACCGAGATTCCCTACATGATCAACAAGGCCGAGATGATCAAGAAGATCGCCGACATGATCAACGACAAGAAAATCGAAGGTATCTCCTACATCAACGACGAAAGCGACCGCAACGGCCTGCGTATCATCATTATCCTGAAGCAGGACGCCGTGGCGAGCGTGGTGCTGAACACGCTGTTCAAGAATACGCCGCTGCAAACCTCCTTCGCGGTGAACAACATCGCGCTGGTGAACGGGCGGCCTCAGCTGCTCAACCTGCGCGACCTGGTCAAGCATTTCGTAAACCACCGCCACGACGTAGTGGTGCGACGCACGCGTTTCGACCTGCGTAAGGCGGAAGAACGCCTGCACATCGTGCTGGGCCTGCTGATCGCCCAGGACAACATCGACGAAATCATCCATATCATCCGTTCGTCGCAGACGCCCGACGTGGCCAAGCAGACGATGATCGAACGCTTCGACCTGAGCGACCTGCAGGCGTCGGCCATCATCGAGATGCGACTGCGCGCCCTGACGGGCCTGGAGCATGGGAAGCTGGTTGCCGAGCGCGACGAGCTGATGAAGCAGATCGCCCGTTTCAAGGACATTCTCGAACACGTCGAAATGCAGTTGCAGATCGTCAAGGACGAGTTGCTGGAGATGAAGGAGAAGTACGGCGACGAACGTCGTTCGGAAATCGTCTACGCCTCCGAGGAGTTCAACCCCGAGGACTTCTATGCCGACGACGACATGGTCATCACCATTTCGCACATGGGCTATATCAAGCGTACTCCGCTGGCCGAGTACCGCACGCAGAATCGCGGCGGCGTCGGCGCAAAGGGCAGCGCCACGCGCGACGAGGACTTCATCGAGCACATCTACGTGGCTTCGATGCACAATACGATGCTCTTTTTCACCGAGAAGGGCCGCTGCTACTGGCTCAAGGTGTACGAAATCCCGGAAGGCGCACGTTCTTCGAAAGGACGGGCGATCCAGAACGTGATCCAGATCGAACCGGACGATAAGGTGCGCGCCTATATCAATGTGAAGAGCCTGGCCGATGCGGAGTATGTGAACAACAACTTCATCATCATGTGCACGAAGGACGGCACGATCAAGAAGACCAAACTCGAAGCCTACTCGCGTCCGCGTCAGAACGGCGTCAACGCCATCGTCATCCGCGAAGGCGACCAGTTGATCGAGGCGAGCCTCACGAGCGGCAATGCCGAGGTGATGATCGCCGCGCGCGACGGCAAGGCGATCCGCTTCAACGAGAATACAGTACGCCCCATCGGTCGTGTCGGTGCCGGCGTGCGCGGTATCTCGATCGAGGAGTCGGACGAGGTGGTCGGCATGATATGTGTGGAACCCGATTCGACGCAGGATGTACTGGTACTGAGCGAGAACGGCTATGGCAAGCGGACGGATCTCGAAGAGTACCGTGTCACCAACCGGGGCGGCAAGGGCGTGAAGACCATCAATGTGACGGAGAAAACCGGCAAGCTCATCTCCATCCAGGCCGTGACGGACGACAACGACCTGATGATCATCAACCGTTCGGGCCTGACGATCCGTATCGCCGTGTCGCAGATCCGCGTGGCGGGCCGTGCGACGCAGGGCGTGCGTATCATCAACCTGCGCGAGGGCGACGCCATCGCTTCGGTGATGGCCGTACCCGCAGCCGGTGAGGAGGAAGCCGAAACGGTCGATAGTCCCGTTGACGCCACTTCGGAGGCGGGAGCGGCGGCCGAAGGTCAAACGCCTGCCGAGGAGTAAATTGTAAGAATGGATTTCAATTAGAAGTTGTACTTTAAAATTCACAACAAACCTATGAAAAAAATGTTTTTTGCGGCCCTTGTGTCACTGCTCGCAGCAGTCCCGGCCGTACAGGCGCAGAAGGTAAACAAGGAGGCGCTGCTCTCGAAGATCGAGAAGAGCAATTCCGACATTGCCGATGCTAAGAAGGCCGCGAAAGCCGCAACCTGGCTCAACCGTGGCAAGTTGTATTACGACGCGGCCCAGGAGCCTACCAAGAATCTTTTCGTGGAGATGGAAGAGCCTATGATGAAGCTCGCAATGGGTGAACCTCAGACCACCGAAGAGGTGACGCTGCTGGGTACTCCCTACACAGCGCTGGTTTATCCTTACGTTACGGTTTATGTGAAGGACGGGAAGGTAGCAGCCTGGAAACAGACGCAGGAGGTGCTGCCCGGCGCTATCGACATGGCGCTCGAAGCCTACAACAAGGCTTACGAGCTGGATCCCAGGACTGCGGAGAAGGTGAAGGCCGGTCTCAAGCAGTTGAGCGACTACTGCTCGCAGATCGGTAACGTGGGCCTGACCACCGGCGAGTATAAAACGTCGTCGGATGCTTATGCGCAGGCTTTCAAGGTGCAGTCCAGCCCCGCTTACGGGGAGGCCGATCCTTCGCTGCTCTACTATGCCGGTTACCTGCAAACGGTCGAAGGTTCGACGAATCCCGAAGCCTTCGTTCTGGGTGCCGAGAACCTGAACAAAGCGCTCGAGATGGGCTATGCCGACGAGGAGGGTAACATCTATTACTATCTTTTCCATTGCTACTACGGCCAGAAAGACAAGGACGCCGCATTCGTCACGAAGGCGAAGGACGCGCTGCTGACCGGTATCGGGAAGTTCCCGAAGAACGAGCGGATTCTCGACGGCCTGATGCAGCTTTATACGAGCGAGGAAGGCGTGGGCGATCCTGCCGACCTGGTGACGCTTATCGACAATGCGATTGCCGAGAATCCCGATAATATCGATCTTTGGTTCGGTCGCGGCCGGATTTACAATGCTTTGAAGAATTATGACGAAGCCGTCGCTTCTTTCACGAAGGTTGCCGAACTGCGTCCCGAACTCTTCGAGGGCAACTACTATGTGGGCGCTTTCATCGCCATCAAGGGCGACGCGATGAATACCGAAATGAACCAGAAGCAGTACAGCAGCCAGGCAGCCTACGATGAAGACCTGAAAGCCGTCAACGAAGTCTATAAGTCGGCTATTCCCTGGTTCGAAAAGGCGCACGAGCTGAAGCCGGGCGATGTGAACACGTTGGATTTTCTCAAGTCGATCAGCTTCCGTCTGCGTGACGAAGAGGGCATGATGGATTTATACAACAAGTACAACGAGCTTTTCAAACAGGCTAAAGGCGAGTAACTGCGCCTGACTTCGACAACAGAACAGCCGGACTCATCGAGTCCGGCTGTTCTGTTGTTCCGCAGGACGAGTGGGGAGTGAAAGTTGAAAAGTGAAAAGTGAAAAGTGAACCGACGCAGCAGGCGAGGGCAGAGGGCGCATGAAGAGGGAACTATGCCGAGCCGCAAGGAGGAAAAGCCTCCGAAGGAGGATTAAAAGTGAAAAGTGAATTCGGTCATTGACGTGGCGGCAGAAAGGAAAGGTTGCGCCAGAAGTTAATCGGTTTGGCAGGCGTCAGCAGAGACCTCGGGCCTCGGGCTTATCGAAAAGATGGATTGTACCGAGCCGCCAGATGGGAAAGATTGAAGTGAAAAGCGTTTTCGATCCCTGAGCTTTGTCGAAGGGTCGCAAAGTCCAATTGTGAATTATGAATTTTGCATTATGAATTGTTCAATCCCTGAGCTTGTCGAAGGGTCGCAAAAGCTCATTGTGAATTATGAATTCTGCATCAGCGAAGGGGTTCGGGGACCGAACTGCGTGGTTTCTCGGTCGGTCGAAGGATCGAAGTGCGCTAAGCCTTTCCCTGAAGGGCCGACAGACGGACACTCATGCTCGCGCCTTGCGGTAAATGGCCTGCAAACGGTCGGTCATGAAGAATTGCAGCACGCCGCGCAGGAACATGTAAAGCGTGAAAGCCAGCCATAGGGCATTGTTGCCGATCCGGTCGTACAGTGCATAGTAGATGCCGAAGTAGGCCGCCGTCGCCCAGAACATCGAATTGCGCATGATGCGCGTGTGCGTGGCGCCGACCATGATGCCGTCCATGATGAAAGGCATGGCGCTGGCAATGGGAATCAGGATGATCCAGACGATGTAACGTCCCGCGAGGTTTACGATCGTTTCCGCATTGGGCACCGAATTGTCTACGAATATGCCGATCAGATCGCGCCACCAGCCGATGTAAATGCCGACAAAGAGAACCGAAACAGCCGTGCCCCACAGCAGGCAGAGCCTCAGGCAACGGCGCAGCGCCTGCCCGTCGCGTGCTCCGATAAAGCGGCCCGTGAGCGCCTCCGCCGCGTAGGCAAAGCCGTCGTTCATGTACGAGAAAAGTGTGAAGAGCTGTAACAGCAGCGTATTCACGGCCAGTAGCGCCGGGTCGTCCATTCGGGCCGAAATCCCCGTGAAGAAGGTGTAAACCGCGACGATGCAGAACGTGCGCAGCATGATGTCGCGGTTCACGATGAAGAACGTCCGCAGGGGCGTCGTATCCAGCACTTCCGACCAGTCGATCGTCGTCAGCCGCTTGCGGTAGAAGATAATCAGCAGCAGGATCGAGAGCGCAACTCCTGCGTATTGTGCGATGATCGAGGCATAGGCGATTCCCACGATTCCCAGGTCGAGGCCGAAGGCAAACCAGAGGCTGCAAAAAATGTGAACCACATTTACGGTGATGGCCGTGAACATCGGAATCACGGCATTCTGCATACCCGTGAACCAGCCGTTGAATCCGAAAAGCAGGATGCCGGCCGGCACGGCCCAGATGCGGGCGTAGAAGTAGTCGCGGGTCATCTGCCCGCCGTTCATGAGCCTCAGAGCCAGTTCACCCAACGGATATTGCAGCAGGAGCATCAGGATGCCCATTCCTGCTGCGACGACCAGCGCCCGCGCCAGCATATTGGTACACTCGCGGTAATTTCCCGCGCCGAAAGCCTGTGCCGTAAAACCGCTCGTGCCCATTCGGACGAACGAGCAGTTCCAGTAGATGAAGTTGAAGATCGAAACGCCGATGGCCAGCGCGCCGATCGTTGCCGCCGAATCGGCGCCCCAGTGGCCGGCGATTGCTGTCGAAACAATCCCCATCAACGGTACGGTGATGTTGGAGACGATGTTGGGCAGTGCGATTCGCAGTATTTCGCGATTCATGTTCATAGCGGCACAAAGATAATATAAGTCGGATGCAATGCCAAACTTGTTCGGCACGAATCCGACTTTCGCCGTGTCGAGGTTGCTCGCGTACGGCATTGCAAACCTGTTTGGTGAAACCTGACGGCAACAGTCCCTTTACTCGCTGAAATGCAACACTGCCCGGGTTCCGCCTGTCCGGGATAATGTCGAAGATACGGCGATTTCGGCAATTTTGTAATGCACTTCGGTTTTTTCCGCAAATCGGGCACGGCGTATGCAGGAAT
Source organism: Alistipes sp. (assembly GCA_048465795.1). Lineage (GTDB taxonomy): Bacteria > Bacteroidota > Bacteroidia > Bacteroidales > Rikenellaceae > Alistipes. Next base: position 6,432 of record DBFWKV010000012.1, read on the forward strand.
CCGGAAAAATGAATTACCTTTGCCCTACAAACTTATTCTATATCAGTTATGAAAGATTTTAAAAGCGACTCGACCTCCGCTCTCACGCGCTTCGGACGCGACAAGCGGGCCCGTGTGACGACCTCTTCGGCGGAACGTGTCGAGCGCAGCCCGCGTTCACAGCGTGATGCTGCCGACTCGGAGCAACCTTCCCGGGAGCACAAGCCCGAGGGACGGGCCTCGTACAATCCCCATTTTACGGCCGATAATCGTCCGGTCGGAGAGCGTCGTTCCTACGGTGACAAACCGTCGTACGGCGACCGCAAGCCGCGATCGTTCGGCGACAAACCCGCTTACGATGACAGGCGCGAACCGCGTGCCTACGGTGACAAACCGTCGTACGGCGATCGCAAGCCGCGTTCGTTCGGCGACAAACCTTATGGAGACCGTAAACCGCGAGCTTACGGCGACAAGCGCCGTGACGACCGCCCTGCCTCCTATCCCAAGTACAATCCCAATGTACAGACGGGCGAAATGCGCCTGAACCGATACATCGCCCAGTCGGGTATCTGCTCGCGCCGCGAGGCGGACGATTTCATCACGGCCGGCCTGGTGTCGGTCAACGGCCGGATCGTCACGGAACTGGGCACGAAGGTGATGCCGACCGACGAGGTGAAGTTCAACGACAGCCGCGTCGAAGGGGAGAAGAAGGTCTATCTGGTGCTCAACAAACCTAAAGGCTATGTTACTTCGCTCGAAGATCCCCATGCCGACAAGACGGTGATGGATCTGGTGAAGGACGCCTGTACCGAACGGATTTATCCGGTGGGGCGTCTCGACAAGAACAGCGTCGGACTGCTGCTTTTCACCAACGACGGCGACCTGACGCGCCAACTGACGCACCCTTCCTATAAAAAGAAAAAGATTTATCAGGTGACGCTCGACAAGCCCCTCACGCGAGCCGACATGGACACCATCGCTCAGGGCATAACGCTCGAAGACGGTGAAATCTATGCCGACGAAATCTCCTATGTCAAGGAGAACAAGCAGGAAGTGGGCATTGAGATTCACTCGGGCCGCAACCGTATCGTGCGCCGTATTTTCGAGCATTTGGGCTATACCGTGACCAAGCTCGACCGCGTCTACTATGCGGGTCTGACCAAAAAGAATCTCAAGCGCGGACAGTGGCGTTTCCTCACCCGTGAGGAGGTGGAGCGTCTCAAGTCCGGTCAATACGAGTAGTTCTCGGTTTTAGAGGGCACCATTTGCCCTTCTTTGAGTGCCCCGGATGGGAAATACAGATGTATTTCCCATCCGGGGCTTGCTTCTCCATGTTAAATTTTCTACCTCCACCACTCCCTGAAATCCCCGGAGCAGGGATAATTCGCATCGCTCAGCTTCCCAACGGATACTACCCGAGGTATTCCCTGTTCGGGTGTTTTTCGCATTGTCCGGGAACATACCGCACGGTGTAAAAGCCGTTCCCGGGTTACAGAGCACAGGTTTTCCCGTGCGTCCGGGCTGTTGCGGCTTGCCGTACAGTTCGGTTTTCAATTCTTCGTAACTTCCTGATAACGCGTCGGTGTAATACCCTTGATCTTTTTGAACTGCCTGTTGAAGTTGGAGATATTTTCGAACCCCGACTGATAGGCGATTTCGGCGATGTTGAGATCGTCTCCCTGCAGCAACTTGCAGGCATAGCCGATACGTGTCTGCAGCAGATACTCCTTAAACGTCATCCGAAAAGTCTGTTTAAATCTCTGACTGAATGCCGTATTTGACATATTGGTCTCGTGCAGCAGCATTTCAATGGTAATGTTATGCTGGAAATGCTGAAGGATGAAGCGCAGCGCCCTCTGCATCGGCCCGTGCAGGTCGGCCTGGCATTCGGTGAAATGCGTGGGGCTTGCCAGCGTTCGGGTTTCGGGAGCGGAGATAAAAATACGGAAGATGTCGAAGATAGCGTAAAGTTGCTGCTCGGGAGTCATGGACTCCATGTCCAGCATTCTGGCGATGATCCACTCCTTACTCCGGCCCAGAAATTCGATTCCCATTGCCGATCGGGCCAGGAAATCTGCAAGGGGCTTGTTTTCGGGGATCTCCATGAATTGTACCCCCAGAAAGTTGTGAACGAACTGAATCACGATACCTTCGCCTTTGAAGATGTCCGGTTCTTCGAAATATTCCGGCGTACACATCCACTCGTGAGGAATATTGGCTCCGACCAGTACCAGGTCGTTGTTCTCGAAGCGACCGACGTGGTCTCCGACGATACGTTTTCCTTTGCCCCGGGTGATCAGCACCAATTCGTATTCCGGATGGTAGTGCCACAAGGAGAAGGGTTTGGTCTCTTTGTAATAGATAAACGAACTGGAGACTTCACGGCGCAGACGGATATGTGCGGGTTTGGTCATGACATATATAAGATAGGTTGCTTCGGCCGGGTTTTCTCAAATATAGAAATTTTTCGGGGAAAAGACACGCATAAACGATACTTTTTTACGGAATTGGTACTTTTCCGTAGGTTCGTATCGGTATTCGGGATGAAAGTATCAAAAGCGGATTTTCTGAAGTTGTAATTTTGTATTGAACCGAAGAATAATCCCGAAATCAATACAAACCAACCTAACACTCCTATCATGAAAAACTCTTTCAGCTATTCAATGGCCTTATAGGCCGTGTCTCGCCTTTGGGGTAATTGGCGAATAGGGGAGATATTGCTCTCCTGCGAATACGAATCCTTAAAACTTAATTATTTATGGTATGAAAAAACAGCTACTTATCCTCATTATACTGGGTTTGTGGGCAACGGAATCGTTTGCACAGAGCGGTGACGGAACTATCGGCGGGCGTGTGACCGATGCGCAGGGACAGCCCGTCGCAGGTGCGACGGTGGTTGTAAAGGAAACCCCGTCGGTTGGTACCGTGACGGGTGCCGACGGCTCCTTTACCCTTAAACTTTCTTCCGGTAAAAATACCTTGATTGTCAGCTTTATCGGTTACGACACTCAGGAAATACCGGTCGGCGGGAAGAGTTTTGTCGAAGTGAAACTTTCCGAAGACGTTCAGACCCTCGACGACGTGGTCGTGGTGGGCTATGGAGTGCAGAAACGTGCCAACTTGACGGGTGCCGTCGCCACGGTCGATGTCGACAAGACGATCGGTTCGCGTCCGGTGACCGACCTTGCCCGTGGCCTGCAAGGTTCTTCGCCGGGTTTGATGGTAACTACATCGAGCGGTAATATCGGACAGGCGGCCGAAATCCATATCCGTGGCGTACAAGGCTCGGTCAATGCAGAATCCAAACCTCTGATCCTGCTGGACAACGTCGAAATCGACAATCTGATGATGGTCAATCCCTCCGATGTAGAGTCCGTTTCGATTCTGAAGGACGCCGCTTCCGCTTCGATTTACGGTGCGCGCGGTACCTGGGGTGTGATCCTGATCACTTCGAAGAAGGGTGCTAAGGGCAAACCTCGGGTCTCTTATGACAATAGTTTCGCCTGGTCGTCGCCCATGAACACGCCTGAAATCGCCGATGGCGCTCTGGGGGCGGAGTATATGCTTGCCGCTTACCGCCGCACGGCACCTAACCAAGCCAGTTTCAATATTCTCGGCGCCTATTACGACGATCTGAGTATCGAACGTATGCGCCAGTGGAAACGTCTCTACGGAGGGAAAAACCTCGGTGACGAGATGGTGGCCGGCCGGGACTATGAAATCCGTGGGGGCAAACCCTATTTCTATCGGGCATGGGATGCCGACGACCTGTTTTTGAATAAGGCTTCCATGCAGCAGAAACACAACCTTTCGGTTTCGGGCGGTGGCGACAAGTTTTCCTATTTCGGCAGTTTCGGTGTACTGGATCAGAAAGGGCTGGTGAAAATCACTCCTTCGTCCGACCGTTTCACCCGCTTCTCGGGCACGCTGCGTCTCGAAGCCAGACCGACTAAATATTTCACCGTCCGCGGGTCGCTCATGTTCACCAATTCCGACAAGGATTATCCCAATTTCCGCCTTGCGAATGCAACCAGCGGTGCCAACGAATATTGGTTCAACATCTATCGCTATCCCGAAACTTATCCCTATGGAACGATCGGCGGCAAACCCCTGAAAAATACCCGTACCGAACTTGAGCAGGCTCACATGAACGAGATTCTCTTCACCATGAGCCGTTTCACGATCGGATCGACGATCACGCCCCTGAAGGGCTGGACGATCGATGTCGATTATACCTATGTCGCCAACAATGCGCATAAGAAGCTCGCAGCCACCCCCATCAGCGGTATCAACCATTGGGCCGACGCCACGCTGACGAAGTACGAAACCAACTTTTTCCCGGCTGAAAATTACGCTATCGTGCAATCGACCTGGACGAACCGCAATGTAGGCAAAGCTTTTACGACCTATTCGAAAAGTCTGGGCGATCATAATCTCAAGTTTATGGCGGGTATGGACGTGGAGTACTATCGTACGGAGTATCAGTATTCGAAGCGTTACGGGCTTTACGATGCGTCCAAACCCGAGTTGAATTTGACAGATACCGAGAAGCAGGAGACTACGGGCTTTCCTTCGCATTGGAGTACGTTCGGTGTCTTCGGTCGTATCAACTACAATTACAGGGACAAATATCTGGTCGAGTTTAACATCCGGCGCGACGGGGCTTCACGGTTCAATAAGAACTATAAATGGGACACCTTCCCTTCTGTTTCGGTAGGGTGGATACTGACTTCGGAGCCATTTATGGAAAATTTCATGGAGAAGAGCCGCCTTTCGTTCGTCAAACTTCGTGCTTCGTGGGGGCAGATCGGCAATAACAATCTGGGCAGTTTCGACTACCTTTCGAAAATCACCGCCGGCAAGTCGAACTGGTTCATAGGCAACACCAACTCGCTGATGTTCTCCACACCGACGGTTGCCGCACCGACGCTGACATGGGAACCCGTGGAGACTTTCGACATAGGTGCAAACGTCAAATTCTTTCAGAATACGCTCGATATCGAATTCGACTGGTTCCGACGTATCACGCGCAACATGGCGGCCATTGGTGAAGAAGTGCCTCTGTCGCTCGGTTCCGCAGCTCCGGCGCGCAACTACGGCGAACTGGTGACCAAAGGCTGGGAACTGGCGGTTGGCTACAACAAACGTTTCAACGAAAACTGGGGGATCAACATTCAGGCAACCCTTTCCGACCAGACGGGTAAGATTACGAAACACGCCAACAAGGAGGTCAGCATCAAACTCGGCGGCAATTCGTGCGACAATTACGAAGGGAAAGTGCTGGGCGAAATCTGGGGCTATGAGACGGATCGGCTTTTTAACGAAAACGATTTCGACGGCCACAACGGTGCGGCCAATCCCACTTGGTATTACCGCCGTACGACACCTAATCAGGATGCGCTTAATACGGCCAATGCCTTCCATTACGGACCCGGTGACGTGAAATACCTGGATCTGAACGGTGATGGAGTGGTCGATTACGGTGCCGGTACCAACAAGGATCACGGCGACATGAAAGTGATCGGCAACACCACGCCGCGTTATATTTTCGGTCTGCGCCTGGGCTTCAACTTCCGGAACCTTGATTTCAGTGCCTTCATGCAGGGTGTCGGCAAGCGCGATTACTGGGGTACCGGTTCGCTTTTCATTCCTGCCTTCACGATGGGAGAGGCTGTCTACCAGAATCAGGTAACCAACTACTGGACATCCGAACGCCCGAACGCCCGTTATCCGCGTCCGTCGAATCCCGGTGCCAATAACCACAACGGCAACTGGCAGTGCCAGACCCGCTATCTGCTCAACATGGCCTACATGCGCATGAAAAACATCACGATCGGTTATACGCTTCCCCGGAAATGGATGAACAAACTTCATCTGGCCTCGGCGCGTATCTTCGTAAGCGGCGAAAACCTCTTCACAATCGACAACCTTGATATCACGATCGATCCTGAAATTCAGCAGAACTCGATCGAGGGCTTCAACGATGCCAAGAGTTTCGGCCGTACCTATCCCTATTTCCGCACCTGGTCGTTCGGTGTGCAGATCAATATGTAAAAACAGGATGATTATGAAAAAGACCATGATATTGCTGACGGCACTGGTTGTTGCGGGGCTGACGAGTTGTCAGGAGCTGCTCACCAAAGAGCCTCTGGCATCGTTCACCGACGATAATTTCTGGGTTTCGGAAGCCAATGTGAGAGGTTTCGCTTTCGGCTACTATGCCGACCGTTTCCCCGGTTTCGGGAATAACGATTCGGGCGGCGTGATGTCGATCCGTCAGGCGCTCAACGACGACTATACCAACATCAACCTGCCGGGCTTCAATGCGCAGCCCACCAACAAGGACGGCTTGTGGGGCGCTTATTTCTCCGACATCCGCAAGGACAACATCTTTGTCAACCGGGTGACGCGCGTGCCTTTCGGCGATGAAGAGACGGCTAATCACTGGCTGGGCGTCGCCCGTTTTTTCCGGGCCTTCGACTATTCGCTCTTTGCATTTTCGTTCGGCGACGTACCCTACTACGATCATGAAGTGACCGTGACTTCTGACGACCGTTTCAAGGGTCGGGACGACGTGACCTACGTTATGGACCGCGTGCTGGAGGATTATGAATTCGCTGCCGCCAACGTGCTGCTTCACGATACCCGTACAGGGCCTGACGGCCTGACGGTTACGCGTGATGTAGTCGATGCCTTCCTGTCACGCCATTTGCTGATGATGGGAACCAAACTCAAGTACGATCCCGATACCACGCCCGAACAGATGGAGCGTGTGGCGGTCTATCTGCAGGCGGCGAAGGACGCTGCGTGGCGTGTCGTCGGTTCCGGTCGCTACAAGCTGGCTTCGAATTACCAGAAACTTTGCAGTACGGTGGACATCACCGCTACGGACGACGTGAAGAAAGAGATGATCCTCTACCGTGTTTACGATACGGGGCTTGTGACCCATGCCATCATGTCGGGCAACAGGGAAACCACGGCACAGGCTTATTCCGCACCCAAAGACCTGATCGACACCTACCTCTGCTCGAACGGCCTGCCCGTAAATCCGAAAGGAGCGGCCAATCCGGCCTATAAAGGGGATAAGAGCGCGGATGAGCAGATGTTCGGCCGTGATCCGCGTCTGACGGCGACCTTCCGTCCGAAGTTCTACGTACAGTACGACGAGACCGGCTATGCCCATACGGGCTTCAAGTGCTGGAAATTTCTCGACGAAGCGACCCAGAACGAAACTACCGGCACGCAGAGTTTCAACATTACCGATGCGCCCGTGATCCGTCTGGGGGAAGTAATGCTCAACTACATCGAAGCCGCCGCCGAACTGGCCGACCTGGGACTTTACACCGTCACACAGGACGACGTGGACGCGACGATCAACGCCCTGCGCAAGCGGGCGGGATATGCCGCCGACAAACGGCTGCCCGATCTGAAAATAGTCGGCGGACTCCCGGCTGTCGGGTCGGTCACCTACGACGATGCCGAGCGTGATCCCGAAGTCCCGCCTTTCATTTGGGAAGTACGCCGGGAACGTCGTGTGGAACTGGTTTTCGAAGGTTTCCGCCTGAACGATCTCAAACGCTGGCGGCGTATCGATTACACCAACACCGACCTTTACCCCAAAAAGAATCTCGGCGCCTGGATCACCAAAAGCAACGCTACCAAGACGCTCGTGCTGGCCGACATAACGGGTAAAGTCGTTTCCGGTGCCGACGAGCTGGGCAGCGGTTATCTCAAGGTATCCCAGACGTCCCGCAACGCGACGAACGGTTATGTGCTCGACCGTAACTACTGGGAGTGTGTGCCCATCTACGAGATCGATTACTATGCCCGTAATGGCAGTCGTCTGGAGCAGAATCCCGGCTGGCCGCAAGGCTCCGGAGAATAATCAGCGTAATCCGAATAAAAGTTGAAAATATGAAAAACTCTATATGGAAAACGGGACTGCTTGCGGCAATTATCCTGTTCGCTGCGCTTCTTGCAGTCTGCTGTGACGACGACGATCCCGATCGTACCTGTCGTGTGACATTGATATGCAATGCCGATCCCGGTGCGGAAGGCGATGAACTGTATTTCGAGGTGCAGGCCGGACAGTTGTTGACAGAAGTGCCCGAGTTGACACGCGAAGGCTTCGAATTCGCAGGCTGGTATACCGATCAGTCCTCCGCAAACAACCAGAAAGCGGACGCGGTAATCGCTTTTCCGGTCTACGACCTGACGACAATGCCCGTCTACCTCGATGTCACGCTTTACGGGCGCTGGGTAAAATAAACCGATGATAAATTGACGAAAATAACATACAGACTATGAATCGCAACTCAATCCTGACCTTTGCCGCCATGCTGATCGTCTCCGGCTGCGTAGCGTGCTTCGGAGATGACCACCAGCCTCCGAAAGCGGGGGACGGCTGTCCGGAAGTCGATTTCCGGATCGACGCATCGAAGGTCGTTACCGAAAATTTTCTGGGTTTCGGCACACAGTACAACAACAACCTCTTCACTTCGCTGACGGCGGTCAGCGACGGCGTGACCGAGTCGAACCTGCCCGATCTGGAGAAAAAGGTGCTGGCACTCAACTCGCAGTATGTCCGGATTTTCTTCGACTCCAAATGCTGGCCCGATAATGACAAGTACGATCCCGAATACATGCCTTCGTTCGTTCGTACCGTCGAATTGGCCCAGCGTACCGGATCGCTTGTCAACATTACTTACTGGCATTCGTCGAAGGAGGCCGACATGCCTGCCTTTGCCGATGTGATCTACGATCTGCTTGTAAAACGCTCGCTGACCTGCGTGCGGCAGGTCACGATCCAGAACGAGGTGAACGATACCAAAATTACACAGGCGGACTACCTGGCCATTTACACCGCCTTCGATACCCGTCTGCGCGAACTGGGCATCCGTAACCGGATCGAGATCGTGGGAGGTGACCTTACGCTGACAAATCAGGCTTCGTGGTTTGCATTCATGGCCGGAAATATGTCGCATCTTCTCGACGGCTATTCGTCCCATATCTATTGGGATCACTGGGATCTGGCCAAACCCAACGACCGTCTGAACGGTATTGCCGGAGAATTGGCGAAAATGTCCGGCGACGGTGTGAAACCCTGCTACGTAACCGAGTACGGCATTCGCGGCGAAAAGATTTCGGGCGACGTCTATGCCAATCCCGGTTACCTGCGGGGTTCCAAAACACCGATCGGGTGGACAAACGTCAATGCCTTCAAACATGCGCTGTTCCATATCGATGCACTGAATGCGGGTATGGCGGGCCTCGTGAAGTGGGATTGTTATAAAGCCAAGTACGACAACGGCAACCAATACTTTTCCGTGATCGGTCCCGGCAAGGATGGTTATCCGCTCTATCCGTCCTATTGGATGACCTGGCTTTTTACCCACACCTGTGCTACGGGATGGAAAGTGATTGCCGCCATGCCGACCGTCGCTACTCTTACACCGAAAGCTCTGGCCGCCATGACTGACGGAGGCGACAACTTTACGCTTTACGCCCTGGGTACGTCCTCTGCCCGGATCAATTTTCGGGTTGACGGTCTGCCTGCCGGCCGTGTGTTTCGTGTCTTCGCCTGGAACGACGATCTGACGGGCGTTGTGTCGGAACTCGATTCCGTGACCTCGGACGATTCGGGCATTTTGTCGTTCGACGTGAAATCGGGCACTTTTGTGGCTGTGACGACACTCGACGTGAAACTACCTGAAAATCCGAATTAGAACCCATACCGGACTATGAAACCATTCGCTTCTGCCGCCGCTCTGCTCCTGTCGCTGCCTTTCATGTGCAGTGGCGGGGAGCAGATGCCGGTTTCGCCACAGACTCCGTCCCGTACGCAGACCGGGGAGCTGCTTCCGCCATCCGTACCGCGTGTCCCGGCTTCCTATTTTCCGGTTGCTGTGCAGTTTACGCCCGTACCTTCGGGAAAAGGGTGGCGCGACGAACGTCCGCCGCTGACGGATCAAACCATGCGCGAGACCGTCCATAATATCATCCTGCACGGATGTACGCACATCGCAGCCGGGGAATTCTCCCACGGTGGTGCCAACGCCCCGGTTTTCGACTATGCGCAACGATTGGGTATGAAAATAGACTATACTTCCAACGGAGTGCAACTCTTCAGACGCAATGCACCACCGAAATACTGCGTCTATACGCGCGAGTACCTCGATTCCGTCCGTACACGTATCGAACCCGTGCTGGGACGGGTGAAGCGGATCGCCCAACCGCACACGATCTTCCCCTTCATGGATGAACCTTTTCATGCCGACACGACGTCTTTCGATTACCGGTCACCCGTGCGCAGGGCCTTCCGTGCGCAGTACGGTTACGAGATGCCGCACTCCTATGCCGACGCGCGGCGCGACCCGCTCCGGCACCTCAATTTCATGAACTTCCAGTCTTCCGTATTCGTCGAGGCGTGGCGCTCGATCTATAAGCAAGTCAAGAAGTTCGATCCCCGCCCTTTGGTGGTGATGACCCACGACAGCCACAATACGATGGGTGGCGGCGTGGAGTCCGATTCGAAATACGCCGTTGACGACGTGTTTCACTGGGGTGGAGATTTTGCCGATATGTTCCTCTACGACATCTATCCCTATACCATGTTCGACTATCGCTACGGCGAACTGGGCAAGACACCTAAACCGCGTATCAGCCAGATGCATTACACGCTGGCTCAGATGCGCAACCTTACTGCGACTTACGGCAAGAAACTCGGTTTCTGGCTGGGTACTTACAACGAAGGGTGGTTCCGTCGTTATCTTACCGGTGAGATGCGCAGTCAGTACTGGATGGAGCGCGAGTTGGCTTATACGGCCATTGCCGGTGGTGCCGACTTTCTCATCACGGGGATCAACATCCCGTCCGATGCCCGTCATTGGGACGACTTCGGCCGTGCCATGCGCACCGTGCAAAAGGTCGGAGGGGCCATCGCCTCATCGCAGCGCCCGAAGGCCCGAGCCTGTTTCCTCTTTCCCCGTACGCAGTACGTACAGTTGCAGGAGGAGTATTTCAACGTGGGCCTTACGTTCGAATTGTGCCTGCGTGCCTTCGGTGAACTGGACATCATTCACGAAGAGCAGATCACCGATGACCGGATGAACGGTTACGACATTTTGGTGCTGGCCGATGTGAAACTGCTTCCGGCGGAAGTTGCCGAACGGATCGTCCGTTTCGCCGAACGCGGCGGTATGGTCATCGCCGACTGTGTACCGCAGACCGATGCCGCCCTGAAGCCGCTCGAAACGATGAAGAAACTCTTCGGCGTTACGTCCGCTTCAACCGTTCGTGTCGTGCAAAAAGGGACGTGGAATCCTTTTTCCATGCTTCCTGCTCAGTGGGCCTTCGGTCTCGAAACTCCGCCTCCGTCTCCTGAAAAACGGTTCGCCGAGGGTGTGGGCACGGCTTTCGGTGTCGACTGTGCTTTCCGGGTCGTCACTCCGCGCGATTGTGTGGTATCGGATGCATCGGTCGTTGCCCGCATGGCGTCCGGACAACCCCTGCTGCTTTCCCGCAAGGCAGGCATGGGGCAGTGCTTCCTGTTCGGATTTTGTTTGCAGGACACCTATTTTCAGACCTGGAAGGACGACGATACGGCTTCTCGTACTGCACTGCAAACACTGGTACACCGGGTTTTCGACGCTACAGGTATTCCCCCGAGAATTTATTCCTCCAATCCCGATATGGAGGCTTCCGTGCGTATAAACGGTCAGGAAGCGTTTGTTTTCGTCGTCAATCACGAAGCACCGCTTGCCGTCACGCAGATCGAACTCCGCGATCCCGGGTTCGAAGTGGGCGAGGTGCTGGATGTGGAGTGGGGCCGCACGGTCGATTTCGAACGCGACGGAGATAAGGTGCGCTTCACGGTGCTGGCTATTGAAGGTACTCCCACGGGCGTCACGCGACTGCTGAAAGTTTCACCGAAAAAAACCGGAAAATGATGCGCAGACGATTTAATATCCGTTTATGGTTTCTGCTGTTGGCGTCGGCGGTTACGGGAGTCGCTGCCGCTGCGCCCCTCCGGGCGGAACTCAGCGAAGGGTGGCGTTTCAGGCAGGCAAGGCTTCTTGAATGGCATCCGGCATCGGTACCGGGCGTGGTACATACCGATCTGCTGGCAAACGGCATGATCGACGATCCCTTCTTCCGCCTCAATGAGCGGTCGGTGCAGTGGGTCGATAAGGAGGATTGGATCTATCAAATTCCGTTCGACCTCCCAGCCGGTATGCGGGATCGCAAACATCTGCGTCTGCGGTTCGAAGGACTCGATACCTATGCCGATGTACGGCTCAACGGTGAACTGCTCTTCTCTGCCGATAATATGTTCCGCATCTGGACGGCTGATGTGACCGGAAAACTCCGCCTGTTCGGCAACATTCTGGAAGTTTATTTTCACTCGCCGTTGAAAGTCGATCTGCCCAAGTGGGAGGCGCTTCCGTATCGTTACGAGGCGGGTAACGACCAGTCGCATAACGGCGGCCTTTTCGCAAAACAGGTGAGCGTCTTTACCCGCAAAGCCGGCTATCACTATGGCTGGGACTGGGGACCGAGGCTCGTTACTTCGGGTATTTGGCGCCCCGTGGTGCTCGAAGCCTGGGACGATGCCCGTATTGCCGACGTGCTGATCGAACAGAGGAACGTTACGTTGCAGTCGGCTGAGGTGACGATGCGGGCCGAAGTGCTTGCCGACCGGGAACTATCCGGGGCGCAGATAGCGGTGTACGACGACCGTACGGGAAAACTGCTCGCCAGAACCGTCTGCGATCTCGAACCGGGTGGGAACACCGTGTCTGTCGGTTTCAGGCTTCGCAATCCCCGTCTTTGGTGGTGCAACGGCCTGGGCAGTCCCGAACTTTACGATTTCCGCACCGAACTGATCTTGGCGGGGCGTGCTGCCGACAGCCGTACGACCACGACAGGTATTCGCTCCGTCGAACTGGTGCGCGAGCGCGATGAAGCGGGCCGGAGTTTTTACTTCCGCCTCAACGGCGTCCCGGTCTTTGCCAAAGGAGCCAACTACATCCCTTCGGACAGTTTCCTGCCGCGCGTTACGCCTGAAACCTATGAAAAAACCGTTGCCGACGCAGCTGCTGCACATATGAACATGCTTCGTGTATGGGGCGGCGGTATCTACGAGTGCGATCTTTTCTATGAACTTTGCGACCGTTACGGGCTGATGATCTGGCAGGACTTCATGTTCGCCTGCAGCCTTTATCCGGCCGAAGGGGAATTTCTTGAGAACATCCGCCGGGAGGCCGTCGATAATGTGAAACGTCTGCGCAACCATCCTTCTGTGGTCGTCTGGTGCGGCAACAACGAGAACCAGACGGCCTGGTTTGGCTGGGGCTGGAAGGAGAGTTACGAACGTCAGAATCCGGCATGGGCCGAAAAGATATGGAAACAATATTGCGACCAGTATTTCATTACGTTGGCCGACGTAGTGGCCGAGTACGGTAACGGTATTGCATATACGCCCTCCTCGCCTTTTTCTTCGCCTGACAAGGGGCAGGACGACAACGAGGGAGACCGCCATTTCTGGGGCGTATGGAATGCGCAGTATCCTATTGCCGCCTTCAACGACATGCGGTCGCGCTTTTTCAGCGAATACGGGTTTCAGTCTTTCCCCGAATTCGCTTCGGTGAAACGCTATGCTCCCTGGCCTGACGACTGGAACCTTACGTCCGATGCGATGATGTGGCATCAACGGGGCGGGACGAACGCCAACCAACGCATCCGTAAACACATGCTCGACGAGTACCGCGAACCGAAGGATTTCGAGCATTTTCTCTACATGAGCCAACTCCTGCAAGGCGATGCGGTGAAAATTGCAATGGAAGCGCACCGGCGCGACAAGCCAAATTGTATGGGCAGCCTCTACTGGCAGATCAACGACTGCTGGCCCGTGGCTTCGTGGTCGAGCCGCGACTACTACGGCCGTTGGAAGGCGCTACACTACTTCGCTGCCAAAGCCTTCGACGATGTGCTCGTTTCCCCTGTGGAGCGCGACGGTGTACTCAAGGTCTGGGTGGTTTCCGACCGCCTTCGACCGTTGCGCGGCCTGCTCGATGTCGCTGTATATACAATGACCGGTAAACGAGTCGGGGGGCATGTTCGTAATATCCGTCTCAAGGCCGACGAAAGCCTGCTCGCACTCGCGGTACCCGTTGAGGAACTGCTCGGCGGCCACGACCGCCGAAATGTGGTAATCCGTGCCGGATTTACGCCGCAGGACGAACAGAAGACCTATACGAATTACGGGGTGCTGACCAAACAGAAAGAGATAAACTACCTCCCTGCGCATATCGATGCGCGGAGCGAACCGGCTGCCGACGGTTTCCGGGTAACGCTGCGCAGCGATACTTTTGCCCGTGGGGTCTGCCTCTCGCTTCAGGAGTCCGATTATTTCTTTTCAGACAACTATTTCGACTTGCTGCCCGGGTACCCCGTGACTGTCGAGGTACACACTTCACTCGATTCTGCGGAGTTCCAACGGCAGTTGACCATCAAAACTTTACGCGATGCTTACTGATCCGAAACTGAACTGCGGGGTGGTGACGCTGGTTGCCGGAGGATGTGCCGTGCTGACGGGTTGCGGCCGTTCGGAATTGAAACTCGACCGGCTGGAAGAGGTAAAACCCCGCAATGTGGTCTTTATTCTCTCCGATGACCACCGTTATGACTTCATGGGTTTTCTTGGTACGGTTCCCTGGCTTGAGACGCCTGCGATGGATTGCATGGCCGCCGAGGGGGCCTATATCCAGAATGCCTTCGTGACCACTTCGCTCTCTTCGCCCAGTCGGGCTTCGATCCTCACGGGTCTCTATTCCCATACGCATCAGGTCGTGGATAATCAGGCGCCTCTGCACGAGGGACTGACCTTTTTTCCCGAATATCTGCAGCAGGCGGGCTACGAAACTGCCTTCTTCGGTAAGTGGCACATGGGTAACGATACGGGAGATCCGCAGCCCGGCTTCGACCACTGGGAGGGTATTCGCGGCCAGGGCGAATACTGGAATCCGCGTATCAATAACGACGGGGAGTGGATCGAATACGGCGACAGCACCTATTTGGGCGATCTTTTGACCGACCATGCAATCGATTTTATCCGGGAACAGAACCGGACCGGCAAACCTTTCTTCGTTTACCTTTCGCACAAGGGCGTGCATGATCCTTTTCAGGCTCCGAAGCGTTATGAAGGATGTTATAAGGACAAGGAGGTGCCTCTGCCCGCATCGTTTATGAATCCCTGCTATGATATCACGCCCACACCCAACAAAGATCCCCTTACGTGCAAACCCCTGCACGGCGAAGCGTACTACGGCGGCGACATGAAACCCGATTGGGTGAAGCGTCAGCGCGAGAGCTGGCATGGGGTCGATTACGCCTACAACGGGCGCCGCGACTGGCGGGACGAGGTGCGTAAATACTGTGAGACGCTGCGTGCCGTCGACGAAAGCATCGGCCGCGTGCTGAACAGCCTGGAGCAGATGGGACTCGATGAAAACACCGTGGTCATTTACATGGGTGACAACGGCTTTTGCTGGGGCGAACACGGACTGATCGACAAACGACAGTTTTATGAAGCCTCTGTCCGTGTACCGATGCTGATCCGTGCGCCCGGGCTTTTCGAGGGTGGGCAGACAATCCGGCACATGGTGCAGAATGTCGATATTGCACCGACCATACTCGCCTGTGCCGGGCTGGACAAACCCGGACAGATGGTGGGTGCTTCCTGCATTCCTCTGCTTCAGGGCCGCGATATTCCGTGGCGCGAACGGATTTTTTACGAGTATTACTGGGAGCACGAATACCCGCAGACCCCGACGATGCACGGTGTTCGCACGGACGACTACAAATACATCCGTTACCACGGGGTGTGGGACACCAACGAGTTTTACGATCTGCGGGACGATCCTCATGAACTCCGCAACCGGATCGCCGATACCGCTTACCGGGCCGTGATCGAACGCCTCGATGCCGATCTCTACGACTGGCTCGAACAGACCGGCGGCATGTCGATCCCACTCAAACGTACGGTGCGTCCGCACGGCGATCACCGCAACGAAGGATATTATTAACAGATTGTACGATAAATATGCGCTTGCTTACATACGCTTTTTCCGCCGCACTCCTGCTGCCCGCTTCCGTGTCGTCGCAGTCGTCTCCGACGGATGCTCACAATCCCTTTCCGTTCAGTCTGCAATACACCGGAACCGGGCAAGGCCGGGAGTTCGATCCCGCAACCCTGGACGATTTGCGTGCGCACGGTGTGACGAACCTCTGGATCCGCGACTGCCGCAGCGATGCGGGCCGGATCCAGGTCGAACGCTTTCAGCGTGAGGGATTCCGCATCGACTTCATGACCCACGGTCACGAAATCTTCACGCGCGACGAAGCACCGCGCCTCAGTGTTTACGATCCCGCTTACGAGACCGAAGTACGCCGCAATGTGCGGCGTGGTCTGGCGCAGCTTCACGAACTGAATGCACCCGATTATGTCTTTCCCTATATCGATGAACCCTTCCATCGCAAACCTTACCTCGACTATTCGCCTGCCACGCAGGCCGAATTCCGGCGACGTTACGGCTATGCCATGCCTCTGAGTTTCGAAGCTGCTGCGGCCGATCCCGGCATGCAACTCGACTTTCTCAATTTCCAGTCGGATATATTCCGTGACGGCTGGCTCAAAACGCAGCGTATCGTCCGGGAATTCGACCCGCGTGTGAAGATCGCCATGACTCATGACAGTCACAACGTCTATGGGGGTGGCCCGGGATCGAACAGTGGAATGGCGATGGACGACGTGTTTCACTGGGGTGGCGACTATGCCGATCTTTTTGTCTACGATATCTATCCCTACCTGACTTTCGACTACCGCTACGGCGAAACGGGCGTTTACCGCAAGCCCCGCATGAGCCAGCTTCACTACACGATGGCCCAGTTACGCAACATGACCCGTGCCTGGGGCAAGACGATGGGGTTCTGGGTCGGCACCTACAATGAGGCTTGGTTCGTCCGTTTCCGGGGCCGGGAACGTGCGGCGCAGTACTGGTCGGAGCGCGAGGTGCTTTATACGGCCGTTGCCGGCGGTGCCGACTATATCATTTCGCCTTCCGACTACCGGGGCCGGAACCTGCCCGTCGACAGGAACCATTGGGACGAGTACGGAGAAGGTATGCGTATTTTGCAGAAAGAGGGCGCGCGTATTACGGAGACTCCGAAGGTGAAGGCCGCCGCCTGTTTCCTGTTCCCGCGCACGCAGTATCTGCTGCTGCAGGAGGAATATTACAACGTGGGCCTCTCCTACGAACTTTTTCTGAGGGCTTTCGGCGAACTCGACGTGCTGCACGAGGAACAGATCACCGACGATACGCTGTGCGGTTATCAGGCGCTGGTGTTGTGCGACGTAAAACTGTTGCCCGAAAAAGTCGCCGGGCATATCGTCCGCTTCGTGGAGAACGGAGGTACGGTCATCGCCGATTGTGTGCCGCAGCTCGACGAACGGCGGCAGGGGAGCCGGACGATGAGTGACCTGTTCGGTGTTTCCGGTGCCTCTACGGAGCGTATCCGCCGGGCCGGACAATGGGTGCCGTTCGTCAATCTGGCGGCGAAGTTCTCTTTTCCGCCCGTTTCGGGCGAGACCGACTCACCGTCGGTCTTCGACACGGTGCTTACAGATACCGTACGGGCACTGATCGTCTCGCCACGTCCCTGTAAACCCCATGCTGCGGAGGTATCGATGCGTACGGAAGGTGGAATTCCGGCGTTTGTAACCCGAAAGACGGGCGGAGGGCGTGCCGTGTTGTTCGGTTTCTGCATGCAGGATACCTATTTCCATGCCTGCAAGACGGACGACGATGCGACACTGGCGGCTTTGTACGGTTGGGTGAGCGGAGCATTCGCCGCATCCGGCATCCGGTCGCACGTCCGTTCGTCGAATCCCTCTATTGAGGCCGCATTGCGTTCTTCCGACGTGCGGGGCTATCTTTTTGTCATCAACCACGAGTCGCAGGATGCACGGTGTGCCGTGACGCTTACCCGGCTTCCGGGACGAATCGTATCGCTCACCGACGTGGAGACGGGGTATACCGTCCCGTTCGAACTCCGTGGCGACGAAATCCGGTTGCAGGCCGATGTGCCCTTCGGCAAAACGCGTCTGCTGCGAATCGACTATGCTGTAAATCCTGAAACTGATAAAGAATAAACCCTTATGAAAACAACGATGTTATGGTGCGGCCGGATCATGCCGCTGCTGACTCTTTTCGTGTTGCCCGGTTGCGGCGTTGACGACACGGATTCGGACGCAGAATCGAAATTGACGGCGCCCAGGCTGGGTGACGTGACGATTGTGGAATCGTCGCTGACACACAATGCCGTGACACTCCGGGCCGAACTTGCCGACTGGGGTGGGGATGAGGATGTTTGCGGCTTGTGCTGGGCTACGGTCGAGAATCCGACGGTCGATGTAGTGACCAAAATAAAGGCGTCGCTGACCGGGCCTGGCACCTTCGAGGTACATGTTACCGGTCTGCGGCCCGAAACCGACTATTTCGTCCGGGCGTATGCCCGCAACCGCCGTGAACTGGTTTACAGTATGCAACTTAAATTCACGACAAGGGCCGAGTTGCCCGAAATGATGGACTATGCCGAGGTTGCCGCCGTTGAACTGGTCGGTCAGCCCGGTCGCGTGAACGCTACTTTCCGTTCGAAAGTGTTGAGCGACGGTGGCGGAACACTACGCAGCGCTGGCCTTTGTGTGGGCGAGCAACCCATGCCGACTGCCCAGACGGGAACCCTCGTCGGTATGCAGACTCCCTCTGTCGGCGAATTTGTGCTCGATGCGGGCGGCCTGCGTCCCGGGACGACTTACTACGTGCGCTCGTTTGCCGAAAACGCGAAGGGCGTGGTGTACAGCCGTGCGGATTTGGAATTTACAACCGAGCAGGCCGATATGACGCTCAAAGGCAATGCCGGGCCGTTGCTCATCGGCGGTACGGCCGAAGTGGCGCTGGGCACCAATCCGAAAACCGAGACGATTGTCGATACCGAGTACAACGCCCTGCAGATTCCCTGTTATCCGACGGCTTGGAACAGTTGGTCTTCGGTCGAGGTGTCCGATCTCGCCGCTCAGAAGGCGTGGGCGGAGTGGTGTGCTGCGAAAGGCAAAAAAACCGTCGGACATTTTCTCTCGTCGCATAACGCCTATTATCCTGCGTGGATCACGTCGCCCGGTACGGCGTGGACGTCCGACCAGCTTGCCTCAATGCTTGAAAACCGGATCAAAACCGTCGTCGAAACGATGGGTTCCGACAGGGTCGATATGTGGACGGTAGTCAACGAGGCGACGGTACTTTCCAATAAGGTAGGCTCATACCGCCCGTGCATCTGGACGCCGTTGGGTACCGAGACCGAAGAATCGGGCATGGGGTATCAGCAAGCCAATGTACAGAAGCAGATTCCGGTCTACATCCGGATGTCGTTCGAATTTGCCCGTAAATATGCGCCCGATGCCGAGTTGATCTTAAGCGACGGTGGGTTCGAACTGAGTCTCGAAACCGACAAACGGGCCTGTGCTTTTCGCCAGTTGGTGAAGCATCTGCTGGCCAAAGGTACACCGATCGATGCCATTGCTCTGCAGACGCATATCAAGTTCGGCAAAGCGGGTTTTGAAGATCCGGAAAATACCCCGCGCTGGGATCTTTTCGAGAAGCACATCAAGTGGTGTAAGAATACCGGACTGAAGGTCTATCTCAACGAAGTGGACATTTCGCAGACGTTCTCCGTACCGACTGTTTTAACCGAGGAGCAACTTGAGAATCAGAAGAAGGCCTATAAAAAATGTGTTGCGACGGCGATTGCCTCCGGGATCGACGGCATTTTCTTCTGGGGTTTGGGCGACGGTCACGATCCTTCGTTCCGTCCCAACGATTCGGCGCAAATGTACGATTACGACCATAATCGTAAACCGGCTTTCTACGGTGTGCTGGAGACGTTGATGGAAAATTATCCGGCGGCACTGTAAGCGGCCGCGAAAATTATGACCTTGCGAAAAGTATAAAAACACTGCCGCTTATGAAAATTCAAAAACCGTTTATGCTGCTGGTTTTGTGTCTGGTTGCAGCCGCTCCCTTCCGGGGGGCGGCCGCTCCGGCCGAAGTTGAGCGCCTGCGCTGCGAATACCTCGCCGAACCACTGGGCATCGACGCTCCGGCGCCCCGATTCACATGGGAAATCCGCTCGGATCGTGACTTCCGGCAGACTTACTGCCGCGTGAGCGTCGCCACATCACCCGAACTGCTGCTGGACGGCAAGCCCGATGTGTGGCGTTCGGAGCGTATTGCAGGCAATACGCCCCGCGCGGTCTATGAAGGTAAGACCCTTTTGCCGCATACGCGCTATTATTGGTGCGTAGAGGTCTGGAGCGCTTCGGGCCGCAGGCTGGCTTCCGGCGTTGCCTGGTTCGAAACGGCGAAACTTTCGCCCGCAGACTGGCAGGCGTACTGGATCGGCGATACGTTCGACAAGGAGTTTCGGAAGGCACCCTTGTTCCGCAAATGTGCCGAACTGGCTTCGAAACCGATCCGATCCGCCCGCCTCTACGTCTGCGGCGTGGGCTACTATGAAATGTATATCAACGGTGTCAAGGCCGGTGATCACGAACTCGATCCGGGTTATACACACTTCGACAAACGGGTGCTTTACGCCACCTACGATGTGACTTCTCTGTTACTGCCGGGTGAAAATGTCCTTTCGGCCGTACTGGGCAACGGTTGGCTGAACATTCAGTCCCTGGCCGTCTGGGAATTCGAAAAGGCCCGTTGGCGGATGCGGCCCCGCATGCTCGCCGAGTTGCGCGTCATCTATGACGACGGTACGGAACAGGTCGTTCCGACCGATGCGACGTGGCGTACAAATACCGGTGCCCATGCTTTCAACAGCCTTTACAGTGGTGAAGTCTATGATGCCCGGCTGGAGCGCAAGGGATGGAAACAACGCGGTTACGACGACTCCTCCTGGCGTCCCGCCCGGTTGGTCGATACGCCCGCGCCGCTGGTTTGCGCGCAGCAGATGCCGCCCATTCGTGTAGTGCGCGAGGTAAAGCCCGTGTCCGTGCGCAGGATCGACGGCTGTACCTGGGTTTACGACCTGGGCGAGAACATCACAGGAGTCTGTCGCCTCCGTGTGCAGGGCGAGGCAGGTACCTGCGTGACGCTGGCTCACGGTGAGCTGCTGTGCGACGACGGCAACCTGAACCAAAGTAACATCGACGTTTATTTCCAACGCGAGAAAAACGGTATGCCGCAGCACCGGGATCCTTTCGAACGCTTCCAGACCGACACCTATTTCCTGTCGGGTGAGGGGATCGAAACCTTTACACCCCGTTTCACCTACCACGGTTTTCGTTATGTCGAGGTGCGTAGCACATGTCCTCTGATGCTTACCGCCGAAAGCCTGACGGGACTTTTCATGCACACCGACGTGGATCCGGTTGGCAGTTTCTCCTGTTCGGACGATGTGCTGAACAAACTTTTCACGGCGAGCCGCAACTCTTACGTGGGTAATCTGTTCGGGATTCCGACCGACTGCCCCCAGCGCGAGAAGAACGGTTGGACGGCCGACGGTTACGTGGCGATGGATTACGGCCTGCTGAATTTCGACGGCATTACGGTCTACGAGAAGTGGATGAACGACTTTGTCGATAACCAGCGCGAGCGGGGCGATCTCTCTGGTATTATTCCCAGTGCGGGCTGGGGCTATGCCGACTGGATCGGGCCTGTGTGGGATGCGGCCCTGTTCATTGTTCCGCATAACCTTTATCAGTACTACGGTGACACGCGCGCCGTGGAGCAGGTTTATGCCACCTGCGAACGCTATCTCGACTACCTGTCTACCCGCGAGACGGACGGTGCGCTCACCTACGGGATCGGCGATTGGGTCTTCTACAAGGCCCGCACCGACACACATTTCACCTCGACGGCTTTCTATTGGCTCGACAATGTGCTGATGGCCCGTTTTGCCGAATTGCTGGGGCGTGACGGTGCGAAATACCGCGCAAAGGCCGACAGCCTGCGACGGCTGATCGATGAGCGTTGGTTCGATGCCAAGAACAACCTCTGTGCCAACGGTACGCAGGCGGCACAAGCCGTTGCCCTGGCCCTGGGGCTTGTGCCCGAAGGCCGCGAACAGGCTGTGGCGGACAACCTCGTGCGGATGATCCGTGAAAACGAGCACCAACTCGATTTCGGGATGCTGGGCAGCAAATTCGTCCCCGCAATGCTTTCGCGTTACGGCTATGCCGACGACGCTTACCGGATGATTACCCGAGCCGAAGCTCCTTCGTGGGCCAGTTGGATCCATCGTGGGCTGACGACGTTGCCGGAGACGTGGGTGCTGGACAAAGATTTCAAGGATGCGTCGCTCAACCACGCTTTTCTGGGGGACGTTTCTGCGTGGATGGTCAACACGATTGCCGGCATCAATTCCGACCCTTCGAAACCGGGTTTCGGAGCCGTGTCGATTTGTCCGCATTTTATTGAATCCCTCTCCTGGGCGCGGGGGGAATACCGTTCCGTGCGGGGACTGATCCGCAGCGAGTGGCGACGCGAAGGCGACAAAGTGCTTCTTACCGTCACCGTACCCGCCAATACCACGGCAACACTTTTCCTTACCGACCGAACCGAAGCTCTGAAAATGGGCGAAAACCATTTTATCTTGAACGATCGATGAAAAAACTTATCACCGAACTTGCCGCCCTTTGCGTGCTTACGGCTGCGGCTATGGGCTGCGGGGAGGGTATTCCCGCCTATAAAAATCCGGACAATCCGGTGGACGTGCGCGTTGCCGACCTGCTGCGTCGCATGACTCTCGAAGAGAAGGTCGCTCAGATGCAGGATTTGACCTTCCGGGAATTCTCCACCGACGGCATTGTCGATACCGTGCGCATGGATTCCCTGCTTCGCGGCATGAGCTATGGCTCCGTGTTCGGTGCGAAACTGAGCGTGCAGCAGATGCAGCAGAGCCTGCTTGTCCTCAACCGCTATATTGCCGCCAACAACCGCTTGGGTATTCCCGTGATCGGTGAGGCCGAGTCGCTGCACGGACTGATTCAGGACAACGCGACGATTTTCCCGCAGGCAATTGCTCTGGCGAGTACGTTCAATCCCGATATCATGTACCGCGTGGCAGGCACGATTGCGGCCGAATCAAAAGCCGTCGGTGTCGATCAGGTGCTTTCGCCTGTTCTCGATCTTGCGCGCGAACTTCGCTGGGGCCGTGTCGAGGAGACCTACGGCGAAGACCCCTACCTGGCCGGACGCATGGGCGTAGCCTATGTTTCGGCCTTCAACGATCAGGGCGTGATGACCACCCTCAAACATTTCGTTGCCCATGGGTCTCCGAGCGGCGGACTGAATCTGGCGTCGGTGGCAGGCGGCGAGCGTGAACTTCGGTCGCTCTACCTCAAACCGTTTAAAGCCGTGATGGAAGAGGCGATGCCCATGAGCGTGATGAACTCCTACAACTCTTACGATGCCGTCCCTGTGGCTGCGTCGCACCGGATGCTGGAGGAGTTACTGCGTGGGGAGCTGGGCTTCACGGGTTATGTCACTTCCGATTGGGGGTCGGTCGATATGCTGCGTCATTTCCACCACACGGCTGCGACGAAGGCCGAGGCCGCGCGTCAGGCTGTACTGGCCGGGGTGGACGTGGAGGTTGACGGCGACTGTTACGCATCGCTGGACAGTCTCGTGCGTGCGGGAGGAATTGCCGAGAGCGAGATCGACAAATGCGTGGCCCGTATCCTGACGGCGAAATTCGCAATGGGGCTTTTTGAAAAGGATTTCGAGGCCGTACCCGATCTTGCGGCAACGGTTCATACGCCCGGTGCCGTGGCGCTTGCGCTGGAAGCCGCCCGTGAATCGGCCGTGCTGGTGAAAAACGAGGGCGGTGTCCTCCCTCTGGATAAGAACACGCTGCACTCGGTGGCTGTTATAGGACCCAATGCCGCACAGGTGCAGTTCGGGGATTATATGTGGACAAACGACAATCGTTATGGCATTACTCCCCTGCAGGGCATCGAAGCTCTTGCGGGCGAGGGGGTAAAGATAAACCATGCCGAAGGGTGCGATCTGCACTCGCAGGATCGTAGCGGATTTCCCGCCGCCGTGGCTGCTGCGCGTCGTAGCGAGGTGGCATTGGTCTTCGTGGGCGCCATGAGCGGTGCGCCGGGTCGTCCGTGGCTCAATTCGGTCAGTGGCGAGAGTTTCGACCTGTCGGATATTGCGCTCACGGGCGTGCAGGAAGAACTTATCCGTGCTGTCGAAGCCACCGGTACGCCGACCGTTGTGGTGCTCGTGGCCGGAAAACCTTCGGCGATGCCGTGGGTCAAAGAGCATTGTGAAGGGGTGGTGGTGCAGTGGTATGCGGGCGAGCAGCAGGGTCGTGCGATTGCCGAAATCCTCTTCGGCGAGGTGAATCCTTCAGGACGGCTGAATGTCTCCTTCCCGCAGAGCACCGGTCACCTGCCGGTCTTCTACAACCATTATCCCACTGACAAGGGTTTCTATAAGAAGCCTGGAACCCCCGATTCTTTAGGCCGCGACTATGTTTTTTCAAGTCCCGATCCTGTCTGGGCCTTCGGCCACGGGTTGAGCTATACGACTTTCGAATACAAATCGATGGAAGTTGTGCCCCGTCGCCTTGCGCCCGACGGTAAATGCCGCATTACGGTCGAGGTGGCCAACACGGGCGGCCGCGACGGCAAGGAGGTTGTGCAGCTCTATGTGCGCGATGTGGTAAGTTCCGTAGTGAGGCCCGTGAGGGAACTGCTTCGTTTCGAAAAGATATTCATCCCTGCGGGCGAGACCCGGAAGGTGACTTTCGACGTGCCGATGCACGAACTGGCGCTGTGGAATGCCGCCATGGAGGAGGTTGTCGAACCAGGCGATTTCGAACTGGAAATCGGCGCCGCTTCGGATGACATCCGCCTCCGCGAGACCGTTACCGTGGAATAACATGATTACTAACCGATAAAAAACGAACAGATGAAATTCCGAATCCTTTTTTGCACTCTGCCAGCCATTGCCGGCATTTTGTGCGCTGTGGCACAGACGAGTGAACCCATTGCCGACGACGACGGCATCCTTTCGATCGTCGATACGCCGTTCGCTGTCGACCGTTTCGTGATAGGCCGGGACTTCCACGAGAACAAATTCGCCGATCAGGACAAAGGTTTGCAAGGCATGGCCGACTGCTTTTTCAATATGTCCGATGCCTCCGACGGTAAAAAACAGAACCTTGCCCTGTGCAGGAAACTGGGACTGAACACGATTATTTCGGCCGAAGGCAAACACCTTACGGGCAAGGATTGGATGAAAATGTCCGACGAGCAGATCGACGCCTATGTGAAGAAAATGGTTAAGCAGGGAGGTAAGAACGATGCCATTGTGGGTTATCATATCTGCGACGAACCTTCGGCACTGGCTTTTCCGCAACTGGCTGCAGCCGTAGCCGCCGTGCGCAAATATGCTCCGGGAAAGATGGCAACGATCAACCTTTATCCCAATTACGCGACGCTCTGGACGCTTGATCAGGTGAAATCGCAACTCGGCACCCGAACCTACAAGGAGTATCTGGAGCTGGCCGCCACCGTTATCAAGCCCGATATGATCTCCTATGACAACTACATGGTACAGTTCTCGATGGATCAGGCCCGGCCCGGACGGGCTGCGCAGTATTATACAAATATCATGGACGTGCGCGAAGTTTCTCTCAAATACGGTATCCCCTGGTGGAACGTGGTTTCTGGTAATCAGATCCGTCATTATACGACAATTCCGACCCTTTCCAATCTGCTGCTGCAGGCTTATACGTCGCTTGCTGCAGGTGCCGGAGGTGTCAGGTGGTTCACCTACTGGCAGGGCGGTTACAACTATGCTCCGATCGACCGGCAGGAGCGTAAGACCCAGACATGGCATTACCTGCGCGAGGTCAACCGCCAGCTTTCGATTCTGGGCCCCATCATGAAACGTCTCAGATCCACAGGGGTCTACTTCACCGCTCCTGCCCCCGACGAGGCGCTGCCTCTGCTTCCCGGCGAACATGTCCGTGCGGTTAAATGCGAGGAGCCTCTGATGGTGGGCGAGTTCCTGAGTACTAAGGGGAACCGATACATCATGATCGTAAACCTTAGTCTCGAACGTTCGGCCCGTTTCATCGTGGAAACCCGTGTGAATGACGAACGCCTGTTCGTGGTCAATACGGGTGAGCAGCAGCCTTATTTCCAGGAGATCGAGTCTGTCAAACTAAAATCGACATCGATGCTGGGCGGTACCCCAGAACAGTTAGCTATGGCCCAAGAAGCGGCTTACTGGCTGCCTGCGGGCGCCGGAGTGCTTATCAAATGCAGTGGCCTGACACGTGATATACAGTGATGTTAATCGGTATTGAAATATGAAGTTACCTGTCAAAACGCTTTTTGCCGCCGTGTTGCTGTTTGCAGCAGCCTGCGGGGATAAATCCCTGCCGCGTATCGGTATGGCAGAGGTCGACTATACTCCCGGGGTAGGTAAAGATTTGGTCGGCAACTACCGGGGCGACGACTACGCCTCGCGTGGTACGCACGATCCGCTTTATGCGCGGGCTTTTGTTGCCGAAAGCCCCGACGGCAGCAAAGCCGCGATTCTTTCGGTCGATATCTGCTGGATGCGCCGTGCGACCGTCGACATGATGCGGCAGTATATCGCCGATCGTTCGGATTTGCGTCCCGAACAGATTCTGATCGCCTCGACGCATACCCACAGTGGACCCAAGTCGTTGACGGATGCACCGGGAGCAGTCGAGTACCTGCAAAAAGCGGCTTCCGCAGTGCTTGAGGCCAATCGCAACCTCAAACCTGCACGACTGGGTTTCGGCAGCACGCGTGAAGACAGCGTGGCTTACAATCGACGTCTCAGGTGCCGCGATGGTAAGATCCATATGTCGTGGGAGAATCCCGATCCGGATTTTGTTATCGAACCTGCCGGAGAGATCGACACGGAGTTGTCGGTGCTCACGATCGACCAGGTCGGGGGCGTTGGTGGTGCCGTGGTCAACTTCGGCTGCCATGCCACGACCCTCTCCGGCAACAACTGGTTCTATTCAGCCGACTATCCGGGTTATATGGCTGCGTCGTTCAAGCGCACCGAAGGGCCTGATTTTATACCCATCTATCTGAACGCCCCTTGCGGCAATGCCACGCAGGTCGATTACAAACGGGGATATATCGACACTTACGAGGAGTGCGAAGCGGTCGGGGAGCGGGTAGCCGGGGCTGCACGCCGCGCCATTGCCGCGAGCGAACCCGTCGGGGGTTGCGAAGTGGCCGTATTGCGACGTTTTATTCCTGTGAAACGGATGGCAATTTCGGAGGAGCAGTATATCTGGGCCGGGAAGGTGATGGCTGCCGTTGCCCGTAAAGGGATGCCGCCCTTCCAACTCAACGGTATGCCTGACGAGTATTATGCGCAGGAGTGGATGCGGATGTACCAGACTCAGAGTCAATGCGACAGCCTTGAGGTGATGGTATGCCGTATCGGCGACGTGGCGGTGGTGGGACTTCCCGGGGAATTTTTCTCGGAATTCCGCCGGCAGATTCGTGAAAGTTCGCCTTTCCGGCATACGCTTGTGGTAGGCATCGCCAATGATAACCGCAAATATTTTCCGACCGAGATTTCTTTCACGCAAGGTTCCGGCGGCTTCTTGCCTATGGCCCACGGGTATGAAACCACTCCGGGCACGACGCTCTACGAAGTCGGGGCCGGGGAGCAGATTGCCGGCGCGGCGGTCGAATTATTGTACGAACTGAAAAACTGAACGGACATGAGACGCAGAATCAGGTGGGGTATGATCGGTGCCGGGGGTGTTTTTACCCGCCGCACGGTTATGGAAGGTTTGCTTGCCGCCAGTCATGCCGAGTTGGTTGCTGTGTACGGTGTGGAGCGTGAACTGGAGCAAACGGTATGCACGCAGTCGGGGGTGCGGTGTGCGAGGACTTTCGACGAACTGCTCCGTGCGGGTATCGATGCGGTTTTTGTGGCTTCAGGTGTTGCCGACCGCTTCGATTACATTGTTCGTGCGGCAGAAGCGCGTAAACACGTTCTGTGCGAGGAGTCCCCGGGAGGCAATGTGGAGCAGAGCCGGCGGATAATGGCGATTTGCCGTGAACACGGGGTATTGCTTGGAAGCACTTTTTTTCTGCGTTTCCTGCCCGAATTTCAACGGGTACTTGGACTTGTACGTGACGATGTGCTGGGCAGACTGATGTATGGCCGTATGATCTTTTCCGGCTCCGGGAACGCGGAGGAAGGGATGTGTGTTGCAGAAAATTCGCTGGTTGCGGTCGGCAGCCACTGCATCGATCTGTTGGAGATGTTCTTCGGTGAGACGCGTATGCTGCATTGTTTTACCGAAGGGTCGGCCGGACCGAACGGTTCCGACGGCTGTACGGTCGTATCGCTCTGTTTCGGCAACGGGGGGATGGCACACATTTATGCGTCGCTGCCGAAAGCGAAATGTATTTCGGTTAATGTCTTCGAACTTTATGGTTCCCAGGGCCGCGTGGCGGTTGAAACCGATGCCGGAGGAAAGGTGCGTATGACGTTTATGCGGGATGGTAAACCTGCCGGGGAAATTATCCGCAAACCCGAATATCGGGTGCTGCCCGACGGAATGAATCCCTACCTGGCGGAAATCGAAGAGTTTTGCTGTGCAATTCTGGAGGGGGATACGCCTTATAACAGTGCCGAATTGGGATTGCGAAACCAATATCTGCTTGATGCCTGCCGTCGTTCGATGCGTGAGGGCATTACGGTAAACCTGCCTTGCGGCGAAGCGCTCGTAGCATTTTTCGGATTGGTCTGCTGTCTGTGATCCGGTCGGTACATGCAATCGGGACTGCCTTCTGAGCAGTCCCGATTTTACCCCTCCCCAATGGGTTTTTCCGCATCAGTGCGTGTCCCGGTACCAGGCTGTGCTGCGGTTTTCGGTCGTGTATTTGCTGCTGGGTTCGCTGACCGACACGCCCGAATAGTGATCGGGATTGACGGTAATGTAGGCGCCGGAACCGTATCCCGAGTAGAATCTGGGTGTGTGCAGGCGGCAGGCAGGCGGAAATGCCTTGTCGAATTGCGTGTGGAATTCGTTCAGCAGGGCCGGATCGTCGCACATCGAATCCACGTAATGTCCCATGTCGTAGAAAAGGTGCGTGGAAAGGTTTTCATAGTATTGCAGCGTTTCTGCGTTCCAGTTTTTCCGTTTTCCGGCGTTTATGCGTTTCATTACCTCTCTCATTCCGTCCAGCTCCGAACATACCGTAAGAGCGATGCACCCTGACTGGGCATTCCCCGGAAGGGTGTTCCAGTCGTTGAGGTAAAATTCGTAGAAGTTGCGGCACACGCCTTCGAGGTCATAGGAGGTGCCGTTTGCGGTAAACAGCGAAGGAACGATCCGGTCGTAGGGAAGTCCGTAGCCCATGACTTCGGCAGGAGAACCGACGATGTAGTTCGCACATGTACGCAAGTCGTAAAGCGTTTCGACGGACGACATGAAGCAGGCGTCGAAAATCAGGTAATCGAACCGGACGTCGGCACGTTGCAGACTGGCGGCCAGCGTCGGGATGTCGGTGCGCACACCGCCGTTGCTGCCGAACCAACGGGTGACGAGTTCGCCGTTTTTAAGCCAGTAATCCTCCGCAGGAGGGGGTGTAATGCCCGGTACGAGGTATGGGTACTGTGCGGGAATCCAGGCCGAACCGTGGGAACCCATGATCAGTCCGTAATGCTCGGCGGGCGCCATTTCGGCCATTTCGTTCAGCACGCGGGTAATCGTCGGGCCGTCGGTGGTCACGATCCCCGAATAACGACGCAGGGTGTCTACCCGGGCCGCTTTCGTTGCCGCGTCGTAGCGGATTTCCAGTGCGAGGGCCTTCTGTTCTTCGGGCTGTATCAACGCCAGAAAGCGCCCGTCGCCGATTCCGTTTTTGCCGATAGCGGTGGATGCCCGCGTGATGTTCATGCGGAAATATTTCAGCAAATCGGTTCCGGCCATGTAGAGGAATACGGCCTGCGGCGCTTTGGCCGGACTCTGCATGACTTTTACCGTGCGAGTCCCGTCTGCCGCGCGAAGCGTGATTGTCCCCAGCGTTTGACGCTCTCTGCCGGTGTTCGTGCCTGCGGCGGTTACGGTAACCGTCGTAACCCCCGCCTCGCCCGAAAGCGGCATTACCGCGAAATCCGCGCCTTGAGGCTGCGCTTCCCAATGTCCGGCAGCCGTGATCTTGAAGGATTTTTCCGCTCCGGCTTCTCCTCCCAGCAGGAGTTCGGAGAGAGATACGCTCAGCGAAGGCAGCGAATTCTCTTTATCGCAGGCGACCGTCACCAGGGCGGCCAGCAACAGCAGGGACAGGCGTTTTGTCATTTGTACGTGCGGGGTTTGAGGTTGTTGAACTGCCACGTGCGGTCGCGCTTGTAGGTGTAACCGTCGGGTTTGTTGCGGTAGATTCGGCCGAAATCGAAGTAATAGCCTTTCACTTTTTTATCGTCCACCGTGTAGGCCGAGACCAGGGGCACGAACTCTACGGTGCGGCTGATGACGCGGCTCTTCCCGGCGGGAAGGCCTTGCGAAGCCAGCACGTCGAGCGCGTGGTCGAACATCAGGATGTGCCGGGGCGTTTTCTGCGTCAGGCCGTCGCCCGACTCTTCGATCGTGCGAATTACCTTCTGCGTGCGGTCGTAGTAGGCTTTTTCCTGAATCGTGTCGCCCAGTGCCCCGTAGGCAAATGCCATCAGATTCAGGAGCTTGGGACTGAACGGGTCTTTTTTCCGGGCGTCGGTCGCCGCCGAAATCAGCGCCTCGACGTCATCGATCAACGGCTTTTCCGGGTCGATGCGCGAGGCGATCAGCAACGTCCGGTCAAGGTCGGGATTGGTTGCCAGAGGCTTGTAGGAGTCCTGAAGGGCATAGCCGTAGTACAGGTAATGGTAGTCGTCGGCCGTGAGGGTCGTGTCGCCCGCATTGTACCGCAGCATCAGGTTGGGGTAGTAATAGGGCGATTCGGACGACATCGTCCGGTCGACGATGTCGTCCTCCACGGGGACTTTGGCCGCAGCTGCCAGGGGCAGCGCCAGCAGGAGAATCAACAGTTTGCGCATATTTGTTTTCATCGTTGTTTTCAGGCCCGCAGCTTTCCGGTTTCCGGATTGAGTTTTCGTATGCGGGCCGTATTTATTTGGTTAACGGAAAATCAGCACAAATCGTATCCGGCAATCAGCCTGCGGAACTTCTCTTCCAATTCGGGGGTTCCGGGCACCAGAGGCAGGCGCAATGCCGGGCCGATTTTCCCAAGAACGTGCAACGCACATTTCACGCCGACGGGATTTCCTTCGGCGAAGAGCGCCTGCACGGCTTCGGTCAACGACTCGTAGACCTTGCGGGCCTGTACGAAGTCGCCCGCCTTCGCGGCAGCGATACACTCCATGAAACGTTTGGGAAACGCATTCGCCGCCACGGAGATCACGCCGTCTCCGCCCCGCTCCATCAGGTCGAGCGCCATGCCGTCGTCGCCCGACAGTACCAGAAAACCGTCGGGCCGCTCATCGAGGATGCGCTGCATCTGGCCGATGTCGCCCGATGCCTCCTTGATCCCGATCACATTGCCGAAGTCGCGTGCGATGCGCAGGGTCGTTTCCGAGGTCATGTTGACCCCCGAACGTCCCGGGATGTTGTAGAGGATCACGGGCAGGGGCGAGTGCTCCGAGACGGTGCGGAAATGCTGGTACAAACCCTCCTGCGAGGGTTTGTTGTAGTAGGGTGTCACGCTCAGAATGGCATCCGCCCCCCGCAGGTCGAACTCGCGCAGCTGGTCGAGCACCTCCGAGGTGGAGTTGCCTCCGCAACCCATTACCAGCGGCACGCGCCCGGCGATGTGGTTGGTGATGAACATGGCGATCACGGCCCTTTCGGGCATGTAGAGCGTCGGTGTCTCGGCCGTGGTGCCGAGCGCCACGATATAGTCCACGCCGCCTTCGATCACATAGTCGATCATCCGGGCCAGGGCCGGGTAATCCACCCGTCCGTCGGATGTGAAAGGGGTTATCATTGCAGCGCCTGCGCCGCAGAGTTTGTGTCGTAGCATACTATTCTTTCGGTTTCTTTGGGTTTGTTCCTTCTTTTCGCCCGGCTGTTGTCTGAAAAAGCGGGCTTCGGACATCGTCCGGAAGTATCGTTATGTCTTGATTTCGATGTTTCAGAATAATTCTCCCTGTGCCGGCTCTTCGTTTGGGGCGTGAGCCTCCGGTTCGCTTCCGGGGAGTTTGCGTCCTTCGGCAAGGGCCATGAACTCCTCCTCGGAAATGATCGTTATGCCCAGTTTCTCCGCCTTTTTGAGTTTCGCCGGACCCATGTTTTCACCCGCTACGATGTAGTCCACGTTAGCCGATACCGCCGCGAGGTTTTTGCCGCCGTGCGATTCGATTATCTCTTTGAGTTCGTCGCGGCTGTGCCCGGTGAATTTGCCGGAGATCACGAAACTCCTCCCCTTGAGCCGTTCCGATGTCAGTTCGCGCGCCTCGGCCCGGGTCTTTACGCCTGCGGCCCGCAGGCGGCGGATGATCCGCAGGTTCTCGTCGTCTGCGAAATAGTCGATGATCGCGTCGGCAATTTTGCCGCCCACCTCATCCGCTTCCACCAACTCCTCGCGTGTGGCGTGCATCACGGCGTCGAGCGACCCGAAATGTGCCGCAAGGTATTTGGCCGTGGTCTCCCCGACAAAACGGATGCCGAGTGCGAACAGCACCCGTTCGAACGGCACGCCGAGCGAGTTGCGGATGCTCTGAACGATGTTCTCCGCCGATTTCTCGCCCAGCCGGGGCAGGGGGGCGAGTTGTTCGGGGCGCAGGTCGTAGAGATCCGATACGTCGTGAAGCAGGCCGTTTTCGAAGAGTAACTCCACGGTCTCCTCGCCCAGCCCTTCAATGTCCATCGCCTTGCGGCGGATGAAGTGGATGATGCGGCCCACGATCTGCGGGCGGCATCCGCTCTGATTCGGACAGTAGTGCTTCGCCTCGCCTTCGTAGCGCACCAACGGCGTGCCGCACTCGGGGCAGACCGTGATGTATTCGAACGGCTTGCTGTCCGCCGGACGCTGTGAAAAGTCAACTCCTGTTATTTTGGGAATGATCTCACCGCCCTTTTCGACGTAAACCATATCCCCGGGGCGGATGTCCAGCAAGGCCATTTGCTCCGCATTGTGAAGCGTCGCGCGCCTGACGGTCGTTCCCGCCAACTGCACCGGATCGAGGTTCGCCACGGGGGTAATGGCTCCCGTGCGTCCGACCTGGAAATCGACGCTTTCCAGCCGCGTCAGCGCCTGCTCGGCCTTGAACTTGTAGGCCACGGCCCATTTCGGGGCTTTCGCCGTGAATCCCAACACGCGGCGTACCGCGAAGTCGTTGACCTTGATCACCACGCCGTCGGTGGGGAAGGGGAGCGACTTGCGCGCTTCGTCCCAGTGTGCGATAAAAGCGTCGATCTCCTGCGCATTGCGGCAGATGCGCAGGACGTCCGAAACTTTGAAACCCCATTCGCGGGCTTTCTGCAGGCTTTCCCAGTGGCTTTTGAACGGAAGGTTCTCACCTGCCGGTTGGTAGAGCGTGCAGTCGAGACCCCGCTTGGCGACCACGGACGAAGCCTGCTGTTTGAGCGTGCCTGCCGCCGCATTGCGCGGGTTTGCGAAAAGTGCCTCTCCGGCTGCTTCGCGTTCGGCGTTGAGCCGGTCGAACGAGGCGTAGGGCATGAGGATTTCTCCCCGGATTTCGAAATAGGGGGGCCAGTCGTCGCCGCGCAAGACAAGCGGTACCGTGCGGATCGTGCGGACGTTGGCCGTCACGTCGTCGCCCTGCGTGCCGTCGCCGCGTGTCACGGCGCGCAGCAGCCGACCGTGTTCGTAAGTGAGCGAAATGGCCGTGCCGTCGAATTTCAGTTCGCAGACAAAATCGGTCTCACCGACTTCGCGGTCGATGCGTGCGAGGAATTCATGCAACTCATCCAGCGAATAGGTATTTCCCAGCGAGAGCATCGGAAAGCGGTGCGCAACGGTCTGAAACTCCGCCGTAAGGTCGCTTCCCACACGTACCGACGGGGAGTTGGGGTCGGCGTATTCGGGGTGTTCGCGCTCGAGTCGCTGCAGTTCGTGCATCAGCGCGTCGAATTCGAAATCGGAAATTTCGGGAGCGTTTTCGACGTAATAATTATAGTTATGCCGTTCGAGCTGCCGGCGCAACTCTTCGATTCTTTCGCGTATCATATTCCAGGGTCAAACTCAGTCACAAAGTTAAGAAAATTTTCTACCAATCAAATCTTGTACCCGTCCGCCTTTTCGTTTTTCCGCCGGCGTGCGGCGGAGGGCTTCCCGAGCCGGCCGGAAAGACTTTGTTGCTATGAAATGAGTTGTTGTAGGCGGAATAATCCGTTCGGTTGCACTCCGGATGCGGCTGAGCGGAACCGGGAGAGCCTGCCGTATGGAGAATCCCTGACACGCACGTACCGCGCATGCCGTCCTGTGATTGGCCGGAAAAGCTGTCGCAGGAATGAATGCAAAACGGGTTGTCGGGAAATAAAACGTTAAAATGCAGATATGCAGCAAGAAACACATGCTTTCTTCCTGCCCGGAAATTTGCCGGCGCGGCGTAAATTAGAAAATTTTGTTTTGATTATCCCGCGAATTCAAAAAAAATGCAAAAATAAATTGGAGAGTTGGCGCGATATGTAAATTTTGCTTATACTTGCAAAAAATTTGAGCCACTATTATGACTAAACAGAATACGACGAAGAAACATATCGTAACGAGTTTCCATAATCTGCCTGCCGAGTTGCAGGAGGCTGTCCGTCAGAAATATCCTCTGGGCTTTACCGAGGCCATGCTGCGTATCGACAAACCGAACGGCGATTTCTTCTGTGCGGTGCCGTTCGAAACCGATGAAATCGCCTATCTGGTGAAGATCGACGTGAAAATCGACGATCATGCGCAGGAGGAGGACGATAAGGATTATTACGACGACGAGATCAAGGGTGCCGACGAGATCCAGGACGACGGTTCCTCCGACGGCGGGGAGCAGGCTGACGACGATGTCGACATCTGATTCGGATTGTCCGTTCCTGATGTAATATGCCGCCGCAGGGTTCTGTGCTTTTTGCGGCTTGAGAGCCGCTTCGAGCGGCTTTTCGTTGTCTGGAAGGGCAGTGGCGGCCGTTGCCGGGAATGGTATGAATCGTGTATTGAACCGTTGACCCGCTTTTGCGTTTTTCAGGCCGTTATTCTGCCGGATGCGTCTGCCCGTCACACGCGTTTGCCCGAAACGTCCGTTAAAAATTTTATTATGCGTTTCTTTACCTTTATATTCCTGCTTGCATTTCCTTTGCTTTTCGCTGCGTGCGGACTCGCCGAGGACGACCGTGATACGGACAACAAATATATTTACATCGAAAATCAGTTTTCCGATCCGCATTTTCGGGCGTTTTGCATGGAGCATTACGACCTGAACGACGACGGACACGTTTCCCGCTACGAGGCCCAACGCATTCTGAAGATGGAGTGTCCGGGGCTGGAGATCGCTTCGCTCAATGGCATCGGGGAGTTTTCCCGTTTGCAAAGGCTCGATTGCAGCGACAATGCGCTGACGATACTCGACCTGTCGCAAAACAGGTCGCTGACCTACCTGAATTGCAGTGGCAACCGGTTGGAACGGCTCGACATCGACCGGCTGCTGCTGCTTGCATCGCTCGATTGCAGCGATAACAGGCTGACGTCGTTGCTGCTCCCTGCGACCCGTGCGCTCGTGCTGATCGATTGTCAGCGCAACGATCTGCGGACGCTCGACGTGAGCAACTGCGGCGACGCGCTGCGTGCCGATGTCAGCAACAATCCGTCGCTGACGACGGTCTATTGCCGTGCTTCGCAGCGCGTCACAGCCGACGCACAGACTCAGATCGTCGTGCGCTGACGACTGCACCCCGAAAACTGCGGGCGGCTCTTCCGGAAGAGCCGCCCGTTTTGTTCCTTGCGGGCGATTGCCCGGCCGTGAGCGGATGCGGGTAGTTTGCGTCGCTTCGCTTTCTGCCGCGCTCATGGGCTGTGACAACGGTGACATGGAGTTTTTCTTTACAATTTGTTGAAAAGTCCGCTGCGGCCTTTGGGCTTTTCGGAGAATATTTCGTACCTTTGGATGCAAAAAATGTCTTTTGCGACTAAAATTACACCATAAATAAGATGAAAAAAGTAGACGTCATACTGGGATTGCAATGGGGTGACGAAGGCAAAGGCAAGGTCGTGGACGTGCTGACGCCCGCTTATGAGGTCGTAGCGCGCTTCCAGGGAGGTCCCAACGCCGGGCATACGCTGGAGTTCAACGGGGAGAAATACGTGCTCCGTTCGATCCCGTCGGGTATCTTCCAGGGCGGCAAAACCAACATCATCGGCAACGGGGTGGTGCTCGATGCAATCCTTTTCCGTGAGGAGGCCGAGGCACTTGCGGGCAGCGGGCACGATCTCACCAGACAACTCTGCATCTCGAAGAAGGCACACCTGATCCTTCCGACGCACCGCATGCTCGATGCGGCATACGAGGCGGCGAAGGGCACGGCGAAGATAGGCACCACGGGCAAGGGCATCGGCCCGACCTACACCGACAAGGTAAGCCGTAACGGCATGCGGGTGGGCGATCTGCTGAGTCCCGATTTCAAGACGATCTACACAAGAGCGAAGGCGCGCCACGAAGCGATCCTGCGCAGCCTGAACTACGAATACGACATCACCGAGTTGGAAAAGCAGTGGTTCGACGCGGTCGAATACCTCAAGCGTTTCCGCATCATCGACAGCGAATATACGATCAACAAGCTGCTTTGCGAAAATAAGAGCATCCTGGCCGAAGGTGCGCAGGGAACGCTTTTGGACGTGGACTTCGGTTCGTATCCCTTCGTGACCTCTTCCAATACGATCAGTGCCGGCGTCTGCACGGGGCTGGGCGTAGCCCCTAACCGGATCGGCGAGGTGTTCGGCATCTGCAAGGCCTACTGCACGCGGGTGGGCAGCGGACCGTTCCCTACGGAGCTTTTCGATAAGACGGGTGACGACCTGTGCCGGATCGGGCATGAGTTCGGCGCCGTGACGGGCCGCAAGCGCCGCTGCGGCTGGCTCGACCTGGTCGCACTGAAATACTCGATCATGATTAACGGCGTGACGCAGCTGATCCTGATGAAATCCGACGTGATGAACGATTTCGAAACCGTTAAGGTAGCCACCGCCTACGAGATCGGCGGCCGCCGCACGACGGAGTTTCCCTACGAAATTACCGACGACCTGAAACCCGTCTATACCGAGTTCAAAGGCTGGAAGTGCGACTTGCGCAAAGTAACCCGCTACGAGGAGTTCCCCGCAGAATTCAAAGCTTATATCGAGTTTATCGAGCGGGAGACGGGCGTTCCGGTGAAGATCATCTCCGTAGGTCCCGACCGCAGCGAGACCGTCGTGAGGTGAAAACCGGAAATCGTTTTCCATCCGCGTTCCTTGAATTCGGACTATACGGCGACGGGTTTTCTCCTGGGGGAGGTTGCCCGTGCTGCGGATCGAATGCGTCGCTCTTGGCAACGGGGTGACATCGGCACGATGAGCGGCAGAGCCGAAAACCACTTAAGACATAAATGTTGTAACTTAAATACCTATACATGAAACAACCACTTAAAATCGTTGTATTGGCCAAGCAGGTGCCCGACACCCGCAACGTGGGCAAAGACGCGATGACTCCCGAAGGGACGGTCAACCGTTCGGTGCTGCCGGCCATTTTCAACCCCGAAGACCTCAATGCCCTCGAACTGGCACTGTCGCTCAAAGACCGTGTCGAGGGTTCTACGGTGCATATTCTGACGATGGGACCGCAGCGTGCGGCCGACATCATCCGCGATGCCATGTTCCGTGGTGCCGACGGCGGTTACCTGCTTTCCGGCCGCGAATTCGCCGGTTCGGACACGCTCGCCACGTCGTATGCGCTGTCCTGTGCATTGAAGAAGATCGACGCCGATGTGATTTTCGCCGGCCGTCAGGCCATCGACGGCGACACGGCGCAGGTCGGCCCCCAGGTGGCCGAGAAACTGGGCCTGCCGCAGGTGACTTATGCCGAGGAAATCCTCGAAATCAAGGAGGGTTCGCTGGTCATCCGGCGCCGTCTGGCGTGCGGCACCGAGACGGTCGAATGTCCCGTTCCCGCCGTCATTACGGTCAATGCGTCGGCTCCCGAGTGCCGTCCGCGCAATGCCAAGCGGGTGATGACCTTCAAGTGTGCGCTCTGCAAGTCGGAGATTGCCGCCGACCCGGCGTCTGCGGCAGCGCAGCGCGTTGCGGCGAAACCCGCGCTTCAGATCGTCGAGTGGGCTGCGTCGGAGGTCGATCCCGACCCCGTACAACTGGGTCTGCAGGGTTCCCCCACAAAGGTCAAGAAGATCGAGAACGTCGTTTTCCAGGCGAAGGAAGCCAAGTGTCTCACCGCT
This sequence comes from Alistipes sp., assembly GCA_048465795.1. Taxonomy (GTDB): domain Bacteria; phylum Bacteroidota; class Bacteroidia; order Bacteroidales; family Rikenellaceae; genus Alistipes. Next base: position 44,991 of record DBFWKV010000012.1, read on the forward strand.
TCGGACGACGAGATCAATGAACTGATGGTTGAACTTATTGCGAGCCACACGCTCGGTTAACGGCACAGAACACTATGAATAATATTTTTGTATATATCGAACTCGAAAACGGCAAAATCGCCGATGTGAGTCTCGAACTGCTCACCAAAGGCCGCGAACTGGCCACGAGGCTGGGCGTGAAACTCGAAGCCGTGGTGCTGGGCGAGAACCTTGCGGGCATGGAGAAGGAACTGGCCAAATACGGTGCGGATACGGTCTGGATGGCCGATGACGCAGTCTTCGCGCCTTTCCGCACGCTGCCCCACACGGCCGTGATGTGCGGCCTGATCCGCGAAGAGAAACCCCAGATCGCGCTGTTCGGCGCTACCTGCATCGGCCGCGACTTCGCACCGCGCGTATCGTCGGCGCTGCACAGCGGCCTTACCGCCGACTGCACGCAGCTGGAGATCGGCGACCACAAGGACGCGAAGAGCGGCAAGGAGTACACCGACCTGCTGTATCAGATCCGTCCGGCGTTCGGCGGCAACATCATCGCCACGATCGTCAATCCCGACCACCGTCCGCAGATGGCCACCGTCCGCGAGGGCGTGATGCGCCGCGAATATGCAGCCGTGCCGGGCAAGGGCGAGGTGAAGCCGATCGACTGGCGCCGGTTCGTGACGGACGCCGACTTGGCGGTGAAGATCATCGACCGCGAGATCGCCGAGAGTAAGATCGACATCAAGGGCGCCGGCGTGATCGTCGCCGGGGGCTACGGCCTGGGTTCGAAGGAGAACTTCAAACTGGTACACGAACTGGCCGACGTGCTGGGCGCCGAGGTGGGCGCGAGCCGTGCGGCGGTGGATGCCGGGTTCACGGAACACGCGCGCCAGGTCGGCCAGACCGGCGTCACGGTGCGTCCGAAGCTCTACATCGCCTGCGGTATTTCGGGCCAGATTCAGCATACGGCCGGTATGGATCAGTCGGCGATGATCATCTCGATCAACACCGATCCCGAAGCGCCGATCAACCGTCTTGCCGACTACGCCATCACGGGCGACGTGAACGAGGTAATTCCCAAGATGATCAAGTACTACAAACAAAACTCGAAATAATTTTTGTTTCAACGGTTAAATTCGGCACTTTCCGCGCCGGTTATACAGTCACATACGTTTATGCTCCTGTCTCGCCGCCTTTACGAAGCCCCGAATATTCCGATGAAATAAAAACATACAGGAAAACAAATGGCTAATTTCTTTTCAGATAACAAGGATTTGCAGTTCCACCTCCAGCATCCGATGATGCGCAAGATCGTGGAACTGAAGGAGCGCGGGTTCGCCGAGAAAGACCTCTACGACCATGCGCCGCAGAATTTCGAGGATGCGCTGGACTCCTACCGCCGCGTGCTGGAGATCGCCGGCGAGGTGTGCGGCGATGTCATCGCCCCCAATGCCGAGGGCGTCGACCACGAAGGTCCCCGCGTGGTAAACGACCATGTGGAGTACGCTTCGGGTACGGTCGAGAACATGAAGGCGATCGTCGCTGCGGGCCTGAGCGGCCTGACCCTCCCGCGCAAGTACGACGGCCTGAACTTCCCGCTCGTTTGCTTCGTGATGGCCAACGAAATGGTCTCGCGGGCCGATGCGGGCTTCGAGAACATCTGGGGCCTGCAGGACTGCGCCGAGACGCTCAACGAGTTCGCTTCGGAGGAGCTGAAAGCCAAATACCTGCCCTGGGTTTCGGCCGGTGCCACGTGTGCGATGGACCTGACGGAGCCGGACGCCGGTTCCGACCTGGGCGCCGTGATGCTGAAGGCCACCTGGTCGGAGGAGCGACAGACGTGGCTGCTGAACGGTGTGAAGCGCTTCATCACCAACGGCGACGGCGAGGTCTCGCTGGTACTGGCCCGTACCGAAGAAGGTACGACCGACGCCCGCGGCCTGTCGATGTTGGTCTATGACAAGCGCGACGGGGGCGTGAAGGTGCGCCGCATCGAGAATAAGATGGGTATCAAGGGATCGCCCACATGCGAGCTGGTCTTCACCAATGCGCCCGCACAGTTGGTCGGCGACCGCAAGATGGGCCTTATCAAATATGTGATGTCGCTGATGAACGCCGCCCGCCTGGGTATCGGCGCACAGTCGGTGGGATTGTGCGAGGCCGCGTACCGCGAGGCGCTGAAATATGCGCACGAGCGCGAGCAGTTCGGTAAGCCGATCATCCGCTTCGCCGCCATGTCGGAGATGCTCTCGAACATGAAGGCCCGGCTGCAGGGCGCCCGCGCGCTGCTCTACGAAACCACGCGCTTCGTGGAGGTCTACAAGCAGTACGGCCACATTGCGAAGGAGCGTTCGCTGGAAGGGGAGGAGCGCCAGGAGATGAAGTTCTACAACCGCCTGGCCGACGGCTTCACGCCGCTGGTGAAACTCTTCTCGTCGGAGTATGCCAACGCGCTGGCTTACGACGCGATCCAGATCCACGGCGGTTCGGGCTTCATGAAGGACTATCCCTGCGAGCGTCTTTACCGCGACGCGCGTATCATGAACATCTATGAGGGTACCTCGCAGCTGCAGGTCGTGGCGGCGATCAACGCCGTGACGAAGGGCACCTTCCTGGAGCAGATCGGGCGCTATGCCGCCGCCGACTATGCCGAGGCGATGCAGCCCGTAGTGGCCAAATTGAAGGACCTGACCGCGAAATTCACGGAGATGACCGCCCATGTCGAAGCCGGGGATAAGGAAGTCTGCGGATTCAAGGATTTCCACGCACGCCGCCTGGTCGAAACCGCCGGGCATATCATCATCACCTACCTGCTGGCCCGTCAGGCCGGCGAGCAGGCGGACTACGCCGATTCCGCGCAAATTTTCTGCAAGCTGGCCGAAGGCAAGATCGCCGAGGCTCACACCTATGTGATGAACTCCACGACGGCAGACGTCGAGCTGTTCCGCAAGATCGAGCAGGAGTGTTAAATTTCCCTGAATGTGAAAGGGGTCTGCATCTTTTGGATGCAGACCCCTTTTCGTTGGCACATACTGGCCTTATGCCTGTACCGCCTCCTTCTCCGCAATGACGCAGCGCGTCGTGCTGAAGATATTCAGGTTGAGATGGTTGACGATGTAGCTCAACGCCTTCTGCGCCTTCACCGAGTTGCCCGACGGATCGAGCGGGGGTGCGAAGGCCGCGATGCCCATCACGCCCGGTATGACGCCCATGATGCCGCCGCCCACGCCCGTTTTGGCGGGAAGTCCCGTTTCGAAGAGCCAGTCGCCCGTATGCTCGTAGAAGCCTACGGTCGCCATCATCGACGTGATCTTCGGCGCCAGTTCCGGTTTGAACACCTCCATTTTCGTCACCGGATTCTTGCCGCCGAAGGCGATGGTCGCCGCCGCGATCGAAAGTTGTTTTGCGGTGATGCCGATCGAGCACTGGCGGGTGTAAATATCCAGCGCCATATCGGGATCGTCGTAAATGCGGTTGTAATTCTTCAGCAGCCAGGCGATCGATTTGTTGTTGAAGTTGGTCGCCGTCTCCGATTTGTATAGTTCGTCGATCACCTCCACGCCGGAACCTGCCAGCCCTTCGATAAAGTCCCGAATGGCTTTCCATTTGCCGTCCGGATCGCCCACGGGTTTCACCATCGAACAGGCCGCAATGGCTCCGGCGTTCACGAGCGGGGTCGAGGGATGGTCGTTCTCCAAAAGGATCGCCATGATCGAGTTGAACGGAAGCCCCGTGGCGTCGGCGCCGATCTTTTCGAGCACCTCCTGCCCGCTGTACTGGTTCATGGCCAGGATGGCTGTGGGAACTTTCGATACCGATTCGATGCCGAACTTGTAGTCGGTGTCGCCCACCGTCAGTACCTCGCCGTCGGGCATGCAGGCCGAGATGCCGAAGAGGTTCGAGGGCACGTTGGCCAGGTAGGGGATATAATCGGCGTTCTTGCCGCCGGTTTCGCCCTTGATTCTGTCATAGGCCATCTGCAGGGCCTGCATGACGGTCGTTTTGTCGATTTTCTGGATCATGTTCGGAAAGGTTTACTTGTTGTCCGTTTTATGCCGTGTCGAATTCATGCGGGATTTCGGGTGTGCCGGCGCGGCGGGAGCCGACGGTGCGGAAGGAGCTGCCGGAGCTGCTGCGTGTACTGCCTGTGCCTGCTCTTCCCAGTGGAAGGGAGCGAATTCGGCGGCGGCCTTCGGGTCTTTCCACGACGGCTTGCGCATGGCGTAGATCACGAACGGAGCACCGACGACCACGATACAGCCGATAATGAGCACCAGGAACCAGACGGTGTTGCTGCCCGTCGATATCTGGCTGGGCGGCACGAAGCTGAGGATGAAAGCCAGCAGCGCGCCGCAGAAACCGACGACGCCCAGCAGCCACATCAACCAGTTGCCCTTGCCCAGGCGGAACGGGCGCGGCGTGTTTTTCATCTTGTAGCGCAGCACGATAGCGGCCGAGAACATCAGCATGTACATGATCAGATACAGAAGCACGGTGAGCTGCGAAAGAATCTGATAGAACGACTGTACCGAGGGCATCACGACGAACAGCAGTGCCAGCAGCGTCACGACGCATCCCTGAATCAGCAGAATGTTGCGCTGCACGCCGTTCTTGTTGCTCTTCTGGAAGAAAGGAGGGAGATAACCGGCCTTACCCACGGCGAAAATACCCTTCGAGGGGCCTGCCACCCACGTCAGCACACCGGCCAGGACGCCGAACATCAGGGCGATGGCGATAATCGGGCCTGCCCACGAGATGTGGAGGTACTTGAAGTAATTGTCGAAGCCGACCAGCAGCGACTGCGTGAGGCTGATGTCCTTCGCCGGAATGATCAGACCCAGCGAGAAGGTTCCCAGGATGAAGATCAGCACCGTCACCAGCGAACCGATGATAATGGCCTTCGGGTAGTTGCGCGACGGGTTCTTTACGTCCATGACGTGAATACCCATCATCTCCATACCGGCATAGAAAAGGAAGATCGAACTTGCCAGCACGAGGTTGTTGAACTTCGACAGGTCGGGAAAGAAACCCTGCGACATGTCCATGTGGTTGTGACCGCCCGTGGAGATGTAGATGATACCCAGGATGATCAGCAGGGCTGCCGGAATGATCGTGCCGATCATACCGCCCCATTTCGAGATCTTGCCGACCCATCCCAACCCCTTCAGGGCGATGAACGTGGCGATCCAGTAGATAGCCAGCACCATGCAGAGCGTGAAGACCTTGTTCGAGGCCAGCGACGCGTCGTGCGCATCGTTCATGCCGATGAAGGCGATCGACACGGCGCCGAACGTCAGCACGGTCGGGTACCAGATCGTCGATTCGATCCATTGCAGCCAGATGGCCAGGAATCCTGTCCGTGCGCCGTAAGCCTCGCCGACCCACCGGAATACGCCGCCCTGCTTGTTGGAGAACATCGCAGCCAGCTCGGCGGCGACCATGGCCGTCGGGATCAGGAACACGATGGCCGCAAACAGATAGTAGAATGCCGACGACAGCCCGTAGACGGCTTCCGCAGGGAGACCGCGCAGACTCACGACGGCAGTCACGTTCATGATAGCGAGCGTCATTACACTCAGCTTGAACCCTGTGCTTGTGGTAGTTTTCTTTACATCCATAATAATGTGATTAGAAATTGGTTTTTATCGGTTCACTCTTGTGCAACTACCGTGCAAATCCGCTTGCATGAGCGAATTCGGGCCTTTGCCCGCACGATTGTTGCCGAAAAACGTTATATTTGCAAAATACGGGATGCGGCTCGGCAAAGTCCGTGAACAAGTGTGCTGCTTTGCCCTCGTCCTTCGCTATATTCGTCCAACGGTAATGCCCCGCCCGGGCGGGCTTTGCCAAAAAAATAGATGCCTATGTTCCGAATTGTTCTCATCGGATGTCTGCTGGCTGTTTGCGCAGCCTGCGCAGGTCGCAATGCCCGGCAGCAGGTCGATGCAGGGGAGCGCCCGGCGGTGCGCGTCTTCCTGCCCGTGATCCCCCCTTCGCACCTCGACGCTGAGGAAAAGCGCGACTATTTACGCCGGCATTACTGGGATCGTTTCGATTTCGCGGATACGCTCTTCGTCCGCGAGGCCGATACGCTGCAGATGCTGCAAGCCTATGCGACTTATATCTCCCTCGTGTCCGACCGTCCGGCAGACCGGGCGCCGATGGACTCGCTGATGCGCCGGGCTTCGGGGTCGAAGCCGATGCTGGAGTATTTCTCGATGCTTGCGGACAGGGTTCTGGCGGATCCCAATTCGCCGCTGCGCAACGACGAATTCTATATTCCCGTGCTGGAGACGCTCGTGGCAAGCCCCTTTCTCAACGAGTACGAGAAGATCGCTCCGGCCTATGACCTGCATATGGCTTCCCAGAATCGGATCGGGCAGCCGGCCAACGACTTCCGCTATACGCTTGCTTCGGGTGCCACCGGAACCCTCTACGGGTTGAACGCAGAATATACGCTGATCTTTATCAACAATCCGGGTTGTACGATGTGCAAGCAGATACGCGAAGCGATCTCTTCTTCGCCCATGCTTTCCGAAATGATCGAGCGGGGACGGTTGAAGGTGCTCGCCATCTTCCCCGATGAAGACCTCACCGAGTGGAAGGCGTACAGGGATCATATTCCCGCAGCATGGATCAACGGCTACGACAAGGGGTGCGTGATCCGCTCGAAGGAACTTTACGACCTGAAAGCCATCCCGGCCCTCTACCTGCTCGACCGCGATAAACGGGTTTTGGTGAAGGATGCGACCGATGTGCCTTACATCGAGGAGGTGATCGACCGGAGGAATTGAAAATTAAGAATTCATAATAATTTGCCGATCTCTGCTTGGTAGCCGGGGGGCAGTCCGGTAATTTTGAATTATGAATTTTTAATTGTGAATTGCTATAAGCCCGCCTTATCCCGCTATAAAAAATGCCGATCGGTTTCATGCGGAAACATGATATCGAATCGCTACCTTTGTACTGCAAACTAACAGAAAACACATAAAACATTTCAATTATGGCAACTAAAAAATGGCGTTGTACCGTCTGCGGGTACATTCACGAAGGGCCTGAGGCACCCGATCAGTGCCCCATGTGTAAGGTAGGCAAAGAGAAGTTCGTCGAAATCGTAGAACAGGAAGGCGACCTCGATTTCGTAACCGTCCACAAGATCGGCGATGGTAAAGGCGCCAGCGCGGAGTTGTGGGAAGGGCTGCAGAATCACTTCATGGGCGAGTGCACCGAGGTGGGCATGTATCTGGCCATGAGCCGTCAGGCCGACCGCGAGGGTTATCCCGAAATCGCCGAGGCCTATAAGCGCTATGCGTGGGAGGAAGCCGAGCATGCTTCGAAGTTCGCCGAACTGATCGGCGAGGTAGTATGGGACACCAAGACCAACCTCCAGAAGCGCATGAACGCCGAGTGCGGCGCCTGCGAGGACAAGATGCGTTTGGCCCGTATGGCGAAGGAGCAAAATCTCGACGCCGTGCATGATACCGTACACGAGATGGCGAAGGACGAGGCCCGTCACGGCAAGGGTTTCGAAGGACTTTATAAGCGTTATTTTGGTAAATAACCGATTTTTACCTCATACGAAAGCCGTCCCCGGATTCCGGGGACGGCTTTTTCATCATTTGCCGGGGCTGCCGGTTTTTTGACTATCGGTTATGCTGCCCGGCATTTTTTTTGCCCCAGGCGAAACATAACGAATGCCGGCCGGGTAATATCCGCAGGCGGGATTAAAATAAACGATTATGAAAAAAGCGTGGGCCTATATGCTGCCGGTGATACTCTGCTTCGTCGTGGGGGCGATTGCCGGATGGCTGCAAAACGATTCGATCAACAATTGGTACCCTTTTTTATTAAAACCGGTGCTGACTCCTCCGAACGTGGTTTTCCCGATTGCATGGAGCATCATCTACCTTTGCATGGGCATTTCGGCCGGAAGGGTGCTCACCTCCGGTGCGGCAAACCGGGGTTCGGTGATGACCTTGTGGGGTATTCAACTGGGATGTAATTTTCTGTGGAGCATTCTTTTTTTCGTCTGCCGCAGTCCCCTGCTGGGAATGATCGACATTCTGGTACTGGATGCGCTGGTGATGCTCTACATGGCACGCAGTGCCCGTATCAGACCGGGTGCGGCGTGGCTGTTCGTGCCTTACCTCTGCTGGGTATTGTATGCCACGTACCTCAATGGCTGGATTCTGGTCATGAACGGCCCCGGAATCTGACTCCTTGACGCTCCGAATTAAAATGAAACAGGCTCCTAAACGGAGCCTGTTTCATTTTTCGCGCAGCAATTCGCGCAGTTTCAGCAGCATCGATACCCGGTCGGAGACCCATTCGTATCCCTGGCGCGCCAGGCTCGCCACTTCGTAGATCGTGTCTATCTGATCCTGTATCCGTGCGAGCGGTGCCCGCAGCGCAAGCAGGTAGATCGCAAGCGCCAGCACGAAGCAGATACCGCTGACGATCAGCGTCGACGCGATCATCGAGCCGGTCAGCGACGAGAGCCAGATGACCAGCGTCGTGATGAGCAGTACCACGCAAGTCGCCGCTATCAGCACGAAGCAGATCAGTGCGACGGCAAAGTTGCCCTGAGGCGGTCTTTCTCGATCCATCGGCCGGGAGATTGCGTGCTTACAACTTCTCCTCGCATTTGCAGCGAGCTTCTTCGATTTTCGCCTCCATTTTGCCGACTTTGGCTTTCACCATGTCGACTTCGTCGTCGATCAGGTCTTTGAGCTGCTTGCGCAGTTCCGGACCGGACTGGGGAGTGAAAAGCATCGTGAGTGCCGAACCCACGATCATGCCGCCAATGAGCGAAACGATAGCAATACCTGTGTTTTTCATAGTTTTTGAAGTTTTAATGTAGGGGATTGTTCTGCAAAGTCCGCGCCAAATGCCTATCTTTACCGCATGATTGAAGACCGGAACATTACGGCGTCGTTCACCGGACACCGCACCTACGACGGAAGCGCTGCCGCAAGGCTCCGCACTGTTGTCTCACAGCTTTACGAACGCGGTTTCCGGCAATTCCTGAGCGGTATGGCGGTAGGGTTCGACCTGGCGGCGGCCGAAGCGGTACTGGCGCTGCGCGAAACCCGGCCTGAAGTGCGGCTGGTTGCGGTGGTGCCGTTCGAAGGACAGGAGAGCCGCTTCGCCGCACCCGATAAGGAGCGTTACGCCCGCGTATCGGCTGCGGCCGACGAGCGGATCGTGGTGTGCGAACACTACCGGCGGGATTGCTATGCCCTGCGTAATGATTTCCTGACCGACCATGCAGCTATTCTGGTGGCGTGGTACGACGGTTCCGCAGGCGGTACCCGTTATACGTTGCGCCGTGCTTTGCGGTTGAAGGTCGGGGTTGTCAACCTGCATCCGTCCGCCCTTCAAAATGCCTTTCAGCCCGAGCTTTTCTGATCTTTTTTCGGTGGCACTCCTATTTTTTTGCCTTAAATTTTGTGGGGGGGGATTTTTCTATCTTTGAGGCGTTAACCAATTAAAATCTTAATTATGAAGAAATTGATCGTTTTCGCCGCATTGGCGCTGCTGCTAACCGGAGTTGTCTCTGCGCAGACTCCCGAAGAGAAACAGGCTTCGGCCGACCGCATCTCCGTGCTCAGGCAGGACGCGCCTAAAGATTGCGGGATCGACAAAATCGATGCTGCGGCAGGCAAATGCAGGTCGGTAGCTGCAGCTACGGTAGCTGTTTCCGAAGTAACGGCTGCGCTTTCGGGCGATGCTGCGGACACGGATCTTATGACGCTGACCGAATGTATCCGGCAGGCTGCGACCGATCTGTCGGATGCAGGCAAGGTGCTCGGTGAAGCGGCAGCTGCGCTGAAAGAGGTGAAGAACCCGATGAAACTGAAGTCTGCGAAGAAGTCTCTGAACTATGCGCAAGCCGTCGTGACTGCTGCCGGCGAGGAGCTTCCTTACCAGAGTATGGTGGTTGCCACGCTGGTTTCCGGACAATGACCGGACCGTGTCTGATAAAATGCTCCGGCTTTACGGCCGGAGCATTTTTGTATTGGGGAAACAGGTTCTTCGGGCATCACGTGCATCGGTTCGGTCACGTTTCCCCTTTTCCGTTCCCGTAGGTTCGGGTTTGAAAATTTCGGGAAAGAAGTTAATTGAAAATCGGTATGTGAGCCTTCAAGACCCCGAAAAACAAAAAATACCCGGAGCCGAAACTCCGGGTATCCAGTTTGCTCCCTTTGAGACCGGATGTTATTTCCAGTTCAGAATCTTGTGGAAATCGTACTCTTCGGGGTTCGCTACATACTGCTTCGCAGCCTCGTAATCCGCAGGGGTCACGGCATTGAGGATCGTATCGACCACCGACGAGAATTTGTCGGACTTGATGTCGACCAGACGGGGCGGAATCTTGCCCGTCGTGGGATCCTGCAGGTCTTTCAGGTAGAGCGGCGATACGTTGCCCTCCGAGTCTACGTATACCATGCAGCCGGTCTTGCCCTCGGAGAAGAGTTTCAGCACGCCGATGCCCAGTTCCGAGCAATAGGTGAGATCATAGGCGATCGGGGTCTGGCAGCGGATTTCGTAACCCAGTTCCACCGGCCGGCTCTTTACCTTGAGTCCCAGTTCTTTGACTTTCTTCTCGATCATTTCATTGAAGATGTGCGCCTTCGACACCTTGCCCAACTCGGGGTGTCCGTGCTCGTCGTAGGTGAAGTGGATGCCGCTCTTTTTGATTTCTTCGTCGCTCAGCGCGTGGAACACGCCCTCCGAAATCACGGCTGCACCGTAGTCCATGCCCATAATCTTCCGTTTGATGATCGACGAAATCACGAGGTTGACGATCTTCTCGACGGTGATTTCCGTTTTGTCGAACATCTCCGGGATAACGATCATCGGATAGTGGCAGGCTTCACCGATACCGAATGCCAGGTGGCCGGCCGAGCGGCCCATGGCTGCCAGTACGAACCAGTTGCCGCTCGTGCGTGCGTCCACATAGACGGCACGGGCGATCACGGCACCTTTGTCCTTCGCCGATTCGTAGCCGAACGTCGGCGTGCCCTTCGGAAGGGGCAGGTCGTTGTCGATGGTCTTCGGCACGTGGATGTTGGCGATGGGGTACTTCTTGGCTTCCAGGAACTTGGCGATGCGGTTGGCCGTCGATGCGGTGTCGTCGCCGCCGACCGTCACGAGCAGCTTGATGTTGTTGTCCTTGAAGAGCCGGAGGTTGAAATTGTTCTCGAAATCCGAATCTTTCGGCTTGAATCGGCTCATCTGCAGGAACGAACCGCCCTGGTTGAAGATGCCGTCGGCCATGGGGTAGTCGATGTCCACCGTGCGGGGCGACGGTGTGAACAGACCCGTGTAGCCCTCGTGAAGGCCGATTACACGATAACCTTTGCGGAGAAATGCTTTGGCGACGCTGCCCACCACGGTGTTCATACCGGGTGCCGGGCCGCCGCCTGTCAGAATAGCGATTGCTTCTTTCATAGCTTATGCGTTATTTTTGTTTGATGTGACCTGAATTGTCGATTTTGACAGCCCAAAAATACAACAATATTCGGGATTCTTCAAACTCTGCGCGGATTTTTCAGTGGCTTTGCAGAAGATCATACAAGAAGTTTAGCGCCATAACATAAAAAACCGGAGCTGAAACATCCGTTCGTTTCTGCTCCGGTTGAAACATTATATGCCGGTCACACTTTTTTGCAGGCTATTCTGACGATCGCCGCAAGGACATACAGGCCGAGGAAAACATACAGCAGCGGCAATATCCGGCTGCCGGGAGCCGTCATCACGATCGCCAGCACGAGGAACCCCACAGGAATCAGAGCTTCGGAAAGTCTATCCTCCAAACTGCGGCTGCAAACTGCCACTGCAGGTATGCTGCCTTTCCATGCCCTGATAAACCGGATAATCACCCATACCAACGTAGCTCCGAGCAATATGCCTGCGATGACCCTAATCGTCGACTGTCCGGGTGTCACGAACGTGAGCAGCAGAAAATAGGCCATGTAGTTAATTGCCCGTGCTAAAGGGCGGTTTTGAAAAAACGAGTTGTTGTTTGTCATATGCGTATTTTTATATCTTTAGACATTTCATTTTCAAATCTGTCTGCCCAAAATCTGGGACTGTACGCTGCAACTGATAATCCCGAATATAAGCATTCTTTTTCTTCCGGGGTTAAAAAGTCTGCACTTTCGATTTTCTGTATATAATAATTGATAATGGTGTCAATGTCATCGAACCCATCAAAATTCAACTGATGCGCCTAATTTACAAAATTTGTTTGTGAAATTTATAATATAATAGGATATTTATTGTTTTATAGGGTCTGTTATGTTTTTTTTGTCCAAATGGTACTGTTTGTGTCGCGTTTGGCGCAAAGAGCGCGGACGAACGCGAAAAAAATGTATCTTGTAAAGAATTCTAATACTAACGAAGTTATGACGAACTTATTCGATTTGACGGGAAGAGTGGCAGTGGTCACGGGCGCTTCCAGTGGGCTGGGCGCCGACGCCGCCCGAGCCTATGCCCAGTACGGTGCCGATGTGGCGCTGCTGGCCCGCAGGGTGGAGAAGTTGGAGGCACTGGCTTCCGAGATCGTTTCGATGGGGCGCCGGGCGCTGGCCGTGGGGTGCGACGTGACCGACGAGGAACAGGTGCGCGCAGCGATGGAGCAAGTCGTGGCCCGATTCGGAAAGATCGACATCCTGCTCAACGATGCCGGTGTCGCCATTCCGGGAACGGTGGAAGACCTGACATCCGCACAATGGGATCAGGCCATGAACACCAATCTTCGGGGAATGTTCCTCACGGCGAAATACGCCGTGCCGCACATGCGCAGCCGCAAGTGGGGTCGCATCGTGAACGTTTCGTCGGTGAACGCCATCGTGGCGGATAAAGTGCCTCAACTGGCCCGTCACGTTTACAATGCGTCGAAAGCGGGTGTGCTGGGATTGACCCTCGGGATGGCCGCCTCTTATGGAGTGGATAATATCTCGGTCAATGCCGTAGGGCCGGGTCTGTTCGAGAGCGAAATGACCGAGGGGACGCTTTTCAAGAACGAGCAATTCCTGCAAATGTACAACGCTTTGAATCCAATGGACCGTCCGGGCCGCCGGGGCGAGTTGAACGGTACGATCATCTACCTGTCATCCGAGGCCGCCAGCTATGTGACGGGGCAGTTCATCGTGGTCGACGGCGGAGGCAGTTCGGTATAGTGTACATAGACTCTTCCTGCCGGCGTTAGCAGTTATTGCGTCGGTGGCGGTAGTAGGGTTCGGCATGAAATTCAGGGTTCCCTTGTGAACTATGAGGATGTGCATGTTGAAGTGATGAATTATTAAAATGTGAAAGATGAAAAAGTCGCTTGTTTTGATGTCGGCCCTGTTCCTTTTTTTAGTCGTGGGTTGTGAAAAATCGGACAAATACGATTCGGAGGAGGTAGTCCGGCTCACCATCGCATCGGTAAAACCCGTGGAGAAAGAGGAAAATTGCGATTATAATTATGAAGGTTGTTGGTTCCCTCTGTATATTTGTAAAAGGGGTGTGGAAACAGATTGGCGTCTTTGGCACACTTGGGCATGTATCGAACAATTCGATGATCTGTACGAAGAAGGATATGAATATGTCATCGATGTCTATGAACGACATTTGTCCTATTCCGGCCCAACGGGTAATCCCTGGAGGTATCAATTGAAAAAAATAATCTCCAAAATCGAAAAGGATTCCGAGGGTATTCCCGAACAGTTTATCTCCGATTGATACCCTTCGGCGGGGATGTGTCGATCTGAGGCGGGATTTCCTGAATTTTGGGGATTATCCGTTGCGGGATTCTTTCCGAATTTTTGCCGAAGATATAAAAAATTGAGAGCGATTCCAGCCGGAACCGCTCTCAATTGAGATCTAATCTACATATTTGGGTTAAATAGTTGTCATATAACCGGTCATTTTCAATAGTCGCTTTCTGTGTCGGACATTGCCTGAACATCATTCAGTCTCAGCCTTCCCCGCTTATCGAAATTCCTGAAAATTAAATGTAACTTATTTATATGTAGTACATTGAGTATGTCGTAAACCGAACTTACTCAATTACATTTACATTCACTGCCTGCTCGCCTTTGGCGCCGGTGCCGAGATCGAACTCGACTTTCTGGCCCTCGTTGAGCGACTTGAAACCGTCCTTCGCGATGCCCGAGAAGTGTACGAAAACTTCTTTGCCGCCTTCGGCTGTAATGAATCCGTAGCCTTTCTTGCCATCGAACCATTTTACTGTACCTGTCATAAAAAAAATATTAAAGTGTTAATCGATACAGCAAAGTAAACTAAAAAACATTGATTCACAAAACTTTTTGGCATATATTTTTATCCGCCGGTCATAATCCTGCAATTCAATCGCGCGGACAAGCAGGTTGTATTCGATATATAAAGGGGAAAGGAAGGCCGTGAAGCCTTCCTTTTCCATTATCCGGGCATGATTTCCGGTCAGGATTCCGCCTCGTTGTAACGGGTACGGATCAGGACGTTGTAAAAAATATCTATGAGTAAATCATCGATAAAATCATCTTCGATATCGTCATAAAAGATAGCGTCCTCATCTAAGTTGGTTGCAAGTGTCTTGAATTTATTCCTATAATAGATTTGTCGCGGTCCCGTTGTTGTTTTTCTATACTTATTGATGAGATTTAGAATAAGATCGTTTGCATCTATAGGCGGTTCGTTTATCATCCGATAATACATTATGTCGTAAGTATTGTTGAAAAAACGTGTATTATCCCTAATATCGGAAGAATTAATTCGACCATATACACCGGGTATTTTTTCTTGGATATGCTTGATAAAGGCTTGGTAGTTTTTACCCCAAAAGTTAGTTCCGTCCAAATTGACAATTACGCACGTATTATCGCGTTGTTTGATCTCTTTATCGCCATATTTGCAAACGCCGGATTCGAAATTGCCATCGGGCGTAACATAAACATATACTCTATGAACCCGATAGTGTGCCGTTCGGTTCCGTGGCGCGGGGTTTGGTGAGGGATCGGCGGTTACCGTTTTGCGACTTTTCGGGATCGGCTGTCGCGTTTGGATGACGAATTTTTGAAGTATTCCTTGCCGGAGAGATCGGAGGTGTCGCAAATTCGCTGCATGCGGTCTGTAAGTGTACCTGTAATTTGCACGCATATTTGCACACCTTGCTCCACCATGACGCCAAATTATGCTTTGGAGAAGCTAATTCACAGGGGACCGGATAAATAAAAAGGTTTGAAATGAGTTTTCTAAGTCACTCAGATCAAACCTTTGTAAATTGTCGGGGAGACTGGATTCGAACCAGCGACCTCCAACTCCCGAAGCTGGCGCGCTAACCGGACTGCGCTACACCCCGAACAAGTACTCTTATCGTTTAAGAGCGCACAAAGATAGGTTTAAATTCCGAAATGTCAAAATAAAATCCGGAAAAATTAACCCGCTGCGGACAATTCGGCTGCAGGATTGAAAAACAAAGGTTTTCGGATTGCGGGATTTCAACCTGCACGAATCGTTTGATCCGCGTTGCGGGAACCTCCTTTGAGAAAAGGAACTGTTTTTCGGTAAAAGTTTGCCGGAAACGAAAAAAGCGGTTATCTTTGCCCACCGGAATCAGTGGATTCCTCCGACCGGCCTCCGGGTTTAGCCTCAGTCGCTAATCGCAGGCGTTCCGGCCGGAAACTACGGGGTGTGGCGCAGTCCGGTTAGCGCACCTGCTTTGGGAGCAGGGGGTCGTGGGTTCGAATCCCGCTACCCCGACAAAAAAGAGATTATCGAAGGATAATCTCTTTTTTGATCAGTCCCGAATTTTTTCGACAATCCTTCCTACACATTCTTTTCATCAAAATACTTCCATTGCGTCGAATGCGGAGCATGGTTGTGTGTGGTTCGGGAGCGTACTCTAAATCATTTTATGCTTTCACCGATAAGGAATAGCTCGGCCTTTATTCTTCCGTCGGGGCAGGTTCCGGAGCCGGATTTGTTCCGATCTGCTGCGCGATGTCCTCGTGGTTTTCCGACATAGGGATTGTATCAGTGCCGTCGGGTGACGTCTCGGGTGCAATTTCCACTGTTTCCCCATCGACTTCAAGAGCGATCGTATAGCGGTCGCGGCCGTTGTAGCTGCGCAAGGTGGCGGAATCGGCCGGTTGAATCCGGAAAGCTCCTGCCGGCAGAGCGTGTGTCGTGGTCATATACCGCATCAGCGCGCTGTCGCGGCGGGCGACGATTCCTGTGAGTTGCGTTGTTGCCGTTTCTCCGAACAACGCCAGTGCCTTGCCTGCCGCATTCATTCGCGCCGGGTCCTGCCCGGCTGCCCGCACCAGCGAATCGGTAAAGGCATTCACGGCTTCGGACTTGAAATCCAGAGCCTGAATCTTCTCATAGTCGAGCATCGAGAGCTGCGGCTGCCGTCCCGTCGTGTCGCGCGGTTGCCGGCTGTTGTAGTATGCCATGCGCAGGTTGTTCTGCGCCTGCCGGGCCAGTGCCCGGTCGCAGGCAATCCGCTGCGTGAGTGCGATTTTCATTTCGGGTTTCTCCTGCAGCATTTGCGCGAGTTTGTCGAACGAGGCGTACTGTTCCGAGGTGAAGGCGTACTGCAGCGGATCGATGTCGATGTATTCGAGGTTGTCTCGGTGCCCGCCCAGGAAGGAGAACGGTGCCGTCACCACCTTGAGCAGGACATTGCCTATGGCCTTCATGACGATTTTCCGGTAGGAGAACTCCGGCGAATCGAGACTGCCTTTCACCGGCAAATCCATCTGCACATGCCCTTTCTTGTCCTTCAACACATATAGGCCCAGTTTGAGCGGAATGTTCATCTCCGGCTTGAGGTCTTTGCGCTTTTTGTCCACCTTCGGCTCGAAGGCGTCGAGGTGATTCGTGCCGTCGAGATAGCGGTTGCGGATCACGTTCTGGCTGCGGAACGAAAGGTTCCCGGCCGTGACCGGGTAGGCAGTGAAGTGTTCGCTGTAAGGGGTGAAGTCCCGCAGGTCGAGATTCGAGAGCAGCAGGGTGATATTCTGGTTGCCGATGTCGCTCAGCGAGCCGTCCCACACCAGCCGTGCCGTGCCGGTTTTCTGCATCCGGGCCTGGATCGTCAGTTTGTTGCGCTTGTCGGGGTCGAAGTCGCGGCTTTTCATGCGGATGTCGCCCACGCGGTACTCGAAGGGCTTTTCGAGCGTGAGGTCGCGCAGGGTCACGCCGCTGCGGCGGATTTCGAGGTCGGCGACCGTCAGTTTCACGGCCTCCTGGGAGGACGTGGTTGCCGGCGCGTCAGCCGCCCCGTTTTCCGGCGTTTGTCCGGCCGCATCCGCCGGCGAAGGCTTTATCAGGGCCGCGAGGTTGTTGCCGCCGTCGGCGTGCAGTTCGGCGAGCGCCTGTACGCCCGAAGCGTAAATACGGTTGAACCGCAGCGTCATGGGCTGCGGTTTTCCTTCCGCCAGATCGATGTGCAGCGTGTCGGCGGTCAGCACGGCGGCGTCGCTGCGGTCGCGCAGGGCGAATCCGGCGAGTGTGGCGGTGCCTTTGGCGTTCATCTCCAGCAGGTGATCGGCGTTCCCCTGCAGATGGACGTCGGCCGTGAGCCGTCCCTCCACGCCGTTCACGTCGAGCGATTGCTGCACATAGGGCAGCAGCCCCGCCAGCGTGAAGTCCGTAAGGCGGATGCCCAGGTCGTAGTCGGAGGTCTCGACGCGGTAGGCGAGGTCGGTGGCCAGCGAACCCCCTTCGGCGAAGTTGAGCACCACGCCCACGTCGGTCTTCTCCCGCGAGAAATAGACCCCTGGTATTTGTAAGTTGAGATCGTTGAGGCCCCAGGTGGCGCCGATCAGCAGGTCCTTGTAGAAGATGTGCCCTTCGGCGATCGAGATGTCGTAGATGCCGATCTCCCACGCCTCAGCAGGTTCGGCAGGTGCGACCTGCGTCGTGTCGCTCCGGAATTTCGCGACGATGTCGTCGAAATTGAATTCGCTGCCGCGCTGGTAAATCTTTAGATCGGGGCTTTGCAGGGCGATGCGTTTGACGTCGATCCGGTGTGCGAGCAGAGGCAGAAGACGCATGCGCACTTCGAGGTCGGCGAACGAGAAGAAGGTGGTCGAATCCTCCGCCCCTGCGATCCGCAGGTCGGTGACGTGCAGCCGCCCGGTAAAGAGGTTGAAGCGCAGTTTGTCGACCGTCACCTGCCGCCCGATCAGTTCGGGACTGTGCTTTACGAGGTAGTGTTTCGCAACGGGCGAAACGAGCAGCGCCACGGCCAGTACGAGAACGAGCACCGTTGCGGCGGCGATGAGGGTTATTTTCCAGGTTTTCTTCATGTTACGGGTAAATTAGGCTTCGGTCAGGAATTCGAACAGCGGAGCGAGGTCTTCGCGCGGCGCGGGCATGTAGACCTGAAATCCCAGGTCGCGGGCCGTGTCGATATTCTTCTTTCCGTCGTCGATGAACAGCGTCGTGTCGGGATTCATCCCGCTGTCGGCGATCATTTGTCGGAATATTTCGGGCGAAGGTTTCAGTTCGTGCATTTCGTAGGAGAGGTAAATCCGGTCGAAATAATACTCCATCGGATGACCGTCCGCAAGGAACATGCTGTGAATGACCTCCATCGATGCGGGGTTGTTATTCGAAAGCACATAGGTTTTCAGGCCCTTGCGGCGCAGCGATTCGATCAGCCGCAGTTTGGCGACCGGCACATCCACCAGCAGGGCCGTGTAAGCATCGGCGATCTGCCCGTCCGTCACTTCGGGGCGGTTGTCCAGTCGCCGCATTCGCTCGCAGGTTTCGTGAAACGTAAGTTCGCCCTTTTCCAGGCGGCCGAGCATTTCAGCGGGGTAATAGGGGTTGACCAGTTCGGCGACCCGGGGCATACCGAGTTTTTTGAAGGCGTCGACGCAGCGATCCAGGTCCAGATCGACCAGTACGCCTCCCAGGTCGAAGACCACGTTTTCGAGGGCAGGATTCATATCAATCATATTCCGATTATCATGTCGTTATTTCTGAAATTTCATGGTGAATTTTCGTGCGGGCCGAAGCACGCACATGGGCAGCAACTTGCAAAAAGGAATCCAAATCCGGTTCCACCAGTCGGGAACGATGCACCTGCGGCCCCGCCACAGGGCCTTCAATCCGCGCCGCGCGCAACTGTCTGCCGAGATCAGCACGCCGAGCCGCTGCCCGATGCGCTGCCAACGGGGCGTAAGCCCGTAGAGGTCGGTTGCCACGCCTGCCGGACACACCGCCGTCACGCGGATTCCCCGTTCGCGCACCTCTTTGGCGAAAGCCACCGAGAAGGCTCGGATATAGGCTTTCGAGGCGCTGTAAACCGCAAGGCCCGGAAAGGGCATCCACAGCGAGTAGGACGACATGTTGAGGATATGTCCTCCTCCGCGTTGTGACATGTCGGCGGCAAAAAGCCGGCATAACTGCGTCACCGTGAGGTCGTGCAGCAGCACGATCCGTTCGATCCGTTCCTGCGGAGTTTCCAGCACATCGCGGAACGAGAAGATTCCCGCGTTGTTGATCAGCACGTCGACGGCAATCCCTTCCGTCCGCACGCGGTCGTACAACTCCTGCGCCGCCTCCGCGCGGGCCAGGTCCACGGCCAGCGCGAGCACCTCGGTGCCGTGCGCGGCGATCAGTTCCAGGCGTGCCTGCGCGAGGGGTGCCGGGTCGAGTCCTACGATCACCAGGTTGTAGCCCAGCGCGGCCAGGCGTTCCGCATAGCGGCGTCCGATTCCCGTGCCCGCCCCCGTCACCAGTGCCCAGGCGCTTCCCGGTTCGACCGCGCCGCGCCGTATGCTGCGGCGTCTGCGCGGAACGGTTCCCGACTCTTCCGTTTTTTCCATCGTTTTCTTATTTAGGGCAGACGGGCGAGTTCCTCGCGGATCTTTCGCGGCAGGTCGTCGCAGTGCTTGCAGCACTTCATGTCCACCGAATACATCCGCGCGATGCAGTAGTTGCGGTGGTCGCAGCCGCTGCGCGTCGCGGCGTCGCCGTCCTTGAGCCTGTTGACGAATGCCGGATCGTTCACCAAGGCCCGGGCCATCTGCACCAATTCGAATCCCGCATCCAGCGCCCGGTCGATTCCTTCCCGGCTCACCAGCCCGCCCACATAGACCAACGGACACTTGAGCGCCGAGCGGAACTTTTTTGCGTCTTCCAGGAAATAGCACTCCTCGAACGGAAACTGCCGGATCATGTAAGGCCCGCACCAACGGATGAAGGGCCGCAGCCACCAGGGCGAGTAGTAACTCATCGTGTAGGTGGGGATCAGCCCACGCATCACGGCCATCGGAGCCTTCGAAACGAATCCTCCCGAAAGGACGATCCCATCGACGTCGAAGCGCTCGATCTCGCGGGCAATTTCGAGGCTCTCCGGAATCTCGATCCCGCCCTTAAATCCATCGTACATATTGTGTTTCACCAGCACCGCCATCCGGCATTGTGCCGCCGCTTCCATCACCTCCGTGAGGCACATCCGCAGGAAGCGCATCCGGTGTTCGAGCGACCCGCCGTATTCGTCCTGGCGGCGGTTGGTGTAGGGCGAGAGGAATTGCGAAATGAGGTATCCGTGCCCCGCGTGTACCTCCACGGAGTCGAACCCCGCGTCGCGCGCCGTCCGTACGGCCCGTCCGAAGTCCTTCGCCACCTGTTCGATCTCCGACCGCCGCATGCCCCGCACGGGCGTGTAGGCGTAGAGGTTGAATCCTGTCGAGGCCCCGATCGGGATTTGTCCGGCCGTGGAGTAGTGGGTCATGTTGCCGCAGTGCCCGATTTGTATCCCTGCGGCGGCTCCTTCGGCATGGATCGCGTCTGTGATGTCGTGCAGCTGGGGCACGATCGACGGGCGCAGCCAAAGTTGCTTGTCGAATGAAAGTCCGCTGCGCGACACGGCGGCATAGGCCAGCGTGGTCATGCCCACTCCGCCCCGGGCGACGCTTACATGGTAGTCCCGCAGTTGCTCCGTGGGGCCGAAATTGCGGCCCATCGATTCGAACGCCGCCGAACGGATCGTGCGGTTGCGCAGCGTTACGGGGCCTAATTTATAGGGAGTGAAAAGATTGGACACGATTAATAGATTGAAAATTGAAAATAGGGATGTGTCGTCCCGGATGTACGCAGCCAGAGCGGAGACCGGGGGTTAATAGATGAACGGGATGATCCGTTTGCGGTTGAGCCGGGTGAATTCTTCGCCGAACTCCCGTTCGTAGCGCCTGCGCAGCGACGCGGCGCGCGGGGCGAGGTTGGCGAACGTCCACCAGGCGAAAACCGCCCCGGCCCACGACCACGAAGCAATGGCGAATCCGATCCATTCGACCACTTCCCCGAAGTAGTTGGCCGACGTGACATAGCGGAACATGCCTCCGTGGGGGATATAATGGCCCGTATCGCCCGGGCGGCGGAGGTTGCGGATGATCCGGTCGGAGTGGAGGTTCACGGCCATTCCTGCGAGGAACAGCCCCCCGCCGACATAAATATAGGGTCGCGCGAACCAGCCGGCGTAATAGTCTGCCGGAGCTATGTAGAAGATCCAGCCGCCCTGCATCAGGGCGTTGAGCAGGTTGAACGCGGCACCCATCGCCACGATTCCCAGCGGCATTTTCGACGTGCCGCGCATGAGCAGGGGGAAGATGAACGCCCGCTGCAGATAATGGAGCTGAAAAAGGGCGAACAGCACCAGTGGAGCCGCCTGCCACGTCCGTCCGGAGGCGAGCCACAGCACCGTCATGGCGACGAATACCGGTGCTTCCATCAGCATCCATCCCGCCCGGTTGTTCACGGGCGGGCCGTAGCGGCGGTCGAACAGGTAGCCGTAGCCCGCTTCGAAAAAATGCAGGGCCACGAAGACCACGGCGGCCAGCACCGCCATGACGATCAGGAAAATATCGAATGTTTCTGTCATGTTGTTCCGGAAAAAGTTCGGTGGCGTAAAGTTAGCAAAAATTTCGATACATCGGTTATTCCCGGCGCACGGAGTTCTGCACCGGATGCGGACTGTTGCCGGTACGGCGTGTCGTGCGGTCGGTGCAGGCCCGGAAAACGTCGGTTCGTCAGCGTGTTTTTTCATGCGCCGAAACCGGGAAAATGCGGCCGTGGCACAGTTCATGCAAGATCGGGCTTCAGAACCAAAACAAATTATTTCTCACCATGAATCAGAACAGACACACCATTGAAGACACGCTGACCGAGGTTTTCGGCACGAAAGAGATGCGCAGTCCCGCACCTACGGAGTTCATTCCAAAAGGTAAAACGTCGCCCGAGATCGCCTACCAGCTCGTGAAGGACGAGACCTATCCTCAGACACAGCCGCGCCTGAACCTGGCTACGTTCGTGACGACCTATATGGATGACTACGCCACGCGCCTGATGAACGAGTCGATCAACGTCAACTACATCGACGAGACGGAGTATCCGCGTGTCGCGGTGATGTGCGGACGCTGCCTGAACATCGTCGCCAACCTCTGGAACACGCCCGAGAAGGCACAGTGGAAGACCGGAGCGCTGGGTATCGGTTCCTCGGAGGCTTGTATGTTGGGCGGAGTGGCTGCCTGGCTGCGCTGGCGTCACCGTCGTAAGGCCGCAGGCAAACCCTTCGACAAACCCAATCTGGTGATGAGTGCCGGATTCCAGGTCGTGTGGGAGAAATTCTGCCAACTGTGGCAGATCGAGATGCGCACCGTGCCCTTGACGCTCGACCACATCACGCTCGACCCCAAGCAGGCACTGGAGATGTGCGACGAGAACACGATCTGTATCGTGCCCATCGCCGGTGTGACATGGACGGGTCTCGACGATGACATCGAGGGTTTGGACAAGGCATTGGATGCCTATAACAAAAAGACCGGCTACGAAATTCCGATCCATGTCGACGCAGCGTCGGGCGGCTTCATCCTGCCGTTCCTCAAACCCGAGAAGAAGTGGGACTTCCGCCTCAAATGGGTGCTGTCGATCTCCACGTCGGGCCACAAATACGGTCTGGTATACCCGGGTCTGGGCTGGGTGGTCTGGAAGGACAAGCAATACCTGCCCGAAGAGATGTCATTCTCGGTCAACTACCTGGGTGCCAACATCACGCAGGTGGGTCTGAACTTCTCGCGTCCCGCAGCGCAGATTCTGGGCCAGTACTACAACTTCATCCGTCTGGGATTCGAAGGCTACAAGGAAGTACAGCAGAATTCGATGGACGTGGCCTGCTACTGTCACGAACAGATCGGCAAGATGAAGTGTTTCCGCAACTACTCGAAGGAAGTTGTCAACCCGCTGTTCATCTGGACGATGGATCCCGAGTACGACAAGACCGCCAAATGGACGCTTTACGACCTGCAGGCCAAATTGCAGCAGAGCGGCTGGATGGTTCCGGCCTACACGATGCCCAAGAACATCGAGAACATGGTCGTCATGCGTATCGTGGTGCGCCAGGGTATGTCGCGCGACATGGCCGACATGCTGATGGGCGACATCCGCAACGCCGTGGCCGAGTTCGAAAAGCTCGAATACCCCACCCAGTCGCGCGTCATGTACGAGCGCAACGAAAGCCAGACGGGCAAGGTGTTTACCCATACCGGTCACGACGGTTCCGATTCGTCGACGCGGGAGATGAACGCCGGAAAGACCATGCCGAAGAGAGCGAGGGCCGAAAAGCGGATGCCTGCCGACGAGGCTATGCCGAATGGGACGAAGGCCGAAAAACGGATGCCCTCCAGAAGCAAGGTCGTGACGCGCTAATGCGAATACCGAATTCATAACCGGGTTTGTACGCCTCCAATGACCGGATACGGAAAAACCGGGTGTGGATTCGGCATGATGCATCGTCGACGAATCCCCCGTCCTGCCAGGCGCTTCCTCGCAGCCGGTAATGGCTTACCGACAATTCAGGGACCTTCCCTGCGACACGCGCCCACTCCGGGCGGAATACGGATTCGACGGACAGCTTTCGCGCAAGCGGAGGCTGTCTTTTTTTTGCGGTTTTGGTTTCGGCGGAAGTTTCGGGGGCTGAAAAACGAACGGGAAGGGGGATTTCTCCGTAAAATACCCTATCTTTACCTGTGATTTCGGTTCTCTGTGTCTTTGCCGGGCAAATACCGGCAAAAACCCTGTAATTGTGTAATGCTTGATACCATGAAAAAAATCGTCGTTTTTACCGGAGCCGGGATGAGCGCCGACAGCGGCCTGGCGACGTTCCGCGACGCCGACGGCCTGTGGGCCAACTACCGGATCGAGGAGGTCTGCACGCCCGAGGCGCTGGCCCGCGACCGGGGGAAGGTGGTAGGGTTCTACAACGAGCGCCGCCGCGAACTGCTCGAAAAGCAGCCCAATGCCGGGCATTATGCGGTAGCTGAGCTGGAGCGGGATTTCGAGGTGGAGGTTATCACGCAGAATGTCGATAATTTCCACGAGCGGGCCGGGTCGTCGCGCGTCACCCACCTGCACGGCGAGTTGATGAAGCTGCGATCGTCGCGCGATCCCGACTTGATCGTGCCCGTCGAAGGGTGGGAGCAGCCGCTCGGTGCCACGGCGCCCGACGGGTCGCTGCTGCGTCCGCATATCGTCTTTTTCGGCGAGGCGGTGCCGATGTTCGAGCGGGCTGCGGAGATTGCTGCGACAGCCGACGTGATGGTGGTGGTCGGCACTTCGCTGGCGGTCTATCCCGCCGCTTCGCTGGTGCGATACATTCGTCCGGACGTGCCGGTTTATCTGGTCGATCCCGGACAACCCGATCTCGCGGGCATCCGCACTCCGCTGACTCATATTCGCAAACGCGCCGCCGAGGGAATGCCCGAACTGGCGGAAATGTTGAAAAAGGGTTGAAAAAGTATTGTATTCGAAGCGGAGGAGGCTTTCCGCTTCGGTACCCACGGTTTCGGGTGTAAGACTTTCTCTGCCCGGATTCGACCATCCGTTTCTACCGAATACCGTTTTTATGCGTCCCGGCATATCCCTGTGACGGCTTTTTCGTGTACCTTCATGGAATTTGCGCTATATTTGCGGGAAATTAATTTCGGCCGGAATTGTTCCGGCTTCAGCAACAGAGATATGACCGTTTTTCACATCATCGAAATCCTCGGTACGCTGGCTTTCGCAATCAGCGGTATCCGCCTCGCCTCGGCCAAACGCTTCGATTGGTTCGGGGCTTATGTAGTGGGCTTCACCACGGCCATCGGGGGCGGAACGCTGCGTGATTTGATGTTGTCGCAAACCCCGTTCTGGATGCTCGACGCCACCTATGCCGTCGTTACGGCCGTCGGCCTGCTGATCGTGATCCTGCTGGGCCGTTACCTGATCCGTTTGAACAACACGTTCTTCATTTTCGACGCCATCGGACTGGGCCTCTTTACGGTCGTGGGACTTGAAAAAACCCTTGCGGCGGATTTTCCGCTTTGGGTGGCCGTCATCATGGGTACGATCACGGGCGCTGCAGGCGGTGTGCTGCGCGATATTCTGATCAACGAAGTGCCTCTGATCTTCCGCCAGGAGATCTATGCTCTTGCCTGCGTGTTCGGAGGGGTGGTTTTCGGCTTTTGCGGGCTTCTGGGAGTGCCGGTCGGTACGACCGAAATCGTCACGGCACTGAGCGTCATTGCCGCGCGGGTTGTCGCCGTGCGTTTCTCACTGAAACTGCCGATCCTCAAATGAGAGTCCTCATACTTTAGCGGTACCGGCCGCGTATGCCCCGGGTTCGGTGCCGGGATGCTGTCCCCGCTCGCTCCGGTGATGCGGCAGCCGCCGTCCGCTGCTGGCGCATCAGTGTCCGATCCTGCGCTGTCCTTTTCCTGGAGATATTCACCCGCACCGGTGAGGCGGCAGACGTAGGCTGCTGACTCGCAATGTCCGATCCGCCTGTACGGCTCATCCCGTCGACATACCCGTCCGCGTCGGATGCAGGCGTACACCGTCCGGTAGGCACTGCCGGAAACGGAACCGGCGGCCGCAGGCGGATGAGCCGGGCGTGTTACATGCGTGCGGCGGGTTTATTTTACGTCCTTGAAGTAGAGGTCCAGCAACTCTTTGGCTGCGATGAACGAGCTGAGTCTGGCGTCCAGCACGCGCTGTTCATACTCGCCGATGCGGGCTTCGATGGCCGGATCGTGGTAGAACGAGTTGCGCAGCGTTTCGTTGATCGATTCATACATCCAATACTTGTTCTGGCGGTTGCGGTTGTGGGCGAAGTAGCCGTTCCGCTGCGTGTGGTCGAGGAACTCTTCGACGCCTTTCCAGACCTCTTCCAGTCCCGTACCGGCGACGGCCGACGAGGTGTAGACTTTGGGCCGCCAGCCCGATTCGGGCACGGGGAAGAGGCGCAGCGCCCCCTGGAACTGGGTTTTCGCCAGCTCGGCCTTGTGGATGTTCTCGCCGTCGGCTTTGGTGATGACCATCAGGTCGGCCATCTCCATGATGCCTCGTTTGATGCCCTGCAACTCGTCGCCGGCGCCCGAGATCTGTAACAGCATGAACAGGTCGACCATCGAATGCACGGCCGTTTCGGACTGCCCGACGCCCACCGTCTCGATGAAGATCACGTCGAATCCCGCCGCTTCGCACAGCACCACCGTCTCGCGCGTCTTGCGCGCCACGCCGCCCAGTGACCCGGCCGAAGGGGAGGGGCGGATAAAGACGTCGGGGTTGTTGCAGATGCTCTCCATGCGGGTCTTGTCGCCCAGAATCGAGCCGCCGCTGCGCTCCGACGAGGGGTCGATGGCCAGCACCGCCAGTTTGTGCCGCAGCGAGGTGACCATGCCGCCGATGGCTTCGATGAAGGTCGATTTCCCGGCTCCCGGAACGCCCGTGATGCCGATGCGCACCGACCGCCCGGCGTGGGGCAGGCAGGCTTCGATGATCTCCTGCGCCTGGGCATAGTGGTCGGGGTTGCTCGACTCGACGAGCGTAATGGCCTGCGAGAGGACGGTGATGTTGCCCGCCAATATTCCGGCTACATACTCTTCGGTCGTGAGGACGCGCTTCTTCCTGCGCGTGAAGTAAGGGTTGACGATCGGCTGGTCTTCAACGCCTTGCGTGACGTTGAGCGCCGTGTCGTGGTGCGTGTCTGCGTACTCTTTTTCGTAGTGTTCTATCTTGCTGAATGCCATAGCTTTTAGTTGAGGAATTTGCGGAGCAGCCGTTCGTCGACCTGCCGGGAGTTACCCATCCAGAGGGCTTTCCGTTTGGCATCGACCAGCACCCCTGCCGGGACGTAACGGATGCCGAAGGCGGTGAAGGCCCTGCCCGAGGGGTCGATGCCGACACTCATGGCTTCCGAGACAAAGGGAGTCAGCAGTGCGACGGTTTCGGAATCTTTTTCGCGTGAAACGACCACCACGTGCAGTTTGGTTCCTAATTTGCGGGAGAGTCCCTGCAAATTCTCCAGTGATGCCACGCTGGCGGAGTTCGACGGCTGGAAGAATTCGATGTAGGTCAACTGTGCCTCAGTGGGTTGTTGGCCCCCGAGCCAGGTCTGAATCCTGAGGTCGGGAACCCGCTCGCCCAGGGCGACGGTTTGCGCCGGAGCGGCTGCGGCGAACAGGGCCAGCAGGCAGGTTACGAGGAATTTTTTCATTGCGTGCCTTGTGTTTACAGAGCGAAGATACGAATTATTTACCAGATAGACGAAATTTTTTGCCATACCTATGAAAATCGGATTGGAACCACATCCCGCTTCGGCGGCCGACAACTACGCCGGACAGGTGCGGGAGTTGTTGTCGCGCTATGCGCCGGAACATGAATATATCGTTGATTGCAAGAATCGTGACGATCTCGACATCTATCACGGCTTCAGGTACGAATTGCCCTGGCGCGGCCGCCGCCGCGTGCCTCGTGTGGTGACGGTTTACAACCTCAATTTCCTGCGTTACCCGCAGGCGTTCGCGTGGGTCGACCGGATGTTCCTGCTGCGCCTCTACCGCACTTCCTGCCGCACGGCCGACCGGCTGATCGCCCTGAACGGCGGTGCCCGCGAAGAGTTGTCGCACCGGCTGGGAATCGACGACCGAAAAATCGAGGTGCTGATGCCTCTTGCGGCGCAGCCACCCGCGTCGGAGCCGAATGATGCGGAGCTGGAGGCGGTTCGTGCAAAATACGGATTACCTGCAAATTATATCCTGACAATCGGCACCGTCGAGCCGCGCCGCCATCACGAGGAGATACTCGATGCGATGCTCGAAACGCGGTGCGGACTTTCGCTTGTCGTCTGCGGTCGCCGCACGCCCTATTCCGATTTCCTGCTGCGGCACGCCCGCCGGAAGAAGGCGGCCCTGCGCGTGGAGTTCCTCTACGAGCCGGATACGGCCGACCTTCCGGTGCTGTTCCGCCTGGCGCGGGGTTTTGTCTACCTGCCCGACGCCGAGGTGGAGGCTTCCGTAGTGCCGATCGTCGAGGCGATGCGTGCCGGCGTGCCGATGGTGCTGAGCGACGTGCCTCTGAACCGCGAGGCGGCGGCCGATGCGGCCGTTTACGTGCGTCCGGGCGCCCGGGGTGAGTTGGCCGCCGCGCTCGAGCGGCTGGCTTGCGACGAAGATTTCCGCCGCGAGCTGATCGCACGGGGCAGCCGCCGCGCCGAAGTTTTCTCGGAGTTCGCGGTGGCAGAGCGGCTGATGCAGATTTACACGAGTTTGTAAGAACCCGAAAACAGGGATCGGGGAAACGGGCGGCAGCTCCGGTGTACATTCGGTCCGGTTCTGCATTTGCCTGTCTCTGCGCTAAAAACCCCGCTATCGAAAGCGGCGGCGGCTTTGGAGTGTGTCGCGTCGGGTTCCGTATCCGCCCGTAGGGGTTGAGAATAAAAGCACCGGGTATTCCACCGGTGCCTTTTTATTGTCGTATGGCCGTGTTAGCGCGCCGTATGGTTGTCGGGACAGTCCGGGAGTGTGTAGGAACCAAAACCGACCGCTTTCACGGGGTTCTGCGCCGTGCCGTTCACCGTGATCGTAAGTCCGCCGGGGAACGTCGAACAACCGTATATCGCGCCGTTGTTGTCTCCTGCCAAGGCTCCGGCATAGGTGCTGTTCGATTTTCCCGTCGCGGTGATGTTGCTTTCGCTGCGACAGGTATGCATTGCGGCTGAAGATGGATAAAAATAGCCTGCGATACCCCCGGTGCGCAAGAGGGCATGGGGCATATTCACTGTGATCGTTCCGCCGCCCTGGGTGCATCCCGTGATGTCCTTGAATGCGTGGCCGACGATTCCGCCTGCATGTACGTGGCTGGTTATCACTGTATTTTCCGCCGTCAGCGCTCCCGTGTGGGTGCATCCGGAGATTCCACCGTTGGAATATCCGGCGATGGCGCCCACATAAATGCCAGAGGAATTGGTGTTGCTGCGGTAGACAACTTCCCCTGCGAGCGTCAGGTTCGAGATGTTGTAGCCGGAATAACTGTAGATACTGCCGAACAATGCGAGGTTATCGCCATCCTTGTCCGAAAGATGGAAGGTGCCGCCCACGGTATGGCCATCGCCGTCGAAATATCCGCAGAAAGAGCCGTTGTTCGTTCCGATCGGCAGCCACGGCTCAGAGGAGGAGGTTTGGATGCCGTAGATATCCCCCGTCAGTTTGAAATACCTGCTGCTATATTGCTCGCCTGCACGTACGGCGCGTGCCAGGGCGCGCAGGTTGATTTCATTGCCGATCAGATAGGGCGTTCCTTCGTCGCCTGTTCCGCCCTCATAGATTTTGCGTGTAGTCCATTTCGCAACTCCGAGCGTCAGGGGATAACACTTCCCGGCTTCGAGCACCGCGCCTTTGATCATGGCGGTGTAGACGCTGTTGCCCACGACCAGGTCGACCTCAAGGAGTTGTCCCGACAGTTCGGTTCCGGGCCTGACGGGCAGATAGACGGATTGTTTCGTGTTTCCGGTAAACGATGCGGAGCCTGTCTGCTTAATGCCCCCGATCATTGTCGCGCCGGATCTTACCGCCTCCCCGGAAGTGATGTCGTAACCGCTGCTGTAAAAGATTTTGGAGCCGTCCGCCGATCCGATCCTCAGCCGGGAGAGGGTTCCCGAGGCTCCTGCGGGCAGGGTGATGTTGAGTTTCAGCACGGCGAACAGAGGCCTGAAGGCCAACAGCCGGGTTGCCGGATCGTAGGAGGCGAACAGGGGATAGTCGTAGGACAGCGAGTATGCCGTGGATAGATATTGGTAAGGGTCGACGGTTACGTTCGCCGGATTGAAGGAAGATACGATGGACTTGTGGAGGGCATAGGCGGGGGTTCCCTCATACCCCTCGGGAGCTGTAAACGAAGCTGTCTTGCCGTCGGCCGAGATTGTCCCGATCCCGAACCTGTAACGGGTTTCGCCCGAACCGCTTCCGTTTATGACATAGATTGCGTCGCCCGTTTTCCATTTGAGTTCGATTTTGTCCGTGCCGTCATCGGTCGCCGAAATACGGGTTTCGGGCGTATCGTACATCGTGGCGGTGATGGTGAAGAGAGCGGTAGTGCCGGATGTATCCGGAGTTGCGGGTTCGGGATTCGCCGCGTCGTCTTTCGAGCAGGCGAGGGTTGCGAGGACCGCGAGAAGGGCGGCAGCCCGGAGGATGGATTTCGTGTTCATGGGCGTCGGTGTTACTGGTTTGCCGACTCCCACGAGTCGTCGTAGCCGATGTCGTCAAGCAGTTGGGCGGATGCCGCGAATCCCCGTTCGACGGCCAGTTCGTGGATGGTGATTTCAGGGGTCAGGTACTGGGATTTCCCCCCCCCGTGTCCTGTGTGGTTTTTGGCTGCATAAATCGTTGGTTTTAAGTGATACCTGATAACGAAATTACGAAAAAAAGACGAAACCGCAAAATTTTCCGCAGGGTTTTGTTCCGCCAGGGATCTATGCGCCGGAATTTCGGGCCGTCCGAACCGCAGGACAGCCCGATACGGAACCGGCATCCCCGGTTTTCCGGGCAATTTCAAACCTCAAGTTATTGTCAAAAAAGTCCGCCGAATTTTGGCGATTCTCAAAGATTCTCCTATCTTTGTGTGCGCAAAAGGAAAAGGAACGGAATTCTACAACACACAATACTAATCTTAAATTTTTCAAACAATGAAAGTATCTCACATCGAGCATCTTGGCATCGCGGTGAAAAGTCTCGACGAGGCGATTCCCTATTGGGAGAACGTAATGGGTCTGAAATGTTATGCAATCGAGGAGGTGCCCGACCAGAAAGTGCGTACCGCCTTTTTCATGCTGGGCCAGACGAAGATCGAACTGCTCGAGCCGACATCGGAAGAGTCGACCATCGCCAAGTATATCGAAAACCGGGGTGTCGGGATTCACCACATGGCGCTTGCCTGCGAGCATATCGAGGAGCAGCTGGCCGACGCAGAAGCACACGGCATCCGCCTGATCGACAAAACTCCGCGCAAGGGCGCCGAGGGCATGACGATCGCGTTCCTGCACCCGAAATCGACCCAGGGCATCCTGACCGAACTCTGCGAGAACAAGAATAAGTAGAAGAGTAGCATCATTGACGCTGCGCAGCTGTGTTGTTATTCGGCGCAGCAAAGTTCCTCCCGAGGAAGGGTAGAGGAGTAATAAAGAGCACGACGGTCGGTTCGGAACTCAATCATTCGCTGCCGCAGGCGGCGCAGAAGTCCCCGCCGAGGCGGGGATCAGGGAGCAAGCTCCGTTTCGGCTGCTGCGGCTCGGCAAACGGGTTCTGCACTCGCTGGCCGGCCGCAGTTTAGGGGTGGGGCGGACCTGTAAACACGGCGGTGACGCCGTGAGTCGGAGACGATAGCCAGCGTTAAATCGAGTGAACAAAACTAATTTACATAACTTATGAGTGATATTCAAAGCAAAATCAACCAGTTGATCGAGAACCGTGCGACGGCACGTCTCGGCGGCGGGCAAAAGCGTATCGACGCGCAGCATGCCAAAGGCAAGTACACGGCGCGCGAACGTATTCAGATGCTTCTGGACGAAGGGTCGTTCGAGGAGTTCGACATGTTCGTAACCCATCGCTGCTACGACTTCGGGATGGACAAGAGCCATGCTTTCGGTGACGGCGTGGTGACCGGCTACGGCACGATCGACGGACGCCTGGTCTACGTCTTCGCACAGGACTTCACCGTGACGGCCGGCTCGCTGTCGCTGTCAATGTCCGACAAGATCTGCAAGGTGATGGACATGGCGCTGCGCAACGGCGCTCCCTGCATCGGTGTCAACGACTCGGGCGGCGCGCGTATTCAGGAGGGTGTGAACGCCCTGGCGGGTTATGCCAATATTTTCCAGCGCAACGTGATGTCGTCGGGCGTAATCCCGCAGATCTCGGCCATTTTCGGTCCCTGCGCCGGCGGCGCGGTCTATTCGCCCGCACTGACCGACTTCATTATCATGAAGAAGGAGACTTCGAACATGTTCCTCACGGGGCCGAAGGTCGTGAAGACCGTGACGGGCGAGGACGTGACGCAGGAACAACTGGGCGGTGCCGTGATGCACACCACCAAATCGGGCGTGGCGCAGTTCGCCGTCGATACCGAGGAGGAGGGTATTTCGCTGATCCGCAAACTCATCTCCTACATGCCGCAGAACAACATGGAGGATGCTCCCCTGGCTGTCTGCAACGACAAGATTACCCGTCTGGAGGATTCGCTCAACGAGATCATCCCCGACAGCGCCAACAAACCCTATGACATGGCCGAGGTCATCAAGGCAATCGTCGATAACGGCGAGTTCCTCGAATCGGCCGCAGGCTATGCAAAGAACATCATCACCTGCTTCGCCCGCTTTAACGGACAGTCGGTCGGCATCATCGCCAACCAGCCCAAGTTCATGGCCGGCGTGCTGGACATCAACGCCAGCCGCAAGGCTGCGCGCTTCATCCGCTTCTGCGATGCGTTCAACATTCCGATCGTGACCCTGGTGGACGTTCCGGGCTTCCTGCCGGGCACGACGCAGGAGTACGGCGGCGTGATCACGCACGGCGCGAAGCTGCTGTTCGCTTATTGCGAGGCTACGGTTCCGAAGGTGACCGTGACGCTGCGCAAGGCATACGGCGGCGCGTACATCGTCATGTCGTCGAAGCACATTCGCGGCGACATCAACTACGCATGGCCCACGGCCGAAATCGCCGTGATGGGTGCCGCAGGTGCCGTCGAGGTGCTCTACGGTAAGGAGGCTTCGGCCATCGCCGACCCCGCCGAAAAAGCCAAATTCGTGGCCGAGAAAGAGAAGGAGTACAACGACAAGTTCTCCAACCCCTACAACGCCGCCCGCTACGGCTATATCGACGACGTGATCGAGCCGCGCAACACGCGCTTCCGCGTAATCCGCGCGTTGCAGTCGCTCGCTACCAAACGCCTGCAAAACCCGGCCAAGAAACACTCTAACATTCCGTTGTAGTATGAAGCGTGCGACAATAACGGCCGCCCTCATGCTCGGCGCTGCCACCGCTTCGGCAAAAGGCGCGGATACGATTCTGGAAAAGGATCCCAGCGGCATCTATGTGACCATCGTTTCTGTGGTTACGGTGCTGGTGGCACTCATCGTCCTGTTCCTGCTGATCCAGCTCTTTGCGAAGATCATGGTGCGCAGCGCCCAGAAGAAGGCGGCGCAGTCGAAGGCCAAAAGCATGTTGGTCGACGACATGAAGGTCACCGTTCCGGCGGGATACGACAGCGTGGTTAACGGCGAGATCATCGCCGCCATCGCGCTGGCCGTGAAACTCCACAAAACCGAGATGCATGACCACGAGAGCGATGTGATTACCATCAACAAAGTGGCCAGAGTATATTCGCCCTGGAGTTCCAAGATTCACGGACTGACCCCTCTGCCCCAGCGTAAATAACAGGAAATAAACCGGTATGTGAAATTTGCATGTTCGTCATGGCGTTGCGTTACGGCCGGTTGCGGCAAATCCCTTCCGGGGGAGGCGAAGCGTAACCCCGGCGGAATAGGTTAATCCGACGAAGGCGTCCTGTCGCCGGGCCTGGCCCGGAGGGGCGGAAGCCCCCGAAAGTAAATAGGACGCGTGACGGAACCGCCCGCAGCGCCGATACCGGAAAGAAACTGCAAAACAAACAATTCATATGAAAGAATACAATTTTAAGATCAACGGCAACGACTACACCGTCGGTATCGAAATCCTGAACGATACCGAGGCCGATGTGATTGTCAACGGTGCTTCCTATTCGGTGGAGGTGCTCGACACGACGGTGAAACCCAGCGTAATGGCCAAGCCCCAGGTGGCGGCCGTTCCCGCCTCCCACCCCGTGCAGCCCTCGACCGTCGAAGTGTCGAAACCCGTAGCCGCGACACGCGCTGCCGCCGGTGAAAGCCCCGTCAAAAGCCCGCTGCCGGGCGTGATTCTCGACATCCGGATCAAGGAGGGCGATACCGTCGCCGCAGGTCAGACGCTCGTGGTGCTGGAAGCCATGAAGATGGAAAATAACATCGACAGCGACCGCGCAGGTGTGGTGAAGTCGATCAAGGTTAACCGGGGCGACTCCGTGCTGGAGGGCGACGTGCTCATAACTCTCGGATAGCCTTATGTTCGACTTCCTGTCATCGTCTTTCCTCGGAGAAAGCGTTTCGAAGTTTGTCCACGAGACCGGATTCGCACAGCTCTTTCTGCAGGATGGTGGGTATAAGTACCTGATTATGATTGCAGTGGGGTGCTTCTTCCTCTATCTCGCCATCAAACACAAGTTCGAGCCTATGCTGCTCGTCCCGATCGGTTTCGGTATCATCATCGGCAATATCCCGATGGTCGCCGGACACGGTATCGGTGTCTATGAAGAGGGTTCCGTACTCAACTACCTCTATTTCGGCGTGCGCTACGGCGTCTATCCTCCGTTGATTTTCCTCGGCGTGGGCGCACTTACGGACTTCTCGTCGCTGATCTCCAATCCCAAGCTGATGCTCATCGGTGCTGCGGCTCAGATCGGTATCTTCGTGGCATACATGGGTGCCCTGGCACTCGGATTCCCTGCGAACGAAGCCGGTTCCATTGCCATCATCGGCGGTGCCGACGGCCCCACGGCCATCTTCCTCACCAGCCGTCTGGCTCCGGAATACATGGGTGCCATCGCCATCTGCGCCTATTCCTACATGGCGCTGGTGCCGGTGATCCAGCCGCCCGTGATGCGTATGCTGACCTCCAAACGCGAGCGGCTGATCAAGATGCGTCCGCCGCGCGCCGTGTCGTCCACCGAGAAGATCCTCTTCCCGATCATCGGTTTCCTGCTCACGACTTTTGTGGTGCCCGACGCCATTCCTCTGCTGGGTATGCTGTTTCTGGGTAACCTGCTCAAAGAGTCCGGCGTCGTGAAGCGTCTGGCTACCACGGCCAGCAACCAACTGATCGACATCATGACGATCCTGATCGGTATCACGGTCGGCGCCTCGACGCAGGCTTCGGTCTTCCTGACCCCCAAGACGCTGGGCATCTTCGTGCTGGGTGCGGCTTCGTTCTTCATCGCCACGATGGGCGGCGTGCTGTTCGTCAAGCTGATGAACCTCTTCCTGAAGGAAGGCAACAAGATCAATCCGCTGATCGGCAACGCGGGTGTGTCGGCCGTGCCGGCTGCTGCACGCGTGTCGCAGGACATCGGTATCAAGTACGACCGTTCGAACTACCTGCTGATGCACGCCATGGGACCCAATGTGGCCGGTGTCGTCGGCTCGGCCGTCGCTGCGGGTATCCTGCTGTCGTTCCTGGGATAATCGGTACTTATTGAATCGAAAGGCCGGATGTCAAAACATCCGGCCTTTTTTCGTCTCACTGAGAAGGGAGGCAGTCCGCTTCGTACAGTTCAGAGGGCGGCGCAGTCTTCCAGAAACGATTGTGTAACGGCGTTGAAGGCATCGCTTCGGTCGATGTTGCATACATGTCCTGCGCCGGGAATGATATGCAGATAAGAATTACGGTGGTATTCGTGAAGCTGTATGCGAACCTGAGACAGGAAAACGTAGTCGTTTTCCCCCATAACATAAAGCGTCGGTACGCTCGTTTCTGCGGAGTAAATGCGCAGCAGTTGATCCAGATTGCGGTTGAGTGTCATCCAGTTGAGAAATTCGTTGTGTGTGATCCGTAACGCATTCTCTATGAATAATTGCCTCGATGTCTGTTGTGCGGGCCGGGGCATGATCAAGTGTGCGTAGAATTTGTAAAGTACCATATAGGGAACGATTCGTTTGCACAGATTTGCTGCCCGGGAAAGCAGGCGGATACGTTTGTTGAGTTTTAGGATCGCTCCCGCAAGAACCATCGAGCGTACGTATGCACGATCGTGTTCGGCAATCTCCCGAATGATAATCGTACCCAGCGATAGCCCGATGAAATGGCAGTTTTTCAGCGACAGTGCATCTAATACTTCGATTACATCGGCAGCCAGTTTGCGGAACGTGTAATTTTCGATAGGGTCTGATCCGGATGGATACGATTGGTTCTTTATAACTGACAGACCGTGACCCCGTAAATCGATTAACAGCAGGTTGTAGCGGCAGGCGAAGGTACGCACCTGCCGGAACCAGACGTTGGAACTTCCACCTGCTCCGTGGATGAAAACGATCCATTCGTCGGATGATGTCGCCTGTATGATCTGATGGTATAACATGCTTTTTCAGAAGAAAATGCCCTTCGTTGTGCTCGAAATTCTTCCTGCTCCGTAACCGTTGCTGATTTGGTTCATGCCTTTTCCGGCTCGATGCGGAAACCTTATTGTACCGGGTGCGATACGGTAAGTGCGTTTCTTTTCCGAAGTGCCTCGAGAATTTCGAGCCGAATTTGCTCTAATCGTTGCCGATCGACTGAGATGATTGCCTTCGTTGTGCCGAATTGCTGGCCGATACGCAATGCATACCGTCGCCTGATGGAACATACAGCGGTTGTCTGCGCAACTGCACAAACTGTAAAAAAGAGGGAGAGGTCGGGAAAAGAGTCATGGAAGATAAGTGCAGTGAGTGCGCAGCAGCCGGTGCACAGGATTAGCAGTTGCCGTAGCAGTGGATAGGACTTTTTAACGACATCGACGAAACGTATTTCGTCGATGCGGAAATACATTTCGTCGATCGTCAGCGAATTGCCGAACAGGATGACTTTATGCGGTTTCTCCATTCGGTAGGCGAGGTCAGTTTTTACCCGACAGCAATTTCTTGTTATAGTTGCTGACCGCAATCAGGCTCCAGATCAAACATACGAAGTGGGTGGCGATCAAACCGATGCCCAATGTTAATACGGCTACGACGACTTCGACAATAAGCATGATGATACCTCCGACTACCGATGCATAGAAGAGGCCCAGCGAGCCGAACAGGAATGTGAGAATAAGCCCGATACCCTGGCTTTTCGGGCTGCGTGTGATGACCACGTTCGCTTGATTTTCACTCATGATTTTGATTTTTGAAGAGTTGTTGAATAGTGTGTTTGGTAAAGTAATTGTCCCGCAAATATAAAACGAATAATTGAAAATGACAAATATGTCATCGATAAAAATAGTG
This sequence comes from Alistipes sp., assembly GCA_048465795.1. Taxonomy (GTDB): domain Bacteria; phylum Bacteroidota; class Bacteroidia; order Bacteroidales; family Rikenellaceae; genus Alistipes. Next base: position 82,375 of record DBFWKV010000012.1, read on the forward strand.
TTTTTTTGTCTCTTTGTAAGATGAAACAGATACGTAATCAGGATTTGCTTTTGCGGATTGCTTTAAGAATTAAGCGATTACGCGAATTGCGGGGCATATCTCAGGAGGTTATGTATATGGACACCCAAATTCACGTGGCTCGTATCGAAACGGCAAGAGTGAACATATCGGTCAGTACGCTCGATGCCATTTGTCGTTATTTCGACATAACGCTGGCTGAGTTTTTCGCCACGCTTTGAGATTATCCGCTCGGGCTGGTGAAACGGAGACTCGGTGTTTTATTTAAAGTGGCTCATGCTTTGGAGAGGATTGGATAAAACTTTATTTCGGGTCTAAAAGCACTCTGCTTCCGGCATTCGGCTCTTACCTTATATTATATCAGGTGCAATTTTGCAGTAACCGCGTTTCTGGCACTTCCTTCTTTTTGCGCGGTCGATGGATCGGACTTTGGCGCTTCAGGGTTTCTCGCTATCCTCCTATTTTCGGCGGTAGTTGCCCCGAATCTCCGACCAGAAACTTTTTTGGATTTCATTTTCAATAGGTTTTGCAGAAACGAAAACTTTTTAGTACCTTTGCGCACCCGTAAAGTGCGGGAATTGGATTACAAACAAGTTAAATTAAACGTAAACAAAGTGGATTCATTAAGCTACAAGACTATCTCGGCCAACGCTGCGACCGTCACCAAGGAATGGGTGGTGATCGATGCGACGAACGAGGTATTGGGACGTCTTGCATCGCAGGTCGCTAAGATTCTCCGAGGCAAGAACAAGCCCAGCTACACGCCCCACGTCGATTGCGGTGACTATGTCATCGTCATCAATGCGGACAAGGTGAAGCTCACGGGCAACAAGATGACCGACAAGGTCTATGTGCGTCATTCGGGCTATCCCGGCGGCCAGCGTTTCACTACGCCTGCCGAGTACCTGGTTAAAAAACCGACGTTCATCGTCGAGAAGGCAGTCCGGGGCATGCTCCCCAAGACCCGTCTGGGCGAAGCTATTTTCAAAAACCTGAAGGTTTATGCCGGCGCGGAGCATCCGCACGCTGCCCAGAACCCCCGGGAAATCAAATTAAACGAGATTAAGTAAGAGTTATGGAAGTTGTAAACACCGTAGGTCGTCGTAAGGCCGCTGTGGCTCGCGTATTCGTGAAGCCGGGCAAGGGACAGATTACAATCAACCACAAAGCGCTCGAAGTTTACTTCCCGCTCGAAATTCTCCAGTACCAGGTGAAGCAGCCCCTGCTGGCTACCAACACGGTGGAGAATTACGACATCGTCATCAATCTCGATGGCGGTGGTATCACGGGACAGGCTTCGGCGGCTCGTCTGGGTATCGCACGCGCACTGTGCGAGATCGACGCCGAGATGCGTCCGGCACTCAAAAAGGCCGGATTCCTCACGCGCGATCCCCGCGAGGTTGAGCGTAAGAAGCCCGGTCAGCCCGGAGCACGCCGCAAGTTCCAATTCAGCAAGCGTTAATACGACCTGGATTTTCGGCAAGCACGGCATGGGTTTAAAATCGGTGAGACACCGGTTAATTAAAAATGAAAAATTAAAAATGAAAAGTTATTGGCGGGTTCCACAGCCTTTAGCAGCTTAGCTCAGCGATTTTTAATTCTT
>DBFWKV010000013.1:0-5560 GCA_048465795.1 Alistipes sp.
TTCAGCGATGGGATCGCGGTTGATCCACCTTCCGTCTGCGGGATTGTAATAGCGGTAATTGTAATAGACCAGGGCGAGTTCTTCGTCGTGCATCTCGCCGGACCACTGGACGGGCTGGACGAGGCTGCCCGTACCGGTCACGGCCCCATAGGGCGAGTAATCGTAAGCCGCTGCGATCGTTCCCTGTGCGTCGAAGACCTCCGTCACATTCTTGTTGAAGTCCGTTCCATAGCAGTACAGGGAAGCGCCCTGCACGAGGGCCAGGGGGCGGGTGGCCATCGGTTCCAGAGGGTCCCACAGCAGTGTCCGAAGCACGTTACGGTTGTCCAGCATATCCAGGGGGGCTATCTGCAAATACCCCCGGTACAGGTACCGTTCGTGGCTGGCGACCGTGCCGTTTTGAGTCACTTTCTTCATGTAGCGCCGTCCCTGGTAATCGTAGCCGCACTCAATAATCGTGTTTCCATTCCGGCTGGTGAAGCTCACCGCGCGGTTGGCCGCGTTGTAGACCACGGTCCACACGCCCGTTGACGTCTTGATGAGGGTCTGGTTGCCCGAGGCGTCGTACGTCGGCACAAAAGGCGCTTCCCCGCTTTCTTCAATGCCGGTGTACTGGTTGAGCCCGTTGGCCGCGTAGGCGAGTTCTCCGGCCGGTTCCCGTGCCGTCTTGCGGTTGCCGATGTTGTCGTAGCTGTAGCCGTAGGGGTCGGCGCCCAGGGTGGCGGCGGTGAGTTCGTTTCTGCCGTTGTAGCTGAAGCTGTCGCTGCGGGCGGGTTCCGTTCCACGCTGCTGGGTGCGGGTGACCGGGCGTCCCAGGGCATCGCAGCTCTGGGTCCGGGAGACGAACACGGTTTCCCCCAGGCGGCAGTTGATTGCCGTGACCAGGTTGCGGCGCTGTTCATAGGCAAGTTCTCTGATGATGCCGTCGGGCATCGCAAGGCTGGAGAGCAGGCTGCTTCCCGCCAGGTAGCCGTAGGCGAAGCTTTGCTCCGTTCCCCCGTGCCTGATTCCGGCGCTGGCCAGCCTTCCGTCGGCTTCATAGCCCTGGCTGGCTTCCTGGAGGACGTCGGTTCCCTGTTTCAGGGTATAGCCGGAGGAGCGTCCGTAAGTGTCGTAGTGTTCCTGGAGCTGGTAAGAGCTCCCTCCGATGGTGATGCTGTCGGTGTCCGGTTCGTTGCAGGGGGTGTACGTGAGGACGCGCGAGCCGGAGGCGTCCGTGACCTGGGTCAGCTGGTTGAGGTAGTTGTAGGCGTACTGGATACCGGGCGTGGAGTCGCTGTAGGAGACGGAGTTGTTGACCCCCTTTTTCAGGTTGTAGCCCCAGGTGGTGACCACCCCCCGCGCGTCCGTGAGCGTGGATTTGAAGTTCAGGGCATTGTAGGCGGTGTCTTCATGGGTGCCGTCCGCCCAGGTTTTGCGGATGAGCAGGCCCGTGGCGTCATCGTAGCTCCACGTAGTGACGTCCCCGTCCGTGCGTCCCGTGGGGTCGGCGGTGATGTCGCCCGCGTCCTCCCGGAACGTGGTGAGGCTTATCATCCTGTCCGCTTCATCATAGCCGAAGAGCAGGGGCTGGGTCCCCGTTCCCCATTGCGCCGTGTTGCGGCCCCGGAGGTCGTAGCCGTAGCAGGTCGTGTTGCCCAGGGCGTTGGTGACGACGGCAGGCTGGTCAAACCAGGGGCCGTAGGCGGTAGAAGTCGTGTTGCCCGCCGCGTCCGTCACCGAGATCGTGCGCCCGGCGAGGTCGGTCTTCGTCGTGGTCGTGTTGCCACGGCCGTCGGTGTTGGCGTAGATGACGCCGGTTTCCGTGTAGGCGCGGGTATGCGTGGCCGTGACGCCCGCATGGTCCGTTTGCGAGATGATAAAACCGTCGATGACCGTAGCGGCGGCCGTGATGTCGGAGGTGGGGATGCTGCTTTTCTGCGTCCGGACGGCGCCCGGGCCGTATTCGCTCCATTGTTCGGAAGCGTTTCCCCTGGGATCGATGGAAATGACTTTGCTTTCCAGCGTGGGCGAGAGGGAGGAAGCCAGCGTTTTCTGCGTTTCGTCGTAGGTCGTTCCCCGGCTGTTGTTCCTGGTCGCCGTAACAACGCGGTATACTTCATCCCGGGCCTGTTCCACGCCGTAGCTCCACGTGGTGATGCGCGAGTTGGACACCGTAGCCGGATCGGCGAGTTTCCAGGTTTCTTTCGTTTTGTTGCCGAAGGCGTCGTATTCCCACAGGGTCGGGGCCATCGTCGTGGCCGCATTGCCCGCGTCCGTCTGCGTTTTGGTGAGCTGCCCCCTGGCGTTGTAGGTGTTCCTCGTGTAAATGACTCCGCCGACGGTGTTGGGGACGCCCGTGCGCAGGGTTTCCCCGGCTCCGTTGACAATGCTGCGCTGCAGCTCGGTTTGCGTTTCCCCGGAGACGGCTTTCGTGAAGGTCCTCACACCGTCGCTGACCAGGTCGATGGCGTAGATGACGTGCCGCTGCCCCGTGCCGGATTCTTCCATCACCGTTCCGTCCGGCGCGCTGCGCGTGATGAATGTAGCCCCGGAAGGGACGGTTTGCGTGACCGTCAAGCCGTCCTGGCTGTAGGCGTAGGTAGTGACCCGGCCCAGGACGTCCGTAGAGGAAGTCATTCTCCCCAGCAAGTCGTACTCCGTGCTTTCTTGGGTAGTCATCGCCCCCGTGTCTTGACGCGTGGAGAGCACGCGCCCTGCCGCATCCCGGGCGTAGGTGGTGATGATTTCCGGCGTGATGACGGTTTCCCCGTCCATCACGGCGGAACGCGTGACTTCCACCAGTTGGCGCGCCGTGTCGTAGGAGTAGTCCGTCCTGATGCCGTTTTCATCGATTTCCCACAGCAGGCCTCCGTCGCACATCAGTTCGCGTTCCGTGAGCCGGCCGTTGCCCGCCGTCCGCTTCACCCACCGGTTCTGCGTGTCAAATTCGTAGACGGCGCTGCCCGTGAGCGCCCATTGCCCGGTGGAAAGCAGGAGGTAGTTTTCTTCCCTGACGCGCTGCCCTTCCGCCGTGATCCAGGTGACGGCGCGCGTGCTTTGTCCCGGCACGGCTTCTCCGCTGATGCGCGTTTCCACCGTTTCCGTGTAGAGGGCGCCGTGCTCCGTCGTGGCCGCGTAGTCGTGCCACGTTTGCACGCCGTCGAGGTCCCGGCTGAACCGCGTGCGTCCGCGGGCATGGATGTTGGCGGCTCCGGCCAGCCATTGTTCCTCCGCCGTCAGGCGCGTGCCCGCCACACCCAGGCCCGTGACCCGCCGTTCCGTTCTTTTGATGTGGTTGGCCGTCGTGTATTTCCAGGTGGTGGATGTCAGCGTTTTGACGTGTCCTTCCAGCGGAAGCAGGTCTACCGTTTCCGAGGCCGGTTCGTCGTTGAAGTTGTCCGCCCCCGAATGCGCATACGTGTAGCGCGTGATGCGCCTGCCGCTTTCCGCCCACGGTTCGTCCCGGCTGAGCAGGCGGCCGTAGAGGTCATACGTGTAGTGGATCTGGCTGCCGTCCGGGGCCGTTTCCGTCCTGAGCCGCCCGCACTGGTCGTAGGCGTATTGCGTGGTTTGCTCCTCCGGGCTTCCGTAGCCTTCCGCCAGCGTGAGCAGCAGGTCGCCCACGTCCGTGGTCTGGTAGATGGCGCAGGTGCGCGCCGCCACGATTCCGTTTTTGGAGATTTCCGTGACCAGCTGCCAGACCGAGTTTTCCGGTTCCAGCTCCGTGCGCGTGCGGAGGGTCGTGAGGGCGTCTTCCCCCGTGCCCTGCCGCATGTTCCACGCCAGGCCGTCGTTCCACCAGGTGACGGCATAGGGCTGCCTGGCAGGCGCCTGTTCCGTGATGGTGAACTTTTCCTCAGCATCCAGGGAAAGAATAAATGTTTTCAAGGGAGCGCCCGTAACGGTATAAAATCCCTGTCCGTCCGTTCCGGTGATTTGCCCAGGGGTATAGAGCGCGATGGTGTAACCCGTGGAGGTGACGTTTTCCACGTTGAGCAGGCCGTCCCACAGGTTCCAGATTTGCCTCAGCGAGCCGTCTCCGGCATGCCTGACGTCCAGATAGGATGACGCGTTGGAGATGACCTGCCTGTCCGTGGTGGTGTAGGAGAGGAGCGTTCCCGTTTCCGCCGAGAAGAGGTATTGGCTGCCGTCTTCCACCACCCAGCGCAGGCAGGATTGTCCTTCCACCGTGGCCAGCGCCGCACGCCCTCCGCCCGACGTGTCCACCCCGATGGGCAGCACGGACCCGTCCGTGTAGCAGCGCATGGCAATTACCCGGTCTCCCTGCACCAGATTAAACCGTGCTCCGGGGACAATGCCCCCTTCCGGCACGTCCAGACGGCTGTTCAGGGGATGGTTGTAGGCCAGTGAGGAGGGTCTTTCCAGGCCGGAGACGTTTTCTTCACCCCTCAGTTCCACCCTTCCGGCCGGAAGGCCCCCAAGTCCACGGAACGCTCCGAAGTTGCAGGACCAGTACATCAGCGTGGCCGTGCTTTCCGCCGTCACGCTGCACCCCGCCGAGCTGTAGTTTCCCAGGGCGCCGCTTTCCATGCCCGCCTCAGGGCCCGACCGGGCCAGCGACGGGGAAGGCGGCGTTCCGCCGCTGTTGTCGCACGTGTCTCCCTCGCAGGGACACGGTTCGGGTTCTTTCCTGCCCCCCGGTTCCGTCGGCACCACGTCGATGCTGTAGTTGCAGATGGAGGTGTTGCCGCTTGCCGGATTGTAGTCGATGTTGGTCTGGCTGACTTCCCAGCTGTAGGTGCCGGAGGGGAGCTGCGCCCCGCCGGTCCCCGTGTGGTATTTGTGCCCGCCCTGCTCGCCCGCCGTCTGCGGGTTTTCCTTCAGATCCACCTGCGCCACCACGTTGCCGCCGGAGTCCTTTACTTCCAGGATTCCCCAGTCGTCCACCCCAAGGAAGAGCGAGCAGGTGCCGTAGAGTTTTTTGCCCTCCGCTCCTTCCGGGATGGTGAATGTCCCGTGCGCACTGTACCCGTCCGCCGACGTGCTCGGCGGTCCCACAGTGATTTCAGCGTGTTCGTGGATTTCTTCAAATGGCAGCGGGTCGGGCTCCGGAGCTGCCTCCATGCCCCGCCTGCCGGGGCTGCCGCCGGCTCCAAAGTACCATTTCCGGTAGCCGGGAACGGCAGAACGATGGACGGAGGAGGAACGATGAGGCGGATTCATCAGGTATTCAAGAGTCGGGGGTAATGAAGGAAGCGAGGGGGGCCGCCCTTTCCTGATCGTTTTATCAATAGTATGATCTGAAGTCGGTGTCGATAGAATTTTATTTGTATGTTTTTGATTTTTTATAAAAGATGGTCATTATTTTACACGAAAAGATAATATTATAATTCTTACGTTCAGTGCATTCCCTTAATAGACATCAATGTTGTCTGTTTGTTAGAAAATGTTTTCCTCTCATGCTGAGCCCTTGACAGGAGGCCATCCCTTCCGGGCATCAGTCCAATTCCTGTAATCAATGTTTTTCTTTCTCGAAGAAAGATGGGGCCGTCGCTGTCGGACGGGGCCTGCTTAGGTTTCGTCCGGCATTTCCAAGTACGGTTTCCTGGATTACTGG
>DBFWKV010000014.1:0-2209 GCA_048465795.1 Alistipes sp.
ACTTCCTCCATTTTGTAAGCAACTGTGCAGCTTTTGTCCGTTGTGCGGGCCATGACGGTCTCGCATTCGTAATTTCTCAGGTAATTCTGGCAAGCCAGCGCGGTTTTGAGGGTCAGCGCTTTTTCGATGTATTTACCGCTTACCGCGCCCGGATCGTTCCCGCCATGCCCGGCGGCGATGTAGATTGTGGGTTTCGACATGTTGATCGCTCCTTAAATTTAAGATAATAGATAAGGCCACGCCGAAGATCGACGTGACCAATATCGAAATAGTGATGCTCGCCGCAAGGTATAGATGCGCCGCTGCGGCTGCAGCCTGGCTGTAGATCATATCAGCTTATGCAGCCGCACATCCCAGTTGTCCGCCGAGGATGCGGCACTGTCTCGCGATAGGCAAATGAATATTTTTGCTGTCGCGGCCGTGCGTTGAATCTCCGACGCCATCCCCCCAAAGCCGACTACAAACTTCCCGTCTGCAACACCGGACGTACCGGCCATGCTGGAGGACGTCCCGATTTTGATACGGTATACCACTTGCTTTGTCGTGTTGTTGTAGCCGCAGGACAGCAGCAGGATCGCGCTGTAGACAGATCGGTAATATGCCGCTCCGCCGGGGTTGTAGTTACCGCTGGCGAGCAGCAGGTAGACGCCGGTAGTTAGGCCATCAGCCGTGTAATAGATTGTGCTCGTGCTGTCGCCTGTCGCCCCTGCGGAGTAATATGGAAACAGCGGATGATAGGCGTGATCCAGTGCGCTTGCAGTGCTGTCTGCAACCTGGTGTGCCTGCATGATCCCTTCCTCGATCTTATTCATATTCACCGCGCTAACCGGCGTACCGTCCTGCACCTCGGGTATATGATCTTGCCATTTGGTTGGCGTGTAAGCCATTTGATCATCTCCTTATCTGTAATATGCGGTATTGTCGCCGCAGGAAAATGCCCCGCAGCGGCGTATTTTAAGCGTTTCGGCCGTCTGGCTCTCGTAGTGCTGCATCAACTCAAACGGCGCCTCCCAGCGGTTAAGGTCGCGGTAATCAACGACATCCCCTGCCGCCCAGGTTCTGCCGCTGTAATCCAGTCCAAACGCCCGAGCGAGTTCCCCGCAGCGGCCCTCAATCAATTGCAGGTTGGCGGCAGAGTAAATACTCTCAACGGTAAACGGCGTGAAGCCATAGCTCCACGCCGTACCGAATATTTTGTTGTATGTGTCCGCGATGGTCTTGCAGTTTGCGAGGATCCGGTTGAAGGCCAGAGCATCGTTATTGCCTGCCTGGCCACCCTGCACCAGGTCAAACGTCTCGCCGTCGTCCGTTACATACAGGTCAAGATAGTCTCGGGGCGTCCAGCCCGTCTTAATATGCATCAGCCCTCACCTCCCAGATTGATCATCCAATCCGGCTGGCGGACCGTAGTGCGCATCGTGAGCGCCCCATCGTAATCGATCTCCTGCTTGATGATCACGCCGTTCAGAGGGCCGTATTTGCCCTCTACCGTGACCGGGTCACCCACTTGCAGGGACGCATCCCCACGCCAGTTACAGGTGATGTCCGCCTTGCCGTAGGTCCGCCGGAGATACATACCCCAGGTGAGCCGATCGAGTATGCCGACCGGGATTGGGTTGTCGACGGACATGCGGTTCTGCTCCTTGTTGACCACGCTGTCCTTTTCAGACGTGCCAGAGCCTGTCTGATCCTCAATCTTTTTGCCGTACAGCCTGACCGTGACATTGTACTCATCCGGATCCGTAAACACAGCGTCCGTCCTGACAGTAATCCGGATTGCATAGGAGGTCGCTGAGACCAGTGTCACAACAAAGTCGCTTGCGTAAGGATGCTCCACTTCGCAACGGGTGTATGCAACCGGCTCCTCCGTAATCGCCGTGTAAGTGGCAGGCACGCCTTTGGCGGTCTGTATGGCGGCGGTAGCCGCAAGGATTTCTTCGCCCGCGCCTTCATACCGGTGCCAGGTGTAATCAATGCCGCCGAGCTCCTCGCGGGCCTCAATGGACGGATGCTCGTAGGACTGATCCAACGGGATTACGGAAACCGGCGTACGGGACATGGCGGTCAGTCGGGCATTGCCGTCCGCGTCGACATACAGCAGCTTGTGCAGGTATTGTGATACATGTCGCAGGCACTCCAGGCGGTTTGTGCCTTTATCAAAGGCAGTCGGGGCCGATCCTGTAAAATCCGTCGCCGGGATCCACGGGCT
>DBFWKV010000015.1:0-36120 GCA_048465795.1 Alistipes sp.
AAGTGAAAAGTGAAAAGTGAAAAGTGAAAGGTGAAAGGTGAAAACAGGACTTACCGTTTGTCGGTATCTTTTCCCTTCGTGCGGCCCGGCAGCGTCCCAATTGATACAAATGGCCTTCGTCTGCTGCGTCGGTTCCCTTTTAATCCCCCTTCGGCGTCTTTTCGTTTTCTCCGCTCGGCAGAGTTCGCACTTCGTGCGCGCTCTGGTCTCGCTTACCGAAAACGTTCACTTTTCACCTTTCACCTTTCACCTTTCACTTTTCACTTTTCACTTTTCACTTTTCACTTGACACGTAGCCCGTGTCTTCCAACAGGTGCGCCCGGTCGTTGGCGGCCGCGACAGCCAGCTGGTCGCATCGGTTGTTTTCAATCGTGTCGGCATGTCCCTTGACCCAGACGAAACGCACATGGTGTCGTCTGTAAGCGCGCAGAAAACGCATCCACAGGTCGGGGTTCTTTTTGCCTGCGTAGCCTTTCTTCTCCCAGCCGAAAACCCAGCCTTTCGTGACGGCGTCCACGACATACTTCGAGTCGGAGTAAACGGTTACGTCCGAACCTTCGACCTTGAGTGCTTCGAGTGCCGCGCACACGGCTGTCAGCTCCATGCGGTTGTTGGTCGTCAGGCGGAATCCCTGCGACAGTTCCTTGCGGAAGCGGCCCGAGATCAGCACGACCCCATAGCCGCCGGGGCCGGGATTGCCGAGCGCGGAACCGTCGGTATAGATTGTGATTTGTGCCAAATCCGAATCAATTAAAAATTGAGAATTAAAAATTAAAAATCGTTGATGCTTTTCACTCAACCGATCAAGGAATTGGAATAAATACCTTTTCAGCCGATGTTTCGGGCGAAGTCTCGAAATAATTTTTAATTCTTAATTTTTCATTCTTAATTATTTCAGCGAATCGAGTTGTGCTCGGATCGCTGAAATCTTGGCTTCGGCGTCGGCCTGCTTCGCGCGTTCGTTCGCCACGACCTTTTCGGGGGCCGATCCGACGAACCGTTCGTTCGACAATTTCTTCATCACCGAGGCCAGGAAACCTTCGTAATAGGCGAGATCGTCCGCGAGTTTCCTGCGCTCGGCTACCACGTCGATACTTCCGGCCAGAGGCACGAAATACTGCGTCGTCTTGACGATGAACGCCGCAGCTGCGGGGTCTTTCTCCGTCACGGTCTCGATTGCCGCGAGGTTGGCCATCTTCGACAGCACGGGAGCGAATTCCGCCGGGTAGTTCACGTCGGCCATGACACGGAGCGTCAGTGCCTCCTTCTGCGGCAGGTTCTTTTGGTTGCGGATGTTGCGCACGGACGTGACGATCTCCTTCGCCAGTTCGAAGCGCGCCAGCATCGCGGCATCTTCGGCTGCGGGTTCGGGCATCTGCGCCGTGCAAATCGATTCCCCTTCCGAGCGGGGTGCGAGGTCCTGCCAGATTTCCTCCGTGACGAACGGCATGAAGGGGTGCAGCACACGCATCAGCGCGTCGAAATAACCTTTGGTCGCCTCCATCGTCTCGGCGTCGATCGGCTGCCCGTAGGCGGGCTTCACCATTTCGAGGTAGAGACCGCTGAAATCGTCCCGGAAAAGGCGGTACGCCTCCTTGAAGGCCTCCGAAATGCGGTAGTTCCTGAAATCCTCGGCGATCTGCCGGAGCGAGCGGCCCAAAGCCTGTTCGAACCACGCGACGGCGAGGCGGTTGTTCTCGCTTTGTGCGACGCCCGTGTCCGCCGTCCAGCCGTTCAAAAGACGATAGGCGTTCCATATCTTGTTGCCGAAGTTGCGGCCCTGCTCGCAGAGCGCTTCGTCGAACATCACGTCGTTGCCGGCCGACGACGAGATGAGCATCGCCATACGCACGCCGTCGGCACCGAATTTGTCGATCAGGTCCAGCGGGTCGGGCGAATTGCCCAGTTGTTTGGACATTTTGCGGCCGATCTTGTCGCGCACGATGCCCGTGAAGTAGACGTTCGAGAAAGGTTTCTCGCGGCGGTATTCGTACCCTGCCATGATCATGCGCGCCACCCAGAAGAAGATGATGTCCGGGCCGGTCACCAGGTCGTTGGTGGGGTAGTAGTAGTCGATCTCCCGGTTATCGGGGAAGCGGATGCCGTCGAAGACGGAGATGGGCCACAGCCACGACGAGAACCAGGTGTCGAGCACATCCTCGTCCTGCCTGAGGTCGGAGAGCTGCAACGACGGATCGCCGGCTTTCGCGCGGGCCTTCTCCAGCGCCTCCTCGGGGGTAGGGGCCACCACGAAACCGCCTTTGGGGAGGTACCAGGCCGGAATGCGCTGGCCCCACCACAACTGGCGCGAGATGCACCAGTCCTTGATGTTCTCCATCCAGTGGCGGTAGGTGTTCTTGTATTTCTCGGGCACGAAGCGGATCGTGTCCTCCATCACGGCGCGGGTGGCGGGTTCGGCAAGCTCCTGCATCGAGAGGAACCACTGCATTGAGAGCTTCGGCTCGATGGCCACGCCCGTGCGCTCCGAGTAGCCCACGTTGTTGGTGTACTCCTCGGTCTTTTCGAGCAGCCCCGCCGCATCGAGGTCCTTTTCGATCTGCCGGCGCACGTCGAAACGATCCTGCCCGACGTACATGCCGACCTTGTCGTTGATCGTGCCGTCGTCGTGGAAGATGTCGATGGATTCCAGACCGTATTTTTCACCCAGCATGTAGTCGTTCACGTCGTGCGCCGGGGTCACCTTCAGGGCGCCCGTTCCGAACTCGATGTCCACATATTCGTCGCGGATCACGGGGATCGAACGGCCCACAAGCGGCACGATGACGCGCGCGTCCTGCGGCAGCCATGCGTAGCGCGGGTCGTTGGGGTTCACGCACAGCGCCGTATCGCCCAGAATGGTTTCGGGACGCGTCGTGGCCACGATGATCGCCTTTTCCGTGCCCTCGATCATGTAGCGCAGGTAGTAGAGCTTGCCGTGCGACTCCTTGAAGACGACCTCCTCGTCCGAGAGGGCCGTCTGCGCCGCCGGGTCCCAGTTGACCATTCGTACGCCCCGGTAGATTTTACCCTTCTCGTAGAGGTCGCAGAACACGCGGATGACGCTTTCGGTGCGCGGTTCGTCCATCGTGAAACAGGTGCGATCCCAGTCGCACGAGGCGCCCAGCGTGCGCAGCTGTTTGAGAATCACACCGCCGTATTTCTCCTTCCACTCCCATGCGTAACGGAGGAACTCCTCGCGCGTGAGCGACGACTTTTCGATCCCCTGTTCGCGCAGCATCGCCACCACTTTGGCCTCCGTGGCGATCGACGCGTGATCCATGCCCGGCACCCAGCAGGCGTTCTTTCCGGACATGCGGGCACGGCGCACCAGCACATCCTGCAGCGTGTTGTTGAGCATGTGTCCCATGTGCAGCATACCCGTCACGTTGGGGGGCGGAATGACGATCGTATAGGGTTCGCGCTCATCGGGTTCCGAGTGGAACAGCCGGTGTTCGATCCAGTAGTCGTACCATTTCGCCTCGATCTGCTGCGGCGTGTATTTGTCTGCTATCTGCATGGTTAAAGGTTTTTTCTTGAATTCGTAAGTTGCAAAGTTATTAACATTCTGTTAAAGATAAAATAAATCCGGTGAAAAATCGTTACCTTTACGGCAAAAGAAACGGACGTTCAGACAGGCTGCGGCTCGGCATATGCCCTCGCCTTGCGTGATCTTTACGGGAAAAAGAATCCCGTTCAGACAGGCTGCGGCTCGGTAGATCCCAAATAAATTTGGTTCTGCCCTCGCCTTGCACTATCTTTGTCGCCTGTTTATTTATAGAAGTATAATATGAGTAAGAGAGATAAAATAAAAAACATCGAAATCGACGACCTGAACGCACTGCCCGAACTTCTGGACGGGAAGCACTCCGTGATTCCCATCGTTACGGGCGGGGACGAGCCTGCCGAGGAGGTGGATATTCCGGAAGTGATACCCATCCTCGCGCTGCGCAGTTCCGTGTTGTTCCCCGGGGCCATTACGCCCATAACGGTCGGCCGTGACAAAAGCATCAGCCTGGTGCGCGCCGTGAATGCGGCGGGCGGTATCCTGGGTGCCGTGCTGCAGCGCGAAAGCGATGTGGAAGACCCCGATCCCGACGATATGTACAAGGTGGGCACCGCAGCCCGGATCATCAAGATACTGGAGATGCCCAACGGCAATCTGACGGTGATCCTGAACGGGCTGGAGAAGATCGAAATCTGCGAATACGTGACGACCGATCCTTATTTCAAGGCGCGGGTGACGTCGCTGCGCGATACGACGCCCGACCTGAAGAGCATCGAATTCGAGGCGCTCGTGGACTCGATCCGCGACGTGGCGCTGGGAATCATCAACGTGTCCCCCTCGATGCCCAAAGAGGCGGCGTTCGCCATCAAGAACATCGACTCGAAGCGCGGGATCATCAACTTCATCTGCTCCAACCTGGAGCTTACGGACGAAGACCGCCAGGCGCTTCTCGAAGCGCCCGGTTTGCTGGCCCGCGCCCGTAAACTGCTCGAAATACTGATCCGCGAGCAGCAGCTCGCCGAGTTGAAGAACCAGATTCAGGAGCGCGTGAAGCAGGAGATCGACAAGCAGCAGCGCGACTATTACCTGCAGCAGCAGATGCGTACGATCCAGGACGAACTGGGCGACGGGGCGGATGCCGACATCGAGCAGCTGCGCGAGCAGGCCAGGAAGAAAAACTGGCCGAAGGAGGTGGGCGAGACCTTCGAAAAGGAGGTGCAGAAACTCGAACGGCTGAATCCGGCCGTGGCGGAGTATTCCGTGCAGATGACCTATCTGCAGCTGATGCTCGAACTGCCGTGGAACGACGTGACCCAAGACAACCTCGACCTGAAGGCCGCCCGCGAGCAGCTCGACCGCGACCATTTCGGCCTGGAGGAGGTCAAAGAACGCCTGCTGGAACACCTGGCCGTCATCAAACTCAAGGGCGACCTGAAATCCCCGATCCTCTGCCTCTACGGCCCTCCGGGCGTGGGCAAGACCTCGCTGGGCAAGTCCGTCGCTGCGGCTCTGGGCCGCAAGTTCGGCCGTATTTCGCTGGGCGGCCTGCATGACGAATCGGAGATTCGCGGCCACCGGCGTACCTACATCGGCGCCATGCCGGGACGGATCATCCAGACCGTCAAACGGTGCGGTTCGTCGAATCCCGTCATCATTCTCGACGAGGTGTACAAGGTGACGGTGTCGAATCACGGCGACCCGTCGAGCGCACTGCTGGAGGTGCTCGATCCCGAGCAGAACACCACGTTCCACGACAACTATCTCGATATGGAGTACGACCTGTCGAAGGTGCTGTTCATCGCTACGGCCAATAACATCGGCAACATCGCTCCGGCTCTGCGCGACCGCATGGAGATGATCAATATCGCGGGTTACCTGCCCGAGGAGAAGATACGCATCGCGCTCGACCACCTGCTGCCCAAGCAGCGCGAGGCGCACGGCATCAAGGAGCAGGAACTCATGCTCACGCCCGAAATCGTCGGAGCGATCATTACGGATTACACCCGGGAGGCGGGTGTGCGTTCGCTCGACAAACTGCTGGCGAAGATCGCCCGGGCACGGGCCAAGCAGATCGCCTTCGACGAGGCGTTCGCTCCCGAGATCACGCCGAAGGACGTGGAGACCATTCTGGGAAAACCCAAGTTCCTGCGCGAGGAGTACGAAGTCGCGGACATGGTGGGCGTGGTGACGGGTCTGGCGTGGACGGAAGTGGGCGGCGACATCCTCTACATCGAGTCGTGCCTGACGCCGGGCAAAGGCCGCATCAGCCTGACGGGTAATCTGGGCGACGTGATGAAGGAGTCGGCGACCATCGCCCACGAATGGGTGATGGCCCACTGCAGGGAGCTGGGGATCGATCCGGAAGTATTCGAGAAAAACGACATCAACATCCATGTGCCCGAAGGCGCCATTCCGAAGGACGGCCCTTCGGCCGGCATCACGATGGTGACCTCGATCGTTTCGACCTACACGGGCCGCAAGGTGAAGGAGCGCATCGCCATGACGGGCGAGACGACGCTGCGGGGCCGCGTGATGCCCGTGGGCGGCGTGAAGGAGAAGATCCTGGCGGCCAAGCGGGCCGGCATCCGGGAGTTGATCCTCTCGGAGGAGAACCGCAAGGACATCGCCGAGATCAAACCCGAATACGTCGAGGGACTGACGTTCCGTTACGTGCGAACCAACGACGAGGTGCTGGAACTGGCACTCGAATAAGTAATACGGAAAGGCCGGAAACACGGCCTTCCCTTCATGCTTAAATATAAGAAGCCTATGTCTGTCAAAATCATTGCCGGGCCTTGTGTGATCGAGTCGGCCGAACTGCTGGATACCGTGGCCGAAAGGCTCGTGGCGATCAACAAGGCGCTGGGAGCCGAAATTATTTTCAAGGCGTCGTTCGATAAGGCCAACCGAACCTCGATCGCCTCGTTTCGGGGGCCGGGGATCGACAAGGGGTTGCAGATGCTCGCCGACGTGCGCTCCAAATGGGGACTGCGGCTGCTGACCGACATCCACGAATCGTGGCAGGCCGCGCCTGCCGGCGAGGTGGTCGATGTGCTCCAAATCCCCGCGTTCCTCTGCCGCCAGACCGATCTTTTGGTCGCTGCGGCCAAGACGGGACGCACGGTGAATATCAAAAAGGCGCAGTTCCTTTCGGGGGCCGACATGCGTTATCCTTTCGAAAAGGCGGCGGAGGCCGGTGCAACGGAAATCTGGCTGACCGAGCGCGGCAATGCGTTCGGCTACAACAATCTGGTGGTCGATTTCCGCAATATTCCCGACATGCTGAAAATCGCTCCGACGGTGGTGATGGACTGCACGCACTCGGTGCAGCGTCCCGGTGCTGCGGGCGGAAAGACGGGCGGTAACCGTGAGTTCGTACCGGCGATGGCGCAGGCCGCCAAAGCCTTCGGCGCCAACGGCTTTTTCTTCGAAGTGCATCCCGATCCCGACCGGGGGCTGAGCGACGGGCCTAACATGCTTCCGCTCGATGAGTTGGAAAACCTGCTTAAAACCCTTTTATAATGACTGACCGTAATAAAGTGCAGATCCTGGATGTGGCACATCAGGCGATCCGCACCGAAATGCTTGCGCTCGAACACCTCGAACAAACCGTGGGCGACAACTTCGCCGCCGCCGTCGAATCGATCCTCTCCTGTCATGGTAAATGCATTGTCACCGGCATGGGGAAATCCGGCCTTGTGGGGCGCAAGATCGCCGCGACGCTCGCATCGACCGGAACACCGAGTTTCTTCCTTCATCCCGGTGAGGCTTTTCACGGCGACCTGGGCATGATTTCGAAGGAGGACGTCATCGTGGCCCTTTCCTATTCGGGCGAGACGGACGAAATCCTGAAGATCGTCCCCTTTATCCACATGAACGGGAACAAACTGATTTCGATGACCGGAAACCCCGAATCGACCCTGGCGAAAAATTCGGACATTCACCTCGATGTCGGCGTGAAGGAAGAGGCGTGCATCCTGCATCTGGCCCCGACTACCTCGACCACCGTGCAGATGGCGATGGGCGATGCGCTGGCTGTGGCGCTGATGAAACTGCGCGAATTTTCGAGCGTGGATTTCGCACGTCTGCACCCGGGCGGAAGCCTCGGGCGGCGCCTGCTGATGACCGTGGGCAATGTGATGCACAGCGAAAACCTGCCTGTGGTGGGGCCGGACTGCACCGCTACGGAGATGATTCACACGATCTCGAAGGGCGGACTGGGACTGATTATAATTTGCGACGGCGACCGTATCGTCGGGATCGTGACCGACGGCGACATCCGGCGCGCGATGGAACACCGCCAGGCCGAATTTTTCAGCATCAAGGCCGCCGACATCGCCACGCGCAATCCGAAAACGATCCACGCGGACGAAAAACTGATTTCGGCCGAAAAGGAGATGACTGCCAATAAGATCACTTCGCTGCTGGTGACCGACGACGCGGGAAAACTGGCGGGCGTGATCCAGATTTACGACATCAAGTTGTAGAAATACGCGGCTCGTGCCGGTAACGGCTGCGGCGAAAACCGGAAGTTATGTTCGTGATCCAGCTTACTTACAAGAAACCCTTGTCCGAGGTGGAGAAGCACCTCGCGGCACACCGCGAATACCTCGACCGGCATTATTCCGCCGGAAGGTTCCTGTGTTCCGGCCCTCTGAATCCCCGCACGGGCGGCGTGATTCTATGCCGGTCTGACAATCGGGCCGCAGTCGGGACGCTGACAACGGAAGAGCCTTTCCGTGTGCACGGGATTGCCGACTACCGAATCGTCGAGTTTTCGCCGACCAAACACCTGTCCGGTTTCACCCCCTTTTTATAATACCTGATCCTGATAAAACCTGACCCTGATTATGAAATGTTTATTCCTCGCTCTCGCTGCATTTGTCCTTTGCGGCGCCTGCTCGCCCAAAACCGAAGTCACATCGCCCGACGGGCGGATCCGACTGAATTTCTCGCTCGATGAAACGGGGCGTATGTCCTATCGGGTGAACGTGGGAGATCAACCTCTGTTCTCTCCTTCGGAGATGGGGCTCCGGGCCAAAGGCGTCAACCTTGCCGAAACGTTCGGTATCGTGTCCGTCAAGCATTCAACGGCGGATGAAACCTGGACGCAGCCCTGGGGCGAAAACAAAACCAACCGGAGCCACTACAACGAGATGGCCGTACAACTCGAGAACGAGTTTCGGGTCGGTCTGACGGTGCGTTTCCGGGTATTCGACGACGGCATCGGGTTCCGCTACGAGTACGATGTTCCCACTGTCGATTCGCTGACCGTGACCGACGAACTGACCGAATTCCGCTTTGCTGCGGACGGCGATTCGTGGACGATTCCCGCCAGCTTCGAGACCTACGAACTGCTTTACCGCAAACTGCCCCTGAGCGAATTGACCGATGCCAACACGCCCGCCACCTTCAAAGTGGGCGATACCTACGGCAGCATTCACGAGGCGGCGTTGTACGATTTTCCCGAGATGACGCTCCGCAAAACCGAAGGACTCGCGTTCAAGTCCGACCTGGCGCCCCTGCCCGACGGGACGAAGGCGCACAAGGGCAACCGCTTCACAACTGCCTGGCGCACGGTACAGCTGGCGCCCGAGGCCGTGGGGCTGATCAACTCGTCGCTGATCCTCAACCTGAACGAGCCTTCGAAGATCGAGGACACGAGCTGGATCAAGCCCATGAAGTACGTGGGCGTGTGGTGGGGCATGCACCTGGGCGTCGACACCTGGGCGATGGATGAACGACACGGCGCGACGACCCGAAATGCGAAGAAATACATCGATTTCGCTGCGGCCAACAACATCCAGGGCGTGCTGTTCGAGGGGTGGAATGCCGGCTGGGAGAGTTGGGGCGGCATGCAGTCGTTCGACTTTACGAAGCCCTATGCCGACTTCGACATCGAAGAGATCGTCCGCTACGCCCGCGAGCGCGGCATTGCGATCATCGGCCACCACGAGACGGGCGGTAATATCCCCAACTACGAACGACAGTTGGAACACGCGATCGAGTGGTACAGCGACCTGGGCATTCACGACCTCAAGACCGGCTATGCGGGCGGGATCACCGGCGGTTACATGCACCACAGCCAATATATGGTCAACCACTATCAGAAAGTGGTCGAGACGGCGGCCAGACACCGGATGACAGTCAACGCGCACGAGCCGATCAAGGACTGCGGCATCCGCCGCACGTGGCCCAACATGATGTCCCGCGAAGGGGGGCGCGGCATGGAGTGGAACGCCTGGTCGGAGGGCAATCCGCCGGCCCATACGGCGATGCTGGCCTTTACGCGCCTGCTGGGCGGACCGATGGACTACACGCCCGGCACGTTCGACATCCTCTTCGAGAAGACGCGCCATTCGCCCCGCCGCAAAGCGTGGAACGGCAACGACAAGGGTACGAGCCGCGTCAATACGACCCTTGCCAAGCAGATCGCCAACTGGGTCATCCTCTATTCGCCTGTGCAGATGGCCTCCGACCTGGTCGAGAACTACGAGGGACATCCCGCGTTTCAATTCTTCCGCGACTTCGACGCCGACTGCGACTGGTCGCGGGCGCTGGCCGGAGAACCCGGCGAGTTCATCGCCGTCGTACGCCGTGCCGGGGATAAGTTTTTCCTCGGAGCTGCGACCGGCGAGGCGCCCAAGACGCTCACGCTGCCGCTCGATTTTCTCGCTCCCGACGTGACTTACCGGGCGACGGTCTATGCCGACGGCCCCGACGCCGATTGGAAGACGAATCCCACATCTTATACCATTACGGAGAAGCGGATGACTGCGGCCGATTCGCTCGAAGTCGCAATGGCTCCCGGCGGCGGGCAGGCCGTGACGTTCATGCCCGTGGAATAATCCTTGCCGGAATCGTCGCGGATTTTTCCTGTGCCGGTTCCGTATCTTGCGGTAAGCGGATTTCGAAGCCGTCCCGAATTTTTCGGGACGGCTTTTTCCGTGTGCTCCCATGCGGAATGGTCTGTGTTCGGGTATGTTGACGGCCGATAGGGACAAAGCCGATCCGGGACGGTGCTGTTTGCAGCTCTTGAAATCGGGGGCCGTGTCGACCGTTCGGGTGCGATAATTGCATTTGCCGTGGAAAACCGATGCGATGAAAAAGCAAGAATCCGACACCCTGACCACCGCCGAACGCAAGGCGCTGCCCGACGAAGCGTTCGGTATTCCGGGACGGCGGGAATTCCCCCTGATCGATGCGGAGCACGTCCGGGCCGCCGAGAGTTATTTCCGTTACGCGCCTGAAAAGGAAAAGCCGGCACTGGCCCGGCGGATACTCGCATGTGCCGAAGAATTCGGCGTGGAGGTACACAGCCCTACGATTCTGGAGTGGGCGCGGCGAAAGTAACGCCGCTTCCCGGCTCCGGACGGTATGACCGGACAAATTGTCACCATCCGCAGCACCCGTCTTCCGGACGCTACGGATTGTCTGAGGTTCGGCACGGGCGGTGATGCATACCGGGCCGGATCGGGATCGAAGATAGGGCCGGTTCGGGATCGGATTGGGTTCGAAGATAGGGGCCGGTTCGGGGCCGGGCGGGTTCCGTGTCCGGAAGAAGTTGGGGGAGGCGGATTATCCCCGGACGTGGTGCGGCATTTCCGCCGGAACCTCCATCGAGAACTCCACCAGGCCCCGAATCTCGCCTTCCGCACGCCATACGGTCTGGTAGATCATTTTGCGTATGCCGCGTTTCTCGATCGTGTAGGCGTTCGTCCCGCCTTCGTCCAGCAGTCTACGGATGATCGTGCGCGAGTGCTCGTTGTGGCAGGGAATCAATGATTTTCCGTGCATGATGCCGTTGACTTCGCGCGAACGGGTATTCTGGTAGAGTACGATGCCCTCGGTATCACACACCGTTACGGCGCAGTTCAGCTCACCGGCCCAGGGGTAGGAACAATTCATAATGTAGAATTCATAGTTCATAATTCAAATCAGGCTATTGCTCCGGTCATGGCCGGAAGGTTTTCGAACCCCGGAAGATGGGTCGGCAGGTCGCAACTCTGCCTGCGCAAGGCCTGCTATTTTGCATTGCTCCACAGCCGGCCGCCGCGAGCAGTGGCAGGAAACAGGAGAAATTATCCGCTTGGAATTGTATTTAGCCGTGAATTAAAAGTCACTGCTGGATTTTCACCAACTGTTCGCGGTAGGCGTTCAGGATGCGTGATTTGGAGATGAATCCGAGATAGCGGTTCTCCTTGTCCACGACGGGCAGCATCCAGGTGTGTTTGTCCTCGAATTTTTCCATGACGCTCTGAATGTTTTCGTGCTCCAGAATCCGGTCGGGCGGCTGGATCATATAGTCCGAAATCGGGGTGCCGTATTTTTCGCTTTTGAACATATCCTCGCGCAGGTCATCCAGCTGTACGACACCCAGTAGTTTGCCGAAGTTGTCGATCACGGGAAAGATGTTGCGGCGTGCCGTGGAGATGATGTGTACGATGTCGCCCAGCGTGTTGTTCTCCCTGATGCGCAGGAAATCGGTCTCCATCAGATCGTCCAGTTTCAGGAAGACGAAGACCGACTGATCCTTGTCGTGAGTGAGCAGCTCGCCCCGCAGGCGCAGTTGTTTGGTGTAGATCGAGTCGGGATCGAGGTAATAGTCCACGGCGAACGAGATGCAGGCGGTGATCATCAGCGGGATGAAAAGCCCGTAGCCGTTCGAGAGTTCTGCGATCAGGAAAATCGAGGTGAGAGGTGCCTTCATGACACCCGCCATCACGCCCGCCATCCCCACCAGCGTGAAAGAGACCAGCGACACGTCCGAGTCGAAAACGGCGTTGTACAGCAGCGCCAGCACGGCACCCGTGAAGGCTCCGACGAACAGCGACGGAGCGAAAGTTCCGCCCACGCCGCCGGCGGCGTTGGTCGAGGCCATGGCGATGACTTTGAAGAACATCGTGGCGATGACGAAGAGGATCACCACCCAGTCGATGTCGCGGAAGCGGTAGAAGAACGAGTTGTCGAACAACTGCTGCGCGTTGCCGTGCATGAGGGAGGTAAAACCTTCGTAACCTTCGCCGTACAGGGGCGGAAAAACGAAGATCAGGACGCCGAGGATGGCGCCTCCCAGGATCCATTTTTTATACTGTTTGTCGAGGCGTTTGAAGATGCCCCCGACACGGGAATTCATCGTCGTGAAATACCACGACATCAGCCCGCACATGCCTCCCAGCAGGATGAAAAGCGGAATCTGCCACAGCTCGAAAGCGTCTTCGGGAGCCAGCGTAACGGCCAGGATCGGATCGAAACCGCGCAGCATGAAGGCCATCGTGGTGGCCGTGATCGAGGCGATCAGCAGCGGAATCACCGAGCCGGCCGTAATGTCGAGCATCAGGATTTCCAGCACGAAGACCACGCCGGTGATTGGGGCTTTGAAGATGGCCGCGAGGGCCGCACCCGCACCGCAGCACAGCAGCAGCGTGGTGTGTTTGTAGTTGAGCCGAGCGAGCCGCCCCACGTTGGAACCGATGGCCGCTCCCGTCAGCACGATCGGGGCCTCGGGGCCGACCGATCCGCCGAATCCGATGGTCGTGGCGCCGCCCACGATCGATGTCCAGCAGTTGTGGCCGGCGATGCGCGAATTGCGGCTCGACATGGCGTACAGCACGCGGGTGACGCCTTCCGAGATGTTGTCGCGGACGATGTATTTGACGAACAGCGTGGCCAGGATGATGCCGATCGCCGGATAGATCAGGAACAGGAAATGCGAGGTATCCACCGGAAACCAGCTTGTCAGCCCCGTTTTGATGAAGTGGAGCAGGATTTCGAACAGGTAGGTGCCCAGACCGGCCAGTACGCCGACTACCACCGCCAGAAGCATCATGATCTGGCTGTTGCTCAGTCGCCGGGTGAGGCGGAGGAAGGCGAGGTAAATCCGGTCGGGGCGGAAAAGCATTTGCTCTTTGAATTAAAAATTAAGAATGAAAAATTAAAAATTCGTTTTGCGGCCCGGATTCTCCGATTCTGAAATTCTCAGATGAAACTTTTATTATCGACTCGAAGTTCAACCCGGTGAAATAAATTCTTAATTTTTCATTTTTCATTTTTCATTGCGTAGTTTTTCGCTTGCTCTTCGATCAGTTCCCTGTCGCTGAAGTAGTTGATCTTCATGGCGGAGCGAACGTCGTCGAGCGTTGCGGCGGCGGCCGCACGGGCGCGGGCCGAGCCTGCTTCCAACACCTTGTAGACCTCGCCGATGCGCGACTCGAAGTAACGGCGGCGCTCACGGATCGGGTCGAGCGTCTCGTTGAGCACGGCGATCAGCAACCGCTTGACCTTCACGTCGCCCAGTCCGCCACGGCGGTAGTGGGCTTTCAACTCGTCGAGCGAAGCGTATTCGGGAAGGTAGCGCGCGAAGTGCTCCGGACGGCAGAAGGCATCGAGGTAGGTGAAAACCGTGTTGCCCTCCACTTTCCCGGGGTCTTCGACGCGCAGGTGGTCGGGATCGGTGTACATGCCCATGACCTTCTTCTTCACCTCGTCGGCCGTGTCGGAAAGGTAGATGCAGTTTCCCAGCGATTTGGACATCTTGGCCTTGCCGTCGGTGCCCGGCAGGCGCATGCAGGCGGCATTGTCCGGAAGCAGGATTTCCGGCTCAACGAGCGTTTCGCCGTAGACCGAATTGAACTTGTGGACGATCTCGCGCGTCTGCTCGATCATCGGTTCCTGATCCTCCCCGGCCGGTACGGTCGTGGCCCGGAAGGCCGTGATGTCCGATGCCTGGCTGATGGGGTAGGTGAAGAAACCGACGGGAATTCCCTGCCGCTGCTGGGTGTCGCCCTCCACGGCGTTCTCGGCAAAACCGCGCATCGTGATCTCCGCCTTCACCGTCGGGTTGCGTTGCAGGCGCTGCACCGTCACCAGGTTCATGTAGTAGAAAGCCAGTTCGCACAGTTCGGGAACCTGCGACTGGATGAAAAGAGTCGATTTTTCAGGATCGAGTCCTGCCGACAGATAGTCGAGAGCAACTTCGAGGATGTTCTGACGCACCTTTTCCGGGTTGTCGGCGTTGTCGGTCAGCGCCTGCGCGTCGGCGATCATGATGAAGATCTTCTCGAATTCGCCCGAATTCTGCAACTCGACGCGGCGGCGCAGCGACCCCACGTAGTGCCCCAGGTGGAGCCTGCCGGTGGGCCTGTCGCCCGTAAGGATGATTTTTCCCATAAGTAAACCGTAATTTTAGGAGCAAACTTACGAAAAAGCGAATTAGCCACCTAAAAAAGTTGTGAGGTATAGATTTTTTTTATATTTTCGTCCTTTGAAATAATCCTGTGCTATGACAATAATTCAACTCGAATACCTGTTGGCCGTCGCCAACTGCGGTAGTTTTTCGGTCGCTGCAGAACACTGTTTCGTTACGCAGCCTTCGCTGTCGATGCAGATCAAGTCGCTCGAAGAGGAACTGGGTGTAGTGCTTCTCGACCGTTCGAAAAAACCGGTGATTCCGACCGAGGCGGGCGAAGTGGTGCTGGCGCGGACACGCGAAACGCTGCGGGCTTACAACTGTATCCGTGAATCGGTGGCGGAGTTGAAAGGGGAAACCTCCGGCAAACTGCGCCTGGGCGTGATCCCGACCATCGCGCCCTACCTGCTTCACAAGTTCATTCCGGCTTTCGTGCGCAATTATCCGAAAGTGGAACTGGAGATTTCCGAGATGATCACTTCGGACATCGTCGAGGCGCTCAAACGCGACCGGATCGATGCGGCGCTGGTGGCGAGCGGTACCTGCGGCGAGGGTATTCTGGAACAGGAGCTTTTCAACGACCGTTTCTTCGCCTACGTTTCTCCGGGCAATCCGCTCTATGAGCGCTCGAATATCCGCATCGAGGACATCGACCTGCGCGATCTGGTGATCCTGAGTGCCGGAAACTGTATGCGCGACCAGATCATCGAACTGTGCCAGGCCAAACGCGACATGCCGTCGCACTATTCGTTCGAATCGGGTTCGCTCGATACGCTGATGCGGATCGTCGATTGTACGTCGTGCCTTACGATCGTTCCCGAAATGGCGATCGAATACATCCCCTCCGACCGCCGCGACCGGCTGAAAACCCTCGCCAAAGGGGCTACTTCGCGCAAGATCGCCGTGGCCGTGCGCCGCACCTACGTCAAGAATTCGATTATCAAGGCGCTGGCCGACACCATCATGGACAATGTGACGCCGGGAGTCTTCTAAGCACCGGGACGTGTCAAACGGAGGTTGTGAAAGACGGGCAAAGGTTGCTGTTACCGAAACCCGCCGTGCCGTGCCGCCTGTGCCCGATGGAAAAGGTCGAGCGCCTGCGAAGGGGAATTTTATTCCATTTCGGTTGCGGGACCTTTCAGTGGGGCTTGCGCGCCGATTCCGGAATTTCCGGGGTGTGAATCCCGGAAATCCGTTTTCAACCCCGAAGGTGTCCGCTGCCGGCCGGCAGCGGACGTGTCTCCCGGCCGTCTGTTTCCACCCCGCCCTGCTTGTGCAACCACTGCGGAATTTGTTTTTTTACGGCGTGATATTTAGTACTTACGGAACTTTTTCCTACCTTTGCAAGGTTATAGACCTATAATTCGTATATGGATAAATTGATAGAGACGATTGTCAGTGCAATTGAAGATAAAAAAGGTAAGGATATTGTATCGTTGGATCTTTCGGGTTTCGACGGGGCGATTTGTTCCCATTTCGTAGTCTGCCATGCGGACTCCACCACGCAGGTGGCGGCCATTGCCGCAAACATCGAGCAGCAGGTGTTTGAAACGCTTGGCGAGAATGCGTGGCGGATCGAGGGGCAGCAGAACGCTTTCTGGATCGCAATGGACTATGTGGACGTGGTGGTGCATATCTTCCAGACCGAACTGCGCTCGTTCTACAAGCTCGATGAATTGTGGGCCGACGCGCCTGTGACGCGATACGAATATGAAGAGTAAGAAACGATATGGCAAAAAAAAGCAACAACGGTAAGATGAACGTCAACATGCCGCGTCCCTCGTGGATGTGGGTATACGGTCTGATCGGCGCGTTCATCGTAGGCTGGTATATTTTTACCGACACCAACGACACGCCGCTGCCCAGCGATTGGGCGACCGTCGAACAGATGGTCGAGAAAGGCGACGTGGAGCGAATCCTGGTCGTCAACAAAGATCAGGCGCAGGTCTTTCTGAAGAAGGAGGCCGGCGAAAAATACCGCAGGGATTCTGTGGACAAGCGTTTTCACAAACTTCCCGAATCGGGCGTGCAGCTCACCTTCACCATCGGCTCCGTCGATTCGTTCCGCGAGGATTTGCAGGCTGCCGAAGCCAAATCGGGGCAGACGGTTCCCGTTTCGTACGAGAATAAGGCGAACGACTGGACCAGCGTGCTGGTGAACCTGCTGCCGTGGATACTGATTATCGGCGTGTGGATTTTCGTGATGCGTTCGATGTCGCGCGGCGGCGGAGGCGCGAGCGGCGGCGGAATCATGAACGTCGGCAAAGCGAAGGCGCAGGTCTTCGACAAGGACGCCGCAAAACGGGTTACGTTCAAGGATGTGGCGGGTTTGGAAGAGGCGAAGGTCGAGATCATGGAGATCGTCGACTTCCTCAAGAAAGCCGACAAATACAAGGAACTGGGGGCCAAAATCCCGAAAGGTGCGCTGTTGGTCGGCCCTCCGGGAACGGGTAAAACCCTGCTGGCGAAAGCCGTGGCGGGGGAGGCCAATGTGCCTTTCCTTTCGATTTCCGGCTCGGACTTCGTGGAGATGTTCGTCGGCGTCGGCGCTTCGCGTGTCCGCGACCTGTTCGAACAGGCCAAGCAGAAGGCCCCGTGCATCGTCTTTATCGACGAGATCGACGCCATCGGCCGTGCCCGTGGTAAAAATGCCGGATTCTCGGGCAATGACGAACGCGAAAATACGCTCAACCAGTTGCTGACGGAGATGGACGGCTTCCAGACCAATTCGGGCGTGATCGTGCTGGCTGCCACCAACCGTGCGGACATCCTCGACAAGGCGCTGATGCGCGCCGGGCGTTTCGACCGGCAGATCGAGGTGGGTCTGCCCGACGTGAAGGAGCGCGAAGAGATTTTCAACGTGCACCTGCGTCCCCTCAAACTCGATCCGAAACTCGACCGTTCGTTCCTGGCCAGGCAAACCCCCGGATTCTCCGGTGCCGACATTGCCAACGTCTGCAACGAGGCGGCCCTGATCGCGGCGCGCCATAACAAAAAGACCGTATCGCGCGAGGATTTCCTTGCGGCCATCGACCGCATCGTCGGCGGGCTGGAAAAACCCAACATGCCGATGACCGCCGCCGAACGCCGCGCTACGGCCGTGCATGAGGCGGGGCACGCCACGGTGATGTGGTCGCTGCCGCAGTGCGATCCGGTGCTGAAAGTGACGGTCGTGCCGCGCGGCAAGAGCCTGGGTGCGACCTGGTCGGTGCCGAACGAAGAACGTATTCATGTGACCAACGAGGGCCTGGAAGAAGAGTTGGCCGGACTGCTGGGCGGCCGGATCGCCGAGGAGGTCAACTACGGTACGCTGGGTGCGGGGGCATTGAGCGACCTGGAACGGGCCACCAAGACCGCATACGCGATGGTGACCTACTACGGCATGAGCAAGAAGATCGGTCCGATCAGCTACTACGATTCCACGGGTACCCGCGATTCGTTTACGAAGCCCTTCAGCGAAGAGACCGCACGGGACATCGACTGCGAGGTGCGCCGGATGCTGGAGGATGCTTATGCCCGGGCACGCAAGATCATCGAAGAGAAGAACGATAAGATTCAGAAGATGGCCGACCTGCTGCTGGAGAAGGAGACGATCTACGCGGAGGACATCGAACAAATTCTCGGGCCTGCGGCGCAAACCGTAAAGAAGCAGGGGGACGAGAAAACCGAGACGGCTGCGAAGGCGGCC
Source organism: Alistipes sp. (assembly GCA_048465795.1). GTDB lineage: Bacteria > Bacteroidota > Bacteroidia > Bacteroidales > Rikenellaceae > Alistipes. Next base: position 18,382 of record DBFWKV010000015.1, read on the forward strand.
GGCACTCCGGGGGAAGAAAAACCGGCCGGGGAAAAAGTTCCGGAGCAGGAACTGCCTGCATCCGGCAAGCCGGCCGTGGCGTCGGTAACGACGCCCGAAACCGAATAAGACTGCTAACCCTACCTGTAACTGATGAGTGAAAATATGAAGAACCTCACGGTGCGCGCGCTGAGCGGCGCTATTTTGGCCGTGGTCATGATCGGAGCCACGCTCCTTTCTCAATGGAGTTTCGGAGCGTTGCTGCTCGTGCTGCTCGTGGGCGGAATGAACGAGTTCTATACGCTTTCCGCCCGGCAGGATCAACGCCCGCAACGGCTGATCGGTCTGATAATGGGCGTGATGCTTTTCATGCTCAATTTTGCGTTCGTGTCCGACGACATCGAGATTCTGGGAAGCGCCAACGCCGCTTTCACCTTCGGATTGGCGTTTGTGCTGCTCGTGGTGCCGCTGATGTTCGTCTGCGAACTCTACCGCAAGGAGGGAAATCCTGCAGCGGGCGTGGGCGTGACGCTGGCCGGTGTGCTTTACGTGGCACTGCCGTTCTCGTTGATGTGCTATATTCCGATCGTGGGCAGTGAGACGTGGAACCCGTGGGTGATGATCGCCTACATCGCAATTATCTGGGCCAACGACGTCTTCGCCTATCTGGTGGGCATGTCCGTCGGCCGTCATCCGCTTTTCGCGCGCCTGTCTCCCAAAAAATCCTGGGAAGGCTTCTTCGGCGGACTGGCCGGAGCCGTAGTGGCCGGTATCGTGGCCGCGCGACTGCTGGACGACAGTATGTGGGCCTGGGCGGGGCTGGCGTTGATCGCTTCGGTCACGGGCGTGCTGGGCGATTTGGTGGAGTCGATGTTCAAGCGTGCGGCCTCTGTCAAGGATTCGGGCAGCATCATTCCCGGACACGGCGGATGGCTCGACCGGTTCGACGCGCTGATTCTCTCCGCGCCGTTCGTATTTGTATATATGCTTTTTGTCATGTAATTAAAAAATTACACAACCCGATATGAAAATCAATAAGGAAGGTTACCGTATTATCTTTATTGCCGGCGCCGTCTGCCTGCTTATCTGGTGGCTGTTCTACCACTTGCTGGTGAGCCATGCCGCCGGTGCCCTGCTGTGGGGAGGCACCGCTTTCCTGCTGCTGTTCTGGTTCTTCATCGTGGCGTTTTTCCGCGAGCCGCGCCGGGTGCGCATCCACGACGCCGACCTGGTCTTCTCGCCGTGCGACGGCCGCGTGGTCGTGACCGAGGTGGTGACGGAGAACGAATACCTCAAAGGTGAAATGCTGCAGATTTCGATCTTCATGTCGGTGACCAACGTGCATATGAACTGGGTACCCGTGGGCGGTACGGTGGAGTATTTCAAGTACCATCCGGGGCGTTTCCTGGTGGCGTGGCACCCCAAGTCGTCGACCGAGAACGAACGCACGACGACCGTGATCGCCATGCCTTCGGGCAAGAAAGTGCTTTTCCGGCAGATTGCGGGGCTTATTGCCCGGCGGATCGTCTCCTATATGAAGGTGGGGGAGTTTGCGGAGCAGAACAGCGTTTCGGGCTTTATCAAGTTCGGTTCGCGCATCGACGTGCTGATTCCGAAGGACAGCGAACTGCTGGTCGAGATCGGCGATCCCGTGGTAGGTTCCCAAACCCCCATCGCGCGCCTGAAATAAAATCCGAGCCATGACGGTGACACCACAGACGGTCGTTAAATTCATCGCGGGTGCGGCGGTCGCTGCGGCCATTCTCTTTCTGGTCTGGTATTTCAGCGCGATCGTCGTTTACATCATCGTGTCGGCGGTGCTGGCCGTGGTGGGCAACCGGCTTGTGCGGCGGCTGGCCGGGCTTCGTGTGAAGGGGCGGAGGATTCCGAGGTGGCTGGCCGCACTGGTGACGCTGATCGTCATCTGGGTGGTGCTGGCGACGCTCTGCTCGTTGTTCATTCCACTCGTTTTCAATAAGGTATACCAACTTTCGGAGCTTGATTTCGGATCGGTCGTACAGTCCGTCCAGGAGCCTTTGGCGCAGGCCCAGAATTATCTTTACACCTTCTTCGGGGTTCCGGAAACAACTTTTTCGCTGCCCGACGCGGTGATCGATTCGTTTCGGTCGCTGATCGACATCGACTCGCTCAATACGGCTTTTTCGTCGATCGTCAACGTGGTGATTTCGTCGGTGATCGCCATCTTCTCCATTTCGTTCATCACCTTCTTTTTCCTCAAGGACGAGGGGCTTTTCTATGCGATGGTGACGGCGATGTTCCCCGAAAAGTACCACGACAACATCACCCGCTCGCTGGATTCGGTGACGCTGTTGCTGTCGCGCTATTTCACGGGCATCCTCAGCGAGAGTTTCCTGCTGACGGTCGCCGTGACGCTGACCATGACCGCCTTCGGGATGAAGCTGGCCGACGCCAGTTTCATCGGACTGATCATGGGTGTGATGAACGTGGTGCCCTATGCCGGGCCGCTGATCGGCGGCGTGATGTCGGTTTTTCTGGGAATCGTTTCGCCGATCGAAGGCATGACCGTGGGACATACGGTAGTCGTCATTGCCGGGTCGCTGCTGATCCTGAAAGGTTTGGATGACTTCGTGCTGCAGCCTACGCTCTATTCCGAGCGGGTGAAGGCGCATCCGCTGGAGATCTTCCTGGTGATCCTGATCGCAGGTTCGGTGGCGGGAATCCTGGGCATGCTGCTGGCGATTCCCTCCTATACGGTGCTGCGCGTCTTTGCCAAAGAGTTCTTCTCGCAGTTCAGCCTGGTGCGTAAACTGACCGAAAAAATCTGACGCGCGATGGTGGTGATCGAAGGAGTGGTGGAGCACGGACGGCGGCTGGGCCGGCAGTTGGGATTCCCGACAGCCAACCTGCCCGTGCCGGCGGATCTTCCCGCCGAAGACGGGGTGTACGAATCGCGGGTTACAGTGGACGGAGTAACTTACCATGCCATGTCCAATTTGGGGCGCAACCCTTCGGTGGGGGAGGTCGAACGGCGGCTGGAAACTCATATTTTCGATTTCGAAGGGTCGCTTTACGGCCGCACGATCCGTGTGGAACTGGTGCGGAAAATCCGCGACGAACGCAAATTCGCGTCGGTGGAGGCCCTGCGCGAACAGATCGAAAAAGACCGGGAAGAGATATTGAAAACAAAATAAAAAACTATGTATCTGGACTTAACCATTCCCTACAAGGTGGCCGACATGTCGCTGGCCGAATGGGGACGCAAGGAGATCGAAATTTCCGAACATGAAATGCCGGGCCTGATGGCCGTGCGCCGCAAATATGGAGCGCAGAAACCCCTGAAAGGTGTGCGCGTGATGGGGTCGCTGCACATGACGATTCAGACCGCCGTGCTGATCGAGACCCTCGTGGAGTTGGGCGCCGAGGTGCGCTGGTGCTCGTGCAACATCTTTTCAACGCAGGATCACGCCGCTGCGGCCATTGCGGCTGCTGGCGTTCCGGTTTTCGCATGGAAGGGCGAGACGCTGCCCGAATACTGGTGGTGTACCGCGATGGCGCTCTCGTTCCCCGGCGGCAAGGGACCGCAGTTGATCGTCGACGACGGCGGCGACGCCACGCTGCTGATCCACAAGGGCTACAAAGACGAAAACGACGCTTCGACGCTCGATTACCAACCTTCCTCGTATGAGGAGGAGGTCATTCTCGACACGCTGAAAAAGATCCTGGCCGAAGACCCCGAAAAGTGGCACCGCACGGTGGCCGAATGGAAGGGCGTGAGCGAAGAGACGACGACGGGCGTACATCGCCTCTACCAGATGCAGGAGGCGGGCGAACTGCTCGTTCCGGCCATTAACGTCAACGACTCCTGCACCAAATCGAAGTTCGACAACCTCTACGGCTGCCGCGAGTCGCTGGCCGACGGCATCAAGCGTGCCACGGACGTGATGATCGCCGGCAAGGTGGTCGTCGTGTGCGGCTACGGCGACGTGGGTAAGGGCTGTGCCCGGTCGATGCGCTCCTACGGTGCCCGTGTGATCGTGACGGAGATCGACCCGATCTGCGCCCTGCAGGCCGCGATGGAGGGCTTCGAGGTGAAGACCGTCGAAAGTGCGCTCGCCGAGGGCAATATCTTCGTGACCTGCACCGGCAACTGCGACATCATCACCCTGGAGCACATGCAAAAGATGCGGGACCAGGCGATCGTCTGCAACATCGGGCACTTCGACAATGAAATCCAGATGGCGCGTCTCGAAAAATCGGCAGCCGTCAAGACCAATATCAAACCCCAGGTCGACAAATTCACCTTCCCCGACGGACACGCCATTTTCATCCTGGCCGAAGGCCGCCTGGTGAACCTCGGCTGCGCCACGGGGCATCCGTCGTTCGTCATGTCGAACTCCTTCACCAACCAGTGCCTCGCACAGATGGAACTCTGGCGGGAGAATCTCAAGATCGGGGTTTACCGCCTGCCCAAGCATCTCGACGAGGAGGTGGCGCGCCTGCACCTCGACAACCTCGGAGTGGAGCTTACCCGCCTGACGAAGCATCAGGCCGACTACATCGGTGTCAGTGAGGACGGGCCGTACAAGGCCGACCACTACCGCTATTAGTTTTCGATTTTACAGGGCATCTTTCGCCCTGCCTTGTTCGCCCCGAATGGGAAATACTTCAGTATATCCCATCCGGGGCTCACTTCGTTATGACGAAACCTGCTCCTTTAAAATCAAAAACGACCCGTCAGCAAAACGGCTGCTTACCTCTTCCCGAACAGGACGTACTTTTGTACTACCTATCCGTCCCGTTCTTCACGATGCACGAAACTCTCTCGCTTAAAATCAAAAACGTCGATTTCCCAAAACGGCCGCACATCGCCGAATTCCCCGATCCCCCTCCTGAAAATACTCCTATCGGATTGAAAAATAGTCCCGATGAGCGTTTTTTAGCGACTTTCGGGAGAATAACGTGCCGAAAAAATCCGTAACTTTGAAAAAGTTAGGAATTCCCTTTTTTACAATTTTGCGAAATCCGCTCCGGCAAAGGAGGCGGTTCCGTTTTATTCGCTGCTTCATGTTCAACTTAAACTGATAATTATGAGAAATTCTACGATGCTGAGATTGCTTGCCCGGGGCAGTGCGTTTCTTCTGTTGGCCTCTGCGTTGCTTGCGGGATGCAGCGACGACTACGACGATTCGAAAATCTGGAAAAACCTCGACGATCTGAAAGAGCGGATCGAAGCGCTCGAAACGACGGTCGGCCAGATGAATACCGAGATTGGTGCGCTGCGGCGAATCGTCGACGAGTCCATTACGGTGGTCAAGGTCGAAAAGACCGCCGACGGTTATGTAATTTATTTTTCCGACAATACGACGGCGACGATCGCCGACGGCAAGAACGGTGTGGACGGCAAACCCGGTGCGGCGGGAAAGGATGCTCCCGTGATCGGAGTAAAGCAGGATACCGATGGGGTATACTACTGGACGATCACCACGGGCGGTGCGACCGAATGGCTGATGGACGGCGGAGCCAAACTGCGCGTGACGGGCGAAAGCGTCACTCCGACGATCGCGGTCGACGCCGAAGGCTACTGGACGATCAGTTTCGACGGCGGCGCGACTTCCGAGCGGATTCTCGACCCGGCGGGCAATCCCGTGTCGGCGGTGGCCCAGGAGGGCGGCATCGGATCGCTGTTCAAGAGCGTGACGGAAGACGGCAACAATGTTTATTTCGAGTTGTCCGACGGTACGATCATCACGGTGCCGCTTCGCGGCGACTTCTACATGCTCATCCGCAAGGCGCCCGAAGTGTCCACGTTCGTCTACGGCGAAACGCAGGTTTATGAAGTGGAAGCCGTCGGCGTGCGGAAGACGGTCGTGAACAAGCCCGACGAGTGGAAAGTAACCTATGCGGCGGATAAACTGACGATCACCGCCCCGACCGAGGCGCACAAGGAGTGCGCCGACCTGCAGGGTACCGTGTCGATCATCTATTTCAGTGCCAACGGCCAGAGCGACGCGGTGTCGATGGATGTGGTGGCTGTCGAGGACGAACGGGGAGAGACCGTCGGCGACAATTTTACGGTTCGTATTACCGACATTACGGATAAAGGTGTTACGGCGGAGGTTGCGGCTCAGGATGAGACGATCTTCTGGTATGCGAATGCCTACGACCGTGCGAAGTACGACACGAACGGCGAAGCGGCTTATCTGGCCGAACAAATGGGCATGTTCCAGTATTATGTCTCGAACGAGTATATGTGGGGCTATCTGGACATGATGCTGCATCAGGGGACGGCGACCTACACGAATACGAGCCTCAAGGCCGGTTCGAGTCTCTATCTCGCGGTATTCGGAATGAAGGTGGATAAGGCTGCGGGGACCTGCGAAGCCGTGACCGGCGTGATGACCGTGCCGTTCACGACCAAGCAGCCTGTGGTCATCAACACCGTTTACCGGATCAATGTCTCCGACATCGGCTGGTACACGGCCCGCTACGTGAGCGTGCCGTCCGACGATCTGGGCTTTTTCCACGGAATCGTCAAAAAGTCCGAGTTCGACAAATATGCGTCGGACGCCGAATTTATGGCCGGATACATCAAAAAGTATAAGGACTTCTACAACGACGAACTGTATATGGACAGGACGGTGACGTGGGACATGCTGACTTCGAAGGGGACGCAGACCGTCGTGGCGCCGAGTTATCACCCCAACGAACAACTGACCGGCATTGCCGAGGATATGGATTATTACTCCAGACCGCTTGTGCCGAATACGGAGTATTATGTGGTTTCGTTCTCCTGTCAGGACGGCGACGCAGGTTCTCCGCTGTCGAAGGCTGCGTTCAGAACACCCGCTTTCAAGGCTTCGGAATCGTGTACGTTCAAGGTGGAGGCGTCGGTCGAGCGGCAGGATATTACCGTCGCGGTCACGCCGTCGGTTAAAAACACGACATATATCTGCATGATTGCCCGCACGGCGCTTTACAACGAATTCGAGAGCGACCTGCAGTATGCCGCAGACGATGTCTTCTGGACGAAGATGGAGGCCCAAGAGAGCGGGAAACCGTTCGGGGAGTATCTGCATGCCGGAGACCGGGTCTTCGAATCGAAAGACAACTGGGCCGCTACGGGCTACGAAATCTGCGTCTACGGTTGTACGGCGGACGGCGTCATCACCACCGAGCCGGTGATAACCCACATTGCCACGAAGGGTACGGTCGATACGGGCGTTTCGGCTGCTGCGGGTACGCGAATGCAGGCCGTAAGAAGCGTACATTTCACGCGGTAAATGAATCAGGAGTTACAAGGAAGGCGCCGTACACATGTACGGCGCCTTCCTCTATTACACGGGCAGCATATCAGAAGAGCGACAACGCCCACTCCCTGACCACCGGGTAGGTGTCCGTCCAGACGTGGATGAATATGCCGATCGCCGCCGCGAGCTTGATGCCCGTGCCGATCAGGAACGAGAGGAACGAGCCGATTCCCACGCGGAACGCTTTGGCAACATCCTGCTTGTCGTTGAGCAGCTCGCCCAGTACCGCTCCGGCGAAGGGGCCGAGGATGATTCCCAACGGCGGAAAGAAGAAAAATCCGCCGATCACGCCCAGCGTGGCACCGATCATACCGGAGCGCGACCCGCCGAATATCCGGGTCATATAGGCGGGCAGGAAATAGTCGATCAGCGACACGACGACCGTTATACCGAGCCAAATCCACAGGGCTGCGGGTTCGATTTCGGAATAAGAACAGAAATAGGCGCAGACAAGTCCGGCGTAACTGAGCACGATACCCGGAATGACGGGAACGATGCAGCCGACCAGGCCGATGATCGAGAGCAGGAATGCTGCGACGGAAAGGGTGATGTCCATAAATTCGTGAGTGAGACTTCTGCAAAGGTAGTTCTGTGCGGATGAAAACACAAATAAATCGAAATTTTTTATCTGATTTTCCATTCTGCAGTGATTCGAATCGGTTGAGCGGATTATTCGCAATCTGTTAGCGGTGCCGGAAAAAATTTGTATTTTTGCAAAATAAATCATTCCCCATGAAAAAAGTCCTGCTCGTTTCTTTCATCTGTTTCGCTGCGGCGTCAGCCGTGTCGTGCGTGGAAAAAGCCGATACAAGCATCAACCGAGGCGTCGATATTGCCTGTTTGGAACCGATGACCGATTATACGGTTCCCGTGAAGGAGGGCTTCACGACCGTGGTGTATCTCGACGGTGAGCAGTTGGCCGCAACGCGCAGTCCTCTGACGATTTCGGTGCCTGCCTGTGCCGTGACCCGATCCGGCGGACTCGAAGTGTTCTATTCGAAGGAGGATATTTTCGGCGAATTCGCTACCGCATCCTACTGGAACTACCTCTCTTTCGAGGACACGCCTGCGGGCGACTGCGATTACAACGACGTGGTGCTTCACTGCCGGGTAAAATCGGAGGTGCCGTGGAATTACACGGGAACGGAGATGTGTAAGCATACGGTTTCCGTGCAGCCCGTTGCGTTGGGCGGCAGTATGAAGGTCGGTTTCGGATTTCTTTTTCAGGATGAATTCGGAATCGTCCGCGAACATCTCGTGACGGACGATCTGCGGCGCGATCTATTCAAGGGGAATCCCCGGTTTCCGATCAATACCGATCTTACGAAGCCTACCGAAAAGGTTTCCAATACATTCACGCAGGTATTCGAATATTCGACCCCGCAGACCAAGTTCCCCGTCGTGTGGTTTATTCTGAGTAAAGGGACACACCTGTATGCCGCTTCGACGAATTTCGATGCGGATAAGAACCTCAGTATGATCAACAAAGATAGGGTGCCCTATGGATTCGCGCTGACGAAGAAGTGGTGCTGGCCGGTCGAGAATTGCAACATCCGCGAGGCTTATCCCAACTTCGACACTTGGCTGCGAACGGGAAATGAGGCCGTTCTGCTGAGCAATTCCGTGAGGAAGAACGTGTATACTCCCGCAACGGTCAAGAATGGTCCCGACGGCGATTTGTGGGATTATGAAAAATAAGTGAAATCGTATTACACACAAAAGGCGGACTTTTCCAGTCCGCCTTTTGTGTGTTTGTCGTTGTCTCATATGAGCCGGTTGGTCGCCGTGTCGGGAAAGATCACCCACGGTTTGAACGTTTTCGCGTCCTCGAAGTCCATCAAAGCGTAGGAGGCGATGATCACGACGTCTCCCACGGCTACCTTGCGCGCCGCAGCTCCGTTGAGGCAGATGCAGCCGCTGTCGCGCTCGCCCTTGATGATGTAGGTCTCGAAGCGCTCGCCGTTGTTGATATCCATGATCTGCACCTTCTCGCCCTCGATCATGTTGGCCGCTTCCAGCAGCGCTTCGTCGATGGTGATGCTGCCCACGTAATTGAGATCCGCCTGCGTGACGCTCACGCGGTGGATTTTCGATTTGATTACTTCAATCTGAAATTTCATTATCGGATTCGGATGTTGTCGATTAAACGAATGGTACCCGCCTGCACGGCAATGCAGCCCTGAATGCGGTCGCTGTCGCTCCATGATGCCACTTCCTGCATCGTCAGGGCGTCAACGGACTGGAAATAGATCACTTTGAGCAGAGGATTGCGTTCCACCTCGGCCGTAACCCAGGCTTTCAGCTCTGCCGGCGTGCGGGTTTGCGACTGCTCGGCGGCAGCTTTCAGCGTCGCATAAATATGAGGAGCCGCAGCGCGGTGTTCGGCATCCAGCAGCGTGTTGCGCGACGAAAGAGCCAGTCCGTCGTCTCCCCGGACGATCTCGCAATCGACGATCTCCACGGGCAGTTGCAACTGCGCCACCATTGCCCGGATGACGGCGATCTGCTGAAAATCCTTCTCGCCGAAGTAGGCGCGGGCCGGACGCACGATGTCGAACAGGCGGCTCACGACCTGTGCAACGCCGTTGAAGTGGCCGGGGCGCGTGGCGCCTTCCATCACTTTATCCACCGCACCGAAGTCGAACCGGCGCGTGTCGGTTTGGGGATAAATCTCTTCGACCGGGGGCATCAGCACCAGATCGGCGCCGGCCTCTTCGAGCAGGCGTGCGTCGGCCTCGGGCGTGCGGGGGTAATTCCGCAGGTCGGTCTTGTCGTTGAATTGCGTGGGATTGACGAACACGCTCACCACCACCGTGGTGTTTTCGCGGCGGGCGCGCTCCACGAGCGAACGGTGCCCTGCATGAAGGGCGCCCATCGTCGGAACGAACCCGATGCCCGACTGCTCCGCCTTGTCCAATTCCGCACGTAGCTCTTTTACACTGGTTATGACTTTCATTTCGTTTGGATGCAATGCGGTGGCAAAGGTAGAAAAGATAATTCAGAATTCATAATTCAAAATTCACAATCAAATTGCGCGAAAACCGGGACTCAAGTCCGGCAACACGCTGCCGGGCTATCCGCGCCGGCGGGGAATGCCTGCATCGCCGGTCAAACCGCAGCTTCCTTTAGCCGGTCGGCGGGGCTGTGCATGCCCGGAAAGACAGCCCGTGCCGCACGTGCCGGCCTGCCTCGGATTTTGAACGGCTGGTTGCCGAAAAGAAGAAAACCCCGAAAACCGGGCGGCTTTCGGGGTGCTTGTAATGGTGATTCCCGGCTTTCGGGGTGCCTCTGTGCGGGTGAATCCCGGCAGTCGGAACGTCCGGCTAATAGTAACCGATCGTGCGCTGGTCGCGGAACGTGTATGTTTCGCCGAACATGACGGTGGTTTCCGTCCGGTCGTACCAGTTGTCGTGCGCATCGCGCGTGTAAGTGAAGTCGCTCACCAGCACGCTGCTTTCGATGTGGGTATAGTCTCCGAAACTGTCGTAGGTGAAAACCTCGCTGCCTTGTTGTGCGACGGTGTTGAACCGGTCGTCGTTATACCGGATGCGGCTTTCGTCGGTCGCTGTCGTGCCGTCCTCGTAGGTCTTGACCGTCGAATCGACGTAGGTGAGCAGGTTGCCGTTTTCGGTGTTGAACGTGAACGTCTCGGTCGCAACGGCCGTGTAGGTGACCAGGACGTATTTCCCGTCCTCCTTGACATAATTTCCGTTTTCGTCTGTCTTGTACTCCTGGCCGCCGAACTCCGTCACGCGCCGGGAAGGGAACGCTCCGGAGTAGTCCGTGACCGACCAGGTCTTGCCGTCGGGATCCTTGACCGTTATCCGGTCGCCTTCCGAAACGAAATCGAACTTCAGCCGCTGCCCTTGTCCTGCAAGCGTGATGGAAGTCAGGTTCTTCAGGAATTTGGGCTGGAAGACGTAGAGGTATTTGATCTCGTTGTAGTCGAAAATATCCTGCTCCACCTCGACGTATTTGCCGTGCGTCCCGTACCCGAATTCGATCGTCAGGTCGTTCGTCACGATCGAAGTCACCAGACTGTCGGCGCTGTACGTGCACCGGAAGTGTTTCTCGACCGGATTCTGCTGCGCATCCTGCCCCGTGATCGCGTAGGACGTGATGTAACCGTTGCGGTCGAATTCGACCGTGTTGACCCCGTCGAACATTTCGTCCACACTCTTGACGGGGCCGAACAGTTTGGCGAAGTGGAGGCTGTTGCTCTCCCAAACCGTCGTTCGGTCGTCGGGGCCGGGCTTGCCGGGGCCGCCGCCCGGATTGTCGTCTTTGCCGCACGAGAAAAGTGCAAAAGCCGCAAGGATCGGCAGCAGGCGGAAGGGATTATATTTCATTTTATGGGGTGTCATCTGTCGCGTTATTATTGTTATGAGCGGCATTGCCGGAGGGCCGTCATGCAGCTCTCCGGCAATGTCGTCATCGTAATTTATTCGAAATAGGTGAGGCTGCGATCGATTGCGGTGGCACCTTCTCCCGTCACCGTCATCTTCGTCCAGTTGCCTTTGGCGTCGTATTCGTAAGCCATCTGAGCCGTAGTACTGTTGTCCGGATCGGTTACCGACTTGACGTCGAGGTTTTCATAATACTCCATTTTCGTGGAGATATCTCCCTGGATTTCGGACAGCGTATTGATGCGGTCGTCGTTGTATTTTACGGTAATGACCGAATAGCCGTCGTCCGAAACGTATTGCAGTAGGTTGCCGTTCCGGGGATTCACCGTGTAATCGGTCGTGCTGCCGAACCATCCCAATGTGACGGTTTGGGTCGTAAAGCCGTCGGTAAAGGCCAAATCCGTATAGTCGTCCTTCGAACCTCCGTTATCCTGTGCGTAGATTTTTCCCGTATCTCCCGTCACCTCGACCGAGTAGGTGAGTACATCGGCGACGGAAGGATCGTCGTAGGAGGGTACGCGGCAAACCACGGTTTCCAGATTTTTGATGTAGCGGGGCAGCCAAAGCGAGAAGTTGGTCACGCCGACCGAAAAGGAGATGTCGTTGAACAGGTTTTCCGTATAAATGTACTGTCCGTGCGTGCCATAGGTGAGTTCGAAGGATTTTTCTCCTTCGCTGTCGCTCCAGGCGCATTTGGTCAGTCGGTTTTCCGCGTCGTAACTCAGACTGTATGAGATGGTACTGCTGCTGACGCTGCGGGTGTAGGAAGTCAGCATCCCGTTCGCGTCGAACAGAAGGTCGTCGATATGCTCCCAGGCGTTGTTCTGATAAAGTCCGAATGTCGAGGCGGTTTTCACCTTGCCCTGAAAATTCATCCGCGACCGCGAACTGCGCTCCCAGATAATTGCCGGTTCCTGTACGACCGGTTCGCCGGCCTGCTGGCTGACCGTCACGGTCACATCCTCCACGCCTTCGGCCCGGATGACGATCGTTGCCTGCAGTACGTCGGTCGTTTCGTTCGGATCGGCCGATACGCCGATCGTACCGTCGGCGGTTCCTTCGGCGTTGGTAAGGGTCAGCCAGCCGGCTTCCGTCGTGGCTTTCCAACGGACGTTTTCGGCCTTGACCGCGATTGTTTGCGGCACTTCGGGCGTGGCCGTAAACTCCAGCGTGAGGGGTGCGGCGCTCAGCGATTTGTGCGGAATTTTGTTATCGTCGCCGTCGTCACACGCGACGGTTCCCAAAGCCAGAAGGCTTGCAAATGCAAAGTAGAAGAGTTTTTTCATGGAAAATGGAATTAATAATACGGTTTATAAATTTCACGACCTTCCTTTTCTGTGTTTTCGGTGTTCCGTTTGCCGGAAGATCGTTTCGTTTCAAAGCGTTGCTTTTCGACAAAGATAGAGGAAAAATCCCAAAAAAGTGCCTTTGGTCTCCTGCAGGCGGGGTCGGTGGGGTTCGCCGGGCTGTTTGCGAAAATCGATTTGTTGGCAATCGGCGGGTAAAACTTTCGGAGTGTAATGGAATCGGGGTTTTCAGTTGTGAATAGTAACGGATGAGAACCGATTTCCAAAAATGAAATTTTTTTATTTTCTCCCGGATTTTTTCGGAATACGACGGCCCGACAGGCCGTTTTTCTGGCCGACCCGCAGAAAAACGTACGGGCTGATCGGGTGTGCCCCGCATGGTATTTGTCGTTTTTGCGGGTTTTTTGTACCTTTGTAAAAATACAAAACCCGAACGCACATGAAAAGTTTATTAACAATTGCGTCTATGACATTTATTTCCATCGGATTGAATTCCTGCGGCCCGCAGGCGTCGGGCGATTCGCCCTGGATCGTCGACCGCTTCGACGACATCAAGGTGATCCGTTACGAGGTTCCCGGCTTCGCGGAACTGCCGCTCGAAGAGAAGGAACTGATTTATTATCTGGCCGAAGCCGCCAAATGTGGCCGGGACATTCTTTTCGACCAGAATTTCAGATACAACCTGGCCGTACGGCGTACGCTGGAGACGGTGTATGAAAATTACGAAGGCGACCGCACGACGGCCGAGTGGAAGGCACTGGAGAAATACCTCAAGAAGGTCTGGTTCGCCAACGGCATCCATCACCACTATTCGAACGACAAGTTCGTGCCCGAATTCACGGAGGGTTACCTGCTCGATGCGATCGAAACCATTCCCGAGGAGAAATTCGGAGACCTGAACGCCCTGCGCGGCGAGGTTTGCCGTGCGATTTTCGATCCGACTCTTTACAAAAGCCGTCTCGATCAGACCGCAGGCGTGGATATGATCGCCGCTTCGTCGAACAACTATTACGGCGAGGGTGTGACGCAGGCCGATGCCGAGACATTCTACGCCGACATGGCTGCGGCCGATGCGGGCAACCCCGAGCCGGTGTCCTACGGCCTGAATTCCCAACTGGTGAAGGAAGACGGGAAACTGAAAGAGCGTGTCTGGAAAGTGGGCGGCATGTATTCGCCCGCGATCGAGCGGATCGTCTACTGGCTGGAAAAGGCGCAGGAGGTGGCGCAGGAGCCGCAGAAGTCGACCATCGCGGCACTCGTCTCCTATTATAAGTCGGGCGACCTGAAGGAATTCGACCGCTACAACATTTCGTGGGTGAAGGACACGCTGTCGAACGTCGATTTCGTGAACGGATTCATCGAGGACTACGGCGATCCGCTGGGGCGCAAGGCGTCCTGGGAGGGCATCGTCAACTTCATGGACAAGGAGGCCTGCCACCGCACGGAGGTGATTTCGGACAACGCACAGTGGTTCGAGGACAACTCGCCCGTGGCTCCCGAGTATAAGAAAAAGGTGGTGAAGGGCGTTTCGGCGAAAGTCATCACGGTGGCGATGCTGGGCGGCGACTGCTATCCCGCCACGCCGATCGGGATCAACCTCCCGAATGCCGACTGGATTCGCAAGGAGTACGGCTCGAAGTCGGTGACCATCGACAACATCACCTACGCTTACGACAAGGCGGCGCACGGCAACGGCTTTGCCGAGGAGTTCGTGCTGCGTGCCGAAGACCGCGAGCGGATGGACAAATACGGCAAGCTGGCCGACGACCTGCACACCGACCTGCACGAGTGCCTGGGACACGGTTCGGGCCAGCTGGCACCGGGCGTGAAGGGCGGCGAGCTGAAGAGCTACGGCTCGACGCTTGAGGAGGCGCGCGCCGACCTGTTCGGCCTCTACTACCTGGGCGATCCGAAGATGGTGGAGCTGGGCCTGATCCCTTCGCTCGATCTGGCGAAGGCACAGTATACCGATTACATCATGAACGGCCTGATGACCCAGTTGGCCCGCGTCGAGTTGGGCAAGAACGTCGAAGAGTCGCACATGCGCAACCGCAAACTTATCGCCGAGTGGTGCTACGAGCGGGGCAAGGCCGACAACGTCATCGAGTGGGTGAAACAGGACGGCAAGACCTACGTGGTGGTGAACGACTTCGAAAAGCTCCGCACGCTGTTCGGCGAGATGCTCCGCGAGGTGCAGCGCATCAAGTCGGAAGGCGATTACGAGGCGGGCGCCGCCCTGGTCGAGAACTATGCCGTGCAGGTCGATCCCGTGCTGCATAAGGAGGTGCGCGACCGTTATTATGCTTTGGGCATCGAGCCTTACGGCGGTTTCGTGAACCCGGAGTACGAGTTGGTCGAGCGCGACGGCAAGGTGGTGGACGTGAAGATCACCTATCCGAATAATTATGTGGAGCAGATGCTCGGCTATTCGAAGGATTATTCGTTCCTGCCGAATATCAATTGATCGGTCGAATGAAGTAAAGCCTCCGGTTCTGAGCGATAGAACCGGAGGCTTTTTAGTGCATGAATATGATTCGTGCTTACAGATTGTAAGCATACGTTGGGCGGTAGGCCTCCTTTTCCGAAAATTTAGATTTTTTGCCTCAATTCGATTGATTGAATGTTAGCAGCTTGTGGCGTGTCCCATTTTATGTGTAACTTTTTTTCAGGTTTCGCTTATAATTCGTAGCTGATTCATTCAATTGATTTACAGATTTTTCGGCTTTTGAAAAATATCGATTATCTTTTGTATTGTAATAATTAGTTTCATATATTTGTTCTCATCCTGTTCATTAAACTTTTTTATACATGAAGAACATTTACCAAAGATTTCAAATCGTACTTTTTTCTGTAATCGCATTGGCAGTCTCCGCTTGCGACGACTCGGATGAGTCCGGAACCGTACCCCCCCCCTCCCCGGGGCCTGATGCGACACCCGTGGAATTGACCGCGTCGAGCGGTTACTATTATGGTCAGGGGGATGCCCTGAGTTGCGACCACTACACGCTTTACCTTTCGAATGGCGAAGTTTTTGAATCGGATAATACGTTCACGGGTGCCGGAACGGGTGTCTGTCTGCATATATATGCTCCCATTCAGGATGAAATTTTTATTTCGCCGGGGACATACCAAGTGCATCAGCCCATTATACAAAGTTGGCTTTATTCGTTTGAGCAGGGCAGTGAACAGGGTGGTTCTTACATCTATTTCGGTCCGGATACGGCCCCGGTTTATATCAAGGAAGGTTCCTTTGTTCTCGAAGGATCTGCGTCCGGTTATTCGATTTCCGGTACGGTGACGGGCAGTGACGGTAACTGTTACGCGATCAGTTTCTCAGGAAATACCGCTTTCGAAAATCTCGCTCCCGAAAAACCCGCTGAATTGACTAAAAGCGGAGGGGTGTACTTCGGAACATTGATGAATGATCAGTTCGATAATTTTTCCGTTTATTTCATGACCCAGGGTGTCGACGACACTAATATGTCCTTTTCCGGCGAGGGTACCGGTATCTACTTCGATATGTATGTCCCCGTTGCCGGAAAGACTTCGATTCCTGCCGGGACTTACCGGATGTCGGCCGAAGCCGGCGATCATACGTTTATGCCCGGTGAAGATATGGGGAGCATGACCTCCGGATCGTTTGTTTATCTGCTCAAGCCGGGCGGCGATGCGGATAAAAGATATATTCCCGTTACGGATGGAACATTTACGATCGAGAAACAGGGATATACCTATACGATGACGGCCGAGGTGATCTGCAGTGACCGTAAAACATACAAGTTCTCTTATACGGGTACGCTCTTTTCTATTCTCGATCCGGTCGGAGCAATCGATTATACGGAGCTTCCCGTAAGCGGCGGATATTATTTTGGTACGATGATGAATGATAATTACGATAACTACACGTATTTTATCACCAGCGATGAGGTTATCGATATGGGCGGTTTTTTCGACGGTTCGGGTTTCGCCATCAGTTTCGATATGTATGGACCATTGGGGACAGGGGTTAATCCTGCGGTAGGCACTTATTCCGTATTTGGTGACCGGGAGAATGAATCGTTGGCTTTCAAATACCTGCCAGGGGCCGATTATGGTGGCGGAATGTTGCAGGGGTCGTATATCTGGCAGCGTGAGACGGCCGAAAGTGACAAAGTGTATGTTTACATAGTCGACGGCACACTGAATGTTGCCAAATCATCTGAAGATAATTACACGGTTAAAGCGCATCTGTTCGGTGACGACGGTAACGAGTATAATTATATGTACAGTGGTGCACTGAACATGCTCGATCCTTTCGCCGGAATGTAGCAAACCGATTATATTCAAAACGGACGGCGGTGTGAAACTTCAAAGTTTCACACCGCCGCTTGCTTGCTGCGAAGGCTCCCGCCTCCTGCCGCAGAACGAGGAGTATTACTCCTACATCGGTTCGAATTCGTCCTTACCCACGCCGCAGAGCGGACATACCCAATCTTCCGGAATGTCTTCGAATGCGGTTCCGGGAGCGATGCCTCCATCGGGATCGCCGATTGTGGGGTCGTATACCCAATCGCATACGGTGCAACGATACTTTTTCATTTTTGCAGTGTTTTAATGGTTTATAATCGTTTGTTTTTCGTTGTGATCTCCCTGTCCGGCAAAATCCTCGGCGGATTATAGGTCCGTTCAACGGAAACCTTTGATGTCAACGGTCGTTTTCTTTGCCCGCCACGAAGGTTATTTCCCTTCCGTTTCTTCGCGTGCTTCCTCTTCTTCCTC
>DBFWKV010000016.1:0-38352 GCA_048465795.1 Alistipes sp.
CGCACCTCCCTTGAAGCGGAAGGGGCGCGTATTACGGCCGATTCGGTTTTGAACCGTTATTTGGGCAAAGACGCTCCCCGCCGACATTCGTTGCTGGCATTATTCAGGGAACATAACGAGCGCTGCGAAAAATTGAAGGATAAGGACTTTGCGCCCGGGACGGTCGAGCGTTATTGGACCAGCTACCACCACACGCAGGATTTTATCCGGCGCGAGTACAAAAAGGAAGATATTTATTTCGACGAGATCGACTACACCTTTCTGGAGAAATATGAATTGTATTTTAAAACGGTTCGCAACTGCTGTCATAACACAACGGTAAAATACATCAAGAATTTCCGGAAAATAGTTCGTCTGGCCCTCAAAAAGGGGTTCTTGCAGAAAGACCCTTTCGCGGATATGACTTATAAATTGGATAAGGTCGAACCGGACTATCTGGAAAATGACGAAATCCAGCGGCTGATGGAGAAAACGCTATCGGTGAAACGATTGGAAGAGGTGCGGGATTGCTATCTGTTTTCATGCTTCACGGGTCTTGCTTTTTCCGATGCCAAACAGTTGCGGGCAGAGCATCTGGGCCGCGACCACAACGGCAGGATATGGATTCGCAAGTACCGCCAGAAAACCAAAATCCGATGCATTATTCCCCTTTTGGATATAGCGCTGCGGATCATCGAGAAGTACAAAGAGCATCCCTACTGCCAGGCTACGGGCTATTTGCTACCCCTAAAAAGCAACCAGAAGATGAATGCTTATTTGAGGGAATTGGTCGATATATGCGGCATTCAAAAGAAGATCACCACCCATACGGCGCGGCATACGTTTGCCACCTATGCCTATAATTGCGGGGTATCGCTCGAAAGCCTTGCCATGATGTTGGGACACACCAATGTCAACATGACGCGCCACTATGCGCATATTCTGGACATGACCGTTTTCCAGCAGATGAAACAAATCGCCGGCTCGTGCACACACCAAGAGTTGGAACGCCTGCAAGCGGCGGCATAACGTCCGCTACGAGACGATCGGAACCCCGCGACCCTTATCGGTTGTGGGGTTCTCCGTTAGCGGCGACACGTGCCGAATTCGATAACCCTTGCCCGCAGTTTATTCCGCCGCAAGTACGGCAAGTGTCGATTTTCCCATGCCGCCCTTTTGGTTGCAAAAGGAGATAAAAAGTGGTTTTCTTTCCATAACTCATGTTTTCTGTTGTCAGTACGTCAGTACGTCAATACGTCAATACGTCAATACGTCAATTCTACTTGGTTCCGATGGCCGGATTCGGCCCTTGTTCCGGGTGCAAAGGAAAGGGTGGAAAGGGCGGAATTGTACCCCCATGTCGCTCATGTCCCACTCATGTCCGCTCGATGTCCGCTCGAAAAGCCCCGAATCGTGCGTATCTTTGCCCCCGGAAAGGAAGCCTTCGCCGCAAGACCTTATGCCGGGGTAACCCATGCCGGGAAAGCCTTCGCCGCAAGCACCTTTTACCGGGGGGGGGCGGCTTATGCCGGGGAAAACCTATGCCGGGAAGAAGTGCCCCCGTAGGCCGCGAGTGGAAGTACTACCCTTACCGGGTTACTTTTCCCTTGTACAAGGAAGAACTATATTTGCTTAAAGCAAATAGCAAGATATGTTGTTGTAACACGACACCGCGTTCGTGCTACAACAACGGGAGGCCCGACCGGATCGGGCGGATTCATCTCCCAAGTCGATTCATCGTTTAACCTAAAACCAGCGCCTATGGCCAACAAACAACGGGTCGCAGACCCCAAAACCCATTACCACACCTTCCGCCTGAACGACCGGCAGGAGGTGGAATTCGAAAACCTGCGGATGAAAAGCGGACTTCGGAGCAAGTCGAAATTCATCCTCTCGCGCATCTTCGACTGACCGCTCCGGGTCGTCCAGACCAACAAAGATGCGCACGACTACTACCTGCGCCTAACGAACCTATACGGAGAAATCCGGGCCGTGGGCGTGAACTACAACCAGACGGTCAAGGCGCTGCACACCACCTTCGGCGAGCGCCGCGCCGCGTGGCTGCTCGCCCGCCTCGAAAAGGACACCAAAGAACTGGCCGTGCTCTTTGCGCGGGTCATTCGCTTAACCGAAGAATTCAACCGCCGATGGTCGGTCGAATAACCAAAGGCCGCACACTGGGCGGCGCCCTTCGCTACAACGCCCAAAAAGTCGCGGCGGGCGAAGCCGCCGTACTATTCGGGAACAAGGTGCTCGGCGACTGCGGGCCGTCCGCCGCCTTCGACATGCGCCGTGCCCTCCTTAGTTTCCGGCCCTACCTCGATACGGAGCATGCGGTTGCAAACGTGGTGTTCCACGCCTCCCTGAATCCCGATCCGCGCGACACGCTCTCCAACCAGCAGCTTACGGACATAGCCCGCGAGTACATGGAACGCATGGGCTACGGCGAGCAGCCCTACTACGTGTTCAAGCACCGCGACATAGACCGCGAGCATATCCACATCGTCTCGGTGCGCATCCGCGACGACGGCACGGCCATCCCCGACAGCAACGATTTCAGGCGTTCGAAAGCGATCCTAAAGGACATAGAGCAGAAATACGGCCTGCATCCGGCGCTGGAGGGTGAGGAAAAGAAAGTCTTTGACACGGCACGCCGCGTCGAGTACGGACGCTCCGACCTGATGCAGCAGATGCGATCCGTGGTGCGCCTGCTGGCGCAGGATTACCGCTTCGCCTCCCTTGCGGAGTTCCGCACCCTGCTGAACCTTTACAACGTCGATCTGGAGCACGTGCAGGGGCAGGCCGCAGGGAAGCCCTACGAGGGAATCGTCTACTCGGCCACCGACCCCAGCGGCAAGTGGCTCGGTCGGCCCGTCAAGGCATCGGCCCTCACTCCCAAAGGCTGGGTGAAATTTCTGCAAAGCCGCATCGAGAGGAACACGGCTGTCCTGCGCGAGGAGGCCATCAAAGGCCCGATCCGCGAACGGATAGCGCAGGCCATGCACGGGGCACAGACAAAGGAGGAGTTCGTAGCCCTCCTGAAGGCCGACGGCATCGACGCCGTACTGCGCGAGAATGCCGCAGGACGCATTACCGGTGCAACCTACGTAGACCACCGCACCCGAACCGTGCTGAACGGCTCGCGCCTAGGTAAGAGTTATTCGGCCAACGTGCTGGAAGAACTGTTCCACAACCCCCGCGCGGATCGGGCGGCCCTATTGCCCAAGCTCCCCGCACCGACCGTTACGCAGACCGTTGCGCCGCAGGCCATGCCCAAGCCGGAAGCCATGCCCAAGCCGGAAGCCACGCCCGAAGCGCAGGCCGCCAGACCCCGCCCGCAGCTGGTGCCCGGCGCCATCGGGAAAATGCGGGACTTGCTGCACCCAGCGACGCAGAGAATCCCAGCGCCCTCGCCCGGATTGTCCCCGCAGCAGCCCACCCCGCAGCCATCGTCCGGCTTAGCGGACGTAGCCGGCACGCTGGCCCACGTTGCAGGCCGCCTCTGCGACGAGCTGCCAGACGAGCAGACCGGAATGACACCCGAAGAACTCGATGCCTGGCGGGACAGCATCCGCAGGCGACGACCCCGGAAAAAACGATCCATGCACCTCTAAACTGGATCGGCCCCCGTGGGCCGCACAGAGACGAACGAGGACGGGCGGTTGATGGGCCGCGACAGTTTACTGGTCGGCTGGTTCGGCTCCGATCTAAAGATAACAACCACGGCCAGCCGGCTCTATGCCGGACGGTACGCCTTCGCAAACAAAACGACCACGGCCGCCCCTGATGGGCTGGTCGTGGTCGTGAAAGAAAGGGACGCGCGGCGGGGGTACCTGCCGTGATCCGGCAACCCAACCTTCATCGGTACGGCCCGCACACGCATCCCCCGAACACCCAGGCTGCGGTTCCCTAAGACCGGCAGCGGGTGAGAAGAAACGGCAGGGCCGGGTTTCCGACCACCCGGTAGCGGGATCGGAAACGGAAATGACGCCTTCATTGTGACCCCCTAAACGGGGAAAGCCCTGCCGCAATATCGAAAGATCGTAGTATTCAAAAACGGAACCGGCCCGGTGGCGAAAAGGTGCTTTCCGAAAGCACCCCCGACAAGTATTTGTCCCTTGCTCGGTTCCTGGAAAAAAGGGTTGCAGGCGGTATGTCAACTTTTTGTAATTCCAGATTCGGCTTGTATACCGCCCAGCAACCCTCCGATCGGCAACGGCCCCTCATGCTATATTCGTGATCCGATCCGGCACTGCGGCCGGAAACATTCCTTATTGTGGGGTATTGGGGCCGTTGCGTGTGGTATCACGGACTTGCTGCCATAGGTGAGACAGAATGAAAAAGGAGGTGGGGTGCAACGGTCGCGGCCACCTCAGCAAATCTTTTCAACCATGAATGGCGTCCAGCAGTATGGCTTTCTATTAAAACGGAGCGGCGGACTGCATGGCAAGTCCCCTTTGGTCTGTGAAAAAACCCTTCACCTGCAATCCGCACTCCGTGTGTCCCAAAACAACAGCCCGACCCAGTGCCACGCAGCTCTCCCGTCCAAGATTGGGAACCGACAACAGCCGTTTCCGTATTAACCGACTCCCCGCCAAGCAAGCCGGTTCGGGAGAGACAACGCAACACCGGGGCCGCAGCTGTCGCACAGAAAGGGAACGCGAGGTGGCCACGCTCGCGCTCCCGGCCCCCTAAAGCCGATTTATTTAGTTTGAAATGGATGCCCGGCATTTCGGGGGTTGATCGAAAGGATAGAGAAATAGGGGCAGGAGTTCCCACGAATGGAAGAACGTGCTTCGTGAAGGAAAGTGCGTTGCAATCCTGCACCCCGTGTATAGTAGATAGGGTCGATGTTACCAAAAAAAGGCGGTACGGTGCGCCTTGCGATGCACCGAAGCCGCCCCGCCAAAGCCGCATGTTACATCCCGCAAACGGGATGCGGAAACTGCGTGTAGAAACGGGTACGGACCGAAGAATCAGGTTGGCGCGCTCTGCTTGCTGAAAGGGAGTAGTCCGTACCCGTGAAAGGATATGTAAAACGTTTCTGATGGAAGGAAACGACGTGGCCGAAAAAAGGCGGCCGGCTACACCCGAAGATGCACCCAGACCGCCCCAGCAATTCGGAGCTGTCGGAAGGGCACGAAACCCCTCCGGAAAGAAGTGAGATATAATTGCTGAGAAATGTGTGCTAAAAACAGGTGCGCAGAAGCGGTTATGGTCGATCTCTACATTGTAGAGAATCCAACCACGCACCACCGGTTGGCCTTCCAGCCGCCCACCGGCAACCCCTTTTGGACAAATGTTTCCGCGCACGACTGCGCCCGCCGATCTGCGGGGATCGTCGGTACAAAGCATTGAATGCTGCTGGGTGTGGTTGTGCGGCCGGGACATATTGCTGGTTGATTGGAAATATACGTCCCCAATAGGCATAAAAAAGGGGGCGCGGTGTCAGCCCCAGTAAGCAGGTCATAGGAAACCCGAAATCGGAAAGCTGTCCTGCGCCCCTGTCGTGTCCCGCAAAAAAATGCGGGACATAACAAGGACTGGCAACCATTATACCGATTTCAAACCCTCCCGAAAGAGGTTCCTATGTTTGCTTACTGGTATAAAGAGTTGTTTACCCTTTATATGTTATGTCCATCGGCTATGCCGAGTTATACAATTGCAAAGTTAGCATAATTTCTGTATTCTTCATAAGTTATAACGGGACAAATATAAGCAAAAATCCCAAAACAACACCATATGATGTTGCTAAAATTTAAATTTGGTTCTTTGCTTTGTCGAAATTTATAGAATTGCGACCTACAAATCCCATATTAGTAGATTTGATAGCTAAACGGCTTCAAGAAATACGGGTGCAGCACAAGCACACCAAAGAATATGTTTTGCACAAGACAGGGTTGGGAATTTCCGACTATGAAAATAAAGTGAAATTCCCTACATTGGAATCTATTGCTAAATTCTGTAAATTATATAATATTTCACTTGAGAAATTCTTCGCAGGAATAACCTACCCGGAAGAACCTGAACAGAAAAAGTAAACCATGTGATATAAATAAAAACCGGAGCAGTTGTGCTCCGGTTTTTATTTTATCCTTCAGTCTCGAACTGCCTTCGACAAGCGGACATCGAGCGGACATGAGTGGGACATGAGCGACAAGGCGGAATCAATCGGGTAATTACAGGTTATCTTCGCGGGGTACCAAAATCCAATAAAAAATATGAATTACCTATTGATCGAAGAAAAGGCTTACAATGCCCTTGTAGCACGCCTGAATGCCTTATCGACGCAGGTTGCTGAAATGGCCCGGAAACTTTTACCTCCGCCCGCAGATGAATGAATCTGTGCTGAGCAGGCCTGTCGGATCCTTGCCGTGAATAAACGTACCCTTCAATATTACCGGATACGGGGGCTGTTGCCTTATTCGTTTATCGACAAAAAGGTATACTACAAAGCCGATGACCTGATAAAGGTGCTTAATCGAGGTCTTGTCGAACCCAAAGCCCATTAGCGATGGAGGATGCAATCCACTTCAACTCACCGGAATTTTCGGAACTGATGCAAAAGGCAACGGATACGGAAAAACTTCTGGACAGCATAGGAAGACATACCCGTCCGATGCTTGGCAGCGAACGCTACCTGACGACCGAGCAGGTGTGCTGGATGCTTCACATCTGCAAACGGGCCTTGCAGGATTATCGGGACAAACGCTTGATTCCATTTACAGCCTTAGGGGGTAAGATATTGTATCCGCAGAGCAAGATCGAGGAGTTGTTAAAACGGAATTATACCCCCGCGCAACGGGAAATTGAGGAGTAGATTTGGAGTTGCGGGAAAATATGCCTATCTTTATCCAACCGATAAGCAAGGTAAAATGAAGCGTTTTATTTGTGTGAAATTCGGTGGACTGAAAAAAGGATAAGTTTCAATTATCTAATTTATAGCGGATTACAGAGTGGGTCCGGAATCCCTCTCTCCGCAGAAATACTGCATACCTATAAATTTAAAATCAGCACCCGATTTTACATAGTGTAAAATCGGGTGCTTTTCCTTGTCGTGCGGTCAGGCGGTATTCGGAAACAGGGGACTATTCGCCCATGGTGAAAGAACATGCAGATAAAGCTGTAAGAAATACCAAGTCGTTGCAGAACAATGCAAACCATTGTTATAACCGTTGCCCCGATGCCTTAAGCCATAACCCTCGGTAAAGAGCGACACGTTAAAAAATCCCGGATGCATCGTGCATCCGGGAGGAATTCGAAGGAGACAAAAAAGGGGATTCTTTTCAGGAATCCTCTTTCTTTACGATGTCCGTCCGGAACTACTTGCAGCACTCGCCTTCAGCCTGCTCGCAGCAGGTTTTCGTCGAATCGCAAGCCTCCGTGCAGCAGGTCTTCGTCGAGTCGCACTCGGCAGCAGGCTCAGCTACGACCTCCGTGGCAACGACCTCGGTAGCTTCTGCCTCGGCAGCAGCGTTCTTGTTTGCGTTACCGGCGCAGCTTACCATAGCCACGGCAGAGAGAACAACGACAAAAGAGAAAATCTTTTTCATAGCGTTAAAGGATTAAAAATTAGTTTTGTTCGCCGCAAAGTTATATATATTCGAGAGAATTATGCAAGAAATACTTGAAATTTTTTAAAATTATTTCAATAGCACTTCCCACTACCCTATACCCACTGACAAACAGCATGTTCCTACTCCGTCAGATCGTTCACGGAAAGCTCTTCGCTCTTGAGAAACGACTTCGGAAACACCCCCTTCACCCGCTCCATCAGGATGATCGCCTCCTCGGTGGTGACACAGTTACCGACGGTCACCTTAAAATAGGGATTTTCGTAAAACAGATAGGTGCGGATACCCGGGAATTTCTCCTCGAAAAGCGTTACGGCAGCTTTCGCATCCGCACGGGCATTCTGTCCGTTGTCAAAGAACACACAGACCCGGTATCCCTTGAACCGGAGCCGGCTCTCCTGCCGGGAGGCTTTCCGGACGGCATCCGCCGCATCCCCGTACTCCCCGACCGATACTTTTGCCATGCCGAACGCAACCTGCGAAGGCACGGGTGTCGAAAGCCGTTGTTTGAACGCATCGAGCGACTGGGCCTGAAGTCCCGCCGCAGAGGCCAGAAACAATAAAAAGATCAGTGATTTACGCATCATTTCAGGTAATTTATCAAATCGTCCGTCGACAATCCGAAGATATTCAAAAATTGCGGCAACGGGATCATTTTCTGCGAAACATCCACTTTTGCCGGGCCTCCGCGCCCCTTCGCAGCGAACGAAACGCTGATCTGCGAAAGGTCGCCCTCCTTCAATTGCCGGGCAAGCACATAGAGGGCCAAAGGATCGGAAATACGCAGCCGCCACCGGGTCGGAACGCTCACCGTCACACGTTTAGGCACTTCGATACCCTCGCGCAACGCCACTTCACCAATCCGCCTGTCTCCATAATACAACTCCAGTTCCGCCGTTTCGAGCAACAGTTTGTATCCCGTTCCGTTTGTGATCCGCAGCACGGCATCGAAACCCGACAGGCCGTGACGTTCGACCGCCTCCACCGCCTCGATCCGGATCTTTTCCCGCGCCTTCTCGGCGGCACGACGGCACGAGGGCGCCGAAAAGGCCACGGTCAGGGCCACGATCCATAAAAGGTATCTTCTCATTTTTCTCCTATATATATTTGTGCGATTCCGAAACTCTGGCTCCGGGACCGGCAGTTGCGAAAACCGGCGCGCGCCATCATCTCGCGGAACTCCGCCGGAGCGGGAAATTCGCCGACCGAAGCCGGAAGATACTCGTAGGCCCGCCTGTCCTTCGACACCATGCCTCCGATACGCGGCAGAATGCGGTAGCTGTAAAATTCGTACAAAGCCCGGAACACCGGGTTACGGGGGCGCGAGAACTCCAGAATAACGATCTTACCGCCGGGTTTTATTGTGCGCGCCATTTCACGCAGGCCCGCCTCCGGATCGCCGAAATTACGCACGCCGAAGGCTACCGTCACCACATCCATGACACCATCGCCCACCCCCAGATGCTCCGCATCGCCCACGTCGAGCAGCACCCGTTCGTCAAGTCCCCGGGCCGTCACCTTGCTGCGCGCCACGTCGAGCATCCCTTCCGAGAGATCCACACCCAGCACCTGCACGCCGCGAATACGGCGCGCCAGCAGGATGGCCAGGTCCCCGGTACCCGTCGCCACATCGAGGATGCGGCGGGGCCGGCACTTCTTCACATGGCGCACAACGCGCTGTCGCCACAGGCGGTCGATGTTCCACGAAAGCGTATGGTTGAGCATGTCGTAGTTCGGCGCGATGTTGTCGAACATCTCGCGCACCTCCTCTTTTTTGGTCTGATCCGTATTGTAAGGTTTCATTGTCAATCGTATTTGATCGTTTCATCGGGCTTCACCGACGATATTACCCGGGCCGGAAGCGTCAGCAGCAGCACCGTAACGACCACCACCCCCGCGTTGAGCAGCAGCCACCATCCCCAGCCGAAGGCGACGGGCACTTCCGAAAGCAGGTAGCCTTCGGAGCTGAGTTTCACCACATGAAACCACCTCTGCACCAGACAAAGCGCCAGTCCTGCGGCATTGCCCCAAACCAATCCCCGCACCACGATGAACCCCGCACGCCAGAGGAAAATCCGTTGCACGGCACCGTCGCGCATCCCCATCGCCTTCAGCAGACCGATCATGCGCGTGCGTTCCAGCACCAGGATCAGCAGGGCCGAAGCCATGTTGAACAACGCTACGAGAAGCATGATGGCAATCACGACCGCCGCATTTACGTCGTGCGCCCTGAGCCAGTCGAAAATATTCGGATATAGTTCCCTGATACTTACAGCGGCGAGGTTCCGCGTCTCGTCGGCATCGTCGCGCAACAGCGCCGTTTCGATCCGGCGGGCGAATTCGTCCACACGGGAAAAATCCGTCGTCCGGACTTCGTAACCCGTTATTTCGTCACCGGCCCACCCTGCGAGGCGCTGCACGTTGCGCAAATCGGTCAGCATCATCGTGCGATCCATCTCCTCCATACCGGAGCGGTAGATTCCCGACACCCGGTACCGGTCGCGGCGGGGCGCTTCTCCGTTTCCGACAAAGAGCATTTCCACCTTGTCACCCACCCCCGCCTGCAACTGATCGGCCATCGTGCGGGAAATCAGGATGTCTTTGGTGCGGATCGTATCGGCCACACGGGGCAGGTCGCCCTCCTCCAGACACGCCCGAAAAAAAGCGTCGCCGAATGTCCCGTCCACCCCCTTGAGCATCACTCCCAGCACGGCATCCGAAGTCTTGACAATCCCGCCCTTGAGGGCATAGGGATACAACGAGGCAAATCCTTCCGTCGAGCGGATCAGGCTGTCCAGGTGCGGCGTGCGGCGCACCGGTTCGGAATCGAGCGCATGCACCCCCCGGATGTCGGTCACGGCGACATGGGCCCCGAAACCGGTGACCTTGCGCGTCACCTCGCGTTTGAAGCCCATGATCACGGCCAGCGTCAGGATCATCACCGCCATGCCCAGCGCTACGGAGATGCCCGCAATGCGAACCATCACTCCGGGCTTGCCCCCGTCGGTAGCGAGTCGGCGGGCTATGAAAAACTCCAGATTCAAGGGAATTTAATTTGCTGCGTAAATTTATGCAAAGTAACACAAAAATTCGTAATTTTGCCCATCTGAACCGACGTTTATGAAAAAACAGGCATTGATCACAGGAGCCACTTCGGGTATCGGGCGCGCTGCGGCGCTGCGCCTGGCAACCCTGGGTTACGACATCACGGCGACGGGCCGCCGCGCAGAACGGCTGGCCTCGCTGAAGGAAGAGATCGAAAAAACGGGGGCCGCGTGCACGACGCTCTGCTTCGACGTGCGCTCGGAAGCGGAGGTGCGCCGCTTTCTGGAGCCGCTCGAACGCGTCGACCTGCTCCTCAACAACGCCGGACTGGCGGCCGGGCTGGAGCATATCGACCGGGGCGACACGGCGGACTGGGATGCCATGATCGACACCAATGTCAAAGGGCTGCTCTATGTGACGCGCGTCATCACGCCCAAAATGGTCGCGGCGGGCAGCGGCCATGTCATCAACATCGGCTCGATCGCCGGCACGGAACCCTATGAGAACGGCGCTGTTTACTGCGCTTCGAAACACGCCGTACACGCCATATCGCAGGCAATGCGCGCCGATCTGCTCGCATCGGGGATCAAGGTGACGGAGATTCGCCCGGGGATGGTCGAAACCGAATTCTCGCTGGTGCGGTTTCACGGCGACCGGGCGCGTGCCGACGGGGTTTACAAGGGGGTGACACCTCTTTCAGGCGAGGATATTGCAGAGGCAATTGCCTGGGTCGCACAATTACCGGCGCACATGAACGTTAATGAAATGGTACTGATGCCCGCTCAGCAGGCGGGAGCTTACTACACCCACAGAACGGATACGGTTAAAAATTAAGAATTAAAAATCAAGGTTTTACAAGAGGGTGGAATGGAATCTTTCGCTTTTCCCCTCTCACTTTACACTTTATTATGATGCAACCGCTTTTCGCCCTGCTTCAGGCAGGCTACTATGCAAACTCGGGCGCCGGGGTCCACTACTCCGCCGCCACGATGGGGATGTTTATCCTGATTATCGTGATCGGTATCGCGGGATACGCCGTGCAGGCGCGCCTGCAGTCGGTCTTCAAGAAGTATTCGAAGGTGCAGTTCCCCGGGGGACTCACCGGGGCCGAGGTCGCGGAGAAGATGCTGCGCGACAACAACATCCACAACGTGAAGGTGACCCATGTGAGCGGGCACCTCACCGACCACTTCAATCCCAAGACGATGACCGTCAACCTCAGCGACAGTGTCTACTCGTCCACGAGCGTCTCGGCTGCCGCCGTCGCCGCGCACGAGTGCGGCCATGCCATTCAGCATGCGCGCGACTACGCCCCGCTCACGCTGCGGTCGCAGTTGGTGCCCATCGTGCAGTTCTCATCGACCGCCGCCACCTGGGTGATCCTGCTCGGGCTGGTAATCCTGGCTACGACGCAGAACGAACTCATCTGCTGGATCGGCGTGGGGATGATCGCCATGTCGGCGCTCTTCTCGATCATCACGCTGCCCGTGGAGTACAACGCTTCGGCCCGCGCACTCGAATGGCTCGAATCGAGCCGCACGATGCAGGGCGCGCAGCTCGTACAGGCCCGCGAAGCGCTGAGCTGGGCGGCACGCACCTATCTCGTAGCGGCACTGAGTGCCATCGCTTCGGTGCTCTACTATGTATTTCTGATCCTCAACCGCCGCAACTGATTCTCCGAAGCGGCAGGCACTCGCCCGGCTCTTCACGCCGGAGAGCCGGGCACTGAAAACGATTCCCCAAATGCAGGAAAAGGACTACACCCACCGGGTCTGGATTGCGGCCCTTGCACTCCTCGGAGTGCTGCTGGCCGTGAGTTTTATCCCTCCGCAAAGCGTCGGGGAGGTCAAGCTCCGGCGGGCCAACATCCTTTCCGATCTGATACGCTTCGACGATGCCCAGGCCGAGGAACAGGAGGCATCCCTTTACGACGAAGAGGAGTTTCGCATCGATTTGGACCGGGTAGCCGAACGCATCGAAGCGGACACCACGCCGAAGAGCGTACAGATTCTTTTCGAATGGCATCTTGCGCGGGATTCCGCGAGCTACACGGTACGGACACCGGACACCCTCCGACAAACGGCGGCCGTGACGCCCATTGAAGAGCCGGATTCGGTTGGGGTCCATCCGTTTTCGGGTTTTTGCGACACACTGCTCCACGCCCGACGGCCGGTACGTATCGCCGTACTGGGCGACTCGTTCATCGAGGGCGACATCCTGACGGCCGACCTGCGTGAAAAACTGCAAACCGCCTATGGCGGCGGCGGCACGGGCTTCGCGCCGATGGCTTCCCCTCTGACCGCCTTCCGCCGCACGGTCAAGACCCAGTCGAAAGGGTGGAACACGTACAACATCATGCAGCGTAAATCGGCTCCGGCCACATTGCGCGACAATTTCTACATTTCGGGGTGGGTCTGCCAGCCGCAGGCCGGAGCCTCGACCCGCTGGGAAAGCACCGGTTTCAGGAAGGGACTCGGCGAATGTACCACAGCCCGCGTTTTCTTCATCAGCCCGAATCGGAGTCGTCTGGAGGTGATCCTCAACGATTCACTCACTCAAGCCTTCTGTGTGGAGGGGGATGCCGCCGTGCGGCAACTGACCGTCACGGCCCCGCAAATCCGATCGCTCTCGTTCCGCGTCGTTTCGGGTACGGACGGATTCATCGGTTACGGGGCGGTGTTCGAAGGCGACGGTGTGGTGGTGGACAACTACTCGGTGCGCAGCAACAACGGACAGGCGATGTTCTGGACGAATCCGTCGGTCAACGCCCAGATCAACGCCATGCTGGGTTATGACCTGGTGGTGCTGCAATACGGACTCAACATCATGCAACCGGGCGTGAAGAACTACACCCGCTACGGGGAACAGATCGAAAAAATGGTGGCTTATGTCCGCCAGTGCTTCCCCACGGCGGCGGTGCTGGTACTCGGCGTGAGCGACCGCTCGATCAAAGGCGAGACGGGTTTCGAAGCGATGGATGCACTTCCTCACATGCTCCGCTACCAGCAGCAGGCGGCCGCAAACGCGGGTGCCGCCTTCTGGAACACCTGCGAGGCCATGCGCACACAGGGCGGCATGGAACGATTCGTGGCGAACGGCTGGGCCGGGAAAGACTATACCCACATCAATTACGGCGGCGGCCGGCAGGTGGCGCGGGCATTGTTCGATGCGATCAACGACCGTGTCCGTGCGGTCGCTGCGGACAAACTCCGCCGGGAGGCGGCAGCCGAAATCGTGGACACGGCGAAGCTCGCCGGAATCAACCGGGAACTGATGCTGGAGATCGTCCCCCGGCCGCTCAACCCCCAGATGCAATGACCCTGCCCCCGACCGATACCCTGACCGGCAAGATCCAGGCAATGCTCGCCTACGACGTTTCATCGCCGCTGATTTTCAGCAGCGGGCTGTTCCTGTTTCTCTTCGCCGGTTTCATCCTCATATACAGTTTTCTGCGGCGGGC
Source organism: Alistipes sp. (assembly GCA_048465795.1). GTDB lineage: Bacteria > Bacteroidota > Bacteroidia > Bacteroidales > Rikenellaceae > Alistipes. Next base: position 14,059 of record DBFWKV010000016.1, read on the forward strand.
GCCGATGATGCGGATTCTCTATGTGATCCTTTTTTCGCTTTACTTCTACTACAAGTCGAGCGGCATCTATTTCCTGCTGCTGATCTTCGCCTCCGCGAGCGACTTCCTGATCGCGCAGGGTATCTTCCGCGCCGGACGGAAAACAGCCAAACGCTGGCTGGTGGTACTGAGTATCGCCGTGAATCTCGGCATGCTGGGCTACTTCAAGTACACCAACTTCCTGATCGACATCTCCAACCAACTGTTCGGCCAGGGATTCCTGCAATTTCAAAACATTTTCCTGCCGGTCGGCATTTCGTTCTTCGTCTTTCAGTCGATGAGCTACACGATCGACATTTACCGGGGGCACATACGTCCCCTTTCGAACTGGTTCGACTACCTGTTCTACCTCTCGTTCTTCCCGCAGCTGGTCGCAGGGCCGATTGTCCGGGCGCGCGATTTCATCCCGCAGATCCGGCGAAACCCGGTCGTCATCACGCGCGAAATGTTCGGCATGGGCGTGTTCCTGATTCTGACGGGTCTTTTCAAGAAGGCCGTTATCTCGGACTATATTTCGCTGAACTTCGTCGACCGCATTTTCGACGAACCCCTGCTTTACTCCGGGTTCGAGTGTCTGATGGGCATCTACGGCTACGCGCTCCAAATCTACTGCGACTTCTCGGGCTACTCCGACATGGCGATCGGCATCGCCCTGCTGCTGGGCTTCCGCTTCCCGAAGAATTTCGACGCGCCCTATAAGTCGGCGACCATTACCGAATTCTGGCGTCGCTGGCACATTTCGCTCTCGACCTGGCTGCGCGACTACCTTTACATTTCGCTGGGCGGTAACCGCAAAGGGCGCCTGCGCACCTACGGCAACCTGCTGCTGACGATGCTGCTGGGCGGGTTGTGGCACGGCGCGGCCATTCGTTTCCTGCTGTGGGGCGGGCTGCACGGCGCAGCGCTGGCCCTGCACAAACTCTGGATGGCGGTCATTCCCGGAGCGAAGGCCACAGGCGCGGAAATGCGCTGGTGGTGGCGCCTGCCGGGCATCTTCTTCACCTTCAACCTCGTCTGCCTGGGGTGGCTGATGTTCCGCGCGGAGTCGATGCAGACCGTGACGCTGATGCTTCACCAGATTTTCTACAACTTCGACTTCTCGATCATCCCGCAGGCCGCAGCCGGATATACGGGGGTTTTCCTGCTGATCGCCGCCGGTTACATCCTGCACCTGCTCCCCTCGTCGGCCGACCGCACGGCGCAAACGCTCGTGCTGCGCGCACCGCTCGTCGTGCAGGTGCTGATCGTCGCCGCGATGATCTGGTGCGTGATGCAGGTCAAATCGAGCGACATTCAACCCTTCATCTACTTCCAATTCTGAGACATGATCTACACCGACTACACCCATTGCGACTACGACCTTTTCCTGGCGCTCAACTTCGACGGCGGAACCTTTATGGATAAACTGATGCTCGCCGTTTCGGGCACGCTGATGTGGCTGCCCCTTTACGCGCTGATCTGTTTTCTGATCGTCCGCCGCGAAGGGTGGCGCAATTTGCTGATCTTCGTTGTTCTGCTGGGAATCGTCCTGGGGCTGTCGGACATGATCCCCGGGATTTTCAAGGGCAACGGGCTTCTGGGCGACCTGATGCCCGGCTTTTCGCCCCGCTGCCGTCCGATGTACACGCCGCAGCTGGAAGGGCTGGGCATCACGCCCGACTCGCTGGCTGCGCTGCGCCGGGAGGGCCTGCGCGCCGGGGAGTGGATCGTCCATGCCCCGATGGGTGCGCTGGGCGGGCGCTACGGCACGGTTTCGGCCCATGCCGCGACGGTCGTGGGGCTGGCCGTACTGTCGGCGGGTGTGATCCGGCGGCGCTGGTTCACGATCCTGATCGTCTGCTGCACGATCCTGATCTGCTATTCGCGCATCTACCTGGGCAAACATTTCCCGCTCGACCTGCTGTGGGGATCGCTTGTGGGAGCCGTTCTGGGAGCCGGGGCGCTCCGGCTTTACCGGCTTGCGAAGCGGAAAAAGAGCACTCGGTAGGGAGTCGTTCTTCATACGCCCGGAGACAAACGGGATCGATTTTACGGTCGAAGGTGTAAATTCCGTCTTTCGGTATTGCACCTTCGATTTTTTTTATATCTTTGCAATGTAGTCCGGTATGGATTACGGTTCCTGTCATCGACACCTGAAAAATGCTACGAAGATGAATGATGGACAGGGGATAGGAAGTCGTGTAAAATGACACGGCCTTTCCTATTGTTCATCGGGTAGTAGCATTCCTTCAGGTGTCATAGGTTAGGCCGTGTCTTTCATTATGCCTGATCGCAACACATATAAGATACATTTTATTTTTCATATTTGCAAAAATAAGGCTGCCGGTTTTCGTTTGTCAACAATCAGAGTGGACGTCACAAACTTTCTCGCTTACAAACCAACATCTCACCCGGCAGCCTTTTTCCCTTTCCGGCCGATTCGCCGCAGAGACGGACGATAGCGTGCGATACACTCCGAAAGAAAGCGATGACCGTCGTGAAACGGCCATCGCAACCTGACAATTCAGCAATTCTTCTTTTTACAAACCACATTCAAAGGCTGTTGCCAGTCTTTCGGATAAACCGCCGCAGGGCTTACGCAAGTTCTCGCCGCCGGGGGGGGGCAGTTCGAACCGGAGCGCGCCCGTATCTTCGGTTTTCAGGAGACGGCGGGATCAATGGTTCCCGACATCGTCGCGTGTGATGGTCAGGCCCCCGGAGACGAACTGCCAGTCCTGCGGACGGTCGCCGCCGTCGCAGGTGACCGTTGCGTTGTAGGCACCCTGGGCATACGCCTCGAAAACCCGCAGAGGGTCTGTTTCGGAACTGCGGCGCAGGTTGAAGTTGCAGATCATGCCGTACCCGTTGGCTGCCGTTCTGGCCGAATTATTCCTGAGTGAAGAGGGAATTGCGGGCACGCCGAGGTTGAGCGACATCGGCGACCAATGCGTTTTATCAATGCCTGTCGAAGATGACATATTAAATATTGTAGGCCCCCAATACCCGTGATACATATAATCGATGCAGCCGACCGCCTCGGGGGAAATCGTCCCTGTATTTCCCCACTCCATCACAGTTATCAGTTTGTCGGCCGGCATCAGCGCGCGGAGCTTGGTGATAATCTCGCTGTAAGAAGTCGAAACCGTATAGGCATAATTCCCGTAATGGTCGCTGAATCCCAGCCCGTCGAGGTGGTATTTTTCCACTATATGCGCCAGGATGGCGGCAAACTGGGTCGTCTGCGTGGAATTCATATTCGCCACGCCGATTCCCTGCCAGTCGCCCAGCACCGTCACGAGCACTTTGATGCCCTTCGCCTGCAGAGGCTTCACGTATTTGTGCCAGCCTGTCGAGTCGGGCGCCGCCGGATCGGGTTCCAAAAGGCGCGTAAGCTCGGGATTGAGGTAGAGCGTCGGCTCGACCACGCCGTTGACCGTGCGTTTGTGGACATTGGCCGCGAAAAACTCCACGAGGTCGATCACCGGTTTGCCGTCGGCGAGATAGTAGTCCCCGGCATTGAGGGGATTCGTGTCGTTGGTTTCGACATAGACCATGATTTTCGGGGTTTTGTCGCCGTAAGCCCGGGTCTGGGGACCGGAATCGGTGTCGGAGGCGGGCAGTACCCCGTCGGTACACGCCGCTGTCAGCAGGGACAGCAGGCAAAGGAATTTGTAAGGTTTCATCGGGTGAAAAGTTTAAGTGAGTGAATCTATGATCCGAAAGCCGGAAAGGATGCGGAACTAAGGAATATCATCGACGGTGATCGTCAGGCCCGACGGATCGGGCGTCCAGTCCTGAGAGAAATCGTTGCCGTCGTAAAAGACCGTGCTGTTGTAAGCGCCCTGCGCGATCGCATTGAAAGTCGGCAGCGGGTCGACATCCGACGCGCGGCGCAGGCCGACGCAGGCGATGCCGCCGTAGCCCTGACTGTTAGCTTTCGCAGCGTTAGTCCTGACCAGATTGAGGATCGTGGGGTTGCGTTGCGACAGCTTGATCGTGATCGGACACCAGCGGTCTTTCGTCACGCCCGGAATGGGAGTGGTAGGAGTAAACGTGTTCGTTGCCGATACGGGCGGATAGGCGAAGTCGATCCCGGCGCCGGCCGCAGCGCCGATCTGCGAGGTCGTCGTGCCCCAGGCGAACACGGTGATCAGCTTGCGGTCGGAACCCGTACCGAACTTCGCATCGAGTTTTGTGCGCAGGGCGCGGATCACACGGCCGTAGGAACCGTCGATAAGCGAGGGATAATTGGCATACTCGTCGTCGAAATCGAGGCCGTCGAGGCCGTAGGTGTCGACCGCGTGAACCAGCAGGTCGGCGAAACGGTCGGCCTGCGCGTCGGTCATGTTGCCGACGCCGATCCCCTGCCAGTCGCCCAGCACGGAGAGCAGCACTTTGATCCCCGCATCCTGAAGCGGTTTTATATAGGTATTGCGGTTGGCCATCAGCGGTGCCAGCCGGTCGTTGAAATAGAGGGAAGGATAGCCCGACGCATCCTTATGGATCGTCGCGGCCCAAAGCTGCACGACATCGATAAATGCCTTTCCAGAGGATGTTCCGAGGCGGTAGGATTTGGCATTGAGCGGATTGACATCGTTGGTCTCGATCAGGACCAGTATTTTCGGGGTCTTGTCCCCATAGGCGCGGGTTGCGGAACCCGGTGCGGCGTCGCACTCGGGCGACATATCGGCGGTGCAGGCCGCGAAGAGCAGCGCCAGCGCCGAAAACGTAACACAACGGAAAGTTTTCATAGGTTTGGTATTTAAGGGGTTAAAAATCATTCTGTACCGTTGTAAATCTTGTAAAAATCTATTTCGGAAAAGAAGGCCCGCACACCTCCACAATGACGATGTGCGGGCCGAAATGCGCATCAACTTCTCTTTCCCATAATACGAATCCATATTATGGAAGAAGTGACGACGAGAGTTTATTCAACCTCATCCATTGTCATCGTGTAGCCGGTCGAAACGAACGTCCAATCCTGAAGACGGTTACCACCGTCGCGGGTTACGGGAACACCGTAGCCTGCACCGCCTGCCAGCGACTGGAATACATTCAGCGGATCGTTGTCACCGCTGCGGCGCAGGTTGAAGCACATCATAGCGCCGAAACCATTGTTCTTGGCATTTGCAGCATAGCCGGCAGCCGTACTCGGATTGTTGTAGTTGCCGAGGTTCAGCGAAACCGGCGACCAGCGATCCTTGCTCAGGCCCATGCCAACGCTCGACAGGTACGAACCGAAATAGCCGTGGTAGCCGTAGTCGATGCAAGCGCGTGCAGCAGCATTGATTGAGCCGGTATAGCCCCAGTCAAATACCGTGATGAGCTTGTCGGCGGGCATCAGGGCATGCAGTTTGGTGATGATTTCGCTGTACGAAGTCGAGTTGGTAGAAGAATAGTCGGCATACTCGTCATCGAAACCAATACCGTCGAGGTTGTACTTAGCCACGGCGTGTGCCAGGATTTTGGCAAACTGAGTGGTCTGCGTCGAGTTCATGTTGGCCACACCGATACCCTGATGGTCGCCCAACACTGTCAGCAGCACTTTGATACCTTTGTCCTGCAACGGCTTGATGTAAGTCAGGTAGCCGTTGTTCTCCATCAGGTTGGTCATTTTGTCGTTCAGGTAGAGGGTAGGCTCCACAACACCGTTTACGGTACGTTTCCGCACATTCGATGCGAACAGTTCGACAATGTCAACCAGCGGTTTGCCACTGGGCAGGTAGTAATCGCCCGCGTTGAGCGGATTGGTGTCATTGGTCTCAACATAGGTTACCAGAATCGGCGTCTTGTCACCGTAAGCACGAGTTTCGGGAGACTGTGCTCCATCCATTGCCGGTTCCTCTGCCTGCTGGCAAGCTACCATCGACGACGCGGCCAAAACTACTAACAAAGATTTCATTAAGTTTTTCATTTTCTTAAATTTTAAGGTAATTAAATTTTGTTACGTGAACCGTTGTCTGTTCCGCCTGGCCGGGTTCCGCCCTTTGAATTCGTTTTTTAGGTCACAGCCCGACTTCGGCTTCGCTACAACAACGGGAGTTGTTCCGCATGGGAACGTTTGGGTTGGCAAGTTCCTTCTTTTTTCTATAACGCCTCCTTTCTGAATAATGGTTTTCATATTGTTTGGTTACCAGTCTTTAAGCCACTTGTTATAACGGTTTCCTTCCGTATTTCCCAGTCTGCCCGCATCCAACATGTAAGAGTTATCAACCTGATCAAGCCAGAAACCGGGAAACAGTTCATAAGAACCTGTCTTACCGTCGTCCGCGAAATTCTCATAAAATGACTGAAGATTTTGGGCCCAGGTGCTTTCCAGGTTATCCTGCAGCATGGTTCGCAGGTCAAGAACAAGGATATTGCTCTGCTTGCACTTGGCGTCTTTCCACTCGAAAATACGGTTTACAACGGGATCGATCGTATACCAAGGCAGGTTGAGGCAGCCGTATTTGGCAGGGTCGAGGCCGGCAAAGGGCTTGTGTGTTCCTTCGAAGACGAGTTTTTCGCCCGTAGCGTTGGTCACATCGGGATGCCACGGATCGACGATCACCACCGGAACCGTGTTGTCACGGTATCCCGACCACGCATAGTCGATGTACTCCCCGACTTTGATACCGTCCGTTGCGGTCGTATCCCAAAAATAGGAGGTAGGCTCCATATGGTCGGTGACGGTCAATAGCTTCCCTTCTCCGAGCGCATTGCGCAAAGCGACGATCAGCTTCGGATAGGAGGTAGTGTTCATTGCGGGCATACCCTCCAGACCGTAGCCCGAATCCTTGTCCCACAAATTCACACCGTCGAGTTCATAAGTCTCGACAACCACTTTAACCTGTGCCGTGAAATCGGCGATCTGCTCGTCGGTTAGATTGCAGAAGCCCAATCCCGTACCGCCTCCAGAGATACAAAGACACACTTTACGGCCCTTGTCCTGCAACGGACGGATGTATTTGGTCGCTTGTCCGAGGACGTAGCGCACATCCGACCCGAGGTTCAGCATCGCACGCCCGGTAGCGGGTTCGTTGTCAATTGTCGCAGCAGAAAGATTGATGAGATTGCCGATAGTACGGTACCAGACCGTCTGATAGGTAGTCATATCCATCTTAGTCATAAAATAGTCGTCGACCAACAACGGCTGGTAAATGCTCACATCGATATAACCCACCAAAAACACCTGATCGTCATTCAACTCGGAATCGCCGACCTGGGGTTCACGAATCGTCACACGGTAATAAATCGTCTGCCACTCATTCTGAGGATCGGCACCAGCTTTAACAACGGTCACTGGCAGCAGATATTCACCGGCTTCCAGTCCGTTGGCATTGACCCTGAACTGCTTCACATCCGATTTCCTGCCATTCACCGCAATCGAGAGTTTCTGACCGCCTGTAAAATTGTAGTTCCCCTGGGGAAGCAGTTTCATATCTGTGCCGTTGGCCTCGTTGAAAGCGTCACACAACGTTTCGTCGACACGGATGTCATACGAAAGCGCTTCGGTCGCAGGCCGGGTAATCTGGTAAAATATATTGTCTATCATCTCACCCGTACTTCCACGCGTAAGCAGGATGCCGACTTGGTTCCCGGGCGACTGTCTACTGCGCAACAATCCATAGGTATTTTCCAGCGGATCCTTGTCTGGAATGTTGCCGCGCTCAGTCTCCACGGGGTCGGCCTCGCAGGCCCAGAGACCTGCGAGCGCCGCCACGCAAAGAAGCGTCACTACTGCATTCTTCGTCTTTATCATAATCGTCTTCATAGTTATTCCTCGGTTTCGTTAATTTTCAGAATCTCGATCCCGTCGGGCCATACCAGATCGGTGTGCGCCACACCGTCGTTGCCGTACTGCGAGTAGTCCTTCACCGTGTTGCCTTCGCCCTCGTTGAACTTCCAGTAGCCCAGCAGCGTCGGATCCTGCTCGGGATCGGCGATCTCGTACATGTTCTCCCAGATTTGCTCGGGGGTACGGGCCACCGACCAGACACGCGCCTCGGCGATCTTGCCGTTGAGCGGGCGGTAGGCGTCGTAGGAGTAGCCGATAAAGAACTGGCGGGCATCGCCCCAAGTACCGTATTTCCTTTCGTTCTCTTCAGTCGGATTTTTCACATACATATCATAAAGAGCACGCATGGCCAGGTTGATACTGTTGCTTTCGGTAGGCGTCGCCACGCCCATCTCCTTGCCTTCGCTCTGGATTTTGCCGTTGACGTAGATGCGCGTCGTACGCGTGGTCTGGTCGTAGGAGCAGGCCACATGGTACCACTGTCCCTTTTCGAGGTTCTTCGTGGCGTCGGTTTCGGGGAATTTGCCGAAAGCCGTACCTGCGCCCGAACCGTCGAACTGGAGCTGGCGGCGTTCGAAGTTCGTGTCGCCGATACGCAGCAACTGGCTGCTCTCGACGCCCATCACCGTAGAGATATTGACCGCAATGGTCTGGGGAGGATCGTCGGTGGTCTCGGTCGAAACTTTGAAGTCGTCGATAAAGATCAGCGCCTCGTATGTGAAGGCCCTCAGGTTGTTCCAGGCCATGCTGGTGGGAACATACGTATCGAGCGTCGGGAATTCGATCCAGTTGTCGGTGAGCTGGGCGGCGGTGGTGATGTTCGACGAACGCTTCACCAGGTAATACACCGTGGAGGAGGCGTTGAGCACCGCAACATTCGATTGCGTGATGGTCACGGGCAGCAGGTAGGTCTCATCCAACGGAAGCGCTCCCGCTTCCTCTTCGCCGGTGCCGAGCAGCTCCTTGAAATAGAGCTTGATGGTCTCCGAAGAGGTTTTGCCGGCGGGAATCACGACCTTTTCCTCCGAAAGCTCGTAATATTTGGCGTCGAGTGCCGGCCACTGCGTGCCGAAGCGGGCGTTGTACACACGGATCAGCGACGGATCGGCCGCGATCGTGACGGTCACGTCCTCCGACGAAGGATAAGCCAGCGTCGGGGCGAGCGGGCGCTCGGTCTTGTCGAGCGTCTTCTTGATGATGGCCGACTGCACGTCGGTCGTCTTGGCCACGTCGAGGTACACCACGTTCCCGAACTTCTTGTCGTCGGCATCGTAGGAGGTGCAGGCGCTCAAGGCCAGAAGGGCCGCAGCCGCAAAGAAGAGATATTTATTTGCTATTTTCATATGGTTCACTATTTAGAAGGATTCAACGTCTGAATAGCGTTGCGGACGAGCCGGTAGTTCATGCCGGCGTTGTAGTAGTCGTCGCCGATGTTATAGAGTCCCAGGCCGGCCAGCGGCCCGAGCGACACCACGCGGTTCGCCATCTCGGTGATCGCGGCATATTCCGTCTGATCTTCCGTGACGAGCGGCGCACCCGAAGCGGCCGCGAGCAGCAGTTTCTCCTGCGGCACGGCGGCATAGCCCGTAGCGCCGAGCACCTGCATCTTCAGGTCGGTGACGTTGCTCGTGGTCTCCGTGTTGAGCACGAAGTAATCGACCTTCGCGCGGTCGGCGGCAGCCACGAAGAGCGGATTGCCCTCGAACACGAGCAGTTGATCCCCGGTTTTGGCCGCCGAAAGTTTCTCGACGATCAGGGCCGCAGCCGCAACCGTCGCAGCGTCGGACGCATTGGGAATACCCGTGAACGAATAACCGTCGAGACGGATGTCCTTCACGGAGGCAATTACCCGTTCGAGGTAGGCGGCGAGTTTCTGCGCATCGCCCAACTCCGAAGCACGGCCGGCATAATCGACCTGATAGAGCACACGGGTGCCTTTTTCGCGCATCAGAAAGAGGTCTTCCCGATCGTGGGTCGAAAAATTGTCGGCATTGGTGAGCGATACGATGTCGAGCGAATCGGGCAGGCAGCGCATGAAGTCCTTCTCGCTGGTCGCCACCTCGGGCGAGTTATGCAGACGCGCATAGGCGAGGAAATGCTCGCTGTTCTTGTAGTCCCTGAGCGCTGCGGTGTACTGCGCCCAAAGCTCCGGGTCCTGTTCCTGCGGACGCTCAACCTTCTTGTCGATGCCCTCCGTGTCCGTCCAGTCGTCGCACGAAGTGAATCCGCAGGAAGCCGTCAGCAGCGTGAGGCACAGCAGTTTAATGATATTTTTATGTTTCATGGCCTTTTAGTTTAAGGTTTTGCGATCCCACCAGACACGGGTGCCCATATTGTCACCGGTGCCGTTGACGGATTCGTTGTTCATGTCCGAAATGGCGGTTTGGAGGTTCGCAGCATTTTCCGTGTACTCCTCCACGGGATAGGAAAGACGGCGGGCGCCCCAGGCGGAGTTAACCGTGCCGCCACTGTTGTTCTCGACGACCGGCAGCAATCGCGGATACCCCGTTCGGCGGTACTCCGACCAGGCCTCGGTGCCCAGCGGGAACATGGCGATCCATTTCTGGGTGATGATCTGCTCGAGATGCTCCTCCTGGGAGTTGTGGGCGCTCCAGGCGATCTTGATCGTGCTCTGGGGGTCGGCTACCGAATACTTGTTGAGCGGATCCTTGTAAGCGTTGGGCGTGCTGACCGCATCGGTGATGTAGTTGTCCGCACCGCTTGCGCCGCGATCCTCGAACGACAGTTTGATGCCCTGCTCGTAAAGCGACTTGGCATTGTCCGGCGAACCCCAGCGAAGCTCCCACTCGGCACGCAGGAACGCAACCTCCGCAGCGTTCATCCACAGATAGGGCGTGTCGGACGCCACAACCATATTCGAATACGAAGAGACGGCCTGCGACTTGCTCGTCGGCGTGATACCGATGCGGATACCCACGTAACCCGGCACTTCCTCACCGTTCTCGACCAGCGTGACCGTCGTGAACATTTTCTCGCGGCGCGGGTCGCTGTAACCGTTCATGTAATTGATGATGTCCGATCCGACACGATGGTCGCCCCAGTCGTTGTAGATCAGCGTCGTGCGGTTGTCGTTCGTATGCATGGCGGCATTGTCGGCATTGACCTCGATAACGCCTGCGGCAATCGCCTCGGCCGCTTTGGCTTTCGCCGTCTCCGGCTCCACTTCGGTCAGTCGCATGGCCATACGCAGTTTGAGGGAGTTGGCGAATTTGAGCCACTGCGACACGTTGCCGTAATAAACCCCGTCATAGCGGCTGAACGCATCCGCAGGCAGCGAAATGTTCTCTTTCAGCGCTTCGATCACCTCTTCCATTTCCAGGAACATCTGGGTGTAGACCTCTTTCTGCGTGTCGTAAGCCACTTCGAGCGATTCGGTCTTGTTCTCCATGACCTTCGTGTACGGAATCGGACCGTAACTGTCGCATACGCGGTGCATGATTGCAATGCGGAAGAGTTTGGCCAACGCATGCGCCACCTCGTCGTCCGTGCCGTTGATCACTTCGCGGTACGGCTCGTAGGTATCGGAAATCATGTCTACGAAAGGCACGCTGCGCCATACGGACGAAGGATTGAAGGTTTCGAACTTCGTCGTCCACGTGTCCATCGTCGCGGCGATATAGCCGCCGAACGGGCCGCCGACCATGCTCTCCACGAATTGATAACGGTGCTCCTGTGTCGGAACGACCAGGCTTTGCAGCGATTTGATGTTCGTACCGGTTTTGTAGTTGTTGGCTTGCAACTGCTCGTCGGTCACTTCGTTCGGATTGCGGTTGATATCCGGGAAGTCACCGGTACAGGCCGACAGAGTGAGCAGCACTACCGATAGCAGCAGTAGCTGCATGTATGTATTGAACTTTTTCATGCTGTTCATGCTTTAGAATTCGAATTTTACGTTGAAACCCAGGCTGCGCAGCGACGGCATCATGAAATAGTCGATGCCCTGGTAGTTCATACCCGTCGAAGCCACGGCTTCGGGATCGAACGGCGCCTTGCAGTAGATCATCCACAGGTTGCGGCCCACGAACGACACCGTGAGGCCCATTTTGTTGCGGAACCATTTACGCGGAAGCGTGTAGCCCAGCGAAAGCTCCTGAAGGCGTACGTTGGTCGCCGAGTAGGTATAATACTGGGGCAGACCCGACTGCGAACCGATTGCCTGATACCACTTCTGGGCGTCGATCCTGTCGCGGCCGTTGATCAGCACGCCGCCGGCATCGCGTGCAGCGGCCGAAGCCTCCGACACACCGTACAGGTCGAGGTTGGCCTGCGTCGCCGAATAGCAGATACCGCCGATGCGGGCTGTGACGAGCACCCCGAGGTTCAGGCCTTTGTAACGGAAATCGTTACGCCAGGCAAGGTTGTATTTCGGGAATACGGAACCCAGGTAGATGTCCTTCTCGTAGTCGTCCTTGATGAGCACGTTGCCGCTCTTGTCCACCTCGATAAAACCGTCGTCGTTGTACACCAGGTCGGAATTGGTGTACAGGTCGCCCAGCGTACCGCCCGGTTTGAGGATGTACTTGGCTTTGCCGAGGCCCTTGATCTCGAGGCGGTTCTTGGTAATGTACTCGCCCGTTTCGGGGTGCTTGTAATTATGAACCAACTCCACGATCTCGTTTTTGTTCCACGAGAAGGTGACGTTCGACGACCAGCCGAAGTTGCGCCACTCGTTGTTATAGCCCAGCGTTGCCTCGACACCCGTATTGCGGACGTGTCCCGTCTGCAGATACATCGTCGAATAACCCGACGACACCGAAATCTGCGGGTCGAAGGTCTGGTTGTAGGTGTCGGCCCAGTACCAGGAAGCGCTCAGGTTGATGTGCTTCCACAAACGGGCGTCGAGACCCAGCTCGTAGGTGCGCGTACGCTCCGGATGCAGGTCGCCGATGGGATAGTGCGTCTTGGCCTTCCAGACCTTGTTCGTCGCATCGTACTCGTAGGTCGGGATGGTCAGGTGACGCGGGAAAGGCATACCCACCGAAGCGATCGATCCCCGGATTTTCAGATAGGTCAACGCATTGCCCAGATCCCATTTCGACGTGGGCACCCACGAAAGGCCCACCGAAGGATAGAAGAACGACGCCTCGGGCGAATTGGCCAGTTGCGAAGCCCAGTCGTTACGCCCCGTAAGGGTCAGGTAGAGCATCTGTTTCCAACCCACTTCGACCGAAGCGAAAATGGACTGCGTCTGCTCCTGCCAACCCGATTTCTCGGCGCGTTTCTTGGCGTCGTCGAGGTCGAACACATTGAAGATGTTCGGCAGACCGTTCTCCTGGATCGGGCCGCGATACGACATTTCGTCGGTCTTGATGTTGTTGATCGAAGCACCGATGTTGGCCGTCAGCGACCAGTCGTCGCCGAACGTCTTGTTGATGTTCAGCATCACGTCGGCATAAGTCTGCGTATCGTAACCGCGCGCCTCGGTGTAATGACCGTTCTTACCGCCGTCGGTAATCGTCGTATTCGACGTGGCGTAGAGTTTCTGCGTGTAGAGCGAATTGGAGTTGTCGATACGCACGCGTCCCGCTACACTCATCCACGGCAGGATGTCGTAGCTGGCGGCGAACGAGAGCATGTAACGCTTCTTGTCCGTGTTGCGCAGGTTGCGGTATGCGATCCAGTAAGGGTTCTGCATCCGCAGGTCGCCCGACAGGTCGTCCGACCAGAACTGTTCCATCAGCTTGCTGGCGGGATTGTAACGCTCGAAAATCCGGTAAGGTTCGAAATCCGTGCCGCGCGGGAAGAGGTAGGCCGGAACCAGCGGGTTCGAATAAACACCCTGGTTGGTCATGTTCTGATCCTGCTGATAGATGTAGCTGGCGCTGGCGTCCAGTTTGAGTTTGTCCTTCAGGAAATAGGAGGTGTTGCGGAACGTGAAGTTGTAACGGTCGTACTCGTTGTTGGGGATGATCCCGTCCGAATTGACCGACGCGGCCGAAAAATAGGTCTGGTTCTTGTCCGTTCCGCCCGAGATCGTCACGGCGTTGGTATAGACGTGACCCGTCTCGAAGTAGCTGTCGGGCGTATAGCCGTAACGGGCTGCCGGCAGCAGTTTTTCTCCCCAGCTATATCCGTTGGAACCGTTTCGCATGCCCTCGCTGCCCGTACCGTAACGGTTCTGGAAATCGGGCTGCGTAAAGGTGTTCAGGAATTCGGTGTTGCTCGACAGCGTGACCTTCAGCGCACCCGACTCCCCTTTTTTGGTGGTGATCATGATGGCACCGTTGGCAGCCTCCGAACCGTAGAGCGCAGCCGCAGCCGCACCCGTCAGCACCGACATCGATTCGATGTCTTCCGGGTTGATGTCGGCAATGGCTTCCGTCGCTCCGCGCGAATCGAACTCCGTACCGCCGCCCCCGCCGAAGTTGTACATCGGAATACCGTCGATGACGTAGAGTACGTTCGACGACTGGGCGATCGACTTGCTGCCTCGCAGCACGACCTTCGAAGCGCCGCCGACACCCGACGACGACGTGTTGATCGTCACGCCAGCGACCTTACCCGTCAGCGAGTTGATGAAGTTGGCGTCCTTGACCGTCGTGAGGTCTTCCGATTTCACTTGTTGGACATTGTAACTCAGGGCTTTCTGCTCACGCTTAATACCAAGCGCAGTGACCACGACCGATTCGATCTCGGAAGCGGCCTCCCTGAGCGTAATGTCAAAATCAGTACGATTGCCAACCGAAACAACCACAGGTTCATAGCCCAGGTAGTTGATTTCGAGCTGGGCTGTTGCGGCGGGGGGGGGTATCTGAAGCGAGAAAGCACCCGAAACGTCGGTGCTGGTTCCGTTCGTCGTACCTTTTACGATCACCGCAGCACCGATAATAGGCTGTCCGTTACTGTCGAGGACTTTTCCGGTTACCGCCACGGGTTTTTCCGGCGCACCCTTCTCCTTTTTATCGAGAATGATGTTCACCCCGTCGACTTTGTAGCCGATTTCGGTATTCCTGAATAGTTGTGCTAAAACTTCGTTGATTGGCTGATTCTGGACATCGATGCTTACGGGTTTGTTCACATCGACGTTACGAGCCACAAAAAGATAGGAAGTCTGTTTTTCGATCTCACTTATCGCTTGTTCGAGCCGGACATTCTTCAGATTGAGATTGATCCGGGCATTTTGCGCCTTGGCAGCAAATGTGCAGAGGCAGAGACACAAGGTCAAAGTAATCGCAAACAGCGTCCTGATTTTGCAGAATACTGTTTTATTCATACATTTGTAAAATTAAGGTAATAGGTTCTTAAGTAGCAATTAATTATGTTATCTATTACTGTCCTGCGGATGCCCCACATCCGCAGGTTTTTTGTTCCCGATAACATAGTTTTTCCGATAAAATTTTCTTTCGTCACATCATAGGCTGTCAGTTTGTTTTGATTAAACTTCAGTTGTGCATCCTATATCGCTTACCGTATAACTATTGTATTGCTCTGTTCGTCCTTCGTGTAGGTGAAATCGATCGAATGCTGCAACACACCCAACGCATGATCGATACCGTCCGCAACCCGCACCTTGCCCCGCGAGTAACATGCCTCGGGCATTTTCTCACGCTCGATGAGGATCGTCGTCCCGAAGGCTTTCTCGAAGCGGGACATCAGGGCCTCGAACGACAGCCCGCCGAAGCTCACCTGTCCGTCCAGCCAGCATAACGCCGCAGGATCCGTCCCGTTTTCCAGCAGCAGACGTCCGTTCACCAGACTCACTACTTCGGCGGGATTCATGATGATGATATTGCCGTTATCCGCAAGGTTGGTGACCTTGACCCGTCCCTGCAGCAAAGTCGTCGAGAACTCGTTGGCTTCGGCGTCCGCCAGGACGTTGAATCTGGTTCCCAGCACCTCGACTTCCGAGGCGAACGTCTCCACGATGAACGGACACGCCTTGTCGTGCGCGACCTCGAACAGGGCTTCGCCCGAAAGTTTCACGCGGCGCTCTCCTTTGGCGAAAACGGCCGGATACTCCATGCGGGTATCCGCATTGAGCCACACCTGCGAACCGTCGGGCAGCACCATTCTCGCCCGCTGTCCGGCCGGGGTCTCCAGCACGGCCAACTGCCCGGACAAGGAGTCGTAGGTTCGCTGCTGCGCGAAATAACCCGTGCCCAGCACCAGCGCTGCGGCTGCGGCGATACCGGCTGCATAACGGCCGATCATTCGCCATGAGAAGAATTTGGCCAGGATAGCGGGCCGGCCGTAGATGATACTTCCCTCGTAAATAAAACGCGCGGTTTTATACTGCTTCCCATTCTCGACGGGATCTGCCTCCAGCCACTCGCCGATTCGCTGCTGCTCCTCCGGCGTTGCCTCTCCCCGAAAATACTTGAATAATAGTTCGATCATTTTTTTATTATCTGTTACTGTATATATGTTGCACAAGCAGGGGCGGGTTGACCCCCATTCGACGCAATTAAATTTCTTTAATAATTAAAGCGGGCATTTATGCAAAAATTTAAATATATCCTTTTCGTACCGATGTGCCCGCACAGGCCATTAGGTTCCGCTTTTTCGGGACCGCAACGGATTTCCGCCATGCACCACAGGCGTGGTTTCAGGCCGAAAAACCGGAGCGGAAACGTCGTGAGCCACCGAATTCCGGCCCCCGGAAAAGCCGTCGGATTTTCAGGTGATCGGACCGCATTCGAAAAGGTCGCAACCGGTATTGCATGGAATTACATTGATACCGTAAAAGGGCATATAAGATCGATCCTATCTGAAATTGCAAAAAAATACTTATCTTTGATTGTTGTAATCAATATCCCAATGCCCCGACAGGATTATATAACCTCTGAAGTATTCGACCGTTTGTATTCCGACTACAAACAGAAGTATATAATTATTGCAAAGTCTTACGTGCACGAAGACCACATCGCCGAAGACCTTGTAACGGACAGTTTTGTCTATTATTGGGAGAACCGGGATACGCTGTTGCTGGAGAGCAGTCCGCAGGCTTATATCCTCGGCATCGTCAAGAAAAAATGCCTGATGTACCTGCGCGATCTGAAAATCCATCAGAAGGCACAGCAGAACATTTATAAATTCGCACAGTGGGAAATCCAACAGGATATAGCCGTGCTGGAGGACTGCGAACTGACCAAACGGCTTTTTACCAGCGAGGTGGCGTCCATCTTCCGCTCGCGCATCATGTCACTGCCGGAGATTACACGCAAAGTCTACCTGTCCAACCGGGACGACAACCTAACCTATTACGAGATCGCCCAGAAGTACAACCTTTCACAGAGGCAGGTGAACCGCGAAATGCAGCGCGCGCTGACTTCGCTGCGCGTGGCGCTGCGGGACTACCTTCCGGTACTGCTCCTCGCCGCCGCTCTGTTCAGAGACCGGCATTGACGGCCGGAAGCCGGGGCTTCGGACATTTCGAAAAAGCAGGGGAACACCGGCCTGGCAAATTTATTTATTTTTAAATGGATGCCTTGCGTAGACCGGCGGTTCCCCTGTTTTCGTTCATGTTGTTTTCAGGATAGCGACTGCGGTTTTAAAAAAGGGGCGGTTCCGGGATGATGTTACATAGTGACCAAGATTCAGAAGATGGAGCCGCCCCCAAAATAGTTTTGTCATAATAAGCACGCACAGGCACCTGCGGAATCGCAAGGCAGATACAACGGGAAGAAATCCGAGCTGCATACCAACTTCTCTTGCACCTGCTCCGACCGGCAACCCGGGTTCCGTAGCTTGCAGTTTCGCAACACCTGTTTTTCGGATACGAGCAAAAAAGGGGCGGTCTGCCAACCCAAAATCCGGGGAATAATTTACCAAAAAACCGGATACCGCCCCGTATCGCGATCGTGGGAAATCATTAAAGAGAAAAAATTCGCTGTCTGCGGATAAAGGATTCGACCCTGAAGCCGAACCCGCACCCGCCGCTTCACGCGACGGGACTTTCCCGCTCCTTCCGGGAGTAATCCGTGCCGGCCGGCAGGTTGTATGCGAACCTGAGAAAAAAGGGCGGCCCGGCCCACCGACCGGTGAACCGAAACCGCCCCGCCAAAATTCCGGAAACCACGCAGGCGAAAAATCCGCCCTTGCGCGGAAGCGACGAACATCTGCGTCCCCCTTACCCCCCGGCACAAGGACACAAGGCGACACAGGGCCGCCAGCTGGCAATCTATTATTCTTCCGATTGATTGACCGTGTCATATTGCCGGAGCTGCAGAATGTTCAACTTACCGGCCCTCCGGAAAAAGAGCGCAGAACTGTTCCCCTTCTTATTAACCTCATTCACTCACATCCGTTATAAGATTTACACCTCGGGGAAGGTTCTGGCGCCCTTTCTGCCCTGGCGGGCAGACTATGGGCCGGGTGTCGTCGCACCGCGCGCCCCAAAAAAAGCGAGGGCGCAGGTGCAATCCCACACGGTCGGCCTCGCGAGCCTATGCCGGTAATTGCCCTTACGCCCAAGCCCGCCCCGGCAACACGTACCGGGGCATGACAAGGGTTTCAGACAAATTTTACGCCGACAATTAGAAAATTTCGCGAGTTTACCGTGTGGCATAAAGGTTTGTCCTAACCTTTATCTCTTACAATATGTCACGGCGACGGCCGTGTCGTACTTCGTAAAGATAACATAATCTCAGTCTTTTAAGTTTATGCCATCCGCCGAAAATCAAAAAATGACGATACGTGAACCCAGCTTAATAAGAGGAAGATCCGAAAAGGATCCGTAACCTATAAGCCCACGCCGCCATCCGAAAATGGCGGGCGTGCTTGCGTTACTATGCTACGTAGGTCGTGGAAAACCCGCCAAAGTTCATAACGCAAGAGGCCCACGCCCGTCAAGGGGTAAATGCCTGATACACTGCTGCCTCCTATCGGGACGTGGTTACGACCCGACGTTGGGCATCCTCTTGATTGTCGCTTGGCTTGTAAATTTTCCACGTTTACGTAGCGGCAACGCGATTCACGCCTTTCGACGAATCGCTTGTCAAATATACGAATAAAATCGTAATTGACAACACGGAAACCCGACAATTCTGTCCGGCAGCCTGATTTTTTTATTTTTCCGGGGTGAAAGGCAACGCATTTCCCGTTAACCGGGATCATCGTACTGTGTCGAATGCTTCGCACCCGCGAGGGGTTCGTGCAATCTTCGCGCCGGGCTTCATAAGCCCGCAGCCCTTTTCGTAGAATCGGGAAAACGGACTTACCTGCCTTGACCGCGCTGACTCCGCCTGTCACTCCTGTCTGCAAGTAAACTCTCCATAATCGGTATACTGTTCCGATGCAAATATAAGAACAATTTTCGACATGCAATCGGTTTTTACCTGAAAAACAGTCGTTTTTAGCGTTTGTTCGGGCCGCCGGAGCATCGGTTTGCAGCCAATGGCCGATAATCCGCCCGTCGTCCCGCGCAAGGCAAAGGAGTGGCGCCGTCCGGATATCTGCCGGTGAACCAACGGGACCGGCGGTACCGGAAGCAAAAGATCACGCCCGCAGGGGAGCGTGATCTTTTGGCCGGCAGGTCGTCAAGGGCCTTTTCAGAACCCCCAGTCGGCCGCGTTGAAATGCTCTTTGACCGCAGACGGTGCATCCGGAAAAAAGGTCATGCCCGTCTTCTGCTCGACGAACGACACAGGCACCGCGAAGTCGCTCAGGTCGGCATCGGTCGCCGTACGCATCGTCCGGCTCTCGATCCAGAACGCCACGGCCTGCAACTCGCCGGCCGTGCAGTCGCGGATATTTTTACCCGTATTCCCGGCTTTGGTGCGCAGCGCCATCTTGAACTGGTGGGTCGGCATCACGCAATCCTTCGAATCGCCGCTCAGCCGACCGTTGTCCGACGCGTCCTTCTCGATCCAGTTGTCGTGTTCGTACCAGCACCCGGCCACGATATAGAGCGTGTCGGCCACCACATTGACGTTCACGGCGCCGTCATCGGCCGTGATCCGGTTCGAGGTGTCGCGCGTGCCGGAGAAAAGCGACTCGACGTACCCCCAGACCGCAGCGAACGTGCTCGGGGAAGAAGCCTGCGGCGCGATGTTCGTGGGGTAGAACGTCTGCCGGTTGAGCTGCGTATCGGCTCCGCCCCTCTCGCGGGACATGCAGAGGTGGCCCCGCGACCAGTAACCGCCCAGGGCGTACTCCTTCGTCCAGTATTGGAACACGTCGCCCGCATCGATCCCGTAAATCTTCGACTGGCGGCCGATGCCGAGGCCCGGCGCCGGGTCGTAGGTCCAGGGATCGGGATTCGTGCGCCCGTAGCCGCCTTCGGCATAGCAGGCGTGGAGCGGATAGGCCACCCACACGGGGTTGTGGCGGCGCGTATCATAACAATAGGTATAGTTTCGCACGCGCCGGTTGCTCTTCACGGTCGTCGCCCAATGCGTATAGACGAACTGATCCGTTTCGGGACGCTCGAAATTCGACGGCAGCTCAGCCCAGCGAATCTGGGGCTTGCGCAGCGAGATGCGCTGCCCGCCTCCGCCGCCCGACAAGCGCAGGTCGTCGAAATTCACCCCGTAGGAAGCCGTCCCCTGCGGGGTGAAACGGAGGTAAAGATACGGTGCGGGTTCTTCCAGCGTAAACCCGACCGAGAGCTTCTGCCAGACGTTGTACGACGCGGCTCCCGTATAAGAAAGCGGCACCCAGTAGTCGCCGTCGGCACTCACGTCGAGTCTGCAGTTCGCCGCCGTGAAAGCCGCGCCGAGGGTCAGCGTCAGGTCCGTATGCCCGCCGGGCGCGATGCGCTGCACGGTAAAAAAGGGATCGTTGTCGAAAAACAGCCGGATGTGGCATTTTCCCGAGGCCCCCTCGTAGCGGTTCGCCGAACTGCCGTCGTTGCGCACATACGCCTGCGCACAGTCGTAAGTGACCGACGCGGCTCCCGTACCCTGCGGATTTTTCCAGCTGTCGCTGCGGTTCGCCCATCCCGTATAACCCGGTGTAAGGTCGAAATTCTCCGACCAGATTGTTTCGAGCGGTCCGGCGGCACGAACGATTTCGACCTGTTCCACGCTCTTTTTCCCGGCACGCTGCGCCGTAACGGTGAGTACGGTACGGCCTTCGGGCGCGGCCGTCACGCGGATCCCGCCGTCGCCGTCGCCCGAATCGGGCGTGAACGACAATCCCTGCGCCGTTGCCGAAACCGTCCAGACGGCATCACACCTCACAACGATCACATTTTGGTCGGGATGTTCCGGGTCGAACTCGAGGACGGCGGGCGAAAGGGTCAGCTCCGGCGCTTCCGGATCGGCCGTGCGCGTCACCACGACCGTTCGCACAAGCGTCCCCAGCGACACGGTCAGTTCGCTGCTGCCCACCGGGGCGGAGGTCACGGTAAATCCGCCGTCGCCCGTACCGGTGACGGCATCGACACGCAGTCCTGCCGGAACCGAGACCGCCCACACGCCGCTGGAGGTTACCGACACCCGGTTGCGCGAGGCGTCCGATGCATCGAACGCGAGCGAAGAGGGCCATACCTCCAGCACCGCCTGTCCGGGAGCATCCCCGGCCGTGTCGTCCTTCCCGCATCCGGCCGCAAAAATCGCAGCCAGCAACGCGCCGCCTGCCCACTTCCGAAAAAAGGTAAAATCGATATTCATAAATCCCGTTATTTGTTGGTCGCATGAAATTAGACGAAACCGACCTTCGTGAAGTTCCATTTCGTAAATTCCGGCTGTCAAAACGTACACCGGCCCAAAAAAGCGAATCCCGGAGCCGGAACCGCTCATTTTTCAGCAGAATTTACTAAATTTGCACGATCATAGGACAACAACGAAAAAACGAAATACGATGAGCATCGAACTCAGTGAACAGGAACAACTCCGGCGCCAATCGCTCCAGGCTCTGCGCGATTTGGGAATCGAACCCTACCCCGCAGCACGCTACGACGTGACGGCCATGGCACGGGAGATCGCCGAAAATTACGACGACGAAAAGAAGAACTTTCAGGATGTGCGCATCGCGGGCCGCATCATGTCGCGCCGCATCATGGGCAGCGCCTCGTTCTTCGAGCTGCAGGATCACACGGGCCGCATACAGGTCTACATCCGCCGCGACGACATCTGCCCCGAGGGCGATCCGACGCTTTACAACACGGTTTTTAAGAAATTGCTGGATATCGGCGACTTCGTCGGTGTCGAAGGATTCGCCTTCCGCACCAACACCGGCGAACTTTCGGTACATTGCAAGCAGTTCACCGTGCTGTCGAAATCGATCCGCCCGCTGCCCGTCGTGAAGGAGAAGGACGGCCAGACGTTCGACGCTCTGACCGATCCCGAAGTGCGTTACCGCCAGCGTTATGTCGACCTGGTGGTCAATCCGCAGGTGCGCGACGTGTTCGTCAAACGCGCGAAGATCATTTCGACGATGCGCGAATTCTTCAATTCGAAAGGCTATATCGAAGTCGAAACTCCGATCCTGCAGCCCATTCCGGGCGGTGCGGCGGCGCGTCCGTTCATCACACACCACAATGCGCTGGACATCGACCAGTACCTGCGCATCGCAAGCGAACTCTACCTGAAGAAACTGATCGTCGGCGGCTTCGACGGCGTCTACGAATTCGGCAAGAACTTCCGCAACGAGGGCATGGACCGCACGCACAATCCGGAGTTCACCGTGATGGAGATTTACGTGGCTTATAAGGACTACCTCTGGATGATGGAATTCACGGAGCAGATGCTGGAAAAGGTGGCACTCGCCGTGAACGGGGACACCGAGCTGACGCTCGACGGGAAGCAAATTTCGTTCAAGGCCCCCTTCCGTCGCCTCACGATGACCGACGCCATCCGCGAAAAGACCGGCTACGACATCACGGGACAGAGCGAGGAGCAGTTGCGCGAGGCCTGCAGGCGCCTGAACGTCGAGGTGGACGAAACGTACGGCAAGGGCAAGCTGATCGACGCCATATTCGGCCAATACTGCGAGGAAGACCTCATCCAGCCCACCTTCGTGACGGACTATCCGATCGAGATGTCGCCTCTGTGCAAGCGCCACCGCACGAATCCCGAACTGACGGAGCGTTTCGAACTTTTCGTCAACGGCAAGGAGTTGTGCAACGCCTATTCGGAGCTGAACGACCCCATCGACCAGTTGGAACGTTTCCAGGAGCAGCTGCACCTGAGCGAAAAGGGCGACGACGAGGCGATGTTCATCGACATGGACTTTGTCCGCGCATTGGAATACGGCATGCCCACCTGCTCGGGCATGGGGATCGGCATCGACCGCCTGACGATGTTCATGACCGATCGCATGTCGATCCAGGACGTGCTCTTCTTCCCCCAGATGCGGCCGGAAAAGAAAGTCGTGGCCGACGCGGAAGAAGCCTACACGGCCATCGGCGTGCCGGCGGAATGGGTGCCCGTCATCCAGAAAATGGGGTACATCACGGTCGAATCGCTCCGCAAACTTCCGGCGGGAAAATTCTTCAACGACCTGTGCGGTTTCAACAAGAAGAACAAGCTGGGACTGAAGGCGCCTTCGATCGACGAGGTGAAAAAGTGGTGCGAAGAGTAATCCGGATCCCCATGAAACGACTGCTCACTCTGCTTCTGGCCCTGTCGGCACTCGGTGCGGCGACGGCTCAGGATCTGCGATTCTCCGACAACGGCGAATTCAAGGTCATGCAGCTCACGGACCTGCACTTCAACGGCGAGGGCTGGCAATCGGAGCATGTGCCGGGGATGCTGGCGCGCCTGATCGGCTTCGAAAAGCCCGACCTGATCGTGGTCACGGGCGATTTGATCTACCGCCGACCGGGTGCAGCCACGATGTACGGGATTTGCGGCGCCATCGCGGCGCAGGGCGTTCCCTATGCCATCGCGCTGGGCAACCACGACGCCGAACAGGGAATCACCCGCGCCGAGTTGTACGAGTTGATCCGCACGCTTCCGGGCTGCGTCAACAGCCGTTACAACGCTCCCGGGGAGCGGCAGGGCGACTTCGTGATCCCGGTGCTGTCGAAGGACGGTAACCGCGTCGAGGCCCGCCTTTACGTCATGGACTCGAACGACTACAACGCCGACGACCACAGCTACAAGGGTTTCACGGCCGGGCAGGTCGCGTGGTACAGGGCGCAGGCCGCGAAGCACAAAGGCTGCGAATCGGCAGCGCTGATGTTCTTCCATGTGCCGCTGACCGAGTTCGCCGAGGCCTTCGACACGTTGCCTCTCACGGGCGTGCGGCTCGAAAGGGAGTGCCCTCCGCGCGACAACTCGGGGATGTTCCGGGCATTGGTCGAAGGCGGCGAGGTGATCGGCGTTTTTGCCGGCCACGACCACTCGAACAACTACATCGCCTGCAAAGAGGGCATCGCATTGGGCTACGGCCAGTACAGCGGCGGGTATGCCGAATATCAGGAGCTGGTGAGCGGCGCCCGTCTCATCGAACTTAAAGAGGGCCGGCGCGGCTTCGACACGTGGGTGCGCCTGACGAACCTGCGCGAAAAGTGGCGCACGGCATTCCCTGCGAAGAAATAAAATTTGTTCCAAACATTTAAAATACACAAAAATGAGAAAGAAAATCGTTGC
>DBFWKV010000017.1:0-4220 GCA_048465795.1 Alistipes sp.
TCTTTGTGGTCCTAAAAAACCTCGGGGGAATCCGCCGAAGGCGGAGGGGGCAGAGCCCCTCAGAAAGCACAAATGTAAAACTTTGTAAATTAGCGGAAAGAAAGGTTGACATCTACCGCTGATCGACATTCGACTATTCCGCCGAGCAGGTTTTGCGGCTGCCGTAGTCACCGCGAGCCTTACGGGGGCTGCAATGTATGGCGGGTTGCTCCTTATACCGATATTTTTGCAAGACAGTTTGCATCATTCTCCGACTGATGCTGGTTTGATGTTGTTTTTGATGGGCTTGGGGTCAGCGGTCATCTTGCCAATCGCAGGCAACCTTACTGACCGCTACGGCGCTCTCGCAGTTTGTTTAGTCGGAAGCACAATACTACTGCTAAGCACGGCAGCCTTCTTTTGGCCCTCAATGCTGCCACTCGCCTTAGCTTCTATACTATTTGTCCGTGGAGGTGGGTTGGCATTGGCACAAATGCCAGCCATGACTGCCGCTTATGCCGCTGTTTTGAAGAATGAGACAAGCGACGCGGCGACAATTATCAACATCGCCCAACGTCTTGGCGGTGCGCTGGGCGCGATCACCACAGTCATTGTGCTTGAGCAAGCCGCGACGACGGACAACCAACTGGCTTACGGATGGGGGGGCGCTCTCTTAGTCGCCTTCGCAGTTGCATCAATGGTCACATCGACGCTGTTGAAACCGCCATTGAAACAATCCGATTAGTGGTGAGTGATGCGTCGTCGTGCCACACATACGATTGATCGCCCATGGGGAGCGCCGACCGCGCTCGGATCGCGCATCCCCCTCGCGTCGCTCATCCAGACGCTCGCCGTCGCCGAATATCTCAATTTCCGCCACGCCGCCAATGCGCTCGGCGTGGCCCAATCGAGTGTCAGCGCCCGCGTGAAGGCGCTGGAAGAAGACCTTGGCATCCTCCTGTTCGAGCGCCATGCGCGGGGCGTCCGGTTGACCGAAGCCGGACGCCACTTCGTGGAGAGGATCGCGGCCGGCGTCGATCAACTCGACCATGCGGTGAAGACCGCAGGCATGGCGGCGGTAGGCGAGTGCGGCCGGCTTCGTATCGGCATCCACGCCCTAATCCCGCGCAGTTT
Organism: Alistipes sp.; assembly: GCA_048465795.1. Lineage (GTDB taxonomy): Bacteria > Bacteroidota > Bacteroidia > Bacteroidales > Rikenellaceae > Alistipes. The sequence goes on from DBFWKV010000017.1 coordinate 1,114, forward strand.
CCTCGCCGATCTGATCGGACGGTATCGGGAGGAACATCCCGGCATCGAGGTCGAGATCGCCGAGGGCACGGCCCGCGATGCGATCATGCAGCTTCGCGCAGACCGGCTGGACGTGGTGTTTGTTGCCGGCACGCCCGCACTGCCCGACTGCCATAGCCGCCCGATCTGGACCGAACCGCTGGTGGCGGCGCTGCCGGAGGGGCATCCGCTCGCCGGGCAATCATCGGTCACATGGGCCGATCTGGCGAGCGAGACGTTCCTTGTCCGCCATGGGGGCACCGGCCCGCAAGTTCATAGCCATATCGTGCTACGTCATGCCGGGCGCTGGCCCGCCCCGTCGATCCTGCGCTTCGACATTGGGCGCGGCGCGCTGCTGTCCATGGTCGGACAGGGGTTCGGCATCACTATCGCCGGTGCGGCTACGTCGCTGCTGAAAACATCCGGCGTCGTCTTCGTCCCGTTCGCGGATGAGCCGGAACCAGTTCCGTTCTCGGCCATCTGGTCGCCGTTCAACCGTAGCGCGGCGCTTCGTAACCTGCTCACCCTCGCCAGCGACATGGGCCAGCTAGTCCGCACCGACTATATCTAGCCGGCTGGCGGCCGACCATCGACCGCCAGTTGGGCCAGGAAGTCATGGGCGTTGTGCAGGACGGATCGGTGTCGCGGCAACTCGGGCGGCAGAGGGGGATAGCCTCTAATCTATTGTAGATAAATGTAGCCGCTCGAAACCGGTGATGAGGCTGTCGAGTCCGAAGTTGAACGCAGCATCCGTGCCGTCTGCTTCCAACTCGTGAAACAGATCGTGCAGGAAGGATGACGGTGCTTGCTCGGACACATCTGGCCTGTCCGAAATTCTCTCATCGGCATCAGATGCCTGCTGTTCGAGAACGGAACCAACCACATAGTGACTGACCGCCCGGAGCGCCCAAACGGCGCGCTTCGGGCTAAAGCCCGCTGTGCAGAGAAAGCGTATTTGTGCCTCGGCGGTGCCAAAATTCGGTTCTGTCGGTCGGGTGCCCGCATGGATACGCGCGCCGTCGCGATAAGAGAGCAACGCCGTTCTGAAACTCAGGGCGTTTTCTTTCAGGTACACCCGCCAGTCCTCGCCTTCCTTGGGCAGGGACCGGGTGTGGCGTTCCATCAACATCGCCTCCGCAAGAGCGTCAAGCAGCGCGCGCTTGTTCTGGAAATGCCAGTAAAGCGCAGGCTGCTGAACCTTGAGGCGTTCAGCGAGCTTTCGCGTCGTCAGGTTGTCCATGCCAACCTCGTTCAGCAGCTCCAGCGCCGCTGCGATCACGGTGCCCTTGTCCAGTTTGGTCATTCACGTTCCTTCGCCAACGCTTGACAATTTATCACCGATAAGTTACATGTCTATGTCCTTATCATTGATAAAGTCGCTCGCATTGAGCGGCGCTGGAGTTTCAGGTGCGCAGCTCTGCCATCATTGCCCTGCTGATCGTGGGTCTCGACGCCATGGGTCTCGGCCTCATCATGCCCGTCCTTCCGACGCTTTTGCGTGAGCTTGTGCCAGCAGAGCAGGTCGCTGGTCACTATGGTGCCTTGCTGTCGCTCTATGCGTTGATGCAGGTCGTCTTCGCGCCCGTGCTTGGACAACTTTCGGATGCTTACGGTCGGCGTCCGGTTCTTCTGGCTTCTCTTGCGGGAGCCGCAGTCGATTACATGATTATGGCATCTGCGCCGGTCTTATGGGTGCTCTATATCGGCCGACTCGTCTCCGGCGTCACGGGCGCAACCGGAGCTGTAGCTGCCTCAACCATTGCTGATTCGACGGGGGAAGATTCTCGCGCGCGCTGGTTCGGCTACATGGGGGCCTGTTATGGGGCAGGCATGATTGCCGGGCCAGCACTTGGTGGCATGCTCGGCGGTATTTCTGCTCATGCTCCGTTTGTCGCCGCTGCCCTTCTCAACGGGTTCGCGTTCCTGCTTGCCTGCATTTTGCGCAAGGAAACTCATCGCAGCCATGGCGGGACCGGAAAGTCGGTTCGCATCAAACCATTCATTCTGTTCCGGCTGGATGATGCTTTGCGCGGGCTAGCTGCGCTTTTCGCAGTTTTCTTCATTATTCAACTGATCGGCCAAGCGCCTGCGTCCCTATGGGTCATCTATGGCGAGGACCGTTTTCAGTGGAACACCGCGACCGTTGGTTTGTCGCTCGCGGCGTTTGGGGCAACACATGCGATCTTCCAAGCGTTTGTTACCGGCCCGCTTTCAAGCCGGCTTGGAGAGCGGCGCACGCTACTGTTTGGCATGGCTGCGGATGCGACTGGCTTCGTTCTTCTGGCTTTTGCCACGCAGGGATGGATGGTGTTCCCGATTCTGTTGCTGCTTGCCGCCGGGGGTGTTGGCATGCCGGCCTTGCAGGCAATGCTCTCAAACAATGTCAGCAGTAACAAGCAAGGGGCTTTGCAGGGAACGCTAACGAGCCTCACCAATCTAAGCTCTATCGCAGGACCGCTTGGCTTCACAGCACTCTATTTTGCCACCGCCGGGGCATGGAACGGTTGGGTTTGGATTGTCGGCGCGACCCTCTATTTAATATGTCTGCCAATACTACGCAGACCTTTCGCAACTTCATTGTGATTGAGTCATGGCGAATTGGTATGCGTAGACTTACGAGGAATGACGGATTAAATCCGTTGAGCCATCATCTCCTCTCGGGGCGAGTGCCGATGATGACCTTAGTTCACACTCTCGCCGTCGCCGAATATCTGAACTTCCGCCACGCCGCCAATGCGCTCGGCGTGGCGCAATCCAGCGTCAGCGCCCGCGTGAAGGCGCTGGAAGAAGACCTTGGCATCGTTCTGTTCGAGCGCCATGCGCGGGGTGTTCGGTTGACCGAGGCCGGACGCCACTTCGTCGAGCGGATAGCCGCAGGCATCGACCAACTCGACCATGCGGTGAAGACCGCCGGCATGGCGGCAGCCGGAGAAAGCGGCCGGCTTCGCATCGGTATCCATGCCCTGATCCCCATTAGATGCCAAAATTTCTTTCCGTGATAAATCTCTTTGCTGGAGTCACGGAAAATGCGATACTCTGAAGAATTCAAAAACCACGTTGTTTCCCGCCTTTTGACGGGCGAGGTCACC
>DBFWKV010000018.1:0-7539 GCA_048465795.1 Alistipes sp.
TCTTTGTGGTCCTAAAAAACCTCGGGGGAATCCGCCGAAGGCGGAGGGGGCAGAGCCCCTCAGAAAGCACAAATGTAAAACTTTGTAAATTAGCGGAAAGAAAGGTTGACATCTACCGCATGTGCCAAGCCGAGTTCTCAGGCGTGCGAGTTGGGTACAACCCCGCAGATAAAGGAATGCGAACCATCGGCGTTCATGTTTAGCCTGAGCGCCGCAGTTGCAAGGGCCCGGTTCCATATCCGGGCCGTTGTGGACTGCGCAGTCGCTGTCGTGGGCGATGTCCATGGTGGTCTCCTTGGCTTTTCCCTCCTCGGATGAGAAGATTGACGCGTCGAGGCTCGCCAGGTTTCGACGTTGTTCAACCAACCACCCGAGGAGGGGAAATGACTGACGAAAGGAAGATTGAAGAGCGCCTGAAGGCGCTGGAGAAGAAGGTTGCCGAGCTTGAGAAGGCTCTTGCCTAGCGGCCGACGCGGGATGAGGTCGCCGCGACGATCAACTTTCAGGGCAAGAACAAAGCCGTTCGCACGGCTTCCGGTCGCATTCGCTAAACCTGTCTAGGAACTCGGAGGCCTCTTTCACGTAGGTCTCCAGTTCCTTTCGCGCGTAGTCCACGTCTTCGGGTAGCGCGCGGTTCCGTATGATCAGGTCAACCGCGTCGTCGACGTTTGAGGAGTGGGTCCAGATGCGGAGCCACTCCTTTTCGATCTCTTCGTTTCTCATGACTTCTCCAACAAAAAAAGCCCGCAGCGGACTGATCCGGCGGGCCTGCGGGTACGAAAAAGCCCGCATGGTGGCGGGCTTTCGAACTATTTGATTTGTGTGCAAATCTTTTTGAGCGTACTGATGAACAGATGGGTGTCTAGAAAGTAATTCGGGTATGCAATTCGAAGGCTCTTCAAGTCCCCAACGGACACGAGAACAACCAGTTTCGAAGGATCGTCGCGATAACGATTCTCCATCGAAAGGTAAATGTCCTCGGCCAAACTGGCTTGAGCTTCATCGAACGGCGTGATGGAGAGCTGCTCCGTTTCCATGTTAAGGAACATCAAGCTGTAATGCCCGCCTGAGTACCCGATGACGTTCTTGGTCGCGATGCTGACTGTTGCAAGCTTTTTGAAGATGTTGAGTTTGCGCTCCAGCGCAATGAACTCTTCCGCCACCTGCTTGATGTCGATGTTCGCGAGTTCATCGAGAACCGGCGTCCCTTCGTGATGAGACATGAGGTCGGGCTTCGTCGCTTTATGCAAAAGCGTGCTTGTGATCGTTGGGCGTTTGGCTCTTTTCTCGCTTCGTGATTTGACGAACTGCAAGGAAAATTAGCCAAGCGTATTTTTTCGCGTCTCTTACGGAACTTGCGACGAACTCGCATGCTCTGAGGTACGTGAGGCCGTCAGGATCGTCGAACCAACACTCCACAAGGTAATCAACGATCTCATCGTCGGACTCCATAAAGTCGACGGGGTTGAATGGATTACTCATTTTCCACTGCCTCCGCTAGTCGTTTGGCGAGTTCGATGTCTTGCTGCTGGGTTCTCTTGTCGCCACCCACGAGCAGAAAAACAACTCGACGATTTTGGGAACCTCTTCACGGAAGAGGTTCCTTAAATCAAGTGACTTGGGGTCCCAGCGGGTCTCTTGAAGACGCTACGCTTGACTTCCACGAGCTTGTCAGCTTGCTCTCGGAGTCTACCCATGAGCCAAAGCCTTGCCTGAGAGCCTTCCGTGTAATCGGCTTCGGCGACCATGTTGACGCGACCGGCTTTGCTCAGCTCATAGACTTGCCTGAAGGCCTTGGCGTCACCCTTCGGGTAGACCGCCATCGTGGCGCCTCCCTTCTGGACGACAAGCGAGAAAGCGGGGACATCGCTCGGCCCATCCGCAACGTAGACCATGTTGCAGAACTGGACGCGGCGTTCTTCTTCGGGGATCTTTGTGTTCACGTCGATCGTGCTACCCTCTTCGATGCCGACGCCCTTGTTGATTTCAAAGACGGCGCGCGTTTTTGTCGAATTGTCGAGGCTATAGGCGATTTCCGTGATGCGTGTCTTGCCGTCCTCTTTGTCGACCGAATCGACAAATTCGGCTCCCCAAATCTTTTTGACGTACGGCGCAATCTCAGACCCCTGGATCATCTTCTTCAGCCCGGTGCTGACGATGTAGCACTCGAACTTGATGCCGTAATTGTTGTAGACCTCATCGTTGTTGAGCTCGTGGATCGCCTTGAACAGATCAATGGCCCCCTTGTAGAACTTCAGTTCTTTTCCGAGTGCTCTGATGGTCTCGTTATTGATGCCGTCGAGAGCGCCGCCGATTCTGGCTTCTGAGATGAACGTGTTGAGATAGTAGGTGTCCGGGTTGACGTCCAACCCTTGCGCCTGCAGTTCCTTGATTCGAGCGTTGTTCTTCTCCCAAAAGGCCTTCGGGTCTAGCTTCCGCGAATTGAAGATCGGGTCTTGCATGTACCCGGGGATGAGCGTCTTGTCGAAGTCCCAGACCGTGGCGATGATGTCTGCCATTCATGGCCTCCTGCTGTATATGTGGGCTGATTTTACTCTTGAAAAGCTCCCACCAAAGCCCGCTCGCTGAACGGGCTTCAGTTGGCCTTTTCGACCGCGCCGGGTGACGGGGCGTACCCCGGCAGACCTGCGCGGTCTCCACTGCTTTCGTCGGCCTTTGCGTCTTGTCGCTCCCTACGGGGTACTGGACCCGCTCGGTTCTTATGGCTTCCGTCCGCCCGTCCGGCTAATCACCGTCCGGTGCTCGCCCGCCCTTTCGGGGTGGGGAGGATTTTGGATAGCGGTTGAAGGCAAAAGCATGTCCTTGCTCGCCGTCCATGGATGGAAATATAGCAACGCTACGTTTTGTTGTCAATAGCGTGACTAGTTGTTTTTGTGCAAACTGATATAGCTCCGCTTGTTTCGATGGGTAAAAAAATCCCCGCCGGGAGGCGGGGACGTGTTGTTGCGTGGGTCGAGGTCAGCCTAGATTCGCTTCAACGCACTTCATCTTGAGCATGCTTTGCGTCTGGCTGTCGAGGTCGACCGCGCCGTGGATGACTGAAGACAATCTCATGGTGTAGCGCGGCCGCTCACCTCCTGTAGGAGCGCCGGTGCTCGACCATGACGCCCGCAATTTCAACCTTGTGGGCCGCGCTGTTGATCGTCGAGAAATCATCGTTGAGCGGAACCAGCTCGAAAACCTCCCGGCCCATTTCGTCGAGACCGCGCGCCCGATACTTCTTGAAAGTCGTCTCGAACTCGCCCGTAAATTCGTTGATGCGACAGCCTAAGACGTAGTCTCCCGGGTGCGGCGTGAGGTTGGGATCAATCACGATCACGTCGCCCTCTAGAAAGACTGGCTCCATGCTTCGGCCCTCTACCGTGAGCGCGAAGCACCCGTCCGGCGTGTCGTCGTCGACTGCAATGAAGTCCCCAGCCTCGATCGCCGCAAGAGGATGCTGCACCTGCCCTCGTGAGCAGAACTGCCCGGCCTGCGCGTACGTGAGGAGCGGGATTCGCTTCGATGCTTTCGGCGCCGCGCAGACGTTGGTCGACGTCGGCGCGGAGAGTTCGGCTTGCTTCTGGGCGAGACGCTGCGAGAAGTCCGCGACGCTGACGCCGAGGCCGTTCGCAATTTTGACGGCCGCGTCTAGGTTGAGCGCGCGCCGACCGTTCAGGTACTGCCAAAGATTTCCGGGGGTGCCGAGGTCGTAGCGCTGAGCGAATTCGCGTTGTGAAAGGGTCGAGCGCTCCTCGAAAAGCCTCTTGGCTTTCGCGCACTCTTCTATCTGCTCGGGTGTTAGGGCCATGATGCCGCCTCCTGTGCGTGATATAGCAATGATAAATCCGCCAATCAATAGCTAGGCTTTGCAAAGATCAACGATCGCCGCTATACTTCGCATCATGAAGAATCTAGCATTTGAAGCCGTTTGCAGGCTTTTCGGCTCTCAGAAAAAGCTCGCCGAGGCGCTCGGCGTCACACCCGGGGCGGTTTGGATCGTGGTTCACGGTCGTCGGCCGATTCCCTTGTCGTGGTGTCCTCGCGTCGAGGAACTGACCAACGGGAAGATCGTCTGCGAACAACTTCGCCCGGACGTTTCTTGGGACGTGGTGCGCCGCAACGGCGCGGCCGTGCTCGCCGACGAAAGTCGGAAGTGAGGACGCGGCATGTCCTTCGCCTTCATCAATGATCTTTTCGAGTTCGGAGACGGCCTTTCGTCTTCCGAATTCTGGGTGCTGATGGCTATCTGTCACCACGTCAATGCTTCGGAGGCCGACCGATCCGGGTCGTGCTTCCCGTCGACTGCGCGCATTTCGGCGAAGGCCCACGTGTCGGAACTCACCGTCCGCAAGACGATCAAAGCGCTGGAGGCCAAGGGCCTCATCAAAACGTCCCAGCCCTCCGGCGGCCGCCGCACGTTCATCGTGAGTTTGGACGCCATTCGAAGCCTGCCCGGCGCGGAACTCCTCAAAGATCCTAAAGGGGGTAAGGATCTCGACCCCCCTAAAGATGTTGATGGGGGTAAAGAAGTTGCCCCCCCTAAAGATGTTGAGGGAGACCCCGTAAAGATCTTTACCTCCTCCCCCTCAAGATCTTTACCCACCCCCCTTAAAGATCTTTACCACGAACATAGAAAAGAACAGGGAATAGAACAAGGAAGAGAACAAGGAAGTTTTTCGCCCGCGTTCGCGTGCGACGCCCCCGCGGAGGGGGTAGCGCACAAAACGGGGGTAACCCCCTCTCCCGACGACTGGGCGTCCCTCCTCGCCGAACCGGCGCCCGTGGAAGACGACTACCCGGCCGACCTCTTCTCCGACGTGGACCCGGCCACGGCCAAGGTCCCGGCTCCGAAGCCTAGGACCAATGCCCGCACCTCGTCCTCCTCAACCTCGTCGAGGGCGAAGCCCAAGCGCCTTTGTCCGTTCGACCTCGATGCCGTGATTCCGGACGAATGGCGTGACGCCTTCGCGGCGGACTACCCGACGCTCGATCTCGCGGCCGAGTTCCGCAAGTTCGTCGGCTGGCACGTCGCCAAGGGCAACACCTACGCCGACTGGAAGGCCGCTTTCCGCAATTGGCTCGGGAATGCCGTGAAGTTCCAAGCCCGAGACCGCAACTACTTAAAGGACAACCGTCATGACGTTCAAGCAAGCCGACAAGGCTCTATCCTCACCCCCCAATCGGAGTACGACTATGCCGAAGGCCTCAGAATCTTCGAAGCCCGAAGGGCTGCCCGACGCGCCCGTGACGCCTGAGGAGCGCGCGCGCTTCAACATCCCCGAGGGCTACCCCGTCGAGGTTTGGGGCCATTGCCCCGAGCACGGCCGCTACCCCCGCCGCGTCATGGGGACGGCTTGGCGCGACACCTGCCCAGAGTGCGCGAAGGGCAAGGCCGAGCGCGAAGCCTTCGGCCGCGTGGCGATTCCCCGCCGGTACGCACAATGCACCGTCTCGGGGTGGCTCGCCGAAACGCCCGATCAGCTCGCCGTCAAGCGCGCGGTCATTGACTTCTGCAAGAACATCGGCACCCGGCTCGATCACGGGGATTCGATGATCTTCTCCGGCCTCTCGGGGACCGGCAAGACGCATCTCGCCTGCGCCATCGCGCGGTGTGCGCACCAAAACGGCAAGACCGCGCGTTTCGTGAAGGCCCGTGCGCTGGTCTCCGACATTCGTGCGACGTGGCGGCGCGATTCCGCGGAGACGGAGACCGACGCCCTGCGCCGTTACGTCGACCTCGATCTACTCGTGATTGATGAGGTCGGAGCCCAGTTCGGGACCGAAGCCGAGGCGCTCCACCTCTTCGACGTTATCGGCGAGCGCTACGCAGAGCAGAAAAGCACGATCCTCATCACCAACCTGCCCATCGAATCCGCGCCCGGCGGCAAGAGCCTGCGCAACTACATCGGGGACGCGGCGTTCGATCGGTTCATGGAAGACGGGTCGGCCGCATACGTCTTCTCGTGGGATTCCTGGCGCGGTCGCGCTCACGGCACGGAGGTGACGGCATGAGCGCGAATCGCAACCTTCTACTCACGAATTTCGGCGGAAGCATGGACTGGAGCGAACCCCTCGACGACGCCGGACGTGGCGATACCACCAACATCTTGACAGTCGTTGAATTGACGTCTGCGCTAGAGCTTTTCTTCTGGGAGGAGGTGGTCGCGTGAGGTCACTTCTGTTTGGCTTTGGTTTGAGCGGCCTCGAGAACCGAAAGCAGATGCCCGGCGTTAGCGGGGGCGCCGATATGGCGTTCCACGAGCAGGTTCACGAAGCCCGAGACGACGTTCGCTACATCGAGGTTAATGGTCTCGTTGTACGGAAACAGGCCCTCATGAGCCGCGTCATTCCCAACCCTTCGGATGGCGTTCCAGAGGGGCTTTTCGTCAGCCGCGAGATCGAGGCTTTCGACTCTGTTGAACAGGGAGTTGCCTGTCCCGCCGAGATGGTCGACAAGGCGTTCAAGGCAGACTCGGAGAAGCATACAAGCCGCCCATGGCGAGGTCGCGGAAATCCTCTGGGCTTCTTCAAAGGGCTTGCGAATGTCGTCCGGCATGTGTGCCGAGGGTCTGAGACCGCTACTCATGGGCCAAACGACTGTGTAGTTTTTTTCAAGAACCAAACCGCCGCAAGCGGGGCAACGCCAAATGCACATCTCTTCGGGGTCTACGAAGTAGCAGTTTTCCATGCTCGTGACGCCAAGTTCTCCATAGCTAACGCCATAGGGTCGATTGGTCATGATGGGGCGACCGTTGTCGAAGAAATGGTCAATGACTGGGTGTTGAGTGAAAAGTCCGGACTTTCCGCAGTGCGGGCAATCCATCGATTTAGTGTCTGACAAGGGAGGTACGTATGAGAAAGACATTTGTAAATACCGAGTGGTTTAAAAAACGAAACGAATCCCTGAACCTTGCGGGGAATGGAATCGAGAAGGCTCGGGAAGCCATCGATCAATTGGAACACATCGTCCTTGCGACCGTTCACGGTGAGTTCCCTGACATCCACAAGGTCGTTGATTTGACCGCGGCGCTCAAACGTGCGCATGACGACATTCTCATCGGGATTGTTGAATCGTCGGCTGTGCCTCCGACGAGCAAGACCATGCGTTGCGATTCAAACGGGAGGGTTGTTGAACACGGGAGTGTCGTGCGATGACTGACTTTCTGTGTGCTGTGGCCTTGGCGGCCTTCTCACCGTTCGTTGGTTTGGTTGCGGCTCTCGTAGTTTTTTCGTGTGCGGATGTGCTGCTTTTTGTTTGTACGCGCAAGTGGTTCAAGGACGTTGGAGAGTAAACGGAAAACGCAGCGAATGTCGTGTTCGGCGCGTTGCCCATGATCATCAACGGTTTTTTGGTGTTCATAAAGGCAATGGGGATGTTCTTCAAGGCTCTCTCTGGAGGCTGAATGCGACATGGGGGCTTAGGACCAGTAAGGGAATAACATGTAATAGTAGAGCAATTCTGATATAATCTTGGGAGTTCTCAGGATCCTCAGATGCGCTCTCCTTCTCACGCCAACATCGAGCTCGCAAAGTACC
>DBFWKV010000019.1:0-3895 GCA_048465795.1 Alistipes sp.
AGAATAAACTGTCCGAATGCGACCAGCAACCCGCCTCCGAAAAACAGAAGCCCGAAGTAAAATACAACCTGAAAGATTTTTCCCATAGCATCAGAATCTTTTTTTCAACTTCTCTTCACCGATCTTGATCGCGGTCTCCGTGACCGTAGCCACGCCGGCTTCCGCCTTGATCATCGAATTCGCAGTATTTGTCCCTACCTTGCCCATTCCCGAAGTGATTCCCGTTACGGCCGTACTGACCGTTTGCTGAGATGCACCCTGAGCGGTCAGCGATGCTGCCGTTTCCGTAATATTTTCCGACATCGTTTTCTGGAGCGCTTTGGTCGAGTTCGTCGCCACTTTGCCCAAAGAACCCATTGAACCTCCGATAAAACCACTGACACTACCCGTGATGGCTCCATTAATCGCTTTATCCGCAAAATTATCGGTCGAAATATTGTTTAACGAATTTCCGATACTTACGTCGTTTCTTACATCCGTTACAACCTGACCTGCCACATCGCCGGCGACCGCACCTGCGGCTCCTCCGGCAGCACCTGCCGCCGCACCGACCCCCATGACAACCAGGGCACTGCCGCCGGAAGCGACCGTAACCGCAACCGCAGCATCAATAACAGCCCCTGTAATGGCCCCTGCCACCGCACCTTCCGCTGCCCCTGCCCAGACATCCGTACCATTCTTGTACGCATCATAAGCGCCTTTTGCGCCACCGATGATTGTGCCGATAATCGTCCCGACAATTCGTCCGTCCGGATCGACAAATTTTACCGGGTTGTTGATGCAGAACGCATAGGGACTGATCCCGTAATACTTCTCGGCCAGCGGGTCGAGATTGAACCAGCGTGTTGTCAGCGGATCGTACATGCGGGCACCGAAGTCGAGCAGCCCCAGACGGCCCAGCACCTGATCCTCCTTGCCGTTGAACAGGTAGCGGTTGTCGGCCGCAGAGCCGTGCGCCAGCTCGTCGCCCGCATGTCGCAGACCGAAGGGATAGTAGTCGTTCTGCGCGACGGTCTGTACGCTGCCTCCGCCCAGGGTAAAGACCGTCCGGACGCTTCCCAGATGATCCGCCAGCTGATAGTAGGGCGTGTAAGTCGTCCCCGGGGTACCCGCCGTGCCCTCCGCCGCGAGCATCCGTCCGGAATCGAACGCCGCGCTTTCGAGCCTCCACACACCGTTGTTCCGTTTCTCGTAAACCAAAGAACCCGAATAGAAATATCCGTTCCCGTCGCTGTCCTGAACGGCCTGTTTCGTTCCGTCGGCGAGCCAGGTGTAGTGGGCCCGCGTGCGCGAATCGGAGACAACGTCGATCAAATTTAATAAATTATATCGGAAAACCAAACCTTTGCGTTCGTCGCCGGTCATGTTGCCGTTGGCGTCGTACGAATAGCCGCAGCGTCCCGCAGTCTCCGCGCCGCCCGAAAGATTGTTGTGATCAAGCGCGAGGAGTTTGTTTCCTCCGTATTCGAAGGTGAGCCGATCCGTAACGGCGGACGGCGCCGGGCCTGTGCCCCTTGCATCGCGGAGCAGGCTGAGCACATTGCCGTTGAGGTCGTATTGCAAATTACGCTCCGTCATCGGAATCGCGGGTTGCATCCATCCTGCCGACGGATTTTCCCGCACGAAGTGGACGTTGCCGGTCAGCCTGTTCTGCGAATCGTAGCTGAAACCGTAGCTGTTCTGCGGCAGAGCGGCGTTGTCGGGATCGAGATGCCGCCAGTTCCATTGCGTGATATTGCCCGTGTAACTCGGCATCACCCCGTTGCCGGAAGGCAGGTCGGGATTCTGGTATCTCAGCTCCATTTCGAACAGCGGACTTTTCCGCTCCGTGAGCCACCCCTGAATATTGTAACGATAGGTTTCGCACAACGTATCGCAGCCTGTGCCGTACGTTTTCCGGGCCAATCGGTTCAGGTCGTCGTACGCATAGCGGACAAGCGCCGGAGTGCCCCCGTTGAGGACGGTTTTCCGGAATACGGGTGCTCCGTTGCGGTTGTAAACCGCCCGCGTCAACAGTTCGTCCGGCGCGTCGGCACCCGGCATGAAACTGCGCTCGCGGCCCAGCAACACGTTGCCCCGGAAATCGTACCGGGTATCCGCCGTGGCCACACCGCCTGCCGGGGTGGTGGTTTTCGTCTGTACGATCCGTTGTTCGTAATCGTAATAAAATGCGGATGCCACTTTCTCCCGGGGATCGTCCATCACGCTGGTAAGCGTACCGGTTAGCCGGCCGAAAAAAGGTCGCGGCGTATTTTCAACGGGCCTCATCCAGGGGTCCAGGCCCTTGACATAAGGTTTTGAAATCCGGTTGATGTCCAAGCGCAGTTGCTTGCCGAACAGGTCGGGCATCTGCTGCTGACACGCATAGTCGTCGTAGTATTTCACCTGGAGGATCATCATGGTATCGACCCGGAACGGCGCATTGTGCCGGTAGAGATAGCTGCTGCGGCATGACGGGTCGAATTCGGCCGTGATAATGCAATCGGCGAGCAACTGCCCGGTTCCGGGTGCCGTCGGACAAATACCTTCCAATACCGGCCGGCCCAATTTGTCGGGGATGGAAAATGCCCACACATTCCCGGCCGCCAGGTTGCCGTCCTGTGACAGGATTGCCTGGCCTTTCCTGTCGTAGATGTACCGAACAGGCTCTACCCCCGGGCATTTCTTTTCGATGCAGCGATTCCTCTCGTCATAGTCGTACCGGTAGGCATAATCGGCCAGCGCCCGGGCTGTATTCCCCGCAGCGACCGCGTCGGAACCCATCGGGGAGAGGACGTAACACAGGTTTCCGAAATCGTCGTATACGGAGTAGGTATCGGCATAGCGGCCGGATTCGAGTATCCTGCGCACGAGCAGCGTGCGGTCGTGGAAATCGGTGAAAGTCAGTGTTCGGTGCAGGTCTTCGTCGGTGGATTCTACGACGTACAGCGTGCCCGGCGCATAATAGCCGTTGGGCAGCAGCGAATGACCGGAACGATCCCCCTTCACGTCCAACCTCATGCAGGCCAGCTCGCCGGAGGCTTCGTTGAACCGATAGTCGGACGCCTGTTTCTTGCCCCTCCAGGCATTGCCGGGCCTGTACAGGCTCAGAATCCTGTCGAAGTTCGTCAGTCCGTAATCGATTTGTGCATAGGCACTTTCCCCGTAAAACTCCCCGGCGGACAACCGTACCGAATCCGGATCGACATAATTCCCGGACAAGCCGGCGGTTTTGGTGACCGGCAGCCAGTTTTTCGACGGCCTGCCAGCCCTGTCATATTCGCTGTAAGTCACCAGGTCGAACCCCCGGGGCGACATCGCCCGCTCCACGGTCTGCTCGGGGCGTCCCAGCCCGTCGTAGTAGGCGACCGTTACGACGGATTCGCCGAATATATCCGCCCATTCGGCATTCGGCAAATCCCTCACGGGTTTGCTGGACAGGATATATGCCCGGTTTTTGTCGGGCTGGAGCGCTGTTTTTTCATATTCCCCGATGCTGCCCCGGATCCGGATCTGCAGCACCTGCTCTTCGCCGGCATCGACCGAAGATTTGATATAATAGCGGCCCCATGCCAAATTGGCGGTCACCCTCCCCGGATGCCCCATCAAAAGGCCGAAATCTTCCTTGATCGGAAAATATTTTTCGGGATAAAGCGAGTGAATATCATGGTAGCGGTACAGTTCGATGTCGGACTCCGAAATGGAAGAGGACAAGTGGTCGATTTCGACGTGCATATCCCGGTTCAACTCGAATTTGTGGTAAATGGCTTTGCGGCCTTCGGTGTCCGCAACGAAGCGCTCCGGCGTGATCGGTGTCGGCAAAAGGGTAAAGTCATTTTCGTACTGATGAAGATCGATCGCATTTTCGAAATCCGCCCCTGTACCGACCTCCGGTTCGGGTTCGGGTTCGGGTTCC
>DBFWKV010000020.1:0-21855 GCA_048465795.1 Alistipes sp.
CGGATGTTGCCGGATACCGGAGGAAGGGCCGGAAAAAGAAATGGCTTCAGGAAGGGGTGCATCGCCCGGCTTACAGCAAGGATCACCTGTGCGGATTACACTTGCGCAGGATACGCACGCCGGCTTCGATGTAAAAATTGCAGTAGTCGCCGAAACCGCCGCCGTAACAGTCGTAATAGCGCACCCCGACACCGACGGAAAGGGGCTTCCAGATCACATCGGACTGCCAGCGCAGGCCGCAGTCGTAGTAGAGGTACTGCCATGTGCCGCCCAGCGTACTGCCCGATCGCAGCGAAAGCTCCAGCCGGTCGGAATGGGAATGCAACGGACTGTAACCCAAGCCCAGGCCCAGTTGCCCGGTCGTTTCATACGATTTGGCATCCCCGGCCCGGAACAAACCGATCGTACAGGTGCCGGGAACGAACAACGAGAACGACGGTGTAAACTGATATCCGCACAACAGTTCGGCTTCGAAGCCGCGCATTTTCACCCCCTCCTGCGAAGAGGCGAAAATTCCCCGCCAACCGGCCCCGAACACAACTCCACGGGCGTTAAAGGCATCCGTCTGGGCCTGCGCTGCAAACCCCGTCAGCACAAAGGCTAAAAGCAAAAGCATTTTTTTCATACCGGTTCAATTCATTTTCGTTAATTTATCCGAATCGATTTGGCAGGCTCCTGCCGAAATCGCAAACTGTCGAAAACAGGCCGCTGCATGAAGCAACAGGCTCCGGTCACTGCCGCACTTTCAGGGAGAAGGAAGTATTGAGCACAGTGCCGCTGGCAGAAGTCAGTGTAACGGTCAGCGTATGATCGTCGCGGTCGGAGGGAGGTTCCGGAAAACAGAGGCGTACAGAACCGGCCAGAATCATCGACAAATCGCCTTTTTTCAGCTCACCGATCGGTTTGTTGATCGCGGTCTCCATAGCTCCCTGATAGCCCGAGCGGACATAAGGCCCGTAGGAAATCGCCTGCACCCGAATCACGTCGCCCAACGGACTGCCTGCAGGATGGGTCTCGTCCCAGGCACGGTCGCTGCGCACGTCGATGGCATCGATGTCACAGGCGTAGGTACAGCCAATCCCCATATCGATAACAGGCGAAATCTTTCGCTTAAACGAAGTGTCACCGTAGAGTTCGGCATATTCCCGGTAACGAGCCGTTTCTACTGGATCGGTACTTTTATACCAATAATTCTGTCCGCGAAGATCCAGCGAAGCAATCGTATTTTGCACTCCGTAAACAGACATTTTATCATACTCGAGGTATCCCCCGATAAAATACTCCCTATAAACCGGTTCGTAATTGCCGTCCGGATTCGATCCGTCTACTCCGCTGCTGCAACTCACAGCGAAAGCCAAAAAAAAGCCGGCACAATACAAAAACAACTCTTTCATGATTATCCAACGCTTAATTATAAGTCAGCAACTGCTTATTATTACTATAATTTCCAGACCCTGTTTCCGTACCAGACATGGAGTTGCCATAATGATGATCCGCAGCTCCCAAAGCCTCTTCGACTGAAACGCGGTGGTTCGCAGCAATTCGGTTGTCGATGCGCTCCATCGGCTCCTCCTTCGTACATGCTGCGAACAGGAATGCCGCCAGCAACCCTAAAAACAATCCGATCCTTTTCATTATTGAAAATCCATGATCAAATATAGCTGATTTACGTGAATAATCCTAATAAAATACCAAATAAACCGTATAACTTATTTGATTGGACACAATCTGCAAACAGCAATCCCCGGCATGCTGTGCAGGGGATAAGCCAATGCAGGGAGGATGTGGAAAACGGGCAGGCAGTTCAGGTGTAGAAACAGGCAGGCAGGCCGAACGACCGGGACGATTGGATAGCGGGATTTACCGGAAGTCGATCAGCTCGTAGCCGGCGTACTTCGATCTGTCGAAGCCGTCGGGGGCGGTTTTTTCGGCCGTGACGGAGCGGATGACGATCGTGATCCGCTCGCCGTCGAACAGGTAGCTCACGCTGCGGGGACGGCCCGTCGCCGTGTCCGCCGCGACATCAATGGCGCTGATGGCCGCGTTGCGCTCCCGGGGGGTGAGGCGCACGGTCGTCTGCCCGTCGGCAGCGCCGGTCACTTCGGCGGAGAATTCGTCGTCCAGGAAATCGAACGCCCGCGTGGGATTGTCGAGCAGGTTGCGGCTCGACGTATCGACGCGGTCGACGACCACCTCGCGTTTGGCGTTGTCCACTTCGTAGCGAACGCCGCCCTCGCCGTAGACCTCGGCGTCGCCCAGCACCATATAGTAGCGGTCACCGTTCACATTAAAATAGCCCGGGAACACGCCGTCGCCGGTCAAGACTTCGAACGCCACGCGATAGTCGTCCAGCGAGCGGAAATAGGCAGAGAGTTTTCCGAGAATTTCGGAAGGCTGCGGCGGCGCGGCGGCAAAAGCGTTCCCGGACAAGAGGGTAATGAGAATGAAATGTAAGGCGGCAAGTACAGATGGATGTTTCATGGATCGAACCGGGAAACCGGACAAATTGTGAATTATGACTTGTGAATTATGAATCGGTTTGTTCCGGCCTCCGGCCTAAAACAACCCCAAATCCTGCAGTTTCGCCTCCAGCGAAGGCAGGTCGTGGTAGAGGATGTCGCGCGGCTTGGCGCCCTGCTGGCGGCCGACAATGCCCGCGCGTTCGAGCTGGGTCATGATGCGGCCCGCACGGTTGAAGCCGACCTCGTAGTTGCGCTGGATCATCGACGTGGAGATGTTGCCGCCCGAAACGGCGTCGCGGGCGATTTCGGCGAAGAGCGAATCGTACTTCACCGGGGCGGCCTCCTCGCTGCCCAGGCCGGAGGTTTCGGCTCCCGCGTCGGGCGTGTAGTCCGGCAGGTCGTAGGCCTTCGTATAGCCCTGCTGCGTGCTGATGTATTCGCAGATGCGTTCGACCTCCTTCGTCTCGACCAGTGCGCACTGGATACGGGTCAGGTCGCCGTCCTTCGAGAAAAGCATGTCGCCGCGCCCGATCAACTGGTTGGCGCCGGGCTGGTCGATGATCGTGCGCGAGTCGATCATCTGCATCACGCGGAAAGCGATGCGGGCCGGGAAGTTGGCCTTGATGCCGCCTGTGATGACCTTCACGTCGGGGCGCTGCGTGGCGATGATCAGGTGGATGCCGATGGCACGGGCTTTCTGCGCCAGGCGCATCACGGGGCCTTCGACCTCGCGGGCGGTCATGATCAGATCGGCGAACTCGTCGACCACGACCACGATATAAGGCAGGTAGCGGTGTCCCTTTTCGGGATTGAGCCGCCGCGCAGTAAACTTCTCATTGTACTCGGCAATGTTGCGCACCCCGGCGGCCTTGCACAGTTCGAGCCGCTCGTCCATCTCCAGGCAGAGGGCGTTGAGCGTGTAGACCGCCTTCTTGGGGTCGGTGATGATCGCCTCGTCCTCCGAAGACATCTTGGCCAGGAAGTGCCGTTCGATCTTGGCGTAGAGCGAGAATTCGACCATTTTGGGGTCGATCATCACGAACTTGAGCTGCGAGGGGTGCTTCTTGTAGAGCAACGAAGTGATGATGGCATTCAGTCCCACGGATTTCCCCTGGCCCGTAGCACCAGCCACCAGCAGGTGGGGCATTTTCGCCAGGTCGAACACATAGTTTTCGTTCTGGATCGTGCGGCCGATCACAACCGGAAGTTCGGCCTTCGACTCCTGGAACTTCATCGAACGGACGGACGAATACATCGACACCACCTGTTTGTCGCGGTTGGGCACCTCGATACCGATCGTCCCCTTGCCGGGAATCGGCGCGATAATACGGATACCCAGCGCCTTGAGGCTCTGGGCGATGTCGTTCTCCAGTCCCTGTATCTTCGAAATCTTGACCCCCTGCGCCTGCACGATCTCGTAGAGCGTCACGGTGGGGCCGACCGTCGCCTTGATGCGCTGGATGGGAATGCCGAAGTTCTTCAGCGTATCTTCGATCCTCGACTTGTTCTCGTAAATCTCCTCGTCCGAAACCTCCGAATCGGACTGGTAGTCCTCCAGCAGCGTCACGGAGGGTTTGCGGTAGTTCAACAGGTCTTTCAGAGGATCGTAGGCTTCGGTGGAGATCGCTTCGGCATCGACCACACGGGCCTCGTGCGCCTCGACGGTGACCACCACCCCTTCCGGCCCGGAGTCCGCAGCGGCTCCGGCCGTCTCGAGCGCGGCGGGTGTGCCGGGTGTTTCCGCAGGTCCCTCCGGCGTCAGATCGATCTCGATGAACGGCCCGTCGGCGAGGGGTTCGGGGTGACGCGCCGCAGGGCTGGGAGCAGCCAGTTCGACCAGTCCCCCGCGCCCCATTACCACGCGGCCTTCGGAACGGCTGTCCTGGGAAAGATCCACCTCGGTGAATTCATCGTCGCCGGCTGGAAGCACAGGCACATCGTCCGGTTCGGCGGCACGGTCGATCCCGACGGGAGATTCCTCCGCAGGCACCTCCAGAAAGGGATTTTCCGCTTCCGGTTCCCGGGCCGCAGGCTGCGAACGGGAGACCTTCATTTCAGCAGGCATATCCTGCCGGGATTTGGTTCCGGCGGCAGAAGGGTTCAGGGGTTCGGGCTGCGCGTCCGGTTCTTCCCCGGCTCGGTCACTGTCCGGTTTGCCGTGCGCACCGGGCACGACTTTCTGCTTCACGATGTCGACGATCCGGCTGCCGCCGCCGACCATCGCGTTGCCTGCCGTATTGACCGTGTTGATAAAGTTGCGGTTGATGAAGACCCCGATCAGAATCCAGCCGCCCAGCAGCAGGATCAGCGACCCCACGACGCCCAGATTGGCGCGCAGCCACCCGGCAGCCCACAGTCCGGCGTCACCGCCCCACCCCGTCGAGGCGCAGAGGCTCCAGCGCTCGCCGAAAAGGAAGCCCAGCGTCACGGAACCCAGGATCATGATCAGGCAGAGCGAAAGGATCGAATGGTTGAAAAGCAAAGGTTTACGTCGGATGATCCGCACCCCGACGAGCATCAGCATCACAGGGATCAGAATGCCGAAGACACCGAACGAATCGTCCACAAGCATCCGGCCCAGCCACGCACCCTGCCAGCCGCAAAGGTTTTCGGGTTCGATGCCCCGCAGCGCACGTTCGTCCGCACTGAGTGGCAGGCCGCTTTGGTCGCTGGCCCAGCAGAAGAATGAGAAAAAGACCGACGCCGCGATGAAAAGTCCGGTAAAAAAAAGTAGCAGGCCGCCGATCCAACGGGCACTGTCGCCGTTGGTACGCTGTACGGACTGTCGTCCCCGGGATGTGGAAGTATTTTTGGATGTCATCTGTTTACGCTCGATTTATCGAGCGAAGTTACAGAATATTTCTGGAATGAAAAATTAAAAATGAAGAATTAAAAATTGGAATCCGAGCAAATAATTAGGAAGCAAACACTTACATTGGACTTTATCGGAAGGTGATTTTTCCGTTCCGGGAAGAGTTGCACACGGCATTAAACCGCAGACGAAGATTCATCCGTTGCGGCTGTTCGACGTGGTTCGAAGATCGAAATGGGATTTTCACCTTTCACCTTTGCTCCCCCTTCGGGGTGTTTTCTTCCTTGCTGGCCCGGCATAACCCGAATAAATTCGGCACAGCACTCACCTGCGGCATCAGTTCACTTTTCACTTTTCACTTTTCACCTTGCCGAAGGCCTTTGCCTCCAGCCGCAGGCGGTAGGCTTCGTCGGCAAAGGTAAGAAAAGTATAAACAGGCAGGTGTTCGGCGCAGGCGCGCAACCCGAACCGGTCGAGCAACTGCGCCGTGCGGCGGGCGACGGCGGGCGACGGATCGATCACCGTGACCCCGCGACCTGCGGCGACGCGTTCGATAACCGGCAGCAGGAAGGGATAGTGCGTGCATCCCATCACGATCTGGTCGGCGCCCCGGTCGAGCATTCCGGCCATTGCCCGGCGGACGCACGCCTCCGCCTCGGGCGTGGTTTCGCGGTCGGACTCGACCAGTTCCACGAATCCCGTGCCCGGCGCGGCAATTACCTCCACGCCACGCCCGTAGCGGGCGGCGGTTCGGCGGAACAGCTCACCGTCGAGGCTGCGTTCGGTGGCCAGCACCCCCACCACCCGGCTCTTCGTATTCAGACAGGCGGGTTTCACGGCTGGCTCCATGCCTACCAGCGGCAGATCGGGGTAGTTGTCCCGCAGAAAACGAATGGCCGCAGCCGTAGCGGTGTTGCAGGCCACCACGACCAGCTTGCATCCTTGTTTTACAAGACAGGCGACGGCTTCGTCGGCCAGGCGCACGATCTCCTCCTTCGGACGCGAACCGTAGGGGCAGTTCTTGCCGTCGCCCAGGTAGACGAGCGACTCCGAGGGCAGTTGCCGCCGCAGCTCGCGCCACACCGTCAGGCCGCCCAGACCCGAATCATATACGCCTATGGGACGATTATCCAAATTAAAAATGAAGAATTAAAAATTAAAAATTCAATGCTGATTCGAGAATTTACTTCCCGAAGGAAAACTAAAACATTCAGACGCAGGAAAGGCATTACAAAATTCAATCCGGACAAAACGGAATTTCCGAATACTAAAAATTTTTCATTTTTAATTCTTCATTTTTAATTTTGTCCAAAATCCGCCCGATCAGTTCGTCGTCCGGCACCGCATCGCAGTCCATCGTCAGTGCGGCCTGTGCATAGAAAGGTTCGCGGGCCGCCATGTCACGGGTCATAAAATCCACTAATTGCGCATCGTCCAATCCGCGCAACCGGGGACGCTTCTGACGTCCGTAGGGCGACAGGCGGCGGACGATCTGCTCCGGCGACCGCTTCAGCCAGACCGTCACGCCCGCAGCGTTCATCAGCTCCATATTGTCGCGCCAGACAGGAAGGCCGCCTCCGGTTGAGACGATCAAGTCCCCGCCCGAAGCAATCAAATCCTCCAGCACGTCGCGTTCCAGTTCGCGGAAACGCTCCTCTCCCTCGTATTGGAACACGTCGAAGACCGTAGCCCCCTCCCGCTGTTCGACCAGTGCGTCGGTATCGGCAAAACGCACGCCCAGCCGCCGGGCGAGTTTGCGTCCGAAGGTGCTCTTGCCGCACCCCATGTAACCAATCAGAAACAAAGGTTTCATCGTTCGGGGTCAGAACAGGTTCAGTTGTTCGGGGTCGATCACCTCGTCGGCGTCGCCCTTCGCGCGTTCGATTTCAAATTCCACGCCACCGGCCGTCTTACCCGTTTCGGGGACTTTGGCAGCAGGGGTTTTCGCAGCAGGTTTCCCCGACGGTTTCGCAGGGGCTTGCGGCGCTCCTGCATCTTCCGTATCCTCCCCGTCGTCGCCGGCCTCTTCCGTGCCGGGAGTTTCGGTCAGCAGTTCTTCCGTCAGCTCCTCCAACTCCTCCTCCGGAGTTTCGTCCGGATCCGGTTCGGGCAGCTCGGGTTCGAGGAAGGTGAGCGACGCAACCTCATAGGTAGTCAGTCGTTTACCCTTCGCACGGTGGCTCTTCACACCGATAAACTCGTCCACGTCGATCTCGTCGGCCGGACGCGAGGCGTTCGCCCCTCCGTAAACCAGGCGGAGCTTCGCCCCCGCACGGTCGGTCATGGCCACGAAGTCGGACTGCCCCTCTTCGTCGAGGAAGAACTGCATCTTGTCGCTCATCTCGATCGGGAACCGTTTGAGGTAGTAGTAGTTCTGCTCGCGGTCGAAGTAACAGAGGGCATAGATTTTCCGGGCTTCGAACTTCTCCACCCGCACCGTTTCGTCCGGGAAATGTTGCGACAGATCGTAATTGGTAATATAGTATTGGTTTTTCGAAGTCCAGACGATGATTCTGTCATCGCCCTTGAATTCGCCCAGCAGCGTACCGCGCCCGTCGGCATTCAGGCGGCGCACGTCCTCGTCGAACCAGATGTCCTGCTCGCCCAGCGTCGAAGTACCCCGTTCCTTGAGGACGATCTTATGGATTCCGTAGCGGGAGAAGAGGTTGCCCTGGCTCTGGCGGCCCTTGATGGCAAGGGTCGAGAAGTCGAGGTCGACGATCACCTTTTTCAGGCGCGGGCGCGGCTTGAAGTAAATCTTCAGCACTTCGGCCTCACCGTTCGGATTGACAGACATATAGAGAATTTCACTTTTGGGCGTTCCCTTCGTGATGTCGTACTCCTTGTCGCGCGTGATGCCCTTGATGGCGCAGCGCTTCATCATGATCGGGCCGTTCTTGCCGTCGCGGTAGAGCACGTTGTAGATCGTGCGCTCGTCGTTACGCATGAAGACGCCGATGTAATAGATATTTTTGTCGAAGAACGCCTTGTCCGAGACCTTCGTGATGACGTAGCGTCCGTCCTTCGTGAAAACGATCACGTCGTCGATGTCCGAGCAGTCGCAGACGAACTCGGCGTCCTTCATCGACTTGCCGATGCCGAAAAAGCCCTCTGCGCGGTCGACGTACAGTTTGGCGTTGGTCACGGCGACCTTCGTGGCTTCGATGCAGTCGAACTCGCGCAGTTCGGTCTTTCGTTCCTTGCCCTTACCGTACTTTTCGCGGATACGCTCGTAATAAGCCACGGCATAGTCGGTCAGGTGATCCAGATCGTACTGCGTGGCACGGATGTCCTCCTCGATTTGCCGGATTTCGTTGTCGGCCTTCTCGCTGTCATAGCGCGAGATGCGGATGAACTTCAGTTCGGTGAGCTTCTGCACGTCCTCAAGCGTCACTTCACGTCGCAGCCGGTTCTTAAAGGGTTCCAGCCCTTTATCTACGGCGGCGTATGCCTCCTCGCGGCTCCGGCACCCCTCGATCAGTTGGTAGAGCTTGTTCTCGATGAAGATGCGTTCGAGCGAAGCGGCGTGCCAGGCTTCGTTCAGCTCGCCGAGCCTGATCTCCAGTTCGCGGCCCAGCAGGTACTTGGTATGTTCGGCCGAACGGCGCAGAATCTCCGTGACGCCCAGGAAATGAGGCTTGTCCTCCCAGATAAGACAAGCGTTCGGGGCGATCGACACCTCGCAGTCGGTGAAGGCGTAGAGTGCGTCGATGGTTTTGTCCGACGACTCGTCGTTGGCCACCTGCACGATGATCTCGACCTTTTCGGCCGTATTGTCGTCGACCTTGCGGATCTTAATTTTACCCTTATCGTTGGCCTTGATGATCGACTCCTTAATCGATTCGGTGGTGGTCGTATAGGGAATTTCGGTGATGGCGAGCGTGCGCTTGTCGATTTTCGAAATCCGGGCGCGCACCTTTACGGCACCGCCCCGCAGGCCATCGTTATAGCGGCTCACGTCGGCCATACCGCCGGTCGGGAAGTCGGGGTAGAGTTGGAATTCGCGCCCCTGCAGATGGGCGATGCAGGCGTTGATCAGCTCCACGAAGTTGTGCGGCAGGATCTTCGACGCCAGCCCTACGGCGATACCGTCGGCACCCTGCGCCAGCAGCAGCGGGAATTTGACGGGCAGCGTGACGGGTTCCTCCTTGCGGCCGTCGTAAGAGAGCATCCACTCGGTCGTCTTCTTGTTGAAGACCACCTCCAGCGCGAATTTCGACAGCCGCGCCTCGATGTACCGGCCTGCGGCGGCCTCATCGCCCGTGAGGATGTTCCCCCAGTTCCCCTGGCAGTCGATCAGCAGGTCTTTCTGCCCCAGCTGCACCAGCGCGTCCTTGATCGAGGCGTCGCCGTGCGGGTGGTACTGCATGGTCTGCCCCACGAGGTTGGCCACCTTGTTGTAGCGGCCGTCGTCGACGACCTTCATGGCATGGAGAATCCGTCGCTGGACGGGTTTCAGGCCGTCTTCGACATGCGGCACGGCACGCTCCAGGATCACGTAGGAGGCGTAGTCCAGAAACCAATTCTTGTACATGCCCGTGAGCTTGCGCACGCCGCCCTCCTCCTGGGTCAGGCGGTCGTACCTGCCCGCTTTGGCCGGGGCCGTGTCGACCGGCTCCGCCGCCGCCGTATCGTCCGCAGCAGTCGTCTCAGGGGTAGAGGCATCCTCGTTGAGCGGTTCCTCCCGCCCGATTGTATCTTTTTCTTCCGCCATGAAATCGGAATTTTTAATTTTTAATTCTTAATTTTTAATTGAGCAAAAGGTCTTGTTCCACAAGATCCTCCTCGATGCGCAGGTTACCGATGATGAAGCCCTGGCGTTCGTAGGTGTTCTTGCCCATGTAGAACTCCAGCAGGTCGTGGATCGGATCGTCCTTCGTGATGCGCACTTTGTCCAGCCGCATACTCTCGCCGATGAAGCCCGCGAATTCGTCGGGCGAAATCTCGCCCAGACCTTTGAAACGCGTGATCTCACAGTTCGTGCCGCACCGCGCCACAGCCTTCAACCGCTCATCTTCCGAGTAGCAGTAGTGGGTCTCCTTCTTGTTGCGCACGCGGAACAGGGGCGTCTGCAGGATGTAGAGATGTCCGCTGCGGATCACGTCGGGGAAGAACTGCAAAAAAAAGGTCGTCAGCAACAGGCGGATGTGCATGCCGTCGACATCGGCGTCGGTGGCGATGATGACCTTCTCGTAGCGCAGGTTGTCCATATCCTCCTCGATGTTCAACGCCGCCTGCAGCAGGTTGAACTCCTCGTTCTCGTAGACCACCTTTTTGGTCAGACCGAAGCAGTTGAGCGGCTTTCCGCGCAGCGAAAAGACCGCCTGCGTACGCACGTCGCGGCTTTTGGTGATCGATCCCGACGCCGAATTACCCTCCGTGATGAAGATCATCGACTGCTCGGCCAGCTCGTTGCGGTCGCAGCGGTGAATCTTGCAGTCGCGCAGTTTCTTGTTGTTCAGCGAGACCTTTTTGGCCGTCTCGCGCGCCTTCTTCTGGATGCCGGAGATAGCCTTGCGCTCCTTCTCGTTCTCGACGATCTTCTTCTGGAGCACCTGCGCCGTCTCGGCGTGTTTGTGCAGGTAGTCGTCGAGGTGCTTCGAAAGGAAGTCGCTCACGAAATTGTTCACCGAAACCCCCGGTTCGACCTCCTTCGAGCCGTACTTGGTCTTCATCTGATTCTCGAAAATCGGATCGGTGACTTTGATGGAAATGGCTGCGATGATCGACGTCCGAATATCCGAAGGGTCGTAATCCTTGTGGTAGAACTCCTTGACGGTCTTGGCAATGGCGGCCCGCAGTGCGGTCTGATGCGTACCTCCTTGCGTGGTATGCTGGCCGTTGACGAACGAATCGTAGCTCTCGCCGTAGCCCGTGCCGTGCGTGATGACCACCTCGATGTCGTCGCCCGTCAGGTGGATGGGGGGATAGAGCGGTGCTTCGGTGACATTGTCATTCACCAGATCCAGCAGGCCGTTTTTCGAAACGTAACTGCGGCCGTTGAGCGTCAGTGTCAGCCCGAGATTCAGGTAGCTGTAATTGCGGATTTTCTGTTCGACGTACTCCATGTTATAGTCGTACTGTCCGAAAATCTCCTCGTCGACACGGTAGGAAATGAACGTACCGTTTTTCTCCTTCACACCGCTCTCCCACGTGTCGCTCACCTCGATACCCTGGGCGAAAGTCACCGTGCGGGCTTCGCCGTCGCGCACCGAGCGGGCCGTGAATTCGCTCGACAGCATGTTCACGGCCTTGACGCCAACGCCGTTCAGACCCACCGTCTTTTTGAAGGCTTCGCCGCCGTACTTGCCGCCCGTATTCATTTGGCCGACGGCCGCCGAGAGGGATTTGAGCGGAATCCCCCGGCCATAGTCACGCACCGTGACCACCTTGTCCGCGATGGTGATGTCGATCTGTTTGCCCGCGCCCATGATGAATTCGTCGATCGCGTTGTCGACGACCTCCTTGATCAGCACGTAGAGCGCCTCGTCGGGCTGCGAGCCGTCGCCGACCACACCGACGTACATGCCCGGCCGCAGACGGATGTGTTCGCGGGGCGAGAGCGTCACAATAGCGTCGTCGCCGTAATTATCGTTGGTATTGTTGCGTAAATCCGACATAATTCCTATTTAATTGAAAGTAGAAAGTGGAAAGGTGGAAATATCTTTAGCGACATCTCGACAAGCTCGATGAACGAGAACTTTTCACTTTTCACTTCATACTACACCCCTTTGACAAACTCGGGGATCGAAAACTTTTCACTTTTAATCCGCCTTTGGCGTCTTTTCGTTTTCTCCGCTCGGCATAGTCCGCCCTCCGCGCGCCCTCTGCCCTCACTCATCGAAAACGTTCACTTTTCACTTCTGATTTCGGCCAATGCCGCACACATGGCGTCGTGCACCTGCTGCATGAGTTCGTGCGTCCCGGTGGCGGCGACCGTCGCGGCCGGCACCGGAGGCAGCACCCGCACGGTGATGCGGTTGCCCCAGTTGAAGAGCAGGTTCTTTTTGATGAGCGTTTTGGTGCCGTCCATCACCACCGGAAGAATAGCGACGCCGGCCTCTTTGGCCAGCGTGAACGCCCCGGCCTTGAAACGGTGGATCTCCCCGTCCTTCGAACGCGTGCCCTCCGGGAAAACGGCCACCGAAGCCCCGCGTGAGATCCACTCTTTGCCGTCGCGCACCAACTGCTCCATCGCTTCCGTCGCCCGGCCCCGATTGATGCAGATGTCTCCGTGCAGAACGAGGTACTGACCGAAGAAAGGCGTTTTGAATACCTCCCGCTTCGATACCCACCGGAAATTGAGCGGCAGGTAGTAGAGCGCCGGGATGTCGATCACCGTGTTGTGATTGATGACGATGACATAGCGTTTCTTGCGGTCGATCAACTCCCGGCCGACGATCCGTTGTTTCCAGCGAAGCGGCACGAAAAAGAAGATACGCACCAGGATGCGCGACAATTCGTGCACCACGCGGCGCCCCTTGTCGAAGGGGTAGCAAACGACGAGCGCTACGGCCGAAAGCACCATGAACAGAGTACACAGCAACACCAGAAAAATGTAGTAAAGCACGCTTAGCATATCGTTATCCTTTAATGGCTTGAACCGCCCGCCGAGCGGAACGGACCCCTGCCGAATCGCTTTCGGAACACCCTCGGAGCGCATCGCACAACGGCAGGGGGACAATGAGCCATATTAATTCAATCTGCAAATTTAGGAATTATTCGCCGGAATCCGAAACCGGGACCCGACGATTTTTCAACAATGTATTCACTACATATTATAAGCCGGAGGGATTTTTGCGATCCGACGAAAAATAATTGCGCAAAAATTTGACTCGTCCCCTGGGGCAGGCTCTACCTTTGCGGCATAAACGACTGCGCAGAGTTTATGAAAACAAAAATCAAATTCAAAATCGGAGAATTTTCCAAGCTCAACCAGGTTACCGTCAAAACATTGCGGCACTACGAAGAGATCGGACTGCTCGTTCCGAATCAGGTGGACGAGTGGACCGGATACCGCTACTACGACGTATGCCAGCTGGAGAGGATGAACACGATCCGCTACCTCAAGGAACTGGGTTTCAGGCTCGAAGAGATCAGGGAACTGTTCGACGAGGGCCAAACACATCCGTCGCAGGAGCTCATTGCGGCCAAAACCGCAGAGTGCCGGGAGATGCTGCTCCGCCTGGAGCGGCGTATGGCGGAGCTGGAGCGGCTGGGAAAAGAACTCGCAAAACCCAAGAAAATGGAAAAAGTATTTATCAAAGAACTGCCTGCGATGATTGTCGCCAGCCACCGCCGGATCATCCGTGGCTACGACGAACTGTTCGACCTCTGCCCCAACGTCATCGGGCCGGAGATGGAGCGGCTGGGCTGTAAGTGTCCCGAGCCGGGTTACTGCTTCACGACGGACCACACCCGCGAATTCAGGGAGCGGGACATCGACATCGAATACTGCGAAGCGGTGACCGAACGGAAAGCGGACTCGGAACTGATTCAGTTCAAGGAACTGGATGCCGTGCCTACGGCCGTGTGCATGTATCACCGGGGCAACTACGACACCCTGCCGCAGACCTTCGCCGAACTCTACGAATACGCCGAGAAACAGGGTTACAAGCTCACGGGAAACCCCCGCTTCTGCTACATCGACGGAATCTGGAACAGGGAAAGCGAAGAAGAGTGGCTGACCGAAATTCAGATTCCGGCAGCCCGGTAAACTTTCAGACCTCCGTACCGGCCGGTACGGAGGTTTTTTTTAATATATGTATCGAAATTTTGTCGAATTATTAGTACTATGTATTGCATAGTATAAATATTTTTACATATCTTTGCAGCATCAAATAACAAGCCATACAAATTATACCCGGAATAACCACTATGAAAAAACTGATCCTCCTCGTGACCGCGTCATTCCTCGCAATCACCTGCTGCCAGGCCGCACGTCTCTCCCCCGCCACGGGGCACGTGGTCGATGAACAGGGACGCAACGTGGAATATGCGACGGTAGTACTGCTCAAAAACGGGACACAGGTCGCCGGCATGGTGACCGACGCCGAAGGACGGTTCGCACTGAAAGTCCCCCCGGCCGGCTACACCCTCTCGATTCAATATCTCGGTTACGAGCCGCTCGTGCAGGAAGTACATGTCCTGGAAAATCATCCGTTGGGAGAATTCACGCTGCGCTCGTCGGCACAGGAAATCGAAGGCGTCGTGGTGCGCGCCCGGCTGATCCGCCGCGAAGCCGACCGTTTCGTGGTCGATGTGGCCAATACTCCGGCGGCCATCGGCAAGGACGGCGTGGAACTGCTGGAAAGCGCTCCGGGCGTTTGGATCGACGGCGAGAAAATCTCGATCAACGGCAAGACAGGTACCAAAGTTTATGTCAACGAACGCGAACTGCGCATGGAAACGGCGCAACTGCTGAGCTACCTCAGGGGGCTGCGGGCCGAAGAGATTCAGAAAATCGAAGTCGTCCCCATCGCCGGCGCGGACCAGGACGCGGACACGTCGGGCGGCATTCTGAAAATCACGCTCAAAAAACGCCGGGAAAACGGGCTGGAGGGTTCGCTGGCATTCAACACCTACCAGGGGAAAGTGATTCACAAGTACGATCCGAGCGGAAATCTGAGCTTCCATACGGGCCGGTTCGACCTCAACGTCTCCGCGTACGGCGACCTGGGTTACGCGAAAATGCATACCCGCGAAAATACCCGCTACACCGGCAGCGACAAGCAACTGCGTGCCCTGTCCGACATGACGATGCACAATCGCACCGGAGGCGGCATGCTCAGCGCCGTGTACGAGATCGACGACCGCAACAGTGTCGGGGCCGAATTCTCGCTTTTCCTCACAGACCAGGACTCCGGCAACGACACCTCGACCGACCTGGTAGCCGGCACGACGACACATACAAGGAGCCGTTACGACGGCACGGAAGACGCCAACGGCTACGAAGCGACGCTCAACTACATCCGCAAGATCGACACGCTGGGTTCGACGTTCAAGGTGCTGGGCGACTTCGCGCATCGCACCACACGCCTCGGTAACGACAACCGCAGCACGGTCTTCACGGGAGCGGCACCGGCCGGCACCGATTCGCTCTACCGCGACCACACGCTGAGCAAATTCACCGTGACGGCGCTGACGCTGGCTCTGGAAAAGAACTTCTCGCCCCGCTGGTCGCTCAAGGCGGGCGCCAAGCACACGTACAACGACATGCGCAACGACGCGCTGTACCAATACCGCCAAGAGGATGCGTGGGTACGCAACGACGAGCAGAGTTTCAGGACGGATTATACCGAAAACATCTCGGCGGCCTACGGCGTCGTAACGGCCAAACTCGGACGTTGGAGCCTTGTGGGCGGTCTGCGCGGCGAATTCACCCACACCACCGGCAAGGGAATGAACCGGGATTATTTCTCGTTGTTCCCCAACGCCAACATTTCCCGGTCGCTCACCGCAGACGGCGCTTATTCGCTCATCGCGCAGTATGCCCGGACGATCTCGCGCCCCCATTTCTGGGTGCTTACCCCGCGCCGGATGCAGATTTCGGATTACACTTATCAAACCGGCAACCCCGATCTCGACCCCTCCTACAAGCACGACATCAGCGTGACACTGGTTTTGAAGCACAAATACACGTTCACGGGCGGCGTCGTGATCCAGTCGGACGGGATCGACCAGACGATGCGTCCGGATCCGGCCAACCCCGATCTGCTCTGCCTGACGTGGGTCAACTTCGATACCACGCAGAGTTATTACGCCACGGTCAACCTGCCTTTCCAGTTCACCAAATGGTGGTCGCTGAACTTCAACGGCACCTATATACGGCAGGGACAGCGTCTCGACCAGCATATGCCGCAGGAATTCCACAACTTCGTGTTCGTCAACACCTCGACCACCTTCACGCTGCCGGCCAATTTCTATATCGACCTCACCTACCGCTTTCAGGGCCGCGCCTACTTCGGCAACTGCTGGGTCGAGCCGCTCCACTTCCTGAACGCAAGCGTTAAGAAACGCTTCGGCGAACGGTTCACCCTCGCATTCTCGGCAGACAACCTGCTCGACCGGGCACAGCGCATCGGCGCGCGCGGCGAAGGATTCGTCCGGCTGGTGAGGGTCGAGCAGCCGTGGAACAACCGACAGTTCCAGATCGGGCTGACCTACAATTTCAAATCGGGAAAGGCCTTCAAGCGCAAATCGGTGGAAGCCGGTGCGGCGGAAGACAAGAGCCGGTTGTAAGATTCCGGTTCGGCGGGGCGGATGTTTTCCACACGCCGTGCCCCGATTCAGCCCGGTTCGTGGCCGCACGCCGGAGAGCATAGTCGTCCCGGCCGGAAAAGGCGCAGACCTCCGTTTGGAAGAAAGCCCGCGCGCTTCCGGAATCCCGGTATATAAATTGCTGCATGACAGGAAAAATTACACCGTCATGCAGCAATTTACGTATATCGCCGAAATTTTCGTCGTAGGAGGCATCGTCTCGGCCCTTATCATCGCCACAGACCTGAGGGCCTGCCGCCAGCAGATGCGGATCATGAACAGTGTCTGGATTCTTACGGGACTGTGGGCCAGCGTCTTCGGGCTATGGGCCTACTATGCCTTCGGGCGTGAGCGGCGCTGCCGGCAGGAGGATGCGGCGGCCCGGGCGACCGTCAACGCCGAAAAACACGGGGGCATGTCCGACATGGAGCGGGCCGATGCGGAATCGGACACACAAATGCGTGACATGAAAATGCACGCGACGGATGACGCAACGAAGAGCACCGGAAGGATGCACGGTATGGATACGACGGGAGCGGACGCGATGCGGATGGAGGGAATGCAAATGGACGGGATGCACGCGATGCGGATGGACGGCACGGAGGGAATGCAAATGGACGGGGCGGACGCCATGCGGATGGGACCCAGGCGGCCCCGGTGGCAGTCCGTCGTACTCTCGACGCTCCACTGCGGTGCGGGATGCACGCTGGCCGACCTGGTGGGCGAATGGTTCCTCTACTTCGTTCCCATAGCCATTGGCGGAAGTCTGATCGCCGGATCGTGGGTGCTCGACTACCTCCTGGCACTGCTGTTCGGCATCGGATTCCAGTATGCGGCCATGCGCGGCATGGAGCCGCACACCCCGCGCAGGGAGATTGTACGCCGTGCGGCGAAGGCCGACATCCTGTCGCTCACGGCCTGGCAGGCGGGCATGTACGGCTGGATGGCGGTGGCAATCTTCGCCATCAACCACGGAACGCCCCTGCCCCGTACCTCGTTCGGATTCTGGTTCATGATGCAGATCGCCATGACGTGCGGATTTCTGCTGGCGTTGCCCGTGAACGTCCTGCTGATCAAATACGGGGTAAAAAAGGGAATGTAGGCTATCCGGCCCTGTGCAGACGACGGTGCCGGTGCGGAAAGTGCAGCGACTTGCCCGCGATGATCAGCGTCACGGCCAGAAGGATCAGCACCACGCCCGCCACGATGCGCGGCGTGAGCCGTTCGCCGAAGACCGCCACCCCGAAAAAAAGGGCTGTGACGGGTTCGAGTGCCCCGAGAATCGCCGTAGGCGTGGAGCCGATGCGGCGGATGGCGGCGGCCATCGTCACCAGCGAGACGATCGTCGGGAAGAGCGCCAGCGAAAGGGCGTTCGCCCAGAGGTGCGGCACAGGGATGGCCTGCAGGTCGGCGCAGAAACGCAGCCGCACGACATAGACACCCAAGCCGAACAGCAGCGCGTAGAAGGTCAGCTTCTCGGTCGGAAGCGCCCGCAGCGAAGAGCGGTTGACTCCCACGATATAGACGGCGTAGCACAGCGACGACAGGAACACCAGCACCACGCCTACCAGACTGAGAGGCTGTCCGTCGCCGCCCTTGTATAGCAGCGCAATACCGGTGAAGGCCAGCAGAATCGACAAAGCCGTCAGGAGCGTCACCTTCTCGCGGAAGCCGACGGCCATGATGACCGCCACCAGCACGGGATAGAGGAACAGGATGGTCGAGGCGATGCCCGCATCCATATAATTATAACTCTGGAACAGGAACAGCGAGGAGAAGGAAAAGAGCAGTCCCATCACGGTCAGAGGCACGAGATCGCAACGCTTCAGGGCGAATGAGTGCCCCCGGAAAAGCATCAGCGCCCCCAGCATCGCAACAGCCAGCAGGTAGCGGTAAAACAGCACCGAGTCTACGCTCATACCCGCCCCGTAGAGGGGCAGCGCGAAGAGCGGATTCAGCCCGTAGCTGGCAGCGGCAATTGCGCCGCAGAGATAGCCTGTTCGTCTGGAATTGTCCATAATTTGCCACCGGTACGCATCCGGCAAGCGGCAAAAATAGCAAAATATTTACCGCAATTGTGCGGGCAACGGAAAAAGAGGTGAAATGTTGCAGGAAAGTTCACTTCAATTCCATTGGTACCGGCAGAGCCTCCGGTATCTATGCATCCGCACGTATACGCTTATTCAAGCCCGCCAAGCCGCACCTTTCTTTCCGCGCTGCGGCAAGGGCCGTCAACGGACTTTACACATGGGCCGTGCCGGTCATTTTTCTCTTTTCTCAGAACTCCACCTGCGGGGCGGTTTCAGTGCCTTCTGCTGCTGCGAAATAGGGTTTTTGGGTAAAGCCGAACATCCCGGCGACCAGGTTCGCGGGGAAGCGGCGCACGGCGATGTTATACCCCCGGGCCACCTCGTTGAACTCCTTGCGGGCCACGGCGATGCGGTTTTCGGTACCCTCCAGCTGGGCCTGCAGCTCCTGGAAATTGGTGCTGGCTTTCAGGTCGGGATAGTTCTCCGCCACGGCTATCAGTCGTCCCAGCGCCGAACGCACCTGCCCCTGCGCCTGCTGGAAAGCCTCCAACTTCTCGGGCGTGAGGTCGTCGGCCGTGAGGTTGATGGAGGTCACCCGGGCACGGGCCTCGGTCACTTCATTGAGGGTGTTCGACTCGTGGGCCGCATAGCCCTTCACGGTGTTCACCAGGTTAGGAATCAGGTCGGCGCGGCGCTGGTACTGCGTTTCGACGTTCGACCAGGCGGTATTGACCGCCTCTTCCTTGTTGATGAAGCCGTTGTAAGTGGTATAGCCGAAAACCACGACCAGAGCGACGATCGCGACCACGATCCAAATCCAAGTTTTTTTCATAAGGTACGGTTTTTATTTACTATTGTTTTGCGAGATTCCGACAAGCTCGGAACGATTGATCCGGATCGGGGACGATCCAATCGATTTTGTTCTTTATTTTACCGTGTCACCAGCGCGAACCGGCTCCCCCGCCGCCGAAGCCGCCGCCGCCGAAGCCGCCGCCACCGCCGAACGATCCGCCGCCGAAACCGCGCCCGCCGCCGAAACCGCGCCCGCCGCCGATGAGGGTTCCTCCGCCGATACCCCCGCCGATACCGTTGTCTTTCATCGACTTGCCCCGACGCTTGACGGTATAGCCGCAGTTGCGGCAGACGAACGTGTACTCAATCATGTCGTAGTGTTTCGTGCGCTCCACGATCCGCTGCGAATCGAGCGCCATCGCATAGGCGCCGCAACGCGGACAGCGTTTGCGGCGGTAGTAGAAAAGCATGGATGCTCCCAGAGGAATGACGATGAATCCGAAGACGATCACGAAAATCGCCCAGTCCGGAAGCAGGCCGCCGGCGTAGTCGTCGCGGCCGCCGCGATCGAGTTCACTGCCCGTAAGCACCCGCGAAACGGCTTCGACGCCTTCGACCATGCCCCGGCTGTAATCGCCCTCACGGAAATAAGGGAGCATATACTGCATCTGGATGCGTTTGCAGAGGGCATCGGGAAGCACTCCTTCCAGCCCTCCGCCCGTCACGAAACGGATTTCACGACGGTCTTTCACCAGCAGGATACCCAGGCCGTTGTCGTTCTCGGAACGCCCCACGCCCCACTTCGAAAACAGGTCGTAGGCGAAGGTGAACACGTCGCCGCCCTCGATGTCATCCACAGCCACCACGGCCACCTGGGCAATGTTATTCCGGCGAAGCGAGTCGCAGACGGCATCGATCCTCGCCACGGCCTCGGGCGAGAGGATTCCGTCAGGGTCGGAGACATAGCGTGTGCGGTCGAGACGCTGCACATTGGGCACCGCATCGACACCGTAGGTCGCAGCGGACAAGACCACAGGCGACAGCAGACACAATATGGCAAATAAAAATTTCATCTCAGGTGCAAACTTACGAAAATCGCGCAAATCTCATGCAACGAACGGGCGGAATAAAAGAAAATTGCGAAAAAGAACTAATTGTGAATTTTGAATTCTGAATTCTGAATCAATATCCGGTAGCTCCACGGCGCCATGTCCTCTTCGACATGTCCGGCGAGCTCGTACAAAGTGTCCGACATCGCATCGGTGTAGGCGCCGGCATAGATACCCGTATTATAGTCGGCATGGATCGCATAGGGCGAAAGATTGAGGGCCGCGAAAACACGGCTGCCGGCCGCCTCGCGGACGAACGTCATCAGGCAGTCCTCGGCGTTGTTGCGGATTTCGATCAGCGCCCCGCCCCGCTCGCCCGCGTCGAGCGCCCGAGAAGCGTGCTTCAGGGCCGTCAGACGCCGGTAGAAGAAGGTGAACGCATTGGCGGCATACGTATCGGCCGGAATGGGATCACGGTCGAAAAAGGAGAACGAATGGTCGTAGCCGACCTCCTGACCGGTATAGATCAGCGGCATGCCCTGCGGTGCGAGGAAGGAGAAAACCGCCATGATCTCGCGGGCATCGCCCATGCGGGTGAATTCCGAACCGTTCCAGGTGTTTTCATCGTGGTTGGAGGTGAACGCCAGGCGGATCGCCGTGCGGGGATAGTGTTCCCGGTCACGGTAAAGATAGTGCCGTAAAGCCGTGACGCGCACCTTCTGCTGCGCCACGTCGTTCAGCAAGTGGTGCATTTCCCAGGCATAGCAGGCGTCGAAAGCGCCCTGATCGAAGAGGTAGGTCTCTTCCGCTTCGGCAAGCAAAAACAACTCGGGGTTCACGGCCCGCAGCTGCCGCGCGGCCTCCTGCCAGAATTCGACGGGTACCAGCATCGCCATGTCACAGCGGAAACCGTCGACGGCATGGTCAACGACCCAGAAACGCATCGCGTCGATCTGCCCCTGCCAGACGGCGCGGTTGGCGTAGTTGAGTTTGGCGGTATCGATCCAGTCCCAGGGCACCACCGGGGCACCCTCGGCGTCGCGTTCGTACCAGTCGGCCGGCTTTTCCGCGATCCAGCGGGCATCGCGGGCCGTATGGTTGGCTATCCAATCGATCAGCACCCGGATTCCCAACGCGTGGGCCGCAGAGACAAAAGCATCGAAATCGGCCATCGTCCCCAGCTCGGGATTCACGGCGCAGTAGTCCCGTACCGAATAATAGGAACCCAGCGTTCCTTTGCGGTTTTCGGCACCGATGGGATAGACGGGCATCATCCACACGGCATCGACACCCAGTTTTTGCAGGAAGGGAAGTTTCTCGGCAGCGGCCCGCAGCGTACCTTCGGGGGTCAGTTGGCGGACGTTCATTTCGTAGAGTACGGCGCCGTAGCACCACTCGGGATGGGACATGAAAGATTCAGAATTAAAAATTAAAAATTAAAAATTAAAAAT
>DBFWKV010000021.1:0-6860 GCA_048465795.1 Alistipes sp.
GTTTCGACGACCTTAACGGTGACCTTTTCCGCTCGCACCGAAAATAGGTCACCGATACAGGTCATTGCATTCTGTTTCAGTATTTTACTCCGCAACATTTCTATGCTGTAAACGTATTACTCACAAACATTTTACAGCACTATGGAAAGAAAGACTTTTAGCGTGGTTTTCTTCTGCAAGAAAACCAAAGTAACGAAAAAGGGGAAAGCCCCGATCTATGCCCGGATCAAGACCTGTGGCACGGCGACTGAGATTTACACGCAATGTAAGATCGAGCCGGAGCGGTGGAACCAGCGGCTTGAACGCTCCCTGCATAAGGACGAGATCGACGAGCAGATCAATCGTATCGTGGCCAGCTACCGGGTGAACATACTCGCGGCCTACGATCAGCTAATCAAAGAGGGCAAGGAGCCGACTTGTTTCGCCATCAAGCGCCGGCTCGAGAATCCGGCGGGCCATGCGCGGATGCTGCTGGCGGAGTTTGCGAAGTACTGCGACAAGCGGCAGAAAGAGGTCGGGGTGCGCATCACCCAACTCACGGCTAACAAGTATCACCGCCTGCTGCGCTACCTGAAAGAGTATATGCAGGCGGAGTACAAGAATGAGGATTTGCCGCTCGACATGGTGAACTATGAATACCTCGACTCTCTGAACACTTTTATCCAGACTGCGCACAACTGCAAGACCAATGGCGCGGTCAACCTGCTGTGCTGCCTCAAAAACTTTATGCTGTATGCGCTGCGCAACGAGTGGATCGATAAGAATCCGTTTCAGTACTACAAACTCAAACCCGAACACAACAAGTCGAAAGATCACCTGACCAAAGCGGAATTGGATGTTTTGATAAGCAAACCCATGCCCAACGAACGGATCGAACGCATCCGGGACGTGTTCGCGTTCTGTTGTTTCACGGGCCTTGCCTTTACCGATGCCGACCACCTGCGCCCCGAGCATATCGGTGCGGACGAGAGCGGGCAACTGTGGATTCACAAGCCGCGCGAAAAGACGGCCATTATGAGCCGCATCCCTTTGCTGGCGCACGCGGTGAAACTCCTGCAAAAATACGAGCACGACCCGGCATGCCGGGAGCGCGGAAAGATGTTACCCGTGCCAAGCAACAGCAAGATGAACGCATACCTCAAGGAGCTGGCGGCGATCTGCCATATCGACAAGACGCTCACCACGCACTGCGCCCGGCACACGTTCGCCTGCCTTGCCGTGGAGTACGGCATGCCCATCGACGTGCTGGCGAAGATTCTGGGACATTCCAATACGAACATGACGCGGCACTATGCGAAGTTCTCCGAGGGCTTGATCGGACGCGAAATGCGGAAAATAGGCGACGTTCTCGCTAATCCGGCATGATAGCACACAACAAAGGCGGGGCGCACGGGATTCGGAATGATCCCTACGCGCCCCGCCTTTCGTTTGCAGCCCCCGGTTTATTCCGGATCGCGGGCGGGTCTGTAATTCTTTGTGAGCATTTCCCCGATCGCCGCTTCGGGATAGAGGATGTTACGCTCGCTAATCACCGCGAATGGTATCTGCCGCCTGTCGCGGAGCGTCTGTAAGGTTCGCGGCGAGATGTGGAGCAGACCGCACACCTCGCAGCCCGTCAGATAGCGCTGCAGCCCGATGCAGGGGCGGTAGTGTTCCTGCGCTGTGCGCATCGTGCGCTCCACGCGGTCGACCAGCGAAAAGACTGCCTTGACCTCTTCGCTCTGCCGATCCAAATAATCCATCGCCATAGCTATTCGGGATTCACGGTTTTCGATTGCAGGTAGTCGGCCACGTCGCTTTCGCGGTAGAAGAACTTGCCGCCGACGGCGGTGTAAGGCAGAATGCGTTTGTCGCGGTACGATTGCAGGGTGCGCTTGGTGATGCCGAGTTTCAGGCACACGTCCTGCGAGTCGATTCAGCCGTCGGCAGCCGGCGGGTCGAAGAGCCGCTTCACTTGTTCGGATTGCGCGGCCAACGCTTTCAGCCGCTCCGTGAGCGCCCTTCATACGCGCTCGTCGAGACATACGATTCCCATGATCAAAACATTTTAAGAGTTGATAAAAAGTTTCAACCGCAAGATACGGCCTTTCTGCCCGCTTCGCTCAACGCTTCATCGGTGTGCCTTCGTAAGCACCGACGCAACCTCGCCATCCGCAGGCTTCGGGCTTTCTCTTGTCCGGTTCGTGGGGCAAGATAAGGCGTGCCGGGGCCGTTCGGTTCCCGGCGCTCGCTCATGTCCCACTCATGTCCGCCCGATGTCCGCTTGCCGGAGCGTTTATGCCTCCCGGCGGAAACATAAAGCAACGGTATGCAATCGAATCTCTGCCAGTACAATGGGCGATTCTATGATTTATCTTCGCACTTCAATCAAAAAATACGACGTTATGAAAATCCGAAACAACCGTTTCCGCTCCTGTACCCCAACCACTCCATGAAGGACTTGCCGTCCTGACCTACGCTGGTCTCCTGGCGGCTGACTCTCCGCGTGCGGCCATCCCCTCTCTTGCGTGAGCGTCGATGCGGCACGTCCCGCACGCGTCGCCCCGCGCCCCCGCCGACTGCATCCGGCGGGGCTACCGGGGCAGACCCGGCGTGCCGTGTTCGGGGCCTCGGCCCCGGCATCGACCGCTCCCGAATGCAGAAGAAGCAAGGTTGTGTTTTCGTGCCACAAAAACCCGTCTGCGACGTTTTTTGCGACCACTCCAAACAACCTTGCCCTGCGAGGCTATCCCATTTGCCGCGCTCCCTTTCCGGGTCGCACGGCAAACCGCCTGCCGCTCCCTGCGGTCGCCGAAGGCTTGGGATTCAGTGTGTCTGTGACGCGCGTCTACGACCTTGCCGCGCACGGCTTCGGCCGGCCTTGCCGCCATACGCTAAACTTAGGGTGGTAGCGTATGACCGAGAACCCAAACAAGGGCGGAAGACCGCCCAAGCCCTCCGCCGAGAGACGGAACCGCATCCTCAAATTCCGGGTAAGTACGGCGGAATACGATACGTTGAAAGCAAAGGCATCCCGCAGCAACCTCACCCTTTCCGAGTTTGCACGCCAGATGGTGCTGAACGGGCAGGTCATCACGCCCGTAAGCCCCGCCGAACTGCGCTTGATCGCGGAACTGACCCGCGAGAAGAACAACCTGAACCAGCTTGCCAAAGTCCTGAATGCGGCCGGGGCGAGAACCTTAACCGAATCCCTGCAACGGATCATCCTGTTTTACATCGAAGTGATCGGTAAACTCAAACGCCATGATCGGGAAAATAATCACCGGTAGATCGTTCCGGGGTGCGGTCGAGTATGTACTCGGCAAAAGCCAAGCCCGGCTGTTGGACAGCGACGGAGTGGATACCGCATCCGTCCGGTTGATGATCGACGACCTGAATTTCCAGCGCAAGACCCGGCCGGAAATTGCAAAGGTCGTGGGACACGTCTCCCTGTCGTTCCACCGGGACGACGCGCCCAAGCTCTCCGACGACCGGATGCGGGAGTTGGCGGCGGCCTACATGGAGCGCATGGGCATCACCGATACGCAGTACATCGTCGTGCGGCACAACGACACCGAGCATCCCCACCTGCATATCGTTTACAACCGCGTGCGGTATGACAAGAAACTCGTGCCGGACAAGAACGAACGCCGCCGCAACGTGAAGGTCTGCCGCGAACTCAAACAACGATACGGGCTGACTTTCTCCAAAGGAAAGGAGCAGGTAAAGACCCAACGGCTGCACGGTGCGGACAAGGTCAAATACGAGATTTACGAGGCGATCGCCGCCGTCCTGCCGCATTGCTCATCCTGCCGCGAACTCGCGGCCCAATTGAAGAAAAAGGGCATCCAAACGGCATTTATCCATCGCGGCAACGACCCCCGAAAAGAAGTGCAGGGCATCGCTTTTACCAAAGACGGACACACCTTCAAAGGCTCGAAAGTAGACCGAAAATATAGTTACGGCGCATTGGAGAATTTTATCCGGGAACAGGCTAAGAAACAGGCTGAGGAGAGTGTCGAAAGGGAACTCCGCTACATTTTAAGCCGCAGGGCCGAGGCCAAACACGAAGAAACGATGAATGCACGGAAAACAGATAAACCTGAACCGGAGCTGCAGCCAGCACCCGCGACAAAGACAGCGTCGGTATCGATCCTGACAACCCCGCCGACACCGCCACCCCCTTCACAAGCTCCCACACCTACACCACCGCAACCGAATCCGGTCGTGTTCGGCATCCGCCTCGCCGACGAGCAGATTGCACGGATCAGGGACGGACAACCCATCTACCTGGAGGGCATGCAGAGCCAGGGAAGCACCTTCGACGGATACCTTATAATGAATGACGCTTTAACGTATGGACGGGCCTTTGTCGGGGAGGATCCGCGCGCATGGGTGAGATACGGCAAATATGAAATGCGCCTGATGGACAAGGTGCTTATCGAGGCCGGATTCATCACCCACGCCGTTGTGAAATGGTGGGGAAACGCCGGCGAAACGGCACGCCCCTACCTCTGGAAAGAAAAACCATCAGATAACCAATTCCGGGAGAGTTGGGGCGATCCGAGAAAACCGAAAATGCAAGAGCCAGCTGTACGACCGAAACTGATTACGAAACGACCCAAGACGCCGGGTAGGAAGTTGTAAATGTGGACGATCAAAGTATACTCTATAAATCATCGATTAACCCACAGTTACCTCCAATCTATAAATCAGGCTTCGGAAAAGACTATATATTATTCTTATCCTTAAATTCTTGCAGGAAATCTACTAAGGAAAGATCGTAATATCGACACAATTTTGCGAGCGTACTGACAGTAATGTTTTTCTTAGCAGTTTCTATTTTACCTATATTGATGCCTGTATCTTCGTATACATCCTCTTGTGATTTGCCCTTTCTCGCCCGCAATTCTTTACATTTTCCGGCTATGTATTGGAGAAGTTCAATATTTCGTTCCTGATCTTTCATATAACAAAGAAAAAGCCTCATATATAAATTTTATAAGGATCGATCGATCAGTGTTTGGTATTTTTACTATCTTTGTGCAATAATTGGATGAATTAAATTGGTAACACTTTATATAAAATAAAATGTTATATTTGCAGTTGCATAACACCACATAGCGGTATAACCGCTAATAAAGGCACACAACCTTTATACTCTTCGTAAACTTTGGGCCCTCTTTTGAGGTGGTTTAATCCGAGTATATAGTTGTCAGTCCTTGTTATGTCCTGCCCCCTATGGGCAGGGCTAACATGGGCGTAGGACAGTTTTCGGATTAGGGTTCCCAAAGACCCGCGAAGAGAGCTGACACCGCGCCCTCTTTTTATGTCCGTTCGGGAGGGGGCGTGAATTTCGAACCACACAACCTATGCTTATCCATGACCGTTTATTATCCGGGCTATACCTATTTGTTCGTCCATGCCTGCGACAACCGCTTTTCGCCCGTTCTATGCAAACTGCAAAAGAATTATATTCGCGCCGTGCTGCAAGACCTGCACGATGCAGCGCATCACGTGTATGTCCTCTTGGAAAACCTGCCCGAAAACCGCTTCGCCATTGTTCGCTACTACGACCATGTGCGGCACCTGATGGAGCGTCCGGTCTTCGGCCACGACGATGCCTTTACGCTCCGCCAATTCATCCGGCATTTCGATCTGCTGCACGCGAAGGACGAGTTCCGCGTGGGGTTCTTTACCGAGGTGTTTTACTACGAGCAGAGTTTCACCCCGCACGTGCTTGAAATCGTCTACCGGCATTACCTGAAATACCTGTGTCGGCAGAAACTTCGCCAGAACACCCCTTTGTGCCTCACGCCCGACCTTGTGCGGGAATATGGCCTAAGCGAAGCGGAGGCAAAGAAAGTCTGTGCTTATATCGAGGAATGCAACACGAGCCTCGCGGCAGATGTGCAGGCCGAATACAATGCCCTGAAAAACCTCGACTGCATCGAAAAATGAAGGCTTTGAAAAAGTGCAGCGATGCGAATTGGATGCGCCTGGAAGAGGTGATCCGTGCGACCGGACACAATGCCAATTCCTTTGCCCGCCATATCGGTTTAGCGCGCGGCGAGAATCTCTACCAGATCAAGCGCGGTAACAACCGCATCAGCTTGGATGTGGCACAGCGCATCCACGCCAAGTTCCCGCAGTATTCGGTGGGGTGGCTCATGTGCGGCGAAGGCGAACCATCCCGGCTTGTCCCCGACGAAAGCCGGATCGTCCGCATTCCGCTTTACCGTCGCTACACGACGGTCGATTTCCCAATGGAGCAGGAGCCGGACGATTATCTGATTCTTTCGGTATGGGCCGCCAACGAGGCGGAGGTAGCCGTTGTCTATTCGGACGATATTGTAAATCCCTACCTGCGCGGAGCCTACCTGCTGCTGAAAAAGCAGAAAGAGGATGAACCGATCCTGTTCGGAAATATCTATTTGGTCAATT
Source organism: Alistipes sp. (assembly GCA_048465795.1). Taxonomy (GTDB): domain Bacteria; phylum Bacteroidota; class Bacteroidia; order Bacteroidales; family Rikenellaceae; genus Alistipes. Next base: position 6,424 of record DBFWKV010000021.1, read on the forward strand.
TAGGGGTGATGCAGCTCATTCGGATCGTGAAGAAATACGCGCTGAATCCAGAGGTTGTGTCCCTTGCCACCATTCAGCCTTCCACGCTGGCCGATATAGATGTGGGGCTGAGTGCCATTTCCGGTATGTGGCGTGTAGTCGGGGCGGTGTGTGATTTAGTCCGATAAGAGACATTTGGAGATTACTAATATTTTGTTTACCTTCGTTTCAACGCATAGAGATGCAGCAGGACGTAAAAGGTGAACGGCTTATCGGTGACCTGAAAAACGACTGAACGACGTAACATACTGATACATAACGGAAAGAAACCGAAGGTCAGGTTTCCGTTTTCCGCTCCGGGAGCCTTGAGAAAGAGGCCGAAATTAAGAGCAAAAACCTTATGTATCAATGATATGTAAGGTTTTTTCGTATTTGGGTCGGAGCAGTAAAAAGCAACG
>DBFWKV010000022.1:0-3824 GCA_048465795.1 Alistipes sp.
GTAAATATTCGCTCTACCACATCTTTAAAATGTATTTTATGAATTTCGGGATAAACATTTGGAGATTTGAGGAAGAATTGTTACTTTCGGTATAGCAAATACGCTTAACAAGTATTTGCTGCTGTTTATCGGGGCAGAATTACCACATTTATAGATACAGATAAACGGCCGGGAATCGGAATGCACGGTTCTTGGCTTAGTTGTATCGAGCTGTGGTAAGCCGTGCCCGACAGTCAAGATACCGTGCATATCCTTGAAACTACACATTCAAACGATATGCCGGAAATGAAAAACAATCGTTATGGCAGAACTTGTCTCTGCCGGAGGTCTGAAAAGAGGTCTTTTTCACCCTTATCCTTACTTGCCGCCCCCTATCAAGTCGGCGAATTATATCTGTTTCACCCGACAGATCCGTTATGTCCCTGTGATAGCAGTTTATGGGGCGTTTACGACAAAACGTCAGACGGTATCCTTTATTTGGAGTCGAGCAGTCGGGATTTACAGGAATTTGATTTTTGGCACGCTCTTTCTTTACCTTATGGTTACCGTCGGTTATCCACGCGTTCGGAATTGCGGGACTATATGTCCAGTCTGTTCTTGTATGAGACCACACGGCCTGGCTCGCTCCAACCCCGTCTTTTCCCATGAGCCGCTCCAAGTACTACCTGTACCGTGCCGCCCTGGTTCAGTGGGTCGATTCTCTGTTCTACGAAGCGGGTAATTCCCGCCGGAGCCATATTCGCGTTTATGGTCAGCTCATACGTGGTCTGTGTGGTATCGGTGAAGAGACCTTTCGCAATTATCTGCGCGTTCCGGCCCAGTCGCTTGCCGGGTACGAACCACCCGATGATTTGAAGGGCCTGCTGGTGCTCTATGTCACCGCATGTAAGGCACTTCCGGGTAAAGAATCCGCGCGTTATCTGAAACATCTTGCAGCACGCAGTGTCTTAGCCGTGGAATCGGCCCGTCACACGGAAGGTCCTGTAACCGCCGGTAAACTGATCGAATACTTGTATTCGTATCCGAAAGACACGAAATGAGTGACGCCAGCTTAAGAAGCCGGTCTTATGGGACGATGCTTTCTTCGTCCGTTTCGGAACCGGTTCTCGCCCCTTCGGCAGAAGCGGATTTTGAGGGGGGGGCAGGCGTAAGACGCCTGTTCTATGGGCGATGGTCGGTCCGAGTCGTGATGCATCGTTTCCGACGCCTCCGACCACGCCCCCCCCCGATTTTAATATTCCGAGATGCAGGATTTTCTAAAGCAGGCTTCCTAAGCCTGCGGCGTCCATTTGTGGGGCAGGAGTTCCTCGAGATGCTTTACCGAGCAGTCCTGAATGCGGGTAAATACGTCCGTGAGCCACTTTACGGGATCGATCTCCCACAGGCGGCAGGTTCCCAGCAGCGAGTAGACAATCGCCGTATGGTATGCGGCCTCATGATTGCGGCAAAAGAGGTAATTCTTACGCCCCAATGCCAGCGGCCTAACCGCATTCTCCGCGAGGTTGTTGTCGATGCGGTATCTGCCGTCCGTAACGTAACGGGATAAACGAGGGTACAATGCATAGGCATAGCGCAACGCTTTGCCGAGGGACGATTGCGGTGTGGTAGCATCCGCTTCCTTTTCTACCCATCGTTCGAACTCCCGGATCAGCGGGTAAGCATCCTTCTCACGTATGGCTTTGATTTCATCCGGCGGCAGGCCTTCCTCTTTCATCCGTCTTTCGAGGGCATAGAGCCGCCCGATCACCCGCAGGGCGTATTCCGCTCGCTGGGGGTCGTCGACCAGGGCATGCTCGAACTTGCGCCGGATATGGGCCCAGCAGCCCAAGAGCAGGACCCCCTGCTTGTTCTCGTAAATGTCGTAGGCTCCGTAGCCGTCGCTCTGCACGGCACCCTGAAAGTCCTTCAGAAGCTCTACGACGACATATTGTGCTCGGGAACCCTTGTCGTAGTGGAAGAAAAGCGATTTCAACTCCGGCGAGCGTACCACCCAGTGATATCCTTTACGGGTCGCTCCCGGCTTATCCTTATCAAGAACCGGGATGATACTCTCGTCGACCTGGATATAATCGCATCCCAGCACCCTTTCCCGCAGCTTCCGGTATAACGGCTCCAATAACTCCGCAGCTCCCTGCACCCAATCCGAAACGGTCGAAGCTTTGAGCTGTACTCCGGCCCGGGCGAAGATCCCGATTTGACGGTGCAGCGGCAGATGATCCTGGTATTTGCCCACAAGCAACTGCGCCAGCAGCGACGGCCCGGCATTGGTGCGGGGCAGTGGCAGCGACGGCAATTCTCCGATAACCACTCCTTCGCCGTACGGCAGGGCGTATTTGGGCCGAATAAGTCGACGGATATACAGCTCGCCGGGCTTGTATTCCAAAAGTTCGGTAACCTCCTCGCCGATGCGTTTGCCGCCGGCAGGTATCTCTTCGGGTTCGATGATCTCGTCCCGACGCTCCAGATGCTCCGAGAAGATCCGACGCTGACGTTCCTCCGCAGGTTTGGCCCCACGCGCTGCCGTCTCTTTATGTCGTGTCGGGGTGGCGGCTTGCAGGGCGGCATACTCCCGTTCTTCCTTCAATACCGCAACGCCTTCAAAGTCCAGCTTCAGTTGTGCGGGGTCGGAGGGAATAAACCGCTCGGATTTGCGACCGAACAACATCCGACGAAGCTGCCGCAACTCGTCCCGCATCTTTTCTACGACGCCTTGCAATGTGTCCCGTTCCGTAGCGAGTTTCCCGGCCGCAGCCTGCAAGCCTTGCAATTCTTCCGATAGGACGGTCGCTTCTTTTCGGAGCGAATCCCGCTCGGCGATCAGGGTCGAGAGGCGTTGCTCCAAACTGACGGTGTAAGTATCTGTTGTCATGGCGTTTTCCATACTTCAAAGATACGAAAAACAGACGACTTTACAAAGGAATTATACTGCTATTTACGCTGGTTTTCAAAGAAATGTCATAGCGCTTGCGGGGCCGGATGCGCTCCAGCGAAACGCCCTCGACCATCAGCACTAACTCTCGCCAGGTGATCCGATAACCGCCTGTTTCTGCGTCTAAACGGGGCAATGTCAGAATCCCTCGCTCGAAACGTTTGTGGTAAATCACGAAGCCCCCGCGCTCCCAGTGAAGCAGCTTCAGACGCGTGCGACTCGTATTGTAGAAGATAAAAACCTCGCCACTCACCGGATCACGGCCCATGCCTCGACGAACCTCACCACACAAGGCATCGAAACCCTTGCGCATATCCGTCGACGTGCGGCTCAGGTAATAAACATCCGAATCGCCCAAAGAGAACATACCCCCCCCCTAAAAACTAATAAAGCTTGACCAGGGCGGAAAACTGCTCCGCAGTAGTAGTCGACGGAACACGCAGTTTAACTCCGTTCGGATAACACAACTCATAGACGCTTTCGACGTTTACCGGCGGGCGCGATATCGACGGAACGTCTACCTGGATGAAGCCGCCGCTACCATGGGGCAGTTCGGCAGCCGATGAGGACTTGCCTGGCGATTTGCGAGCGCTCGTACCGGCTTGCTTGACGGAGATGCCCAACTTCTTTGCTATCGTAGGATGATCCCGAAGATACTTCTGACGCCACGTGTAAAACTGACTCTCGCTCAAGCCCTCCCGCTTATAAAACGTACTCGGCAGCTCGCCGCTCGCGTAATACTTCTCTATCAACGGATAGACCAAACTCTTGGTCAAACGGTCGTATTTCTTATTGTCCATAATCAATTGCCGACCGTTTTATAGATCATCCAATCGGTACACAAAGATAAAGACCCGATGATCCTTGCACAAGATGCATTAGAACGGATATTTAC
>DBFWKV010000023.1:0-29753 GCA_048465795.1 Alistipes sp.
TTGAAGTAATCCATTATGGCAACCTATAATTATACCCCGGCGGATTTCAAAAGCGACCAGGAGGTACGCTGGTGCCCCGGATGCGGCGACCACGCCATCCTCAACGCCGTGCAGCGCGCACTGCCCGAAATCGCCGACCGCACCGATACGCCCCACAACATGTTCACCTTCGTGTCGGGCATCGGCTGTTCGTCGCGGTTCATCTACTACATGAAAACCTTCGGGTTCCACTCGATTCACGGACGCGCGAACGCCGTGGCGACGGGCGTGAAGGTCGCCAACCCGCACCTCAGCGTCTGGGTCACCACGGGCGACGGCGACTCGCTGGCCATCGGCGGCAACCACTTCATCCACGCCATCCGCCGCAACGTGAACCTCAACGTCATCCTGTTCAACAACGAAATCTACGGACTGACCAAAGGTCAGTACTCCCCCACCTCGAAGCTGGGCAAGATCACCAAGACCTCGCCTTACGGCACGGTGGAGAAGCCGTTCAACCCGGGCGAGCTGGTGATCGGTGCCAGAGGCACGTTCTTCGCCCGTTCGGTCGACATGGAGGTGCAGCTTTCGAAGGAGTGCATGGTGGCGGCGGCGCTGCACGACGGCATGTCGGTGGTCGAAGTTCTGCAGAACTGCGTGATCTTCAACGACAAAACCCACGCTCCCTTTGCCGGGGACAAGGCCACGCGCGCCGAGCGGACGATCACGCTGCGCCACGGCGAGAAGATGCTCTTCGGGGCGAACCGGGAGAAGGGGCTGGTCTTCGAGAACATGAAACTCAAGGTGGTGACCGTCGGAGAGGACGGTTACACGATGGACGACATCCTGACCCACGACGCTCACGAGCAGGACACCACGCTCCACGTGATGCTGGCCTCGATGAAATATCCCGATTATCCGGTGGCGTTGGGTGTGATCCGCTCGGTGGAAGATGCTACGGTATACGATGAAGCCGTGGAACGGCAGGTCGAAGAGGTGAAAGCCGCAAGCAAGATCCATTCGGTCGATGAGCTGCTGCACTCGGGCGCCACGTGGGAGGTAGCGTGAATGTGAAAAGTGAACGTTTTCGATAAGCGAAGGCAGAGCCGAATTTATTCGGGCTTTGCCGAGCGCAGAAAACGAAAAGACTGCGCAGCAGGATTAACAAGACGCTGCAAGCGAGGGCAGAGCCGAATTTATTCGGGCTTTGCCGAGCGCAGAAAACGAAAAGACTGCGCAGCAGGATTAACAAGACACTGCAAGCGAGGGCAGAGCCGAATTTATTCGGGCTTTGCCGAGCGCAGAAAACGAAAAGACTGCGCAGCAGGATTAACAAGACGCAGCAGACGAGGGCAGAGCCGAATTTATTCGGGCTTTGCCGAGCCGCAAGGAGGAAAAGCCCCAGAGAGGGGGGGGGAAATCATAATCCCTAAGACGGATTGTAGTTGGTGACTGCCGGTGCGAACGGCTCGGAAGATCGGAAGGACAGACACCCAGGAAAAATAAAGCAATTCCAATCGGAAAGCGCGGGGCATCTTTAATTGCCCCGCGCTTTCATTCGTTTCGCCCTTTAGAATCATCGCCGGGCAACGGCCTGCGGCAAGGAGAGCCATGTCCCCGGACGCCGGTACAGGTTCCCCGCTACGCAACATCCGGCACAGTGTTCGCCAGCTTCGCAACATTTCGGAAACATTCGGGCCGAATAATCTGTATAAATCGATCAGGCACTTGTTTTTTCGGTTGCGAATAGCTACCTTTGTACCCTCAAAAAGACGAAAACCGTTATGCTCCACAGCGTAAAACAAGGGGGGGGGAAATCCGTACCATTATTATTAAAAACCGCTCAGGGCGGCTGCCGCACGACATTCTGCGGTATCTTGTCCCGAGCGCACCGCAAACAAGGAATTACAAACTGCTGCCGGAAGATTTCAGGTAGAAAAACATCGGTACGACGATGAGCCTCTACCCTCTTATTTCAGGCGCCGCTCCTTTCGGATCGCTCGCCGGCGGACTTTGCCACTCTTCCTATCCGGCTTTATTTTCAAAACTTTTCGGGACGGCACTACCTGCCGGCACGGCGCTCCGACGGTTTACCGGCGACGGCGATTTTTCCGGTGCAGACATCGATCCTGCGTGGCAGATGTTCGATTTTCTCCTTCTGATTCTTGGAGCCGGACTCTTTTTGTGCTTCGTGGTACTCGTCATCGCAGCGCTCAAGCGGCGGCAGCGACAGCGCCTTCAGGATCCGAGGAAAGATCATTACCACAAACAGGAACGGGTGGGTACCCCACGCCGTCGGGGTTCGTCCTCGTCTTCAGGACGGACGGGCAGATGATCTTCAAACCGGAGAGGTCCCCGTCTGTTCGGGAACACTTCAAAGCAGTTCAAAGCAGTTCGGAGCACTTCGGAAATCTTCCGGACAGGCGCAGGTGAGGGGTGTGATTTTCCGGCTCGTGGATACGGACGCTTTTCATCATTGCGGTACTTTTTGCCGCAAACGACAACGAGCCGGAGATACAGGTTCGATTCCCTGCACCTCCGGCTCCATTAATCTCCTATTGCAGGGTCAATAGACGTTCGAAGCCTTCCGCACGAGCTTTTCCAGCAGCCCCTCCATATTTCCGATCACGGGATTATCCGCCATGCCGTACTCCGCGCCTAACCGTCCCATGCGGGGGAATCCGGCCCAGACGCTGCCGTTGGCATCCTCCCACACGGCAATCCGAAGCGGCAGTTCGACCGCGATGCTCGGATTGGCCACCATGAGCTGCGTGCCCACCTTCGGTGCCCCGAAGACCACGACCTTCGCGGGGTTCATCTTCAACCCAACCTCCTCGGCGTTCTTCGCGTGGTCGAAGCGGGCGAAAACGGGGATACCGAGTGTCTGCAGCTGCTGCTCGATGCGGGCCATCGTCTCGTCGACGCCGAACTGGCTTTCGTAGGTGTAGAGCAGGTTGTCGTCGGAGCCGGTGCCCAACTTGCCGGCATCGAAAGCCGACGCGATGCGACGCGCCAGGTTGGTCAGGTCGACGCCCTCCCTGTTGGCCATCAACGTCACGCAGACCAGCTCCGAAGGATCGGTAAAGCGGCTCAGGAAGACCGAGTGCCCGGCCACGTCGCCCTTGATGTCCATCAGACCGGGGTGGGCATAGAACTGCCAGCCGGCCATGGCGGGGACGACGCGTCCGTCGGCAAGCGTCGCGGGACCGTAGACCAGCGCCCGGTTTTCGGGCTTCGAGATCAGCACGCTGCCCGCCAGTCCGATGTCCCAATGGCTGATGTCCTCGGCCGAGGCCCAGATGTCGGCAAAGCCTTTGAGCGAATGGCCGATTGCGGGCGCCTTTTCCAGCTTTCCGTCGCGTTCGACATAGCCCACGGTCGTCTCCGCCGGATCGATATAGGCCGGATCGCGCTTGAAAAGTTCGTGCAGGTGGTTCGACGAGGCCACATTCTCCTGTTTCACCGAGGCGAGTTCGTCGCCGAAGAAGGTCTGGCGAAGGCCCAGGCGTTCGATTTGGTTTTTCTTCACGAAGTCGCGGTACGGCATACCCGATGCTTGCTCGATCACCTCGGCCAGCAGCAGGAAGTTCGTAGCGCTCTGCCGCACGTCGGTGCCCGGAGCGAACTCCAACGGTTCGGCGGCGACCGACTCGATCAACCGGCGGGGCGTGCAGGCGGCCGAGACATCGAAGCCCGGACGGCTGCGGTAATCGGGAATGCCGGCGCTGTGCTGCAGCAACTGGCGCACGGTCACGTCACGCCACACCTCGGGCAGTTCGGCGACATACTTCGACACCTTGTCGTCCAAGCCCAGTTTACCCCCTTCGTAAAGTTGCAGCGCGGCAACGGCCGCGAATCCCTGCGAAATCGGTCCGGCGGGCCACAGCGTCCGCACGGCGGCCAGGCGTCCCTCATCGAGGTCGGTGACGCCGTATCCCGCCACGCGGGGAATGTAGGGTGCCTGGACGATGGCCAGCGTCATGCCGGGAATGCCCTTCTCCTCCATGAATTCGTAGATCATCCGGTCGATCGATTGCCCGAGGTATTCGACGCGGGCACTGCCGCGTCCCTCCGACGGAAGCTGGTTCCGATAGTTCATCGCAATGGTTTGGTTTTGGGCCGACAGCATCGCGGCCGCCGGCAAAGTAAGTAATGACAAAAGAAGTTTCTTCATAAAATTCGGTTGTTCCGAAAATACCCGGCGCACGGGTGCCGCCGCCGGATATTAGCCTTCGGGATTTACTTTTTCAGCAGCGTGCCGTCGATGAGTTTGCGCATCTGGGCGATGTCCATCGCGCCGTTGGCATGCTGCGGCTCGCCCTGCATCGGGATGAAGATGAAGGTCGGGATGCTGCGCACGCCGAACAGGGCCGCCAGGCGCTGCTCCTTGTCCACGTCCACCTTGTAGACCTTGATCCGGCCCGCATACTCCTCGGCCAGCGTCTCCATGACGGGCGCCATCATCTTGCAGGGGCCGCACCAGGTGGCGTAGAAGTCGATCACGGCGGGCAGTTCGCCTTCGTATTTCCAGCCGTCGGGATTTTTGGTGTAGTCGTAGACCTGTTTCTGAAATTCCGCGTTGTTCAGTTCGATTGCTTTCATACTTTTTTCATTTTTGTTGCCGGTCGTCCGCTGCGCGCAGGCCGTGAGGCCGATCGTCAGCGTCAGGGCCGTCACGATTAACGATTTGATTTGTTTCATTGCGAGGTGTTGTTTTTATTATGATGCAAAGGTCGGACATTCCGCCCGCCCGGAAAATGACCGAACTGCCGGATGAGTTGGCCATTCTTCCCTTTCGATGCGCCAACGGCGTGCCATAATGGCTTCGGGATGTCGTTTTTTGCGGATTTTTCGAAAAAAACGGACATTTTCCGGATCGGAAATTGCAGGAATCGAAAAAACCGTTTATCTTTGCACCCGATAAAGAGGGGGATTAGCTCAGCTGGCTAGAGCGCTTGCATGGCATGCAAGAGGTCACGAGTTCGAATCTCGTATTCTCCACTAACGTACAAATGTACATTTCTCACGTTTACGACAAACCCCGCAAGTTTTTGAACTTGCGGGGTTTTATTTTATTTCGCACATCGGCAAAGGGATGACGGTTATCCGTACGAAACCACGTCAACGGATGCAGCGATTCATTCGATTGTGCCGATCAGATTATAGTCACAATTTTCAAAATCATATACCTCCATTTTCTCAATCGTAGCCCCGATAACGGACTGACGGTACAATCCTTCCATATTCAAAATTGAATTTTTGGGCAACGTCATTCTTTTGTCCAGCAACTTCAGATAGACACGGCCATACGCAAGCGACGGGATATAGCCGAAACTCGATACGCCTTTACGCCTGACATTCGCTTTTTCGCCATTTTCAGGCGAAACGGGGACAAATCCGAATTTTTCACGATTTGTAGGCAAAAAATTAAAATCCCCATAAGGAATAAAATATCTGCTTGTGTTCCCATAAAAATCGACCGGATATCCGTATTTCTCAAAGTCGTATTTTCCGATCGAAAGATTCGTCCTGATATAGTAGGTTTTCGAAAAATCGAAGCTGTCCATCATCTCACGGAGCATTTTCTCATATTCGGGTTTTGCCCTGTGATATTTGAATTCGTCACTCATGCAGGCCCGGTAAAGTTCCGGATCCTTCACATTGATCAGATACTGGAGCACATAATCCGTTACGGGCAGTTGGTTGCTGCGTATGCAGCAGGCAAGCATCATCTCGCGGGTCAATTCCACCGCCTGCTCCACAGCATGGTCACGATATACCCATGCGATCTCCCCCCGCTCGATAGCAGGATCGATATTTATATACAATTTCTTGGGATACCCTTCTGCCAAAGCCACGATCACCGGCCGACCGTCGAAAAAAATCTTATCCGCTTCCTGGGGTTTACAACCGACCACGACCGCCCTGCGCAAGGCAAGATCGGCGGTCACATCCTCGTAATAAGTTCCGTATTCGGTTTTCACAGATTCTTTTATCCCGTGGTAACCGTTGCGATTCCGGCCCTTCTGACCGATGCGAATCGTGTCGCCCAATGAAAGGGTAGTGCCGTCGTAAACCTTTACCGAGGTCTGTCCGCTCGCATAGCCCGCCACGCATAATGTCCCTGCAAGAATTGCAGTAAAAATAGTTCTGTTCATTGTATTCGCTGTTAGTTTATTTCATGGCGCAATAACCGGCGATCCGCTCCCGGCAGACCGTTTCGGTGATATCGCGCAGCAGTTCGATCCGGGGGATCAGCGCGCCGATGTCGGCTTGGGTAACTACGAAATCCTTATTATAGCGGGCCTGGACGTAGGCGTCCTGCAGGAGTTTGAACAGGCGGCGTTCTTCGTCCGTATCCTGCGGGAAAGCCTTGTAGATTTCGAGCGTGTGTTTCTTGCACTCGTTCATCAGAAAGGCAAGGTCGTGTTCCTTATAGCCGTATAAAATGTAAACCAACGGAATGGTGCGCAGAAAATTCTCGGCGGCCTGGTGGAGGTGGAAGGATGCCATTTTGTTATCGCCATCGGCCAGATAGAATTTTACCCCTTTCAAAAATTGGTTCGCGCGGTGGAACGTACTATCGTAATATTCCTGCGCCATTTCCGCGATTTCGGCATAGTTCAATCTCCGGCGGCGGGCCAGTTTGTACTGTCCGCTGTCGTAGAGCATGATGCCGTCCTTCTTGATGTCGGTATAGAAATAGCGGCTCTTGTCGAGGGCCTTGTTCAGATCCGTAATGCTTTCGTTGATAAACTGCGGATGCGTGTGTATCTCCCATGCTTTATTGACAAAAAAGCGACGCAGGATGTTCGCATAGATCGTGTGTTCCTTCACGCCCATGCGTTTCTCGGTTACGATCATAATGTCGTAATCGCTCATAAAGTAGGTCGGCACGCCGTATTCGATCCGCTGGTCGTAGTCCGTATAGTTTCCTCTGGCGTAACTGCCATAAAGAATTATCATTACCACGTCGTTTATCTCGTCGCGGATGATCTCGACCAGTTGCCGCAGGTCGCGCCGTTTTTCGGCCGGCAGGTGTCTGAGCGATTTTTTCATACGCACAAAGTTAGCAAGAAAAATCGGAATCCCTTCTTGCAAATCCATTTCTTTCATCTATCTTTGCCTTCGGTTTAGATAGGCTGCGCCTCGGCAATGCTCAAACAAGTTTGGCATTGCGCTCGGCTTGCACTATCTTTGCCTTACGTAATTCCCTATCTGCACGTTTCCGGAGGGGCGGCGGGGCCGTCCGAAGCAACTGAAACAATAGGATGCAGATGATACGGAATTATTTCGACTCGGCATAGCCGACGGACATATACTATAAAGGGTTACAACTCTTTATACCTCAAAGCAAACGTGGAAACCTCTTTCGGGAGGGTTTGAAGTAGGTATATCGGTTGTCTGACCTGTCGTGTTCTGTCCCTTCGGGATGGAGCTGGCAGGGGCGCAGGACAGCTACCTACTTCGGGTTTTCCACGACCTGCTTTGAGGGGCTGCAAATGCGCCCTCTTTTTTTGTCCCTGCGGGGAAGGTGTGAATCCGCGCATGGCCCGGAATTTTCCGAATCGCCGAAGCAGTCCGGCAGGCCGCGCGGGTGCATCTCCTCCACCCGCAACCATTGCAAATCCATGACCGTTTATTATATAAAAGACACACGGGAGGAAACGCCGGCCCTGTCCGCGTCCCCCAGGTTGCATAAAGAGTATATCAAAAGCGTGCTGGACGACCTGCACGTCACGTCGCATTCGGTGTATGCCTTTCTGAGGAGCCTGCCGGGAAACCGATTCACCATCGTCCGGTATTACGACCACGTGCGGAGCCTGATCCGGCCGGACACCCTGTTGGAATCCGACCGGCTGACGCTCGGGGTGTTTCTGCTGTACTTCGACCTGTTCCATCCGCTGGATTTGTTCCGGATCGTGTTCTACACCGAAGTGTTCGGCAACGAGGAGGAATTTACCACGGAGGCGCTCGTGAAAGTGTATCGTCTCTACCGGGAGTACCTGCGCAAACTGGGGCTGGAACACGAATAGGCGCATCCGGCCCGGAGGGTCACTCCATCTCGGTCAGGTGCTTCCAGTAGCGGCGCGGCATCATGCGGCGCTGCTGGCGGGGGTTGATGCGCTGGGGAATGGCAAGTGCCCGGAAGTAGTTTTTCCACAGCAACTGGAACCGCCGCTCATCCTCCGCCAGCCACTCGTCAGCGAGTTTGTCGGCGATCATGCCCCGATCGTTTTCGAGCGTCACGCGGCGCGGGGTTTGGCCGTCGTAGAAATAGCCGTAGTCGCGGCGGCGGTCGTAAAGGAGCCAGCGCTGATCGGCGAAGCGGTCGGTGAAGTAGTCCAGTGCCAGCGGCAGGGCGTCGTGTTCGGGCGTGACGGCGGCGAAGTAGGTGCCGTCGGCCGCTTTCTGAAGGCGCACGAACTGCTTCATGCGTTCGCGTTCGTGGGAGACTTTCAGCGCCAGTTGGTGCAACGCCTTCATGTCGGGATCGGCCTGATCGGCCACGACGCCACCGCCCTCGTCGAAAATCCGGCGCATGCAGCGCAGCATCAAAAGATCGCTCCCGGCCTGCTCGCCGTGCCACGCATAGACGAGCATCGAACGCGCCCGGACGAGCAATTTGCGCTCCAGTCCCCGCCACACGCGGGCGGCATGGGCCGCATCGGTCGCAACCTCGTGGACACGCTCCGTGAACAACGGCTCGGGTTCCCCGGGGCCGATGAGCGCCTCGGGAAACATCCGCAGCGCGTAGGCGTCGAAAAGTGCGGAGAGCAGCCCGTCGAACGATTTGTCGTATCGGAAAACCAGCATCGTCGTCAGAAAAGGGAGAGTTGCCCTTCGTTTTTATCGGTTCGACGGTGCTGCGGCGCTGTGAGCAGGCGGCGCACCTGGGCGGGTTGGAGTTCGTTCACGCCGCGCCCCGTCGTGAGTTCGCGGCAGCGAACGAAATACTGCGCCTTCTTCATCACCACGCCGATCTGCCGCAGCGACTCCGACGTGAGCGTGCGGTAGCGGCGCGAGGTGACGATCAGCCGGGCCGACTTGACCCCGATGCCCGGCACGCGCAGCAGCGTTTCGTAGTCGGCACGGTTCACGTCGACGGGGAAAAACTCGGGATGCCGCAGCGCCCACGCCAGCTTGGGATCGATCTCCAGATCGAGACGCGGCGTTCGCTCGTCGGCGATCTCCTCGGCGCGGAACCCGTAGAAACGCATCAGCCAGTCGGCCTGGTAGAGGCGGTTCTCGCGCACAAGGGGCGCCTTGTCGAGCGCCGGAAGCCGTTTGTCGTAGGGATTCACCGGGATGAAACCCGAATAGTAGACGCGCTTCATCGTGGGCCGCTCGTAAAGCGACGACGAGAGCAGCAGGATGTCGCGGTCGCTCTCGTCGGTGGCCCCGACGATCATCTGCGTGCTCTGGCCCGCAGGGGCGAAGCGGGGCGCATGGCGGAAGCGGCGGCGCTCCTCGGCGCTCTCAAGCACCCCCTGCTGAATATAACTCATCGGACGGTAGATGCTTTCGTAGCTCTTGTCGGGGGCGAGCAGCAGCAGGTTGCGCTCGGTGGGAATCTCGATGTTGACGCTCAGGCGGTCGGCAAAGCGGCCCGCCTCGGCGACCAGTTCGGGGCTGGCGCCGGGGATGCTTTTCAGGTGGATGTAGCCGTTGAAGCGGTGCACGGTGCGCAGGTCGCGGGCCACGCGCACCAGACGCTCCATCGTGTAGTCGGGGTCGCGGACAACGCCCGACGAGAGGAAAAGCCCCTCGATGTAGTTGCGACGAAAGAATTCGATCGTCAACTCGGTCAGCTCGTCGGGCGTGAAGGCGGCGCGCGGGATGTCGTTGCTGCGCCGGTTGATGCAGTAGGCACAGTCGTAGATACAGACGTTGGTGAGCATGATTTTGAGCAGCGAGACGCAGCGCCCGTCGGCCGTGAACGTGTGGCAGATACCCCACCCCGCCGTACTGCCCACGCCGTCCTTGCGGTGCTTGCGCGAAACGCCGCTCGACGCGCATGAAACGTCGTATTTGGCCGATTCGGCCAACACCTTCAGTTTATCGAGCACGGTCTGTTTCATGGCGGCAAGATAGGATTTTTCGGCCGGAAAAACGACGTTTCCGGGCGCATTTTTTCCGGCTTTTTTCCATGTAGCTGTGCATGTGGAAAATAGATTTTCCGGAAAAAAGCCCCGCACGAAGCGGGGCCGGGAAACGGGCAGGTCAGTCGTTGTGCGGACTTCGGGCCGCACCGGCTTCGGAGTTTCGCTGTGCAAGGATCGGACGGCGTGCGGCGCCGAAGCTACCCCAGCTTCTTCACGTCGTCGACCCCCATCTCCTTCCAGACGTTTTCAAGCTCCTCGCTGCGGTCGGAGATGACCAGCAGTTTGTCGCCCAGATGCAGCCGGGTATTGCCCTGCGGCACGAAATACTCTCCGTCGCGGTAGATCATCATCACCAGCGTATGTTCGGGCAGCGTGATCTCCTTGAGCGTGGTGCCGTTTTCGAGCACGCAGTCGTTGACCTCGATCTCCGTCAGCGCCGATTTCATCGCGTCGGACATATCGACCCCGAAGGGCGACTCCTTCTCCCTGAAGGCCAGCCCCAGCAGGTTGGCCATGCCGCTGACGGTAGTTCCCTGCACCACGAGCGAGAGGATCGTCGCCAGAAAAACCACATTGAACAGCAGTCCGGCGTGTTCGACTCCGGCCATCAGGGGATAGGTGGCGAAAATGATCGGCACGGCACCCCGCAGCCCCACCCACGAGATGTAAACCCGCGCTTTGGTCGAGAACTTGCGGAAAGGCAGCAGGCATAGGAAGACCGTCAGCGGCCGCGCCACCAGGATCATGAAGGTCCCGACCAGCAGGCCCAGCAGCAGCACCTCGGGACGCACCAGTTCGTCGCTGTTGACGAACAGGCCCAGCGTGAGGAACATCACGATCTGCACGAGCCACGTGAAGCCGTCGAAAAAGACCGTCAAGGGGCGTTTCTGCGCCAGCTTGTGATTGCCGACGACCAAACCCGCAAGGTAAACGGCCAGGTAGCCGTTGCCGTGGACCAGGTCGGTGAAGGCGAACGAAAAGAAGATGAAGGCCAGCAGCAGCACCGAGTAGAGCGAATGATTGGAGAGGTTGATCCGGTTGATCGTCCAGACGGCCAACCGGCCGATCAGATAACCCGACACCGCACCCACGACCATCTGCACCACGAAGTTCAGCACGCTCATGCCGATACTCACCTCACCGCCCTGCTGCGACAGCACACCCACCAGCAGGATCGTGAGCACGTAGGCCATCGGGTCGTTCGAACCGCTCTCCAGCTCCAGCAACGGACGCAAGTTTTGCCTCAGGCCCTGCTTGCGGCTGCGCAGGATGGAGAACACCGAGGCCGAATCGGTCGAGGACATCGTCGCGGCCAGCAGCAGCGCCAGCGTGAAGGACATCCCCACCCCGACCCAGGGCGCTATGAGATAGACGAAGCCGCCGACGATCAGCGCCGTGAGGGCGACCCCCGCAGTGGCGAGCACCACACCCGGCCCGATGACGGGCCGGATCTCGGAGAATTTCGTATCCATACCACCCGTGAAAAGGATGATGCAGAGGGCGATCATGCCGATGAACTGCGTCATATCCAGCGACCGGTAGGCGATGAAGTGCAGGCCGAAAAGCATCCCCACGCCCAGGAACAGCAACAGCGCGGGGGCATTGAAACGATACGCCACCTTACCCGCCATCACCGCCACGAAGAGCAGCAAAGCTCCTACCAGAACGAAATTTTCACTGCTGATATGTATCATGTATTCAATTCTTTTGCTTCCGAACCGGGAAGGACATGTTCCCGAAATCAGGACAAGACACCCTGCTCCCGGTTTACGATCCTCAGATCCGTCAGCGGTTTATACTCCAGGTCGGCATATTCGAACGCCTGCAGCGCCGCAAAGCGGTTGTCGGGCGTACGGAAGAGTGCTACGGCCACGGCCGGAACGCGGGAGCGCTGCATGGCAAGCACCTTGCGCAGGTCGCCGTCGTTGACATACTTCGTCACATCCTGTCCGTGTCCACGATCGAAGTAAAGTTCCTCGTACTGCAAAAAACGCTTTTCCCGGCTGTGATAGGGATTTCCGTTCGACCCGATCACACGCGCCAGCAGGATCAAAAAGCCCGTGACGAGCAGCGCTCCGCCGATGAAAACCGCCGACGAACGCAGGTTGTTGGTAAGCTCCGCGCCCCACACATTGTTTACGACAATCAAAACCACACCGGCGAGCAGTACCAACACGGGGATCAGGAGGGATTTGCGCCGTCTTACGATCACTCCCCCGGGCAAGGCGTACATAGCCTCGCAAATTTCATTTTTATTCATTGCTTTTTCATTATTCGATTCGACAATATGTCCGCGCTCCGCAAAGGGAAAGCGGACTCTTGTGTTTTCCCGACCGGGCAGCAACAGCCGCCGCAGGGAAAACTCCGCAGGCCGGAAAAACCGGGAATGCGGCCGCTAAATAATGAGCCGGTGCAGGCGGTAGACGTAAAAGTCCACGGCAGGAACGCCGGCAAAAAGCGGTTGAATGAATTTGATACGGGAAACCGCACACATCGTGCCGCCGTTGCCGGAGGCTGCCGCACCGTGTTGCACGATCGGACGTTCGGCGAAACGGCCCGAACGCACCCAGGGAACAACCTGCTGTGCCGGAACGAATTCGGACGCAAGACGTGTGAGTAGATTGAGATCGGAGTTGTACGAACGTTCACAATGCATCTCGTCGGCCGAGGAATCGGCGACCGTAAGCGACAGATACGTACCCTCAGCGGAAACCACGGCGGCGCGCGACGTCTCCCGCTCCGCAGAGCAGAGCAGCATGAGGGCGAGGCCCAATACGATCCATCCTATTTTACGCACGATACGAACATTCATGACGGAACAAAGTTAAACAAAAAATTGAAAAACCCAACACGCCATTACGGGATAAGGATACACGTTATCGTCCGGCACGGATGTCGGGGTGTCCGCCATCCGTGCCGAACAGCGAACATCGTGCCGTATGCGGCGGCACGTCCGGAATGCTCGCCCGGTCGCCCGGTGCGAAACGAAAACGGCATAGCGGAATTTTTCCGGCCTGATGCGGCGAAACCCGATTTTTTTATTTTTAATTTTCGGTGTCATTCCACACTATCCGTAAGCCAAACATCCCATCCGAAAGATGAATTGTAACCGGATTGCCGATTTCGTATACAAATCGCAAGATCAGAGCGAGTTGACCGCAGAAAAGAAAGTTGGCGAATTCCCGGAAAAAGTCTATTTTTACCATCGAGACAAACCGTAATGTCTGCAAACACATCCATTCATCCCAAAACCATCGACGTATGAAACGATTTTTCACCATTTCGTATGCGGCACTGTTGTCGCTCGCACTGTTGTGCGGTACGACCGCCTGTAAGGACGACGAAACGCCCGGTCCCGGCGAGCCCGCCCCGGAAATACTGTGGATCGATGTCACGGCCGTCACCATCGACGACGCCGTGGTGACGGTCACACCGGTCTATGGAACGACGCTTTATATCGCAGCCGTGGATTTCGCAACGGACTTCGACGCCGCGACCGTCGTCGCAACCAACAAAGCGGCATTCGCTGAAAATGCCGCGGCCGAAGGCGAGACGCTCGCAGCATTTATCGAGGGGTACGCTTTCAAAGGGACACAGACCGTTCAGCCTCCGACGCTTTCCCCTAAAACCGATTACGTGGTTTACGCCTACGGCATCGACGGCGAGGGCAATGCGACGACCGACGTTTTCACGAGGGAATTCACCACGCAGCCCGTTCCCGATGGAGAGAAGGTCGACTGCACCATCGACATCCGGATCGAAAACCTCACGGATGTATCGGCCGACGTGACTTTCGCACCCACCGCCAACGGGGTCTACTATTACTACACCGTCACCGACCAGGCCGGCTACGACGACATCAGCAAGGACTGGAACGGCTACATCTACAATTACATAACCTCACGTGTTGCAGGCGGCAGTCTGACACTCGAAGAGATCGTGAAAATAATCTGCACCTACGGAGAAAAGAGCTCCCGGGCCAAAGGACTTACTCCCGGCACGACCTATTACGCCTGCGCGGTCGGGGTCGGCATGGATGCCCTGCTGATCACCGACGTGGCCGTAAAAGCGTTCACGACCGAAACGGAGTACACGATCGACTACTCGTTCGAGGCCACTGTCGGCGACATCACCTCGCGCAGCGCGAAGGTCGAAATCGAACCCCGCACCCCGACGGCATTCTACTACTGGAACGTCATGACGCAGGCCGATTTCGACACGCTCGGAAAGGACGAAGCGAAGATCGCCGCCTGGTTTAAGGAGATGATGGACACCAAACGCCGGGCGGATTTCGGCGAGTATGCGGACTATTACCCGCTGCCGGATTACATCGCCGACCAGTGCTCGGACAAGCCAGACAGCTACACGTTCACGGGGCTTTCCGCCTCGACCGACTATTACGTCTACGCATTCTGGGTCGACCAGAATTCCGGTGAGATCGTTTCCGCCACCTGGTTCTCCACCCCCTTCCGGACGCTCGACAAGGTCGTATCGCCGGCGACGGCGACCGCTGTGCCCTGGCTGACCGACGGCGACGACTGGGCAGCGCTCAGCCCCACGAGTTACGCCCATTTCGCAGGCAAGGCCATTCTGGGTGCCCGCATCACCCCCGGCGGCGAGGCCGTGCACTGGTATTCGAATATCTTCAACGCCGCCGACCTCGAAAAATACACCGACGACCAGTTCGTCACCACGCTGCTGAAAAGCCCCTACAAGGATAAAACCTCCTATTACCTCTCCTATTCGGTGGAATGGGGCGGCGAATATGCGATCGTAAGCGTCGCCGAAGATGCCGCCGGAAACCTCGGCGAAGTGACGAAAAAGACCTTCACAGCTGAAAAATCAGCCGCAGAGCCGCTGACCGAACTGCCCGAATAACCCGTTTCCGGACAACTGTAAAAACGGGGAGCAAACCTGCTGCGGTTTGCTCCCCGTTTTATGCAATGGCCGGGACAAAGCGGTTTTGTCCGGAACCGGAAACTACTGCGGAATAAAGATATAGGTAATCGTGCCGTGCTGGCGCGCAGGCGCCGAATCATCGATGTTGAACAGCGAGCTGCGTGCGGCACGCAGCGCCGTTTCGCGCATACACCCGTCACCGCCCGACTCCGCCTTTGCCGACACCACCTCGCCCGCCCGGTTGACCACGACTTCCACGACCACTTCGCCGCCGCCCTCGCACTGGTAGGCCGGGATCACCAGCCTGCGCGAGTTACGCACGGGATTCGAGAGCGAAAACGAGACCGTCACACGGCCTTTCACCTTGCGATCCTGCTGTTTTTCGCCGTCCGCCGCGCCGTTGCGCGCCCGTATGGCCCGCTCCTCGGCCAATCCCTGCTCATAGGCTTCGCGGTTGGCCTGCATACGGCGTTCGGCCTCTTCGGCGGCCTCATTGAGCGCCGCAGTATTGGTGCCCCGGTCGTCGCGGAGTTTTTCGTTGAGCGCATTCTCGTTCGAGACCTGATTCTGTACGCTCCGCCAGTCGATCGGATCGGCCTGCTGCCGGTCGCGCACCTCCTGCTCCAGACGATCGCGTTCCCTTTCCAGTTCCGCCAGGGTTTGCAGGTCGATATACATTCCCTGCGTGGAGGCCCGGCGCCCCACGACGATTTTCGACGAGACAAAGACGATCATCAGCACCAGGTAGGCGATCAGCGTCACGCACAGGCCGATACGATGGTCGTACGTCCATGTGCCCGCATCCTGCGGCCGATGGTCGAAAGGAAGTTTCAACCGTGGACGGCGGGGCGCTCTGCCGGAAGTATCGGGGTCGTTCGTAGCCATGACTGCTTCAGATAATTTCGGGCAAAAATACGATTTTCCAGCGATTTTTTGCTATCTTTGGCGGAAAATAAATTTCAGCGCAGACAGGCAATGTCCAAACAAGTTTGGCATTATGCACGGCTTGTATTATCTTTGTGCGCAAAATACTGAAAACTCGCTTTATGTTAACCAAACAACAAACGCTCAAAGCCCCTATTTCCTTCTCCGGGAAAGGACTTCATACGGGCGTGCGGGTGACGATGACCGTCAAACCCGCCGGTGCAGATCACGGAATCGTATTTCGCCGCACCGATCTCGAAGGTTGCCCGGAGATTCCGGCACTTTGCGACTATGTGGTAGACACCTCGCGCGGCACGACCGTCGAAGCCGGCGGCAACCGGGTCAGCACCATCGAACACATCATGTCGGCGCTCTGGACGCTGGGCGTGGATAACGCCGAGATCGACATCGACGCTCCGGAAACCCCCATCATGGACGGCTCGGCGCGTGAATATGCCCGGGCCATCACCGAGACGGGCACCGTCGAGCAGGACGCCGAACGCAAATACTACCTCGTAACCGAGAAAATGGTTTACACGATCCCCGAAAAGGGCGTTGCGATCATCCTTTATCCGGACGACGAATTCTCCGTATCGCTGCACGTGGATTACAACTCGAAAGTGATCGGCAACCAGTACGCCACATTCGATCCGGGCGACGACTACGCCTCGAAGATTTCGCCCTGCCGCACCTTTGTTTTCCTGCATGAACTGGAACCGCTGATGAAGATGAACCTCATCAAGGGCGGCGACCTGGACAACGCCATCGTCGTGGTGGAGAATCCCGTGCCCGACGAGCAGTTGGATAACCTCAAGAAAATCTTCAACAAACCCGACATCGAGATCAAGTCGGGCTACCTGAACAACCTCGAGCTGCGCTGCAACAACGAGTTGGCGCGCCACAAACTGCTCGACCTGCTGGGGGACTTCGCACTGCTGGGCGTGCGGATCAAGGGCCGCGTATGGGCCACACGTCCGGGCCATTTCGCCAACACGGAGTTCATGAAGCAGCTAAAGCACACCATCCGCAAGGAAGGCGAACGTCCGCGCTACACCTACGACTGCCGCAAACCGGCGCTTTACGACATCAACGCCATCCGCCACATGCTGCCCCACCGTCCGCCGTTCCTGCTGGTAGACCGCATTTTCCACCGCGACGAGACCGACGTGGCGGGCATCAAGAACGTCACGATGAACGAACCCTTCTTCGTGGGACACTTCCCCGAGGAACCCGTCATGCCCGGCGTACTGATAATCGAGGCAATGGCTCAGTGTAGCGGCATCCTGGTGCTGGGTTCCGTGCCCGATCCGGAAAACTACTCGACCTACTTTATGAAGATCGACGGCGTGAAATTCAAGCGCAAGGTGGTGCCGGGCGATACGCTGCAGTTCGAAATCCATCTTTTGGAACCCATCCGCCGGGGCGTGGCCGTCGTGGAAGGCAAAGCTTTCGTCGGCGAGACGCTCGCTTGCGAAGCGGTGATGATGGCTCAGATCGTTAAAAACAAAAGCAAATAGCGTATGATCAGCAACCTGGCCTACATCCATCCGAATGCACAATTGGGTGCCAACGTCACCGTCGAACCTTTCGCGTGCATTGCGGGCGACGTGGTGATCGGCGACGACTGCTGGATCGGCCCCGGCGCCGTCATTCACGACGGTGCGCGCATCGGCAAAGGATGTAAAATCCACACGGCGGCTTCGGTCGCCTGCCTGCCACAGGATCTCAAGTTCGCGGGCGAAGTCACGACCGCCGAAATCGGCGACTACAATGACATCCGCGAATATGTCACCATCAGCCGAGGCACGGCCTCGACGGGCACGACACGCATCGGCAGCCACAACCTGCTGATGGCATACGTACACGTAGGCCACGACTGCGTGATCGGCAGCCACTGCGTCTTTGCCAACCGCATCTCGCTGGCGGGCGAGGTACACGTCGGCGACTGGGTGGTGATCGGCGGCCATGCGGCCGTACACCAGTGGACGCGCATCGGCGACCACGCGATGGTGCAGGGCGGCGCCCTGGTGGGACAGGACATTCCTCCGTTCGTAATCGTGCGTAACGACACGATGCGGTTTGCCGGCATCAACAAGATCGGCCTTTCGCGCCGAGGTTTTTCTTCGGAACGGATCGGTGAGATTCACGACGCCTGCCGTATCCTGTTCCAGAGCGGTCTGAACTACTTGAACGGCTGCGACGAAGCCGAGAAGCAAATTCCGCAAAGCCCCGAACGCGACGAACTGATCCAATTCATCCGCGATTCGAAGCGGGGAATCATTAAACCCTACGAAGCCAAGTGCAAAGAGGAATAATTTTTCCTATAAATAATTGGAGGATCGAATTTTTTCATTATATTTGCAGTGTCGAAAGACAAGGCGCAGAGGTAAGGGGACGGAAAGTCCCCTTATTTTGTACCATCCGGGGCCGAAAGCGACATAACGTGATCGAAAGCACCTGCGAATCAGGATATTGGGAACCGGCAGCCGCCGCGCAAAACCGGGAGGAGAAATACCCGGAGGCGCACGGCATCGGAAAGCGTGAGAAATGCGGCCCGGGGACGGCCGCGCGAAATTCGAATTTTCAGAGACAAACTATGATAGACACGAAAAAAATCATCGGAATTGCGGAACGTTTCCTTGCGGACAGTGATTTGTTCGTGGTCGGCTGCACCGCGTCACCGGCGGGCGAAATCGAACTGCTTGTGGACAGCGACACCTCGGTAAGCATCGATGCCTGCGCCGCGCTGAGCCGCACCATCGAGGCGGAGTTAGACCGCGAGGAGGAGGATTTCTCGCTGACGGTGGCTTCGGCCGGTATCGGTTCCGAACTGCGTTCGCTGCGCCAATACCGCAAGCTGATCGGGCGGTCGGTCGAAGTGCTGCTGCTGAGCGGCGTGAAGATTCTGGCCAAGCTCGACGCGGCGGACGAGCAGGGCATCACCCTCTCCTACGAGGAGAAGCAGGCCGTCGAGGGCAAAAAGCGCAAACAGGCGGTCACCGTCACCCGCACCTACCCTTTCCCGGAGATCAAATACACGAAGGAGTACCTGGACTTCAAGTAACGACAATATAAAATCAAAAATAGATAAGACACAAATGGACAACCTGAATTTGATCAGCAACTTTGCCGAGTTCAAAGAGCTGAAGAACATCGACAAATCGACGATGATCGGCGTGCTGGAGGACGTATTCCGCCACACGCTCCAGAAGCAGTACGAAACGGACGAGAACTTCGACGTGATCATCAACCCCGAAAAGGGCGATCTCGAAATCTGGCGCACCCGCACCGTCGTCGAGGACGGCGAGGTGGAGAACCCGCAGGCGCAGATCGCCATCTCGGAGATGAAGACCCTCGATGACAGCTACGAAGTGGGCGACGAGTACACCGATGAGATCAAACTCGAATCGTTCGGCCGCCGCGCCGTGCTGTCGCTTCGCCAGAACCTCGCGTCGCGCATCCTCGATCTGGAGAAGGCCAGCCTCTACGAGAAGTATTCGGAGAAGGTCGGCGAAATCGTGACGGGCGAAGTGTACCAGGTGTGGAAGAAGGAGGTGCTGATCCTCGACGACGACGAAAACGAATTGATCCTGCCCAAACCCGAGCAGATTCCCAACGACTTCTACCGCAAGGGCGACACGATCAAGGCGATCGTAAAATCGGTGGAGATGAATAACAACCAGCCGCGTATCATCCTGTCGCGCACGGCGCCCCAGTTCCTCGAAAGACTTTTCGAGCAGGAGGTTCCCGAGATTTTCGACGGCCTGATTACGATTAAGAAGATCGTCCGCATTCCGGGCGAGCGGGCGAAGGTGGCCGTGGAGTCCTATGACGAACGCATCGATCCGGTCGGGGCCTGCGTCGGCATGAAGGGCTCGCGCATCTACGGCATCGTCAAGGAGCTGCGCAACGAGAACATCGACGTGGTGAACTTCACGACCAATCCGCAGCTGATGATCCAGCGCGCGCTGAACCCCGCCAAGATTTCGTCGATCACCATCGACGAGGAGAAGCAGACGGCCTCGGTCTACCTCAAACCCGATCAGGTGTCGCTGGCCATCGGCAAGGGCGGCCTGAACATCCGCCTGTCGAAGATGCTGACGGGCTACGACATCGACGTGTACCGCGAAGTCGAAGAGGAGGACGTAGCGCTGACCGAATTTGCGGACGAGATCGACGGCTGGGTGATCGACGCCCTGAAAGCCGCCGGCTGCGACACGGCCAAGAGTGTGCTGGAGTTGACCGTAGAAGAGATCGCCGCACGCGCCGACCTCGAACTGGAACAGGCGCAGAAAGTCGTCGAAGTTCTCAAGGCCGAATTCGAAGAGTAAACATACACCGAAAACAAGAGCAGATAGCATTATATGGGTAATGAAAAGAAATTAAGGCTCATTCAGGTTGCCAAGGAGTTCAACGTGGGACTGAACACCATCACGGACTTCCTGCAGAAGAAGGGCATCAAGAGCGACGGGTCGCCCAATACACCGGTTGACGCGGACACTTATGCCATTCTGGAGAAGGAGTTCGGTTCGAACCGTGCCGCCAGCAGTGCGCGCGAATCGATCCGCGAACGTATCTCCCTGAAACAAACGACCGTGACCCTCGAAGAGGCCAAGAAGCCGGAGCGCGAGGAAGAGGAAAAGGAGGTCGTGATTAAAAGCAACGTCATCCACGTGAAGGACGAGATCCAGCAGCCGAAATTCCTCGGTAAGATCGACCTCAGCCCCAAGCCCAAAGCAACCCCTGTACCCAAAGCGGAAGCTCCCGCACCGGCTCCGACGCCGGCACCAGCGCCTGCGTCCGCAGCAAAACAGGAGCCTGCACCGGCGCCTGTTCCCGAAGTCGAGGCTCCGAAACCCGAAACCGCACCTGCGCCGAAACAGGAGGTTCCGGCCCCTGCTCCGGCACCCGTCGTAACGGCCGCTCCCGCCCCTGCGGCGACTCCGAAAGCGGCGGCACCCGCACCGCAGGAGCAGACCCCTGCACCGACGGCTGAGGAGAAGCCCAAAGACAATATCTTCCGCCCCGCAACGGTGACACTCGCCGGCCCGCAGGTGGTCGGCACAATGGACGTGTCGGGATTCGTCGCGGGCGGCAAGCACAAACGCAAGCGCCTGCAGAAAGAGAAGGTAGACGTAAGCAAGGCACCCAGAGGCAATGCGCAACAGGGCCAGGGAGGCCAGAACCGGGGAGGACAAGGCCAGAACCGCCCCGGCGGACAGAGCCAGAACCGTCCCGGAGGACAGAATCAGCCCCGGCCGGGCGAAGGCCGCCGCAATAAGGGCAAGAACCTGCCGCCCAAGCCGATCGTGCGCCCCGAAGTGAGCGACGAAGAGGTATCGAAGCAGGTGAAGGATACGCTGGCCCGCCTGACGGCCAAAGGTGCCAAGAACAAGAGCGCAAAATACCGCAAGGACAAACGCGACGCCGTGGCCGAGCGCATGAGCGAAGCCTACGAACGCGAAGAGCAGGAACGTTCGGTACTGAAAGTCACGGAATTCGTGACCGTCAGCGAATTGGCGACGATGATGAACGTCTCGCCGACGCAGGTCATCACGGCCTGCATGAACCTCGGCCTGATGGTTTCGATCAACCAGCGCCTCGACGCGGAGGCATTGGTGGTGGTCGCCGAAGAGTTCGGATTCACGACCGAATTCGTCTCCGTGGAGATTCAGGAGGCCATCAACGACGAAGAAACCGACCGCGAGGAAGACCTCGTGCCGCGTCCGCCGATCGTCACGGTCATGGGACACGTCGACCACGGTAAGACTTCGCTGCTGGACAACATCCGCAAAACGAACGTAATCGAAGGCGAGGCCGGCGGTATCACGCAGCACATCGGCGCTTACAGCGTCGTGCTCAACGGTCAGAAAATCACCTTCCTCGACACTCCGGGCCACGAAGCCTTCACGGCCATGCGTGCGCGCGGTGCGGCGGTGACCGACGTGGCCATTATCATCGTGGCGGCCGATGACAGCGTCATGCCGCAAACGATCGAGGCCATCAACCACGCGCAGGCCGCAGGCGTGCCGATGGTCTTCGCCATCAACAAGATCGACAAGCCGCAGGCCAACCCCGACCATATCAAGGAACAGCTCTCGCAGATGAACTACCTCGTGGAGTCGTGGGGCGGCAAGTACCAGGATCAGGAGGTTTCGGCCAAGAAGGGCCTGAACCTCGACAAACTGCTCGAAAAGGTGCTGCTCGAGGCCGAGATGCTCGACCTGAAAGCCAATCCCAACAAGAAAGCACAGGGTACGGTCATCGAATCGACACTCGACAAGGGTCGGGGTTACGTCTCGACCATCCTCGTGCAGAGCGGTACGCTCCATGTAGGCGACGTGATCCTCTCAGGCACGGCTACGGGCCGTGTGAAGGCCATGTTCAACGAAAACGGCAAAAAAGTGACCACAGCAGGTCCCTCGACTCCGGTACAGGTGCTGGGTCTGAACGGGGCACCGCAGGCGGGCGATACGTTCAACGTCATGGAGGACGACCGCTCGGCACGCGAAATCGCCAACAAACGTGAGCAGTTAGCCCGCATGCAGGGTATCATGACCCAGAAGCACGTGACCCTGGACGAGATCGGACGCCGCATCGCCATCGGCTCGTTCAAGGAACTGAACATCATCGTCAAAGGCGACGTGGACGGTTCGGTGGAGGCCATGTCTGGCTCGCTGATCAAGCTCTCGAAGGAGACGGTTCAGGTGAATGTGATCCATGCGGCCGTAGGCCAGATTTCGGAGTCGGACGTGCTGCTGGCCGCCGCATCGAACGCCATCATCGTCGGCTTCCAGGTGCGTCCGTCGGCTTCGGCGCGCAAGCTGGCCGAGAAGGAAGAGATCGAAATCCGCCTCTACTCGATCATCTACGATGCCATCAACGACATTAAGGACGCTATCGAGGGTATGCTGGAACCTGTGATGAAGGAGGAGATCGTCGCTTCGGTCGAAGTGCTGGAAATCTTCAAGATCACGAAGGTAGGCACCGTGGCCGGATGTATCGTGCGCGAGGGCAAACTCACGCGCAGTACCCCGATCCGCGTCATCCGCGACGGCATCGTGATCTACACCGGCAAGCTGGGCTCGCTCAAGCGTTTCAAGGACGATGTGAAGGAGGTTACCGTCGGCCAGGACTGCGGCCTGAATATCGAGTCGTTCAACGACATCCGTGTGGGCGACATCGTCGAGGGCTACGAACAGGTGGAAGTTAAACGCAAATAACCGATCCCACCGGCCATGCTGAAAAGATCGGCAAAGATTCTGCTGGCGCTGCTCCCGTTGCTGCTTTTCGCGGCGGGAGCGGGCACGCAGTCCGCTTCCGGAGCCGAGGCTCGGGAGCCGACGGCGAAAACGTTGAAAAAGGAGCGTAAACGCATCGAAAAACAGCAGAGGAAGCAGCAACGCGAAGAGATCCGCTACTACGAATCGCTGCGTAACGACGCCGTGCTGGCTTTCGCCGAGACGCATCAGCCGACACTCGTTTCAATGCCGTTCGGAAACTTCTTCTCGCTCACCGACATCGTCTGCGCGGGCGACCGGGCGACGGGTACGGTGATGCTCCACTTCAAACTGAACCCCGTATCGACGGGCTTCCGGCTGGTCATGGGCGGCAGCCGCAACGGTACGCGGGCCTATGCCGACGGAACCTACTACGAATCGGACGACCTGTACGGCCGTGTCTACAATTTCACGGGCGGCCCGGAGCAAATCATCGTCACACTGCGCGGCGTGCCACCCGAGACGCCGCAATTCGACCAGGTGGACATCAGCATGGGCCTGCACCGCGACATACTGAACCTCGTCGTGATGCGCAACGTACCGATCTGCTGGACGGAATCAGACCGCACGATCCGTAACTGGGTCAAAGCCGGCGCACCGCTACCGCCCGCCGCACGATCCGGCGGCGCGGAGTGATGTGTCCGGCAAAACGGACTGGGTCCGGATATGCCTGAGGAAGCGAAAATAGTGTAAATAAGAAATAAACCTAACCTATTTCATAAACGATTTATGACTACCCCAATCAAATTTACGACAGCCGAAGAAGCCGTCAAAGTAATCAAGTCGGGTGACCACGTGCACCTAAGCTCCGTAGCTTCTGCCCCCCAGTGCCTGATCAACGCCATGTGCGCACGGGGCGAAGCGGGCGAACTGAAGGATGTTCACATCCACCACCTGCACACCGAAGGCCCCGCGCCCTATGCCGACGAGAAATTCGAAGGCGTATTCCAGCTCGACTCGTTCTTCGTGGGCGGCAATGTCCGCAAAGTCACGCAGAGCGGCTATGCCGACTACATTCCCATCTTCCTGAGCGAGACCCAGCGTTTGTACCGCTGCGGCGCCGTTCCGTGTAACGTGGCCATGATCCAGGTATCGACACCCGACAAGCACGGCTACGTTTCGCTCGGCACGTCGGTCGATGCGACACTGGCTGCCGTCGAGACCGCAAAGTTTGTCATTGCGGTGGTGAACAAGCACGTTCCCCGCTCGTTCGGCGACGCGATGATCCACTCGTCGAAAATCACCCACTTCGTGCAGGACGACACGCCGCTTATGGAGGCGCACTTCTCCGAACCCAGCGAACTCGAATGCGCCATCGGCCGCAACTGCGCCGCGCTGATCGAGGACGGCGCCACGCTCCAGATGGGTATCGGCGCCATTCCCAACGCCGTGCTGGCACAGCTCACGGGCCACAAGAACCTCGGTATCCACACCGAGATGTTCGCCGACGGCGTGCTGCCCCTGGTGGAAAAGGGCGTCATCAACGGCGAAGCCAAGAACATCGACAAGGGCATGATGGTTTCGACCTTCCTGATGGGTTCGCAGCGGGTGTACGACTTCATCGACGACAACCCCGGCGTGCGCATGATGGACGTGGGCTACACCAACGATCCCTACATCATCGCCAAGAACGATCGGGTGACGGCCATCAACTCGGCGCTGCAGATCGACCTTACGGGCCAGGTGTGCGCCGACTCGCTCGGCACGAAATTCTACTCGGGCGTAGGCGGTCAGATCGACTTCGTCTACGGCGCTTCGCTGTCGAAAGGCGGCAAAGCCATCATCGCCATGCCTTCGGTGACGAACAAGGGAATCTCGAAGATCGCCCCCGTGCTGACGGCCGGTGCAGGCGTTGTTACGACGCGCAACCACATCCACTGGTTCGTGACGGAGCACGGCGCAGTAGACCTCTACGGCAAGACGCTGCAGGAACGTGCCCGTCTGATCATCTCGGTAGCCGATCCTTCGGCTCAGGAGGAGTTGGATCGCGCGGCTTTCGATCGCTTCGGAACCCACCATCATTACGTAAAAGGCTACATGAAAAACTAATTGCTCCATTTCCGGACAAGTGCGGGGCGGCGAATGCTGCCCCGCACTTATTATTTACACGCTACACCAAAACTTTTTCCTTGTGAAAGCAGGTGGCTCGACCTCGTTACACTGCGTAACCGGGCAAAAAACACCTTTTGAAATTGATGAAAGGCATCGTAGGCGTTGGTTACGAGCCACTGCTCGCTGCTACGCAGGTCGTCGCAGGCACAAATTACTGTTTCATCTGCAACGCAACGATTCCCGGGAAAGACGCCTATTGGGCCAAAGTGACGCTCTTCGAACCGTTATCCGGCCAGGGCGAACCGGTTCTCACTGAGATCGTACGTTTCTGATCGCATCCGACCATGAAAAAAGCGTCTTCAATCCGTCGAAGGCGCTTTTTTTGTATCTTTATACGATAAAACGTTTATTGAAACCGGTCATGAATAAAACCCTCTGCCTGCTCCTGCTGGCTACGCTCGCCGGCTGCGCGACAACCCGCCCGAAGGGCGGCTATCCCGCTTCCGCAACTCCGAAGCAGCAGCAATATGTCGTCATTCTCTCGATGGACGCCTTCCGCTGGGACCTGGCCTCGCGCAGCCATACGCCGACGCTCGACTCGCTGGCACGGGTGGGAACCTATGCGGAGACCTATCCCGTCTATCCGTCGAATACCTTTCCCAGCCACTATGCGATGGCTACGGGACTGCACCCGGATCATCACGGCGTTGTGAACAACAGTTTCTACGACAAGGCGTCAGGCAGGCGGATGTCCGTCTTCGACTCGCTCGACGTGCGGACGCCGGAGTTCTGGGGCGGCGAACCGATCTGGAACACGGCCGAACGGCAGGGGTTGACAGCCAATATCTTCATGTGGCCGGGCAGCGAAGTGCCCATCGGCGGACGGCAGGCAACCGTGTGGACACCCTATTCGTCGGAACCGACCTATTACGAACGCGCCGACTGGGTGATCGACGCCATGACGCGTCCCGAAGCGGAAATTCCGCAACTGGTAATGTGGTACTTCGAACAGCCCGACACGGACGAGCATACGTACGGTCCCGACTCACCCCAGGCCGTTGCACAGGCGGAACGCATCGATTCGGTGCTTCGATATTTCTTCCGGGAAATCCGCCGTTCGCCCGTTTTCGACCGGATCAACTTCATCGTCACTTCGGATCACGGCATGGCGGCATTGTCCCCGGAACGGTATATCAACCTCTACGATCTGCTCGACACCACACAGGTCGTGCGCTATGTCGGCGGCACACCCTTCGGACTGGAGGTGAAAGAAGAATATATTCCGGAAGCATTGCGTATCTTGCGCAAAACAGGGCATATCCGGGCATGGCGGCGTGAAAAGATGCCGGCCAAATACCGTTACGGCGCCCATCCCACCCGCCTGACGAATCTGATCCTGATTCCCGAAACGGGATGGACACTCAGTTACGGTCCCCAGGCGCGGCCGCCGAAGAAAAAAGGCACGCACGGATTCGACAATTTCGACCGCGACATGCACATGGTTTTTTACGGTTCAGGGCCTGCTTTCCGCGAAGGTTACACGCAGCAGTCGTTCCAAAACCAGAACATGTACCTCGTCATGTGTTACCTGCTGGGAATCGAACCGGCTCCCAACGACGGGCAGTGGCGCAAGGTGAAACGCATGTTCCGGGAGTAGCGGCAAACCCGCCCGGATAACCGACGGGAATGCAAGCGAAGGCAAAAGGACGCTTTAAGAAGATCGGGATGCCAGACGAGAGGCCGAAATTCGATCTTGTCGGACAACCGGGCAGTCAATATACAAATACGGCGGACAAATCCCATGCGGCCGAATCGATTCATCCGCACAGGCTAATAAAAAGAACAGGGGAAAATATCATTTTCCCCTGCCCCAATGCGGCGTCACTTCTTTTTTCCCTTTTATTATGCTGGAGCAAATATACAATAATTTGTCACACGATCAAAATTTCATAGCACATTATCGGCTCTCACAAGCAACACATACGTCCGAATACTCTTTTACAACATACATGTGCCGAAATATACGATCGCTCCCGAACGCCATACGGGAAGCACGCGCAATGCATTTACGAAAATTCGGACATCGTGCAGTCAACAGGCATATTCCTGCGTATATATTTAGCGCGAAACGAATAATCATTTATCTTTGCGCCGTCCGAAATGAATAACTATTTACCAAAAACGCACACAATGAAGGAATTACTCGTTTTGACCTGCGCGCTGCTGCTGAGCGCCCTGTGCCCCTCGAACGCGGAGGCGCAATTCAAAATCGGCGGCAAGAAAATCAACACCGGCAAACTGCTCGACGCAGGGAGAGATGTAGTCAAAGCAGTGACATTGAGCGACGAAGACATCGCTCGACTCAGTCACGAAGCGGTCGTATGGATGGACGCCAACAACCCGATTGCCGACGAAAGCACCGATTACGGCGCCCGTCTCAAGCGCCTGACTGCGGAAATCACCGACGCCGATGGCCTGCCGCTCAACTTCAAGGTCTATCACGTAGCGGACATCAACGCCTTTGCCTGCGGCGACGGAAGTATCCGGGTCTTCAGTTCGCTGATGGACATCATGGACGATGACGAGCTAATGGCAATCATCGGCCACGAAATCGGTCATGTGCTGCACGCCGACGTGAAGCACGCCATGAAGAACGCCTACCTCGCATCGGCAGCCCGCAATGCGGCAGGAGCCGCCGAGGGCAGCACGCTCGCCAGACTGAGCGATTCACAACTCGGCGAGGTGGTGAGCGCCTTTACCGAAGCCCGGTTCTCGCAATCGCAGGAGTATGCCGCCGATGAATACGGATTCGAATTTTCCGTGGAACATGGGTTCGACCCGCTCTCGATGGCACGTTCACTCGATAAACTGGTCGAGTTGACACAAGGAGAGAAAGCCTCGGCTGTACAGAAAATGTTTTCGTCGCATCCCGACAGCGAAAAACGCGCTGCCAGGATGAAAGAGAAAGCGGCAGCTTATACTGCTTCTCGTCAACAATAACCAATCCTCAGCCTCCGAATCCCTGTAAAGTTATCACAGACGGTACTTGCTGGTTCTTACCTATCCCGAAGAATAGACTCCGAAGGGCCGGAAACGCTATGTTTCCGGCCCTCTTTTCACTCTACTTCAGGGGGTGGCAGATCGGACAATAGTAGACGGCACCGCCCAGGTACGCCTCTTTGACAATACCGCCGTCACAGACCGGACAAGGGTTGCCACAGGTGTTACCCCTCCGGGTTCCCGTAAACGCAGATTCACACCACCCGCAAACGCAATATGCGTGTCGTCCTCCAGATCAATATCCACGAAGGTGCCCCTGCCGCAAGCTCCGCAAATGGCTTGAGTGTCGCTTGTCCGGTTCCACAAAAACATCCGCCTCTCTGTCTGCATATCATTTTAAGCAATAGCAGGATAAACAATGTCTTCGGTTCATTTCCCGATCCGGGCAGCATGATAATTGAGATGTTTTATGTATATTTGCGCTGCAACAGTTAATTAACTGCCTATGAATAACTAAAAATTAAACAATACATACCTCCGCTGGCGCCGCACATCGTCTTACGAACCGGTGCCGAATATAAAAAGCGTTAGCTTTGTACCTTGCTTTCTGAAAATCTGGAAAATTTAAAGAGCAACCGAGGAATGAAGTTTGACGCTCACGTTTCTAACGTGGGCTTCATTCTGTATTTGGTTGCATAGGTTATCCAGAGCCTCAGAAAGCAAATCAGAGTTTTGTCCCACGTTTTTTTCATGCGGAGAAACCAACCCAAACTATCCGCCGAGGGACAGGCATACGAATCGGCACGATGAATACCTATTTTCTCCTCATCGGGATCAGCAATATACCGGCACTTGCCGCAACCCTGCTCACACTCCCTCTTTGGCGCATCAAAAGAATCAGCAATCAGACGATCTTCCTGTGCAGTATTGTCGTACTTTTCAGCACGCTTATAGCACTACTCGTCTTTACATTCGTTATCTGCAATCCGGAGCTCGGTTTTCCCTGCATCGCCGTCGGTTGCATCAATTTTTTTCTGTACCGGCACTATTTACGAATCTTATACACCACCCGTTGTCCGATATGCCGACACACAACATTACATGTTAAGAGTATATTTTTCAATAGCTATCGGCTTTACTGCCACCACTGCGGTTTGAATACGGAATGGAGGGAATAAATTACCATACCAAATCCGTATCTACACATCTTCGATAGAGGGACATTGTTCCGTAAAATAAGGAGGGAGTGTTTGCCATTACAGTGTTCTCGCGGAGAAACATGATTCGGCAACAGGAGAGCAGGGACTTTTTTAGTCAGTCAGTCAGAGAAGAGTTTAGTTCAGGGGGGGGGAGTTGTCCGCAGCAAGGACTAAAAGGGGTATCCGGCACGGCCGGCCGGCAGCTGCGGGAGAGGATCATCCCTCCGACATGCCCAACAACTTTTTCCTGAAAACCATTCTATCCGATCACTCTTCCCCATATGCCAAAAAGAAAGCCGGACTCTGATTCAGAG
>DBFWKV010000024.1:0-29935 GCA_048465795.1 Alistipes sp.
ACCCGTGCGCCGGTCGCCACCAAAGTATTGCTACCTCGTGCTGCCCCTCGACTTGCATGTGTTAAGCCTGCCGCTAGCGTTCATCCTGAGCCAGGATCAAACTCTCCATTGTATAAAATAATAATGTTTTGTTAGAGTCCTGACTACTTTCTTATTTCCTGTAAAAGAAAATTGACAGATAAATACTACATTCTTTTTCTCTCAAAATATACCAGTAATTCAAAGAACCTTTTGAAAAAATTCGCTCCGTTTGTGGTGCGAAAGGACTGCAAAGATAAGTCATCTTTTTGAATCCTCCAAATCTTTTTTCAAGAACTTTGCATTTTTCGAATTTCGCTGTTTTACTTAAGAGCCTCAGCTCCTTTATTGTAAACCTCGGATCTCTGTAAGAGCAGCAGTTTTTCTCAAACGCGGATGCAAAGGTAGGGACTTTTTCCGAATCTGCAAATATTTCCGTATCTTTTTTCAATAAAATTGTAATTTTTCTTAAAAATGCACCTTACACCTTTTATATATTAGAGAGTAAACGGCCCGGCAACCACAACCGGACGAAAAGACTCCGACGGGGAGACATACACAAAGTAAGTATCGGACCAGACGCCTCACTTAAAATCGACAGAGCAAGAGGCAGGAAACGGGGATTCGAACGTCAAAAATTATTTTATAAAAGTGAACCGGGCAGTCCCGAAAATCGGACGATCGGTTAGAAAGCCCGGAATTTTTCTTACTTTTGCAGCAAATAAAGTGAAAATGAATTTCAAAAAACTCTCCCTGCTGCTGCTGATTTTACTCGCGGCGGATCAGATTCTGAAGATTTGGGTTAAAACCCACATGCACCTCGACGAGTCGATCATCGTTTTCCCGGACTGGTTCCAGTTACGGTTTATCGAAAACAACGGGGCCGCTTTCGGAATGCACATCGCTTCGGGCGGCGGATTCGACTGGGGCAAACTGCTGCTCGGAATCTTCCGCATCGTGATGGTGGGCTTTGTCGGGTATCTGATCTGGTACCTTTCGAAACGGCGCAAGGATACTCCTGCCGGTGTGATCGTCGGTTTGGTGTTGATTCTGGCCGGAGCCATAGGCAATATCCTGGACAGCGCATTCTACGGGCTGATCTTCTCGCAGTCCACGCCTTACACCGTGGCGCATTTCGGCGGTCACTACGCCGGGTTTATGATGGGCAAGGTCGTCGACATGTTCTACTTCCCGCTGTTCCAGTGGAACAACGTCCCCCGTATTCTGAGTTTTCTGGTCGACAGCAACAACTACTTTTTCGGGGCGATCTTCAACCTGGCCGATGCTTACATCTCGGTAGCCGTAGTCTATCTGCTTCTGTTTCAGCACAAATTCATCAGCAGGTAGATTTTTTTGCAAAAAAGAGTTGGTAATTCAGAAAAAAGCGTTACTTTTGCACACCGCAATTCCAGAAATGCCCAGGTGGCGGAATAGGTAGACGCGCACGTTTCAGGTGCGTGTGCCGCAAGGCGTGCAGGTTCGATTCCTGTCCTGGGCACCAGAAGAGCCGTTAGACGAAAGTCTGACGGCTCTTTGCTTTTTTTCTGGGCACAAATTGGGCACAGATTAATATTTCATACCCAAATCTTTATCTGAGAACTTTATTAGATCACCCTCCAATGCCCCTTTATAACGGATTTCATATTCACTCGACTTACATTGCAGGCATTGCGATGGAATCCAATAGAGCCACGATCTCTTCACCGTAAATTTCCACTTTCTTCTCCTTGAAACCTTTTATTTTTAGTAAATCTTCGGGCACCTCGATCTGTGCCTTAGCTACTCTTATCAACTCCCGGTTAGTTGCAATAAAATAGACTGGAATGTTCATCGATCCGGCCTTTTCGTTCCGCCATGTTTTAAGTGCCTCATATCGCTCCCGTTCCGATTCGCAGAGAGCTTTCCACATCCATATCGGGTACGATCGCCTTCCCATTTTCCTGCAGAGGCTCGTATGCAAGCACGATCGACCAGCATTTCTATTCAGGGATAAATTGTTGATCAACATTCAGCACATCTACCCGATTCATAAAGCGATTTACCATTTTCTAATCCATATCACAGAATTCGGCATCGATTCTTATCTTGAAAAGTTGGATTTTCATAGCTGAAAGTTTTAAAGATTATTTTTCAATTGGCTCCCACCACAGGCATCATCTTACGGGGCGCACCGACCCGATTATTCTGCATTTATTTCGCCTGCGCTGTATAACCTTCTAAATTCTGTATATAATTTTTTTGCTTCCTCGAAATTCTCATTATCAGTAATAGTCTCATCATTTCTAAATTCTGCATTATCCGACCAATTATAGGAACCATTCTGAAAAAAGTGAAGATCTACTATACAAAATTTATTGTGCATGTATCCACCACGAGTGCCTCTTATATACCTAACATCGAAGCCTGTTAAGTCTACCCCATGACGAGCATTGACATGATCTTTAAAAATTACAAGCTTAATAGACACACCTTGTCGTTGCTTTTCAATAAGTTTTTGTTTAATTCGTTCATTTGTAAACCAAGCCATTGCAACTCTTATCGATATTTCAGCCTTATCTAAAAAAGCTAATACTTTGTTCTCTATATCTCTGAATATAACTTCTGTTGCTATTCTTTGAGGCGCAACGACGGCACCTCCCTGAATAATATATCTACCATCTTGTTTTATAATGGATAGATTACTATCTCTCAAAATTTCATTTATATGGTCTGTATGCCCGTCTTCTAAATGATTTACAATCTCGGTCAGCAATCCCCTTCTATCTAATATTGGATGGTTCGATAGCCGCTCCACAACATATACCGTTCGGCTCATCCCTTGATTATCGCCAGGATTTATTTTTGGCAACCCACCCCTGTAAACATCAGTACAACCATATTTGTTAAATAAATCGACTAAATCGCTTCCAGAACGATAAGGAGATAGCGTTACCTCTCCTTCTGCATTCTTTTCTCCTATGATATATTTTGCAATTCGCTGAATTGAATACTCGGTCAGGTTCATATCTTATTAAAAGGTTACTTCTTACTACTATTGCAGATTTTTATCGGTCATAAAGATTGTATTTATTCCGTTTATTTTCCGATTGCATCAATCTCATCGGGCGCCAGCGCGTACAGTTCATAGACCATCCGATCTATCTGCGCTTCAAAATCCGAGGTGTCGGAGGCCGGATTCTGGCGTTTGGCTTCGAGAATCCGGTCGACCAAATGGGCTATGGAGTACTGCTGTTCAGGCGTAGCGGCGGGAATGGGCAGATTGCGCATATGCTCGGGGTAGATGTGGTAGTCGCCGGCACGTTGGTTGGCCAGCAGCACGTCGGCATATTGCGCGTTGAGAATACCGAGCAGGAACCGCAGATCGATCCCTTCGGATAAGTGCTCCATCGTCGGCCTGTCGAGCTGTGAATAGCGTTTCACGCTGGCAGAGATGCTCTTGTTCGACACCCCGTGAAGATCGCACCAGCGCACGGCGCAGTAGATCGAGTGGTTGTGGAGCAACTTGTCGCCCGCATCGATCGTCGCGCTGATCCGCCCCAGACAGTTCATCACCAGCTTCTCCGGCTCATACAACTCCGGAAATGTCGGACGACTTAATTTCCCAGGGCAACGCTCGGTATTCCACTCCAGAAAGCGAACACGTTTCACGCGATATTTCTCTACATCCTTCGCCTCGATATATTGGCGGCAATGGATTTCATCCTGCGTCTTGCTAATCAGTTCTTCTTTTGAAAAATCTCCTTTGGCTGTCTTTTCATCAGCATTAAGCACCATGCCTTTGCTGATATAACAATAATCTCCCAGCACGTGCATCGCCGCATGGCGGTCGGTGTCGCGTTTCTCCTGCGTGAGGTTCCACACGCCGGTCTGTTTGTCCTGCACCAGATCGTCCGTCGTTTTACGGAATGCGTGGAAGATGTTTTTCGACTTTCCGAAATGCGAAATCGCAACGCAACCCTGCGACGGTGCGCGCTGCGCGAAAAGGATGCAGTTGCTCACGGTGGCGTTTTCGAAGACCTTCGTGCCGTTCAGATCGGTCACCTCGAGCAGGTTGTGTTCTTCGACAAGCATCTTGCGGATCTTCTGCGCATAGGTCTGGTTCGTCATGGGATAAGGCACGATCATCGACACGATGCCTCGCTCTTTCAGCGACTGCAATCCCAGTTCGATAAACGGGATATACAAATCCCACTTCTGGCAGAGCGAATCATAGCGTTTGCCAGCCTTGATCTGCTGTCGCTGCTCTTTCAGATGCGGCACTTTCTCCTGCCCCGGAGCACTGATATAGGGCGGATTGCCGATTACGATGTCAAACTTATCCTTCACGCCGAACATCCACTCTGCATCGAACCAACTCGAACGATCCTGCGAGAATGGGTTCCAGCGGCTGATAAGATATTCTCGGCTCTTGGTGTCGATAGCCTCGTTGGCGGCAAGAATCCGCTTTTGCATTTCAAGAAAATCCCGCTTGATTTGCTTCTTGCGTTCGCCGTAGCTCTGCATATAATCGATGCGCAGTTGTCGAAGCTGCTCGGCCAACTCATAGGTCGTATCGCGTCCGAACAACCCGCCGAAGTCGGTCGTTTCGGGCAGGTTCATCAGAGAATTCGCCGTGACGAACTTGAATTCGAGGTTCGGCAACGGCTCCACACCCCGGTTTGGCTTCGTATCGCTGACGTTCTCATCGACGATCAGCGACAGGAAGCAACGCAATTTCGAAATTTCGGCCGCAATAGGCTGGACATCGACGCCGTAAAGCGTATTCTGTATAATACCGATCTTTCGGGCATATTCGACAGTCGCCGTGCCGAGCTTCTCCTGCAACTCCTGCCGCACCTTTGCATTGTCAATACGTTCGATCTGCCGCTTCTTCCACCAGGCAGCTTTGCCGTCCAATAGCTGAAGCGCAGCTGTCATCTTCATCAGCACGCCCATCGGGAACGCACCCGAGCCACAGGCCGGATCGAGCACCTTCAATTCGTCGAATGCTTTCAACAATGCCTCTCGTTCCTCGTCCGTAAATTCGGCCTCAGACCGAATTCCTCCGAACAGCGGCAGAATCCGCGCCTCGCCGATGCCTGTCTTGTCCCGCAGGTAATAGACAAGGCTCTCGGCAACCATGTAATCCACTATCTCGCGCGGCGTGTAGAAACTTCCCGAAGATTTACGGGCAGACTCACCGCTGACGGGATCGATTTCGGCCAGCAGATTCTCGAAGATCCGGCCCAGCATCTCGGGATCGACGCTCACCTCGATATCCTCGGGCGAGTTTTCATCGATCGTAAAATTATACTGCTCCAGCTCGCAGAAAAGATCGGTGAACCATTTATCGGGAATCGAAAGCTCCTTTCGGAATTTCGACTCTCCGTTGGCCAACGGCTCGTAAAAGTCGTCGGTATGATAATCGAACAGACCGCCGTTCAGGAAGGGAATTAACGAACAACCATCCGGCAAGCCTTCGACACGTTCATCCATCGGCGTGTTCAACGTCTGAAAAAAAATGCGTTCCAACACGGAATGGTAATAGTCGCCGAATACCTCCGGCGACTTACCGGAAAGCAGTTGCACAGGCAACAAGGGCACACCGTCCTTCGACTTTTTTTCCTTCAGGAACCAGCAGAATACCGTTCGTCCGATCAGACGAACCGCAAACTCCTGATAAGTCCGGTCATCGCGGTGCCCGGGAAGTTTCATAATGCGTTCAAACTCCTTCTTACTCTTACCTTCGCCGATAACGGCTCCGACAAGCTGATAGAACTGTCCTGCGATAAACCGGTAGAACTCGATATTCAAAGCCTCGACCGAGAACGCATTGCGGATATTCTCAGACGTTACGCCGCCGCGCTGCAACAGCATGAACCGATCTACGGGCGTGCGGTATGTCTCATCAGGATTTCCAAAAAGATACGTGAATCGTTTTGGCGCGGTCTTCTCGTCGCGCAGGTCGCAGATATACGACAAACGCCACTGGCTACCACTATAATAAACTACCAATGCAGCATCCACTTCGTAATTCGTATAGC
Organism: Alistipes sp.; assembly: GCA_048465795.1. Classification (GTDB taxonomy): domain Bacteria; phylum Bacteroidota; class Bacteroidia; order Bacteroidales; family Rikenellaceae; genus Alistipes. Next base: position 6,042 of record DBFWKV010000024.1, read on the forward strand.
TTTTCACCAACGACCGCAGGCCAACACGGTTGAACGCGATGCGGTAGCTTTTCTTGATTTCGAACTCATAGAGGCCGATTTCAAAGCCGGGAAGCGACAACTTTCCTAATTCCCGTCCCTCAACCTTGTCGTTATGTTCCGAGGTCAGCTCGCGGGGAATTGCACGAATCTCCCTTGCTCCGAAAAAGTCGATCAGCATCCGCTGCCACTTTTCGGAGTTATATTTACTTTGAAACAACGATTTCAGTTCACTGCGGAGTGCCGCTTCCTGTTGCTTATCCATGGGTTAGATGAAATATTCAGATAAAATAATGCGTGCATTGGGATCGTCGGCTGCGCCCGTTCGCTTCCCGCTCTTGTGATAGCGGATCACGAAGGCACGGAGCAATTTCTCGACCTCTTCGAGATCGGCCTCCGCGTGGCGGTAACGACGTTCGATGCGGTTCAATTCGCGGGAAAGTTTCGTGAACGTACCCAACTCGACGTAATGAGAGAGAATATCGCAGTTCTCCTTCGTCGTCAAATGTTTCCCGTCGCGCCAGATCCATCGTAGGAATTTCTTGGCCTTGTCGGTCGAAGTGTCACGGTCGCCCGACGAAGGCGCCGCATCGTCGAGCATGTCGGTTATATCCTTGTCGAACCGTTTCTGAGCGGCGGACACACTCTGGAAATGACTTTCCGGCAGCGCAAGCGGCTTTTCATCCGGGGCGGCACGAAACAACCCCGCTGCCTCCAGAAACCCGATCGGCGAGACTGTAAAACGCTCTCTTTGCACCGCAAACCCCGAACGATCCATATCGGCCGGTTTGGCGGATGTATCCGGATTGGTTTCAACCTTGTAAAATTCCTGTTTGTACGATGAGCGGATATAGACCAGCGCGGAATCCTTGCGCAACTCCTCTTTTTGCTTCTCACTGCGGCAAGTGCGCGATTTGACAGGCAGGTTCTTGATCCGCTCGAATTCCGCCGGATACCGTTTGCGGAACTCGCGCACCTCATCCAGGTATTTCAGCGTCTTATCCACATCGTCCCCGATATTGGGGTTGAACAGCTCGAAGCTGCCGATCACCTCCTCGCGCGAGAAAATCTGCGAATCCTCGCCATAGGCCGAATGAAAGCCCTGCAACTTGGCCAGGATGTTCCGGTAAAGCCGGATCTCCGCATCGCCCTCGGCCGAAGGATAAAACAAGTAATTATAGATCGCCGATGCAATGCTGCCGATACGGTTCACACGTCCGTTGCGCTGCATCAAACGCGTCGGGTTCCACGGCGAGTCGTAATGCACGATCACATTGGCACGGTGCAAATCGACACCCTCCGAAAGCACATCGGTCGAGATCAGAATGTTGTACTCATCCTTCGCTTTCCCCTTATGCCTGGGTTTGAAGTTGGCGAGAATCGTCTCGAATAGTTTCTTTTTGCTGTCCGACGAAGCACTGAGAATATCGCTGCGCCCCAACCGGCGTTTCAACTCCCGCTCCAGATAATTGACCGTATCCTTGCTTTCGGAGAAGATCACCAGCTTGCCCGTCGGGTTCTCCTTCGGATCCAGCATCCGACCGTTTATCTCCTCGATAAATTTATCGAGTTTCGGATCGACCGTCACCCGCTCCCATTTGGCAATCAGGTCGTCGAGCAGCGCGATATCGTATTTCAGATCGTCGATGAACGACGGATAGAATGCTTCGCGTTCGTACACGAAATCCTCTTTCGACACACCGAATTTCTCGATACCCTTGTCGATAATATCGTCCAATTCGAAGCCTTTGTCCTGCAACTCTTTGACCTTGAGGTCGGGGGCAATGATAATCTTATCCGCATCCCACATCTCGACCATGCCCTGTGTGTTGCGGCGCAGGTTGTGAAGCGAGCGGCGGAACGCCTCGAAACTGCTCTCCAGACGCTTCACCATGTGCACCCGATAGATTCCCGCGAGTGTCGCCGAAATCTGCGGCGCGTTCCGGTAGCGGTCGGCGAAAGCTGGCACCAGATTCTCGATCGCCTTGTATCGGGCGTATTTGAGTTGCTCGGTCAGCACATCCATCGTTTCATTGAAGAGCACCTTCAACGGTTCTGCCAGATAATAGACCAGCTCACGCGGTTTTTCAATCTTCGGGAAGATGATGCCCTGCTTCTTAAGATCGTCGCGGTATTCCGGATAATTGAGAATGTTTTCGCGGGTGCGCCGCACCGTGACTTTGTCGATTACATCCCGGCGGATCTCCTCATAGATCGCCTTTACCGCCTCGACATCGATCTCCGCATTGGTCGAAGACATTAATTTCGTATAGCGGCCGATGCGCGGTGCGAAATAGTTCTGCAAGTTAGGAATTCCGTCGATGTTGCTCTTTCGCTTGTCCTGAAACAGCAGCAGCAGGTTGTAAAGGTCTTTCGGGCTGATGTTGAGCGGGGTTGCCGAGACCAACATTACCAGTTTGTGCGCACCTCCCACCCGGCCTTTACGCACCCGGTCGGTCTTGCAAACACGCTGAAGATTGTCATACATATTCGACATGTCGCCCCGGAATCGGTGCGCCTCGTCCACGATGACCAGGTCGTACTCTTCGAGCGGCAAATGGTCTGATTTTTCCTCGAAAAGTTTCTCCAGACTTCCGCATGAAACGAAATCTGCATACTTCTCTACGTTGAACATTTCGAACGTCGAACGCCAGTTATCAATCAGCTTCGGCGGATGAACCACCAGAATACGGGAACTGTGCATGCTGTTCTCCTCGACAAATCGACGGGCCGTCATCGCTGCAATTACGGTCTTACCCAAACCGACGACATCGGCCAGAAAATAACCGTTGTATTTTTTCAACATCTGATATCCCTGTCCGACCGCATCCCGCTGATATTTCAGATCGATAAAACCCTCCGGCACATCCAGCGAGAAATCATCCTCGATCTGTTCTCCGAAGAAATCGATCAGCAGTTTCATGTATATCTCGTACGGTGTAGGATACTGTCCGAGATAGGTTTTCACCTTGAACCGTTCGATATCTTCAGGCGATAACGGCAGTGCCTCCTTCCAGAGTTTTTCGAATTCAGCCTTGCAAAAAGCCACATCGTCGAAATCCTTCATCGCCACATTGAGTTCGTACCGGGGCGGTTGGGTCAGCCCCAGCCCCGACTCCGAAAGATTGCTCGAACCCATGATTACCCAACCGTCGGAATGCTGCGTATGCTTCTCGGGCAAGAAAAGATAGAATTTTGCATGGAGGTCTTTCGTCGCATGAATTTTCATTTCGACCCTCCCCGAACGGAGATCGTCCACCAACAGAGTTACCCCTTGCTCAACTTGCTGGTAATACCCAGCGTCCCGCATATCTTCGATAAAGTCCGTTTGAAATTGTTCACGCGCCTGGCGTTGAACTTTTTCTCCCGGTAAAAACATCATCGACTTATTGTGTTGCCGAAAAATATCGTCGATATTAATACCGACCAGTATCTGCACTTTACCAAGTCCCTGCAATTTCTCGCGAATGGCATAATACCCCGAAGACCGGAAATAGCCTACCACAGCATGAAAGCTATGAAGCCCCTGCATCTCGGTAAGGATTCCGCTGAACTTATCGAAAAGGGTATTGGTCAGGTCGTTGGTAAAGAATTTCGAATCTCCCATAATTTATGCAATATAACTTTCAAAGTTAATAATTTTTGACGGATTTTTCGATTCCGCACCTACTTTTATAGGAGAATGTGCTGTTCGCTTGAGTTTCATTCGGTATTTGCAGATTCCGGGCTTTTCGGATTTACTTTCAAGGTCGTAAATCAGGCATTCATTGTCATTGATTGGTTCGACCTCATAATAGCCATTGAAGCAGAGCGCATTTCCTTTTTCAAAGTCGGTACGGTCGATGACAAGTTCTTTGGTGTCGGCAGAAAAAGTGAAGGTTGTCTGAAACAGCGGTCTGCCTTTTCGATTCTCGATCAATACGCCACCGGGACAAAACTCCCAGCTAAAGCTGTTTGGAGCATACTTTTTCGTTAATTTCCAGCCGAGGTCGGTATGAAGATAAAAGGCTGTGATTTGCCATTTACCCGGGAGATAATCGGGTATGATCGGTCGGTTGCGTTGCATGGTCACAAGGTTTAATAGGTTTTTACTTGCGCCCCGCAAAAAAGAAGGACGCGGAAACAGCCCCATATCGGTCGGCCTTGCGAGCCTTAGAACTGGAAACTGCCCCGCGCCCGAAGATACTTTGACGCATCACGCCAAAGCATACTTCGAGTAGGCAAGCCTTAATCCAGTTTCTTAAACCCCGTCATTACTGACGGGTCGCAAGTTTACCGATATGGATTAAAGAGTTGTCACTCTTTTATTCTATGCGAAAGATTTTGCTTCCGCACGTATTTCTGCTGCAAGGATAGATTTATTTTCGAGGAAATAAAAATATCGGGATTTACCGTCGTATTATTTCTTTTTCTGTTTTTCGGGTGTTTGTGGCGGTAGCGTTTGCTCATACCAATACTCCGTCCGTTGTTTCCAGACCCGTCGGTCGCGGATGTAGTAGCCCGCCGCACAAGTCGCCAGCAATGAAACAAAAGCCAGCCCGATAATCACTTTCAGCACGATGGGTGGCTGCATGACGTGCTGCACCTGCTTTCGCAGTTCGCGGGTCAGCTTGTCGGAGTGTTCCTTGAGCGGTTCTATATCGACCGCGATTTTCGTCTGTCCGGCTTGGTCGATCACTCCTTTAAGGATGTCTGCTGCTTGTGTCGCTTGCCGGGCGATGGCGTCCAGTCGATCTATCTCGCCAATGATAGATTCGTTCATTAGTTGTCCGCCGATCTCTTCGCTGTGTGCCCGTCCTGTACGGGGCTTGTTAGTGGGAGTGTCCATATCCTTTCTTCTTTTTCTTTTTGCGTTTTTGTGCTTCATACCATTCGGCCAGCATCGGATCGTAGTCGCTGGCTGCCGGGATTGTCAGACCGCCGAAGGCATTTAGCGCCTCTCCGAGTAGCGATGCGCCGAGACTGGGGGCATGCTGTTGTTCGTACCGTTGTCTCGGTTCAGGTGCTTGCTGCATGGGATAATGCGGCACTTTGCTCGTGCCTTTCTGCCCGGCGGCGGTCAGCCCGAATTGGTTGAGCAGGGAGCGGTAGCCGAACTCGCGCCCGATCTCCGAGGCTTTGAACGTCTGCCCGGCATACCCGAACCGCAGGCCGTAAATTCGCCCCTGCTTGTTCTCCATCGGGTCGATCTGAACGCCCTGCTGCCGCAATGCAGCCAGAAAATCTTTAATATCCCGATGTCCTTTGTCCAGCTCTCCGTAGGCGATCCGTTGTAGTTGCTCTTTGACCGCCTGCCGCGTCGGGTCGGCGTGTTCTGCCTGATGCTGTTTCTCCCTGCGAACGTCGTTGGCGATGGTCAGCCCCATTTCGCGGCTGATCTCTTCTGCGGCACGTGCAGAGCGGTTGCTCATAAAGGTTGTGTCGTATACCTTGCCGTCGATCCCGATGCGGTTTGCGATCAGGTGAATATGCAGGTTGTCGGTGTCCTTATGGGTGCAGGCCAGTCATTGGGAGTCGGCAAGATTCATTTTGCTGGCGAACACACCTACAATTTTGCAGAGGTCTTTGTGTCCCAATAGTGCCTCGTCCTGCGGGGCTATGCCGATCTCGAAGCGCAGATACTTATTCCGGCAGCGTTCGTTGGCGCGGTTGACCATTTCGAATTCGCTCAAAATTCCGTCGGCATCGAGACAGCCCAGCAGATTGGTCGAAAGTATTTGTCCGAGCTTGTCCTCACGCAAAGCATATCGGATGGCATTTCCGCCGTGACCGATGGCTCTTCCTTCGGCTATCATAATCGGGTGTGTTAGAAAAAACGGTTATACAAAGTTTTGGCTTGGGCGAGAAATTCCCACACGGCGCGATATAGTTCCGGGTCGCGGTGCTTGAGGAAATTGCTGATTCGCGCAAAGCCGAGGTTCTGATCTTTGAGATACTGCCGCTCTTCGGGTGTGAGCCGCCGCGTGGCGAAGATCTTTCCATGCAGGGCTTGGCCCCTGCAATACTCCGAGAGCTTCTTGCCCGATGCCGCAGCCTGTCGCCGGATGATGGTTTTCTCGCCGCCGGAGCAGCGGAATTTAATGATCGCAGAGCAGGAAACAGTGTTGCTATTTTGTCTTGTTTTCATTGTTTTAGAGATTGAAATAAGGGTCGAGAACGAAGTGATTGCCCGCCGCTCTCCCCCGACCGACAGGGAGCGGGGCAAGCGCAGTTTGTGGCCACTTGTGGGCACAAACTGACGTCTTGCAATACAAAACCACGATGCACTACCGACCCACCTTAAAGCTCGGCGTATGCTCCGTGCGGAGCGGTGAAAGATAGAAGCCACAGCGGGTGTTCTCGCGTGCCGGCTGGATGCCCCGGCGCGACAGATAGTCGCGGATCGAGAGGCGTTTTATTTGATGTAGATGGGTCATGGAATTTTCGTTTTATATAGATGAATATCTAATAGTGAAAGAAGAATAGTTTATCTTTTCACTGTTTAATCTTAGCGGGTGCCTTTCAAAATACGTTGAACATCATCTGCATGATAACGCCGTTGTCCGCCATACTCGACCGGTATCAGATAGCCACTTTTTGCCCACCGCCAGAGGGTCGAAGAATCGACACCCAGCAGGGCGATAGTCTGCTTGCGTGTGTACAGTTCGCCCGCATTGGGCTGGACGGAGGTGGTTGGAGGGGCGATAGCGGTCAGCTCCTCGTGCCAGCGGCGCAGATCCTCCAGGCGGACGGTTACGCAAACTTCGCCGCCCAACTCAGAAAGTTGTTTCAAATCCATAGTATTTAATCTTTTAGCCGAACCCGACATTAGGTTCGACGGCAAAGATTATCGGTGCCGGAGCAGTGTCTGTTTTTGCAACTAAATAACCGCATTTGCACCGAAGTAATTTTTATAATTCACTAATTAATAGGAATATAAAAACAGCGAAAAACCCTCCACACCGTTCGGCGCAGAGGGTTGCATATTCGAAAAATACCGGAATTATCGCTTCTTGTCGTTGTGTTCCAGATACTCTTTCAAACTTTGATTGATCCGGAGTTTGTAGCTCACGCCGTCGGTCGCCCGAAGTTTCGAACGCAGCGTTCGCTCATCGTATCGGTTCAGTGGCTCGAAACACGCCTTCAACCATATGACCACCTCTTTCTGGTCGTAAAACGGTTTCGGGCACATTTCAGCGCATACCATATATTCCAGCCGTAATGGCATAGATCGATATAGTTTACCTTCTCCCGATCGTCGTGGATTTGCCGCACACCAGCCGGAAGCGGCCGCATATTCGCCAGGTCAGCCAGATAACCATGCAACAGCTTTTTATCCTCACCGCTGATTGCATCGCCGAAAACCAGATCGGTATATCGGCAGACCGTATCGATGGCACTTTCGAGTACCCGGCGATCCTGCTTCGATTCGGGCGATTCGGCAACCGGAATAACTTCGGGGACAACAGGCTTTGCCTTTTCCGTTGGGGTCGTCACAACTTCTTCGGGCTTGATTTTCCCGCATCGGCGCATCAGCCAGGAAGTAAAATCAAAGATCACTCCTGACAACAATAAGTAGATTCCTCCCAACAGCAATGCTCCGGCAATCAACGACAACCACACGGCAGTCGTACTCATTCCGCTGTGTGACAAGCGTTCATAAGCGGCGGCGCAGACAAAGAGAATCGCCATGACCACAAACGCCAATAATCCGTATTTATAATTCTGCTCCGGTTTCATCGTGCAGAATCTTGAAATTTCATCATTCCGGCCAGTTGCAGGAAATAGTCATTCGACCAGATAGCCAGCTCTTCGGGATGCTTGACAAAGGGCAGAACATCCCGCTTTACCATCTCGATATCGGTTGTCGCCAACTTTTCCTTTAGCTTCTCAAGAAACTCCTCACGGCTCATTTCCAAACCGTTGAACTCCTTGATACGCTCCTGCAAATGGCGAAAATCGAGTGCGATGCCTTTGCGCACGTACCACTCGAAATCATACCAATCGCGACCTTTGACCCGATTCTTCCAACCACGAAACACCAGCGCATGCATCTTTCCAGCAAACAGGTCGGGCAACGTGAAACAACGCGTCATAAACGAAAAGGGTTGTAACAACAGTTTTTGCTCCGTGGCAAATTCCAGCGGCGGATTGGTATCCACTTCTATTTTAATCTTTGCCGATCGGTCCGTGCGGAACGACACATCGTAAGTCTCTGTGTTGTCTTTTAGAAATGCCGACTCGACCCGCCCGAAATTTTGTTTGTCCTTCTTGCGGATTTCCACCTCACGCCCGAGCAACTTGAACTCCTCGACGATCGCCGGAAAATAAGTCTCCAACGTGAATGCCTCGTCTTTCGCCACAAGCGAAAAATCCATATCCTCCGAAAAACGCTCCAGCCCGTGAAAAATCCGCAGGCAAGTGCCGCCGTAGAATGCGGCTCTTTCAAAAAAACCACCGCGATACAGTCCGGAAAGCGCAACCTGCTGCATCACCTCGTGCAAGGCATTCTGCCGCTCGGTTTCCGTGGTAATCACGTACCGGGACATCATTTCATCGAACATCGTCATCTTCGGATCAGTTTTATCAGATTTTGCAACTCCATTTTCTTTTTGCCGGTGGCAGCACACGCCTCGATAATCGACACATCGAATCGCCGCAAAGCTTCCAAGTCGAACCGCAGGTCGTTGGTCAAATACTCCTCCATTGCCTTAACGGAACGAAGCGTAAGTCCGGGAGTATAGATAATCGTGTCGCATAACGCTTTTTCGGGTGTGGCGATCAGAAACGGCACATCCGTTTTCGACTGCGTAATTCCCACCGCGAAATAATCATCTGCAACTTCCCGATAAGTGAATGCGCCCACTTCATTCTTAAACTCACGGTTGTGCTTCGTGGTCATCGACCTTACCGTAAAGACCCTTTCTGGAATCAACCCATAATACCGTAACGCACTCTCCATCGACACATAGGACGGTCCATAGAGGTGATTGGCAATCAGCTCCGGCAGCAACTCCTGCCCCGTGACTTTCGGCGACACGACATAAAGCCCCTTTTTTAGTCGAACCAACTCACCCTCTTTCTCCAGCGCGTGAATCTTCGTATTGACGGATTTGTAATCCGCCAACACCGACTTCAGCACCGCGCTGCTGACAGGCACCGCTCCGAACTGCTTGAGTATTTCCATCTATAATTTTTGCTTTCTCTTGCAAATATAGCAAATTTCGTACAGATAATTCAAAACATCTAAATTATCTGTTCGATTATCGGCATTTTTATTCCAGCGCACTCACCGCATCCCGTTTAATATCCATATCGATATCCCGATAACGGGCAAAGGCGCGACTGCCGTCCTTGTGACCGGACATGGCGCCCACAATTGCGGGGTCTTTGACGCTTTTGTAGACATTGCCGATAAATGTACGACGCGCCATGTGCGACGATGCCAGGTCGCAGATCGGGACTTGGATATTCTGCCGCGTGCGCTGATCGATGGGCGTCACCTTGCGGGTCAGCCCCGCCTTGCGGAACGCCTCTTTGATATACTTATTATATTTTTGTTCCGAGATAAACGGGAACAATGTGCCACGGCTTTCGTCGAGGTATTTCTGAATCAGCTCCTTTGCCGCATCTATCAGCGGCACGGAAACCGTCACCGCCCGCTCGTCGCGCGTCTTGCGCGGAACATATTCGATGCAGTTCCCGATCCGATTCGAGTAGGTCATCTTATAGAGATCGCTCACCCGACAGCCGATCATACATTGAAACACAAAGATATCGCGCTGCGTCTCCAGCTGCTTGTCGTCGCCCATATCCGCAGCTGCCAACTGTTTGCGCTCCTCGGTCGTAATATAAAATAGGAGTGCCGTAGACCACCTCGCCGATCTTGTACTGCCGAAACGGATTGTTGGTCGTGTGGCCGTTGTCCGTCAGCCAGACGTAGAACGACCGCAAACGGATCAGCATATCCGACATGTAGTTCATGCCGCGCTCCTTCGGCCGACCGGGAACCACTGTTTCACCTGCCTCATTGGTATAGGGGTCTCGCTTGACAGGTAAATTCTTGCGTACCTTCGATCGGGAATAAGGCACTTCGTCGTAGAGTTCGGGATGCTCATCGAATATTTGCGGTTCGTTCATCATAAACGTGCTGATATCGTCGAGCGTAGTCGGGGTCATCGTATGCACATTCAGCACAAACCGTTTGTTCGACAGCCTGCGATAAAGTTCATAGCGTTTGAGCGTCCTTATCAGTACATTGAAATGCTTGACGCGCGATTCGGAGAGTTTATGTGTCGCCAGATACTCCTCGACCAGCGAGAAGAACGTAATTTTCTTTTCAACAACAGGCGTTTCGGGTTTCGGATGCAATATCTTGCGGATTTGTTTCACAGCCCACTCCCGCGTTGCTTGCGCCTTATCGTCCATCGCTTCGATCTGCGCCTCCAACCCGTCGACAATGGCTTTCAGTTGCGCCCGTTTTGTCATCAACACTTCGCGCTCGATGCCGGGCGTATTCGGGACGGTAATCTCACACTTCTTGGCGTTCCATCGTTTTTCCGGAATCCAGATCGACGACGGCACACGGATACGGTTCGTCCGGCTGATGACGATGCGCATCTTGATCTCGACCTCACCCGCCGCATTCTGCTTTTCTCCCAATGAAAATGTAAATCCCACCATATTTTGCATGATTTCTCTTTCAGCAAAGAAAGTTATTCATTGATTACAAACAAATAATCAGCCTAAAAAATTGGGCACAAATTGGGCACACTTGAGAAAAACAGTTGAAATTGCATACTTAACAAATCTCCGAAATATCGTTTTAATATATTGATTATATGATACTTATTTCAATTTATTAGTTTTGATAGTTTTCCATCTGTTTTCACGAATCGCCCCCTGTCCTGAGCACCGGGAAACCCTCGTAATCGTATGATTACTGTGGTTTCTTTTTGCAGGTTATATCACATAATGTACTGCATGACAGAACGGAGTTAAGGCAGGTTGCAGGGATTGCAATCATCCATCTCAAAACCTCCATGTCGTGTCGTTCCAGCCCGGTCGGAAATTCAATATCGATCGGACTGTGTTCGGTCTCTTTGTTTTTGACTCCGTATTTGAGAATCGTTTTCGGCACGATCTGCATATCTTCGATCGGTTTCCGGCTGAGTCCGTCATCGAGTTTGCGGCACACGACGTCTTGCGTAGCAGCCTCCTCGATACGATCCTCGCAGAACAGAAGGAGCAGGTGAATTCTATTGATGATACATAACATTCGAATCATCGATAAAAGAAGCTATTGACGCCGGGAAAAGAAACTCGATAAGGTTCCCAATTCGAGGTTCCGCAGCAAACCGAATAGCCCCGGGCAGTCGACACTGCCCGGGGCTATTCGGTAAGTTAGGCTTCTCTGCGTCCGCTCCCGGCCTAAAGATCCGGAAAGAGATTATACTTGCGAATCAAACGCGAGATTTCCGGATCGAGATTCCCCCGGAAGCGCATGGTCTCCTTCAATTCTGCCGAACGCAGGAAATACTGCACGGCTTTCTCCTCGTCGCCCAGCCGTGCAGCCAAGATTGCCAGCATGTACTGCACGTCGGACGATGTCCCGTCGTCCAGACGCTGCAAAATACGGTAGGCAGCGCGATCGTATCCCAGAGACATGTAAGCCAGCGCCGTATTGCGGTCTTCATAAGAGCGCAAGGTTGTCAGCGCTTCTTCGTAACGGCGTTTTTTGAGCAGTTCGACGGCCTGCATGTAAGCGGAATCGACCTCCGTTGTGTAGACCGTATCCTGCTGCATGCCCCGGCGATGCAGGTTAAAGCGGAAATCCACTGCCCGCATCTGCGGATAAAGCACCTCGCGCATACGCCTGTACGCGTCCGGGTATTTCACCCGTATCTGCCACTCGCGGTTGTCGGGGTTCTTCACACGTTCCATCAGGGCGAGAATCCGCTCCTTCCCGTTTATTACCGTATCGGCTGCTACCAATCTGCCGAGTTCCGCCCAATCTTCGGCCAGCCATTCCGTGCGCAGCAATTCGGGCAGATCGGGCAACCCTTCGTCGGCCTTCTCCGACACCACCCGGCCATTGGCATCGAGCGTATAGTTGGCCGAGACCTTCAGCGAGTCGTACAGCGTCCTGAACTCGGACACCAGAACCCGTCTGAGGGCTTCGGCGCGCTCACGCGCCAGCCGATCGTTGACGCTCCAGGCGCCCTCCGGCGAAGCGGTGGCGCGCAGTGTGATGCTGTCAATGATATAGACCGGATCGGTCATCAGCGAGCGGGTCAGGTCTTTCACGGCGGTCAGTTGCCGGCGGTTCTCGGATTGCCGGTCGTCGAGCACGGACTTTCCGGAAGGGAACGTAAAAAAGAAACGGGCATTGGCCTCGGCATCGCGCGTAACGACACGCTGCATGTAGCGCGTCCGTTCATCCACGAAATTGGTCATCGACGCCACCGAATAACTCAGGGTATCGGAACCTTTCAACAGATACCGTCTGCCGCTCCGGTCGGTTACCGCACCCTCCAGGAAGAGATAGAGTTTGGCGGTATTCTCATCGGCTTTGACCTGTTCGACATACCTGTACTGCACGCTTCCGTCCGGTTTATACAGCACCGTATCCAGTCGTGCGGAGGAGTCGTAGGGGAAGCGTACCATACGGGTAAAAGTGGCATCCCTGTTCGCCCGCAAGCGTTCGTTGTTGCGTATCTTCCGGGGGTTACAGGCCGCTAATTGCAGGTCGGCCGAGTCGATACCGTTCAATTCCGCGATCGTTTCGGCCAGCGAAGAGCGGCGAATGTCGTAGTTACGCATCACGGAACTGTCGTTCAATTCGCGCAGCACCTCACGCGTCCAGGGCTGTGCAAGTCCCGTGTATCGTTCCCGGCTGTCGGCCATCTCCCAGATTTCGGGCAATTCGGCATTACGCACCTCTGCACGCAATACCTCTCCGGCCCCTGCGGCCCTGAGGAAATATTCTTCCCGCTGCTGCTCGAGCTGCGAAGGATAGGCGCCCCCGACACGCGTATACACCGTACCTCCCGGCAATACCCCGGCCACGTCGTAGCGGTAACGCGGTGCAAGATAGTCGGTCAGATGGTCGTATTCGTCGCTTCGGTTACGTTTGTAATGCATATTCGCGGCGACATGGCGGTCGGCCGACAGCACATAACGCTTCAGGCCGGCCCGCCCGGTTCGGAAATCCCTGCGTGAAAGCCAGCTGACCTGCGGATCGAATACGGCTTCCCTCGGCGTCCGTTCGGCCAGCAGCGACGCTTTTGTTCCGTACTTCGTCTTTTCCCGGGCCAGCTCGGCCTGCGACCGGGCATAGCGTTCCGGACTGCCGAACCGGGTGTAGAAATCGGCGCTGTCCACGATCCGGTCGCAGTAACGATCGAAATTGTCGTAGTCATGGATCTGCATCGTGCGGAATTTCCGCCCGGTATAAAGCAGGGGATCGAGCGTCAGCGTGTCGGGTCCCTTGCGGATGCGGGGATCGAGGCGCAGTTGCCAGTCGTGCTGCTGGAAAGCATCGGGTACCGTCACGAAGAACTCAATGTTGATCTTGCCGTTACGCTCCACGACGTTGCGCCGGTTACTCGCCGAGATCACCACCTCGTCGATGGCCAGTGAGATCATCTTTGCCCCGGAAGCGGTATCGCTCTCCGTGGGCACATAGAAAAGTTCCGTGCCGTCCTGACGCCGAAAGGAAATGATTTTATTTTCGGGAGTGGCATTATGTACCGGGGGCGGGAGCACTTCCGCCGGTTTCGAAGGCAGGTTCAGCCCGACTTCGGGATCGCTCTTCGAAAGACGGCGGATACCGCTGCAGCCCGGCAGGAACAACGCGAGCATCAACGCTCCGGCGAGGTATTTCATCGTATTACAACGTTTCATCCGATCTGTATTTTGATGATTCCACCCCGGTTACCGGTGATCCACAGCGCCGTTGACATCCACGGTGAACACGCGGCGGGAATTGTCGGCCGAAGTGAGGATCTGCCGCAGCACGAGGGTCGCACCGTCCATCCACGGTTCGTAAGGCACCTCCATTTCATAGAGGAAATGTTCGTCGGTTTTGCCGTCGATCTCGATGGTTTTCCAGGGTTTACGCTGCGCCCAGTAACGGCCGCTCAGCCGCTCACGGCGCTCGATCTGCTGTCTCTGGTGGCGTCCGTTGATCTGGATATGCGGAAAAATTTTCACCGACGTGCGGTCGGCCGTACTCAGTTCGGGAATGATGGTCCAGCTCTGAGAGGGTGCCACAGCTTTGCGTCCGACTTTGACGTCGAGTACCAGACAGAGCTTTCCGTTGCGTTCGCACAGCACTTTTCGCGTAACGGCCACATCGCCGACAAACTGAGCCTTCGCGGAGAAGGCTCCGAAAATCAAAAGGAGAAAGAGGATATATCGTTTCATAAAACGGATCGCTTAAAGTTTTTTCGAGTTGAACAAATAGACGAAACTGATGCCGACCTGCGTCGGCCCGAGGTAATTGTGGGAAACCTTGACTGAGGGGTTGTCCGTCCGGTAATACTTCGTCCGCGCGTATCCCACGGCGATCGAGGCTTCGAGGTTCCAGTGATTTCCCAGATACCACTGATAACCGTACCCCACGCCGAAACCGGCCGCCCAGCCCTTGTAATAGTGCGTCCAGAAACTGGGCAGGATATTATAGGGCAGTTTGAATCCTCCGACCGTATATTTTCCGGCAATCACGTGCGCGGCCAGAAAGCCCCGGTTGAATTTTCCACTGAACCAGTAACGATACTCCGGCTGCACGAACCAGTGCTGGATTTTACCGTCGACCCCGATCACCCAGGGATTGTAGTTGGCCGAGACACCCAGCGTCGAATGGTCGCTGACAGCCACTTCAATACCGATGTTGGGCGTTGTGGTTGCCCAATAGAGCAGATTGGTCTTTACGGCCACCTGCTGCCCCGATGCCGCAGCACCGAATCCGATCGCCGAAACGATAAGTAGTAAAAACTTCCTGAACATATAAGATAATTTTCAAAGCCGTCTGTTTGCGTATTATCCGGCGGTAATATGATATAAATCAGCGCACGGAATACTCTCCGACGCCTAAAACCGGACAAAATTGGGTAGAAAACACTAAAAATCGTGTATCATCTACGACACCGAAACCGATCCGATTCTCCTTACGGGAGGCTGTTTGCTGCCAATATGGAGCCTTGCTACACGAATCGGCCTTTTTTCATCACGAACGGAACCGCATCCCGGAAACCCCACAAGTAATTTCGACCGGATAGGTTCAGCGATAAAACCTTTATGTCAACCGTTAATATATCTAAGGTATCGGACATACGGACGCTCGAACGCATCGATTATTGCGATCCGTCTCCGGGATGCGAATCGAATCATTCCCGTTCGGAAAAATTGCTTATATTTATGGGAAAAACGAAACCGGCCGGCGACGGAACGCCCGCTCCGGAAAAACAGACAGGAAACGATGAAAAAACACTTGATTTTGTGGGTTGCGGCATGTGCGGCGGCAGCTTGCACACACACGCCCAAAGCCGGACAGCGGCAACCGGCCGTAGCAGAGGTCGCCGAAAAAACACAAACCCTCTGCGGCGGTTACACCGCACAGAGGCCCTTGACCGAAGACGAGCATCTTCTTTTCGACAGGGTAACACGGGAATTGATGGGCGTAAAATATACGCCCCAAAGCGTGGCGACGCAGGTTGTTGCGGGAACTAACTACCGGTTTGTCTGCACGGCAGAAACCGCCACAGACAAACCGGCAGTTCACAAAGCCGAAATTACGGTTTATCAGCCACTGCCGGGACAGGGCGACCCGAAGATTACGGAGATCAGGCAACTGTGACGGGATCGGGTTTGGGCGCACCGGACAACGTCTTTTGCAGGTACTCCTGCAGGATGAGCGCATGATTTTCCGCCGCGTTCTTCGAAGCAAACAGCAGTGTCACGACCGGTTTTTCCCGGATCGTCTCCACGAACGCACGCACGTCGGGCGACGCGCGCAATTCGTCGGTATATTTGCGCCGGAACTCCGGCCAACGGGGTTCCGGATCGGCATGGTACCATTGTCTGAGAGCGGGCGAAGGAGTGATCTGTTTGGCCCACAGATCGTAATGCACCTCATCGCGGCGCATGCCCCTGGGCCACATCCGATCGACCAGCACACGGTAACCGTCCGACGCTTCTGCGGGTGCATAGACCCGTTTGATCCGTATTCGTGTCATAATGCGGCTTTTCACCGCAAACAGGCAAAAAACAGGCCATTGCACCGGAACACGGCGAACTGCTGTCGGGCAAACTGCAAAGGATGCCGCAAAAAAATGAAGGGAGCCTCGCGGCTCCCTTCCCCCATCAAAAATTAACCCTTAAAAAAATCATCCCTTCCGATAGACCTCCGAAAGATAGTGGTGGAGAAAGAATAAATCCGGCTCCCCCTGAACCACCTCCCGCATCATGAGATCTTCATCCTCCGGGATACCGTTCGATACTTGATCGTTTTTGTCCATATCCTCCATAGGCAACGTTTCGGTTTATTGGTTTTGTTATTAAGATAACGCTGCCGGCAGAGGTTTATTGTGCGGATTTTAACACAACAACAGATTTTTCTCCTTGATCATCCGGCGCAGGTTGATCAGCGCATACCGCATCCGGCCCAGCGCCGTATTGATGCTCACATCGGTCTGTTCGGCGATGTCCTTGAAACTCAGGCCTGCGAAGTAACGCATCATCACCACTTCCCGCTGTTCTTCGGGCAGCAGTTCGACCAGTGCCCTCACATCGCTTTCGATCTGAGACGTGACGAGTTCGTCCTCGACGGTTTTCTCCGCAAACCGGAGCGTCCCCAGCACATCGTAGCCCGCCTCGGCTTCGGTCACGGCCTTCGCCTGTTTCTGAGCGCGAAAGTAATCGATCACCTGATTATGGGCAATACGAAGTATCCACGAGAGGAATTTCCCGTTGTCGGTATAACGGCCGTCGTCGATGACGCGCACGGCTTTGATAAAGGTCTCCTGGAAAATATCGTCCGCGACATCGCGATCCTTGACCATCATGTTGATGTAGTCGCGGACACGGCGGCTGTGGCGTTCGATCAGCTTGGAAATAGCGCTCTGATCACCTGCAAGATAATGACTCAGCAACACCTGGTCACTCAACACTTGTACGTTCATACTCTTCTCCTAAATTATAGTTCAGAGTAGATTTTTTACGATAGGCAATCCTTTTTTAGCGGTTAAAATCATCTTACGACCAAGAATGACAAGAGGTCTGTTCCGGCCGTTACGGTTGCAAGATATGTACTTTTCGGCGAATCTCCAAATTTTTTCAGGGCCGTCAGTACACGCTTTCCCGTTTCCGTGCTCCAAAAATGAACAAAATCCGTGCCGGAAACGAGTAAAACACGGATTTTTCCAACAACTCCACCTCCGGCGAAACGCCGCAGAAAGGCGGTGAAACGCCGTCCTACTTCAAGTCCTCCACATGGATGGCAATCATCGTCCCGGCACCGAAGCGTTCGCGCAAGCGGCGTTCGATGTCAACCGTCAGTTCATGCGCCCGGCGGACACTCATCGACCCATCGACCCGCACATGCACCTCCACGGCAATCGACGCGCCGATTCGGCGCGTACGCAGGTTGTGCGGCTGTCGTATCTCGGGATCGGCCGTGACGATTTGCAGGATTTCCCGCTCCATATCCTCCGGCAGCGACCTTTCGAGCAGTTCGTCGATGCCGGTGCGTGTCAGATCGAAAGCGATTTTGAAGATGAACACCGCCACGAGCAGCGCCGCGATCGGGTCGGCGATCCGCCATTTCTCCCCTAAAAATACGGCACACGCGATACCGACCAGCGTTCCCAGCGAGGAAAGCGCGTCGCTGCGGTGGTGCCACGCATTGGCCACGACGCTCGGACTTTGGAGGGTATGGCCCACCCGCACGGTATAGCGGTAAAGCATCTCTTTCAGGATAATGGAAACCACGGCCGCCACCAGCGCAACAACGCCGGGACGCGGAAGAATACCCCCGTTGACCACCACCCGAATCGCCCGGATGCCGCTGATCAGAATACCCGTACCGACGGCCAGCAGCGCGAGACTGATGAGGATCGTAGCCAGCGTCTCGAACTTCCCGTGCCCGTAGTCGTGTCCGTCGTCCTTCGGCTTGGCCGAGATTTTGGCGAAAGCGATCACCACCACGTCGGTCGCCAGGTCGGAGAACGAATGAACGGCATCGGCCACCATCGCCCCGCTTCGGCCGAAGATACCTGCGGCGAGTTTGCCCGCAGCCAGCACGAGGTTCACCACGAACCCCACGAAGGTCACGCGGTAGATTTTACGTTTGCGGATTTGTGCGTCGTCGGTCATACGGTACAAAGTGAAAAGTGAAAAGTAAATATATGAAAAAAATTTATTTGCAAGACCGAAATGCAAAACGATTTCGAAGTCGCGCGGGGGATTTTGTCTTGAGCGAAGCAGCCGAGACAGGAGCATACATAGCGCATGTGACTGTCTCGGCTGGTACGTTTAAGGCAAAAGTCGCCCGTGAGAACCAAAAACTTCTTAATAGCTGCGGGCGAACAAGACCCGCTTATGCGACGGCTTGCCGGAGAAAACGCAGACACCCTCCTCGTCGGGTGCATCGACCGGAATGCAGCGGATCGTGGCCTTCGTGGCATCCTTGATCGCCACCTCGGTCTCGACGGTGCCGTCCCAGTGTGCGGAGATGAAGCCGCCCTTCTCGTCGAGCACGCGCACGAATTCGTCCCACGTATCGACACGGGTGATCATCGAGTCACGATATGTGAGCGCCTTGTTGAAGATATTTTCCTGTATTTCGGTCATGAGTCCTTCGATTCGCTCCACGAGACCCTCCTGCGGCACGGTCTCCTTCGTAAGCGTGTCGCGGCGCGCCAGCTCGATCGTGCCGTTCTCCATGTCGCGGGGACCCATAGCCAGACGCACGGGCACGCCCTTGAGTTCATATTCGGCGAACTTGAAGCCCGAACGCACGTTATCGCGGTCGTCGATCTTCACGCTGATACCTTTGGCCTTCAGCCCTTCGGCAATCGCTTCGAACCGGGCGCGGATTTCGGTCAGCTGATCCTCCCCCTTGTAGATAGGGATCATCACCACCTGGATCGGCGCCAGTTTCGGAGGCAGCACCAGACCGTTGTTGTCGGAGTGAGCCATGATGAGCGCACCCATCAGGCGCGTCGAAACGCCCCACGACGTGGCCCACACATACTCCAACTTACCCTCCTTGTTGACATACTGCACGTCGAACGCTTTGGCGAAGTTCTGTCCCAGAAAGTGCGACGTACCGCTCTGGAGCGCTTTACCGTCCTGCATCAGCGCTTCGATGGTCAGCGTATCCTCGGCACCGGCGAAACGCTCGTTGGGCGACTTGTGGCCGACGATCACCGGCAGCGACATCCACTCCTGCGCGAATTTCTCGTAGACATGGATCATCTTCGCAGCCTCCTCGACAGCCTCCTCCCGCGTAGCATGCGCCGTATGACCCTCCTGCCAGAGGAATTCGGCCGTGCGCAGGAACAGACGCGTGCGCATCTCCCACCGCACCACGTTCGCCCACTGGTTGCAGAGGATCGGCAGGTCGCGGTAGGACTGGATCCAGTTCTTATAGGTGTTCCAGATGATCGTCTCCGAAGTAGGGCGCACGATCAGCTCCTCCTCCAGTTTGGCGTCGGGATCGACCACCACGCCCTTGCCTTCGGGATCGTTCTTCAGCCGGTAATGCGTCACCACAGCGCACTCCTTCGCAAAACCCTCGACATGGTGCGCCTCCTTCGAGAAAAACGATTTGGGGATGAACAACGGGAAATAGGCGTTTTGGTGGCCCGTATCCTTGAACATCTTGTCCAGTGCGTCGTGCATCTTCTCCCAGATCGCGTATCCGTAAGGTTTGATGACCATACATCCGCGAACGGCCGAGTTTTCGGCCAGTCCGGCCTTCACGACCAGATCGTTGTACCACTGCGAGTAATTCTCGTCCGACCGGGTTAAGTCTTTCAGTTCCTTTGCCATAGCTATCTATCTCTTGAATTTTACAGTTCCGGACTGCAAAAATAAAGAATTTAATCAACACTTCGCCGAAAAGGGTCGATAAATATTCGGTTATGACCTCTCAGAGCGGCGGAAAACATTTTTTCCGCCGAAACCGGCTCAGTAAACGCGCTGCTTTTTCCATTATTCCCACGCAAAACCGGGGCGGTTGCAAATACAATCGCCCCGGTTTTCACAGATGCAATACGGTCAGAAGCGGAATCCCAACGTTACGGCCACCGAATGACGGTTGATCGTCGTGGTGAAGTCGTCGCTGGCATTCACCCCCGTCAAATCGCCTGCGGCATTATACTCGTCGGCATAATAAAGCGTATAGGTGGTCATTTTGTTGCTCTGATAACTGTACGCAAAGTCGAGCACCACGCTGCGCGACAGGGCAAAGCCGACGCCCGCGCCGTAATAGACGATCTCTTTGGCAATGGGTGATTGCAACTGTGCATCCTTGTTCTGCAGCCACGAACCGCTGTAACCGAAACCCGCACGCAGCGAAACGACGGGCACGGGCTTGAATTCCGCCCCCACACGGAAGGTATTCGCCCCCTTGAAGGCGGTACGGAACTCACGATCGTAGTCTTCTGCGGAGATTCCGCCCGGCGTATCTTTCATCCGGATACCGTTGTACCACGCCCGTTCGTAATCCACCGAAATCACCCCCCGCTTTCCGAACGTATAGGAAGCACCCAGAAGCAGCCGCGACGGCGAAATGAACGACCAACTGTCCGGACCGTCATCGACCAACAGCGGCGTTTCGGCCGTAATCGGAATGTACCCCTGCGAGTCGGGTGTCACATCGGGATTCGTGTGGTTGTTGGCAAAACTGAGCGAAGCTGCGGCAGCCTGGTATTTGCGGTCGAAAGAGTAGTAGGTCGGCGTATGGAATGCCACGCCCAGACGCAGGTTGTCGATCGGGCGGTACGTAACGCCCAGTTTGAAATTCACACCCGTGCCGTCGATCACAACCGCCTGGTTGATCTTCGAATAGAGCAGCTGGTAGTCCAGATCGGGTGCTACCCCCTCGGGCTTTTGCGGAGTCGCTCCGTTGGGATAGGCATAATCTTCGGCGTAGAAGTATTCCTTCTTCTGATGGAGGCTTTGCACGCCCAGCGTCGCCCCGACATAAACTTTGTTACCGATATTCGCTCCGACCGAGAAAGTATATTCGCCGATGGAACCCCGGCTCTGCACCGTGGAATACTGACCGATGTCGATATGATGCGCACCCGTCGCGGGATCGAAACGGTCGCCGCTGATCCATGTCGGACTCCAGTCCCCGTTGTCGTTCGGATCGTCGATCATAGCGATCTTGTATCCCAGCACCGCCGGCCAAAGCTGTGTATTGACATCCCGCCAGCGCAGGTTGTCACCACGTATATCGTTGGCTACCAAACCACTGTACTGCATCTGCATCGCATACATGTCGGCAATCGACCCGACGTTTCCCGTCTGATAGAAAGACGACCGGTAGTTCAGGTCGGCAAGGCGGTTATATCCGAAACCCACATTCAGGCTCACCAAACCGCGCGTACCTTCATAGGCATTGAAAACCACTCCGATGTTGCCCAGGGTAAACCGGCTGCGGTTGTTCTTTTCCCAGGCCGGAGCGCTGTTATCCGCGTGTGCAATGGTTATCAGTGGCGTGATCGACACTTCGTTGCGGCGGAACATGCCCAACCCGGCCGGGTTGATCGACATCGACGAAAGATCGGCCCCCAGCGAAGTGAAAGCTCCGGCCATCGCCATCGAACGCGCGGTACCGAAATTAAACTGCGTTTGCGACAGTTCGAACAAATCGCTGGGCGTAACGATATCTTTATCGGCCATCAACCCGCCTGTCAGCAGGCTCTGGGCCGAAGTAGAAAGGGGGAGGGCTGCCAATGCCATCGCTCCCGCGAGCAAGATTCCTGAAACTTTCATAACCACTTGTCTGTTAATTTTTTAACACGATTCAACCGTCGGTATTCGAACTTCGTTGCGGCGAAACTTACCCTTCACCGTCAAGCCGGATCAACGACCACCGGCATTCCGTCCGCCACCGCCGCCCGAAGAGCCGCCGCGCGACCCTCCGCCGAACGATCCGGAAGAACTTCCGCCCCGGTTGAAGGACGACGAACCGCCCGAATTGCCCCGGTCGAACGAGGAGCTGCTCCCCCTGTTGAAGGAGGACGAACCGCCCGTGTTTTCCGAATTGCCCCGGTTGAACGACGATGAACCGCCCGAATTGCCCCGGTCATACGACGAACTGCCGCCCCGGTTGAACGTGGTCGATCCGCCCCGGTTGTTGCGCACGGCACCGCCACGGCTGCCGCCCGAAGAAGCGCCCCGATTGAAGGAAGACCCGGTATTCCGGTTCCCGGAGGAAGTACCGCCTCTTAAACCCGTTTCAAATCGGCTCGGATTGCGGTTGAAAGAGGTCGTACCACCCGGCCGCGACCCGAACCCACGGCCGCCGGAAGGCGAGGTGTAAGGCGAAGGCCTGCGCACGATGTTCGGCGAATAGGAGCTTCCGTGCCAATGACCGTGACCATGACCAGGACCCCAGCCGGGTCCCCACCAGGGATCGTACCACGGATTGTACCAGGGGTTGTACCAGGGGTTGTACCACGGATTGTACCAGTTGTTCCAGCCGAAACTCCAGCCCCAGCTTCCTATCGAAAGCCCGAAACTTCCCGGCCGGTAATAAGGCCAGTTGTTCCAGCCCCAATACCACGGATCGGCATAAACGACCGAACCGCCCCAGTTACCGAACATCGAGGTGATGTATTTGGGTTCCACCCACACCTGGTCGCCCGAGACGACGATGTTATAAAAAGCGGGATCGTAAGCCGTCACATAATTGAACGATCCGCCGTAACGGAAATTGTAATAGCTCGAAGGCATCCGGTAAGTCGGCGATTCGAAACCGCGCAGCCGGCGCGCATAAGCGCTTTCATACGTATCGGCCAGCACGTCGTCGTAGGGATTGCCGTAATATTCATTCTCCGCCGCCGCAGCCTGCGCTTCGGCGATCCGGGCCTCCCATTCGGCCTTCCGGGCCTCGGCCGCCGCCTTCTCGGCTTCGGCCTTCGCCTGCTGCTTGCGTGCAATGGCAACCTGGTCGTGGGTACCGTAGAGGTCGTCGCCCGCATAACCGCGCGTCGCGTAATTCGCCGAACTGCAACCGGTCAGCCCGGCCGCAACGGCGATGGTTCCGATTAAAATCATCAAACTTTTCATAGCGCATCCGTGTTTGCGTCAGTTCTTTTGTTTAGAACGAAAATCGTACCGATTTTAGTATTGCCTACTCAACAAACGATCATCGGGGCAAGATACTGCATTCCCGCTCTGGACAAAGATAGCAAATTTAGTCCGACAAAAGAAAAATGTGCTTTCGAAAAAGTTTTTTGCGTCCGATGTGGCGATTATAAAAAAATATGTCTATATTTGCAGTCCCAAAACCACGGTTTTCCACTGTTAGGGAATAAGGAGAGATGCCGGAGTGGTCGATCGGGCCGCACTCGAAATGCGGTGTACGGGCAACTGTACCGGGGGTTCGAATCCCTCTCTCTCCGCAGGAAGTCTACGAATTTTGACGCAAAACCTTGCAAATTAACACTTTGCAAGGTTTTTTGTTTTTGCCCGCATAGCAGAAAAACGCATAAAAAAGCAGTTTGCGGGTGTGATAATCGGTGGACAAAATGCGGGCTAAAAAAGTCCACCGAATTAGCACGAAACACACTTGTTTTCAACATTTTGCATCTTGACTTGCCGGGATTGGAAAATTAATTTTGCAACCCTAAAAAGATGGAAAAATGGAAAAGACTTCC
>DBFWKV010000025.1:0-89681 GCA_048465795.1 Alistipes sp.
CCGTGCGGGCCGCCGCCTGCTCGGCGCTGGCCCAGCGGCTGTCGCTGCCGTCGCGGAGTCCCGCGTCCGGGTTCATCCGCCCCATACCGTCCTTCGGTCCCGTGGCGTCCTCTGCGAGAAGTATTTCGTCGCGCTTTTTCATCCGATCAGGCGTTGTCCGCGACCCACTCTTTGAAGAGTTCACCCCGGTTTTCGTAATTTTTGAACAGGTCGAAGCTGGCGCACGCGGGCGACAACAGCACGGCGTCGCCTGCACGGGCCGCAGCCTTCGCCGCGCGCATCGCCTCGCCGAGCGACGCCGTGGAGACCACCCGGGGCACCACGCCTGTGAACTCCTTGACCAGCTTGGCGTTGTCCACCCCCATACAGACGAGCGTGTGCACCTTCGCGCGGGCGAATTCTTTCAGGGGCGCGTAGTCGTTGCCCTTGTCCGTGCCGCCGGCGATCCACACCAGCGGGCGCTTCATGCTCTCCAGCGCATACCACACCGAATCGACGTTCGTAGCCTTCGAGTCGTTGATCCACAGCACCCCGTCCTTCTCTGCAACCGGTTCCAGGCGATGCTCCACGGGCGAAAAATCGTAGAGAGACCGCTCTACCTGCGCCGGTTCCACGCCTGCGGCAAGGGCAGCCAGCGCCGCAGCCATGCCGTTGTACGCGTTGTGAAGCCCCTGTATTTGCATCTTCGCGGTATCGATCTCGATAATCGAGCGCCCCACCGAGGCGGTGAACACGCCATCGCACAGAAAAGCGTCCCCAGCGGCGCTGGCAACCGCCGCATGCGCCATAAAGGGGAGCTGGCGCATCCGCAGGTCGTAACCGGGAAGCATCCGGCAGATCGTTTGGTCGTCGGCCGAGTAGATGAAATAATCGGCCGAAGTCATATTCCGTGTGATACGCATTTTCACGTCGGCGTAGTTCTGGAAGCAGTGGTCGTAGCGGTCGAGGTGGTCGGGCGTGATGTTCATCAGTACGCCCACATGCGCCCGGAAGCGGTACATCCCGTCCAGCTGGAACGAACTCAGCTCCAGCACATACCAGTCGTACTCGCCCGTGGCGACCGACCAGGCGAAACTCTCGCCGATGTTGCCCCCCAAAGCGACGTTGTAGCCCGCGTCGCGCAGGATTTTGTAGACGAGCGACGTTGTCGTGGTCTTGCCGTTCGACCCCGTGATGCAGATGCACTTGGCCCGGCCCAGGTAGCGGCCCGCGAACTCAATTTCGGAGATCACCGGGATGCCCGCCTCGCGGATTCGGCGCACGACGGGCGCCGTGTCGGGAATCCCCGGCGACTTGACGACCTCCGCAGCGTCCAGAATCCTTTCTTCGGTGTGTCCGCCCTCCTCGTAGGGCACCTGCCACTCGTCGAGGCGCGCCTTGTAACGGCCGGCAATCTTTCCACAGTCGGAAAGAAAAACCTCAAAACCCTTCTTTTTGGCGAGGATCGCGGAGCCGTAGCCGCTGATGCCGCCGCCCAATACGACGATTTTTTTCATATCTTACTCAATTTTCAACTGTCATTTTCCTCCATCGGCAGCTTCCGAACTGCGTTCGGCAGCCGCACCCCCTTCTCCGAAGCGTTGATTTTCTTCGTTTTCTGCTTAAGGCATGCGCCGCACCTCGTGCGACCGCCCCCGCTTACCGAAAACCTTTATTTTCGAATCCGATGGGTTGGCGGGATTCATGCGCCTGCGGCAGCTTCACCGACAAGGCTCCGATCGCCTCGTAAAGCCAGGCCGGGTCGGAATCGGGCATCACGCGCCGGCCGCGAACTTCGTAACTTTTCTCCTCGACGGGTCATAGTGTCTGCATGGTTTACCGGATTTTCAACGTTACCAGCGTGATGGCGGCCAGCAGCAGCGAGATGATCCAGAAGCGCGTGACGATTTTGGTCTCGAACTGCCCCTTTTTCTGGAAATGGTGGTGGATGGGCGACATCAGCAGCAGGCGCCGCCCCTCGCCGTACTTGCGCTTCGTGTAGCGGAAGTAGCTCACCTGCACCATCACCGAGACGCTCTCCACCAGGAAAACGCCGCACAGCAGCGGCAGCAGCAGCTCCTTGCGGATGCAGAGGGCGAACACGGCGATAATGCCGCCGATCGACAGCGACCCCGTGTCGCCCATGAAAATCTGCGCCGGGAAGGAGTTGTACCACAAAAAGCCGATCAGCGCCCCGATGAACGCCGCAGCGAAGACCACCAGTTCGCCGCTGCCGGGGATGTACATGATATTGAGGTAGTCGGCGTAGATGATGTTGCCCGACAGGTAGGCCAGCACGCCGAGCACGGCGACGATCGGCGCCGAGACGCCCGTCGCCAGGCCGTCCAGGCCGTCGGTGAGGTTGGCGCCGTTCGACACGGCCGTCACCACAAAGATCGCCACCACGATGTACAGCAGCCACGACGCCGCTTCGTGGCCCCCCGTCAGCGAGCGGTAGTCGAACTCGTTGTTCTTCACGAAGGGGATCGTCGTCTGCGTGGTCTTGACGCTTTCGGAGCTGAGCACCACGTTGCGCACGGCCGAAGCCACGACGGCGCCCGAGGCGTCGGAGTAGACCGTCTCGACGGGCTGCACCACCTTGTCGCGCACCACGATGTCGGGCGAAAGCCACATGGTCGTCCCGACGATGATGCCCAGCCCTACCTGTCCCACGATCTTGAAGCGCCCTTTGAGGCCCTCCTTGTGGTGGCGGAACACCTTGATGTAATCGTCCAGGCCGCCGATGAAGCCCAGCCAGACGGTCGAGACGATCATCAGCTGCACGTAGACGTTGTCCAGCCGCCCGAACAGCAGGATCGGGACGAGAATCGCCAGCAGGATGATCACGCCGCCCATCGTCGGGGTGCCCCGCTTCTGGAGCTGCCCCTGCAGCCCCAGGTCGCGCACCTCCTCGCCGATCTGCCGGCGCTGGAGGAAGTCGATGATGCGCCGTCCGAAGATGATGACGATCAGCAGCGCGAGGATGATCGCCGCCGCCGCGCGGAACGAAATGTATTGGAACAGACCCGATCCCGGAAGGTTCCAGGCCTGGTCGAAGTAGCGGAAAAGGTGGTAAAACATAGAATACCAATTAAAAATTGAGAATTAAAAATGAAAAATTCCGGTCATCGGAATACTTCGAAAGCGAAATCGGTACATGTCTCTCGATAAACCCATCCGGTTGGCATTAGGTTCCCGACACCGGGCAATAGCAGATCATGATAACTTTTAATTTTTCATTTTTAATTTTTCATTGAGAAATTCGAAGTTCTTCCGAATTTCTTCCTTGTCGTCGAAGTGATGCTTCACGTCGCCCACGATCTGATAGCTCTCGTGCCCCTTGCCCGCCACGAGCAGGATGTCGCCCGGCGCCGCCAGCATCGCGGCGGTACGGATCGCCTCGGCCCGGTCGGCGATGCGCAGGTAGCGGTCCGTGGGCGCCAGCCCCGCCACCATCTCGTCGAGGATCGCTTCGGGCGACTCGTGGCGCGGATTGTCGGAGGTAAAGACCGCCGTGTCGGCATACTTCACGGCGATTTGCGCCATCTCGGGCCGCTTCGTGCGGTCGCGGTCGCCGCCGCAGCCGCAGACGACTGTCACCTTCTGGCCTTCGCGGCGAATCTCGTCGATCGTGCGCAGCACGTTCTCCAGCGCGTCGGGCGTGTGGGCGTAGTCCACAACGGCCGTAGTGCCGTTTGCCGCGCGAAGAGTCTCGAACCGCCCGGCGACCGGATGCAGACCGCTCAGGGCCGTCAGCACCTCCGCCCGATCCAGCCCCAGCAGCACAGCCGTGCCGTAGACCGCGAGCAGGTTCGAGGCGTTGAACCGCCCCAGGAAATCGACCCACACCTCGCTGCCGTCGATGCGCAGCAGCATTCCGTCGGGGTGCATCTCCAGGATTTTGCACCGGAAGTCGGCCATCGCCCGCAGCGAGAAGGTACTGACTGCGGCCGCCGTGTTCTGCACCATCACGCGGCCGTTGCGGTCGTCGAGGTTCGTCAGCGCGAAGGCTTCTTTGGGCAGCGCGTCGAAGAAGAGCTTCTTGGCGCGGATGTACGCGGCGAAGGTCTTGTGGTAGTCGAGGTGGTCGTGGGTGATGTTCGAGAAGATGCCGCCCGCGAAATGCAGCCCCCGGATACGCTCCTGCACGATGGCATGCGACGAGCACTCCATGAAGCAGTAATCGCACCCGGCGTCGGCCATCTCGCGCAGCATGGCGTTCAGGCGGATGGCGTCGGGCGTGGTGTGGGTGGCTTCCACCGTGCGGTCGCCCACACGATACACCACCGTCGAGAGCAGTCCGGCCCGGAAGCCCAAAGCGCGCACCAGATCGTAGAGCAGCGTCACGGTGGTCGTCTTGCCGTTGGTTCCGGTGATGCCGACCAGTTTCAGTTCCCGGCTGGGGTGGTCGTAGAAGGCGGCGGCCATGTCGGCCATCGCCGCGTGCGCATCGGTCACTTCGACAAACGTCACACCCCCGGTCTGCGTCAGGGGCATCCGTTCGCAGACGACGACCGAGGCGCCTGCCGCCATGGCGACCGGGATGTAGTCGTGGCCGTCGGCCGCCGTACCCGGCACGGCGAAGAAGCAACTTCCGGCCGTCACCTGCCGCGAGTCGCAGGTCAGGTGCTCCACCGAGGCATCGCGCGGTCCGGCGATCCCGACGACGGGAATATCCTGCAGGAGTTCATCCAGTTTTTTCATCTGATTGTTTCGGTTATTCGTATTTTATTTTTTCAATTTTCACTTTCGCTTTTTGCCCCGGAATATCCGCAATCCCTTGTTCCCCGCGATTCCGCAGCTTGCGGGGCCGGAGGCGAAGCGAAGATGCAGGCCGCCGGGGGGGGGTAAGTGCCTTTTCCTGCTCCTTGCACGGCATAGTCCGCGCATTTCGACAAGCTCAATGACTGCGGCCTCTGCCCGTGCTTCGAGCGTCGGTTGCGGCCTGCCGGACCGCCTGCCGCAGTTCGAAAACCTTCCCGCACAATCCCATTTTCACTTTTCCACTTTTCAATTTCAACTCTATCTCAGCGTGACCGACACCGCAGCACCCGGCGCGATCCGGCTTCCCGGCGCGATGCTCTGCTGCACCACGGCGCCGCTGCCCGCGAAACGTACCTGCAGGCCGCAGCGTTCGAGCAGGAACAGCGCGTCCTTCAGCCCCATGCCCCGCACATCGGGCATCGTCCCCGTACCGTCCGGCAATGCGGCGATCTCCACGCGCGACAGGCTGTCCACCCGCACGCGGCCCCACCCCGCACGCTCGTCGAACGAGACTTCGGGCGAGAGGCGTCCCGCCACACGGCGGATCTGGCGGATGTCGCCGCCCTTGACGCGCCGGGGGTAAAACTCCTCGCCCGAAGGCTCGACACGACCGTACCAGTCGTGCTCCCGGTTGTAAATATAGTCGACCAGCCGCTTCACCACCGGGCCGGCGAGCGACCCGCCGTAGTAGGTCTTACCCGCCTGCGAGCGCGTGGCGATGGTCGTCAGCACCGTGTAGCGGGGGTTGTCGGCCGGGAAGTAGGCGACCATGCTGGCCAGGTAGTCGGCCGTGCTGGTGGGGTCGGTGACCTGCGCCGTACCGGTCTTCGCCGCCACGCGGCAGCGGGTCGTATCCCGGAAAAACCGCTCGGCCGTGCCGCCCTTCTCCGTGCAGACCGCCTCGAGGCAGTCGCGCACGATGCGCAGCGTACTGCGCGAGCAGATGCGGTCGGCGAGGGTATGCGTTTCGAACCGTTCGACCGTTTCGCCGCCCCGGCGCAGTTCGCGGATGAGCACGGGCGCGATCATCCGCCCGTCGTTGGCAATGGCATTATAAAAGGTGAGCATCTGCAGCGGCGTCATCCGCACGCGGTAGCCGTAGCTCATCTTCACCACCTTCAGCCCCGGGTCGGGCACCTTCTCCCAGGTGGCGGCCATGTCGGGCTTGCGTTCGCCGAGGCGCTCCAGCCCGACGGTTTCGCCCAGGCGGAGCCGCTTGTTCAGGAAATCGCTGTACTGCTGTTTTTTGCCCGTCTCTCCGTACCGCTCCCAGATCGCTTTGGCGAAATAGACGTTCGACGATACGGCTACGGCGCGCCGCAGGTCGATCACGCGGTCTCCCCGGTGCGAGTCGCGGATGCCCAGCTTGCCCTTCGCGGGGCCTACGTCGACCTTGTCGCCGTTGTGGGTCTCGTAGGTGGTTGCGGGCGACATGCCTGCATCCTCCAGCAGCAGGAGCATCGACGCCAGCTTGAAGGTCGAACCCGGTTCGAGCGACTTGCCGACGGCGTAGTTCTCCCGCTCGGTAAACGGCCCGCTGTGAATGTCGTAGCGGCCCCGGTTGGCCATCGCCAGAATCTCGCCCGTCGCCGTCTCCATCACGATGGCGGTGCCCCACACGGCGTTCTGCTCCGTGAGCTGCCCCAGCAGCGCCTTGTCGGCCACGTCCTGCAGGGCCAGGTCGAGCGTGGTGACGATGTCCATTCCGTCCACCGGATCGACGTTGTCCCCGTGGGCCACACGGCCGTAGAAGTCGCGGGCGATGCGTTGGCGCAGGATGCGGCCGTCACGGCCGGCCAGCTCCTCGCGGTAACCGTCCTCGATGCCGTACTCGCCCTGGTCGCCGATCTTGCCGATCGTGCGGCGCGCCAGGTCGCCCTGCGGATAGATCCGCTCGTCGCGCTCCGCAAGACGGTAGACCATGCCCATATTCCAGTTCAGCAGCGGGTAGCGGCGCAGCTGCCGCCACTCGGCGAAATCCACCTCGCGCGGGAAGACCGCCACGGGCGTATGGTCGCGGATCGTGTCGTAAATGCGTTTTCGGATATACTCCTCGCCCCGCATCCGGTCGAAAAAGCGGGCGACGGCTCCCTCCGACCGCAGGTAACTCGTGTCGCGGGGATTCACCAGCCGGTAGCGGCGCGCATGCTCCGCGAGAAACATCTTTTTATACTCCGCAGCGGATTTGTCGCGGAAAAACGCCGCGAGCAGTTTGGAAAGCGAATCGCTCTGCTCGGCGAAGGTTTGCAGCGAGTCGAGTCCCTCGCTGCCGAAGTCGAACCACGCCTGGTAGCGAAAAAGCGACGTGGCCAGCGGCTCGCCGTCGCGGGCGAGGATGCTGCCCCGCTGCGCGGGGATGATCTTCTGCGTGAAGATGCGGTTTTCGAGCCGCCGCGCGTTGTAGGCCACCTCCGCGCTGAAAAGCTGCACCCACACCAGCCGCACGAGCACGACGGCCCCCACGAGGATGAACAGCACGTAAAGCAGCCGTACCCGCAGCAGGATGTCGCTTTTGATCTTCGAATGCTCCTCCTTCATAGCCGTCAGTCTTCGATGATTTCACCCGGCGCCAACGGGTCGCAGAGTTCGATGCCCCGCTCGCGCAGGCAGTCCAGTATCGCCGAGTGGGTCGTGATGCGGTAACGCTGCTGCTCCAGGCGGATCGAGCGTTCGCGCAGAATCTGGACTTCGTTTTCCAGCCTGTTATACTTCATGTCGAGGTGCAGCGAAGTGAAGATCACCACGATGCTCAGGAAAAACATCACGGCGATGCAGAGCAGGTAGCGGTAATACTCCGCAACGCCCTCCCGCACGAGGATGTTGCCCGTGAAGAGCAGCCAGAAGGGATTCGCACGGCGCCGCCGCTCGCGTCGGGCGGCCTCGGCCTCCGCCTCGCGCGCAGCCTCTTCTTCGGCGGCGTCTTCGCGCAGGTCGTCGTCCGCCTCTCCGCGCTGCATGCGCACCACTTCCCGGCGGATCTTGCGTGCAAGTTCCGCTTCGCGCTCGGCGGCGGCGCGCTCTTCGGCGCTTACCGGATCGAATTCGTGGTCGCTGAATTTCATCGATTAAAAATGAAAAATTAAGAATTAAAAAACGGTTTCTTCCAATATAACCCCGGAATCGCAACCGCTCGTCGGAAGAAAGGCCCTGCATCGCCTGTTGTTTCGAGCGTCAATTGCATTGAATTCTTCATTTTTAATTTTTAATTTTTAATTGCGGTTGCAGAGCAACCGCAATCTTCTCCCCCGCCCTCAGGCGTGCCGAGCGCGATCGGGGGTTGCGCTCCAGCTCTTCGGCCGAAGGGACGACCGCCTTACGCGTCACGACCCCGAAGGGCGCCTGCCCCCGGCCGAAGAAATCCTTCTCGACCTCGCCCGCGAAGTTACCGCTGCGCAGGAAGTTCTTCACCAGCCGGTCTTCGAGCGAGTGGTAGGAGATCACCACCAGCCGCCCGCCCGGTTTGAGCACCTTCAGGGACTGTTCGAGCATCATTTTAAGCGCCTCCATCTCGCCGTTCACCTCGATGCGCAGCGCCTGGAAGAGCTTCGTGAGGAATTTCGACTCCTCCTTTTTGGGCGTGCAGGGCCGCACGGCCTCCACCAGTGCCGCCGTCGTTGCGATCGGCGCCGCAGCCCGCGCCCGCTCGATGCAGTTGGCCACCTTCCACGGAGTTTCCACCTCGCCCCAGTCGCGCAGCACGCGCTGCAGCTCGGCGTTGGAATAGTTGTTGACGATGGTGGCGGCAGTCAACGCCCCCCGGCGGTTCATGCGCATGTCGAGCGGCGCCTCGCCCCGGAACGAGAAACCCCGCTCCACGGCATCGAAGTGGTGGGACGAGACCCCCAGGTCGGCCAGCACGCCGTCTACGGCCGTCACGCCCCGCAACCGGAGCGCTCCGCGCAGGAAGCGGAAGTTGCTCTCGACGTAGTGAAAACGCGCGTCGTCGGGGCAGTTCGCCCGCGTGTCGGAGTCCTGGTCGAAGGCGTACAGTGCCCCCTCCGGTCCCAGGCAGGAGAGGATGCGGCGCGAGTGGCCGCCGCCGCCGAACGTGAGGTCGACGTAAGTGCCCGCCGGATCGATATCGAGCAGTCCGACAGACTCTTCCAAAAGTACGGGTGTATGATACCGGGACATATTCGTTGCGTACAAGGTCAATTTGGGGATAAAGTTAGTGACTTTTCCCAAAAGAATATCTATATTTGCCGATATAATTTTTTGTCCGTTTCCGCCGGGCTAAGGCGGAGACCGGACACAGTCCGGGCTATGCCTGTCAGGGAAAAACGATGCCCGGAACAAAAAAAGGAACTCTACACGATATGCCAGAAATCGATATTTCGGCAATACTGAAATCGAAAATGCCCCGCGTGGCGCGCTGGATTCCCGGCTTCGCCCTGCGGTGGCTGCGTCGCACCATCCACGAGGGGGACATCAACCACATCCTGCGCACCTACTGGGACCTGCCCCCGCAGGAGTTCATCCGCGCCTGCTTCCGCGAATGGAGGGTGACCTACTCGGCCGAAGGATTGGAGAAGCTCGATCCCGCCGGCCGCTACCTCTTCGTGGCGAACCACCCCTTCGGCGGCATGGACGGCATGATGCTCGCCGACAAGCTGATCGAACGGTTCGGCGACGCGCGGGTGGTGGTCAACGACCTTTTGATGCACCTCGAACCGCTGCGCCCGCTCTGGATTCCCGTCAACAAATACGGGTCGCAGAGCACTTCCTACGCCCGCAAGTTCGACGAGGAGTTTTTCGGCGACTGCCCGATCCTGACCTTCCCCGCCGGGCTGTGCTCGCGCCGCATCGGAGGCGAAGTGACCGACCTGCCGTGGAAAACCAGCTTCCTCAAAAAAGCCTACTCCTCGCAGCGCCAGATCGTACCCCTGTTCGTCGAAGGCGAACTCTCTTCCTTCTTCTACGGACTCACGTCGACCCGCAAGGCGCTGGGCATGAAGTTCAACGTCGAGCTGCTGTGGCTCCCCGACGAGATGTTCTCGCAGGGCGGCAAGCACTTCCGCATCGTGGCGGGCGACCCGATCTCCGTCGCGGAACTGCAGGAGCAGGGATCGATGCGCGAGCAGACGGAATATATACGTAAAAAGACCTATTTTTTGCGAAATAAGCTCACAGGCGACGGGGAAACCCGGTAATTCAGCTATTTTTGCCGTCGGAAAAAAGTAATTCGGAATTTGGAAACGGTACCCATCATCCCCCCCGTCGACCGGGAACTGCTCCGCGCGGAGCTTACACCCGCGCGCAAGGAGCGCGACACGAACAAGGCCGGCAATGAAATCTACGTCTTCAGCGCTGCGGAGTGCCCGTCGCTCATGCGCGAGATCGGCCGCCTGCGCGAAGAGGCCTTCCGCAAGGCGGGCGGCGGCACGGGACGCGAAGTCGACATCGACGAGGAGGATCTGGCGGGCGACGGCTACTACCAACTGATCGTCTGGGATCCGGCAGCCGAGGAGATCGTCGGCGGCTACCGCTTCATCGTCAGCACCTCCGAGGCGCCCCGCCATCTTTCGACCGAGCACTACTTCCGTTTCAGCGAGAAGTTCCGCCGCGAATTCCTGCCCTACACCATCGAGCTGGGCCGTTCGTTCGTGCAGGTGGGCTACCAGGCGCGCATCAACCCCAAAAGCCTCTACGCGCTCGACAACCTCTGGGACGGACTGGG
Source organism: Alistipes sp. (assembly GCA_048465795.1). Classification (GTDB taxonomy): domain Bacteria; phylum Bacteroidota; class Bacteroidia; order Bacteroidales; family Rikenellaceae; genus Alistipes. Next base: position 10,421 of record DBFWKV010000025.1, read on the forward strand.
CGCGCTGATCGTGCTGAACCCCCAGGCCCGGTACCTCTTCGGTAAGGTGACGATGTACACCACCTACAAGGCCGTGGCCCGCAACGCCCTGATCTGGTTCCTGCACCGCTACTTCCCCGACCGCGACCGGCTCGTCACGGCGATCGACCCCCTGCGGCTCGACCTCGACGATCCCTACTACGAGCAGCTTTTCACCGGCAGCGACTACAAGGAGAACTACCACATCCTGCTGCGCAAAATCCGCGAGTTCAACGAGAACATCCCGCCGCTGATCAATGCCTACATGAATCTCTCGCCCACGATGCGGGTCTTCGACACGGTGGCCAACCCCGACTTCGGCGGGGTCGAGGAGACGGGCATCCTGGTGACGATCCCCGACATCTACCCCGAAAAACGCGACCGCTACACCCGTTGGATCGGGTGGCAGAAGGACCTGAAATTCCGCCGCGAGGTGTTCCGCCAACGACTGCAGGAGCATCTGGAGCGGATGAAGAAGAAGCGCAACGGCTGAAGCCGGCGCTTTTCGCATCCCGGAACCCGACGCCCCCGGCGGGCAAATCCCGTCCGGGATTCATCGACAAAAGACTGAAAAACACGGAAATCCCCGGCGGGCGGCAGCTCACCGGGGATTCATGTATGTCGCGGCAGTCAGGCCTGCGTGATTAATCGTCAATGAAGTCGACATTCACCTGACGCTGGAAAACTTCCTGCAGCGAGATGTAGGTTTCGGTGGTCGAAACGCCCTGAATCCGCAGGATGCCGTCGAAGATCGTCCGCATAAGATGCTCGTTATCGAGGCAATAGAGCTTCACGAGAATGTTGCTCTGGCCCGTGACGAAATGGCATTCCACGATTTCGGGCACCTCCTTCAGCCGTTCCACCATCTGTTTGAGCAGTTGGGGGTCTTTGAGCGTGATGCTGATGTGGGCGCAGACGTCGAAGCCCAGCATTTTGGGATCGACGATCAGGCGGCTGCCCAGGATAACGCCCGACTCGTCGAGCTTGCGGATGCGCTGGTGGATGGCTGCGCCCGAGATGCCGCATTCGCGGGCAATCTCCAGGAAGGGCATACGCGCATTCTTGATCAGGTATTTGAGGATTTTGCGATCGATCGCATCCAGAGACGTTTTAGACATAAGCGGGGTTCTTTTGCCGGATGAGGTAATGTTATTGAATGACTTGGAGTTCCTTGCCGACCTTGACGAAGGCGGCGATGCAGCGGTCGAGCTGTTCGGTGGTGTGCCCTGCCGATACCTGCACGCGGATGCGGGCCTGGCCTTTCGGGACCACGGGGTAGTAGAAGCCCGTGACGAAAACACCCTCGTCCTGCAGCTTCGCGGCAAAGTCCTGCGACAGGCGGGCGTCGTAGAGCATCACGGCGCAGATGGCCGACTGCGTGGGTTTGATGTCGAACCCGGCAGCCAGCATGCCCTTGCGGAAATGCTCCACATTGGCCACCAGGCGGTCGTGCAGTTCGTCGCTCTCGGCCAGCATCCGGAAAGTCTCGATCCCGGCGCCCACAACGGCGGGGGGCAGCGAGTTGGAGAAGAGGTAGGGGCGCGAACGCTGGCGGAGCATCTCGACGATCTCCCGGCGGCCCGTCGTGAAGCCGCCCACGGCACCGCCGAAGGCCTTGCCCAGCGTACCCGTCAGAATGTCCACCTGCCCGCGCAGGTCGTAAAGCTCGGTGATGCCGCGACCGGTTTTGCCCAGCACGCCGGCCGAGTGACACTCGTCGACCATCACCAGCGCATCGTACCGTTCTGCCAGCGCGCAGATCCTGTCCAGCGGCGCGGCGTTGCCGTCCATCGAGAAGACGCCGTCGGTGACGATCACGCGAAAACGCTGTGCCTGCGCCCGCTTGAGGCAGTCCTCCAGTTCGTCCATGTCGGCGTTGGCATAGCGGTAGCGCACGGCCTTGCACAAGCGCACGCCGTCGATGATCGAGGCGTGGTTCAGCGCGTCGGAGATGATGGCGTCCTGTTCCGTGAAGAGCGGCTCGAACACCCCTCCGTTCGCGTCGAAGCAGGCGGCGTAGAGGATCGTGTCCTCGGTGCCGAAATAGTCGGCGATCGCCTTTTCCAACTGCTTGTGCATATCCTGGCAGCCGCAGATGAACCGCACCGACGACATGCCGTAGCCGCGCTCGTCCATCGCTTTTTTGGCCGCCGCAATCAGGCGCGGGTTGTCCGACAGACCGAGGTAGTTGTTGGCGCAGAAGTTGAGCACCTTGCGGCCCGCCACTTCGATTTCGGCCGCCTGGGGCGACGTGATGATGCGTTCTTTCTTGTAGAGACCGGCCTCTTCGATGGCGGCCAGTTCCTGCTGTAAATGCGCTTTGATTTTCCCGTACATGATAAGTCTGTTTTTGGTTACAGGTGACGATTTGTTAGCAAAGATAGGTTTTTTTTGTGAAAAACTACGGATTTCGCCGACATTTTCGCACGGACGGTTACAATTTGTTATTTAGCTTTGTTTGCTGCGTTCTTCGCTTCGCGCTCTTCGATCAGCTTGATGAACCGTTCGCGCGCTTCGATGATCTTTTCGAAACGCTCTTTGATCAGATGGTATTCCTTGAATCTCCGGATTTTGTCGATCGTATCATTGATCTTCGTATCCTTATGGTCATACGCGCGGACTTTATCGGCCTTGCTGTCGATTTTCCGGATTAGTTTTTCAGCATTGTTCAACGCGATGCCGCAGTTTGATAAACTCTTGCATTCCATATAACATCGGATTGCCCTGATCGTAGTGGACAAGGCATCGAACTCCTGGGAATTCCATAAAGCCAGTCCCTGGGAAAAGTAATGGTCGCCTTTGAATTTGGTTTCGCACCACTCCAGCTCCTCTTTCAACTCCTTTTGCAGCGACTGGATGCTTTCGATCTCCTTGCGCGTGGTGATCGAATTGTAAATCTGCGTGCCGACGATCAGCGCGGCGGCGGCCCCCACCAGGCTGCACATGATGCCGATCCAGGTATCGTGGGTCATTACGATGTGGATGCGGAAGGCGGTGCAGACGATGGCACTGACGGAGAGGACGGTCGACGTGACGACCAGTCGGGTGGTAAGTTTGGGTGACATTAGGGTAAGATTTAGGATTATGTGAACGAATTTACGCCAAATCCGGGGTATTGCGGTCGCACGTTCCGTCCCTTTTATGGCGCATACGGCTTTGTTTCGGACTTGCCGACGGAGTTTTCACCCGCTTTGCCGCCGGTTCGGCCGCCCCGTCCCGTCCGCCGAAGGTCACCGCCTCAGGAAAAAACATTGTTCCTTACCCTCAATACAGAAAATTCTGCACAAATTTCCGCCTGCCGTTTGCGCAAACCGAATAATTGCTTATCTTTGCCGAAGGCTTTCGGATAGGAAGCCGTTTTCGAACACTCGTCTGAACCGCGCAAAAGTGGAATTTTGAAGGAAGGGACGGGTTGACGGGCAGGGTTCGCTCCGAAAGGACGCGGGCTCGGCTTGCTCGTCCTGGGTACATTCCACTACCTGCGCGGTTCAAGTCGGGCACCGCGTCCCTCTTTTATCCGGTTCGATGCGGTCTCCGGCGGAGACAACAGGGAAACATTTGACAATGAATCTTATAAACCGCAGGAACATGGATTATTTCACATTTATTCACGACTGTCTGTTCGACCGACGGGTGCAGATCGAAGGCGATCTGGAGGGACTTTGGCGCCACGTGCGGAGCGAGGAGTGCCGGCTGGGCGAAGATCCCGAACTCGCATTCGAATACAACGATACCGACCCCGACGAATCGCTGCTGGAGATCCGGGGGCAGGAGATGGCCGAATATGTCAAAAGCCGGTTGTGCATCGCCTGCCGGCCCGACATGTGCGGCCTGTGGAGCCCGCGCCGTTTTTACGCCTGCCGCTTCGACCCGCAGAGCGGATTGTTCTGCTTCGACACCGACTGTTACTGGCTCGTCGAACGGCTCACGGCGACCGAACTCGTGGCGCTCGACCTGACATCGCTTTCGCAGGCCTGTGTCGTCCGCAACACATACACCCGTCAACCGGAAGAGAGGTAGGGCCGGAGGGGACGGAGCAAAGGCAGGACAGAGCAGAGCAAAGGCAGTGCAGGGCAGTCCAGAGCAAAGGCAGTCCAGAGCAAAGGCAGGGGCGGGGTGCGGCATAGTTGCATTTCCGGGATCGAGGGGACCTCGTGACGGATTTCCTGGATGACCGAAAGCGGGGAATGAAGTCCGGGGAAAGAGGCGGCGGCAACGCGCGCCGCGTCTTCCGGGATATGCGCCTCGCCCGCTGTCTTTTTTGACCTGTGTACGCCGGTAGGGGCATCCGGCTTGCAAGGAAGCCGGCGGTACTTTTCGCCGTACGGCAGGGCGCGGCAGGGAGTGCGGTGCGGTAGGATTGGTGCGCCGGGCAACCTGCATCGTCTTGTCCCTTTGTGTCCGGCAGGCTGCGGCGGAAAAATCGCTTCCGACGACCGGGGCGGGGCTTTTTCGCCATGCGGCGCTGTGCGGAGGGCGTACTATTCGAGACCTTGTAATGTTTATCCGTCTTTCACTTCCGGGCGTTTTGTCCGGGGGTAAACCATTTTTTATATTTTCAGACCCGTGCGCAACGGCATCCTGCACGATGCCGGGAAAACAGCCTCCCGGGCCGTCCTGTCCCGCCGGAATCAGCACCCTTCCGGCTCCAACCCGGTGTCTGACGAAAACCGGCGCGCTGGTCGACGTGCCGGCACAAGGTTTCCGAAGTGCTTCGGGCAGTCCCGAAGGCCGAAGGCCGGCCCTATGACGGTCTGCTGCCGCCCGTCGTTTCACAGCCGCCTGCTACGGCCGGAAAACAAGGCCGCATCCCGAAAAGCGGAACTTCTGACCCCGCATACGCACTGGTTCCGATTTTTTTTATAAATTTGCAGCGTAGGAAGCAACAAAGAGACAGTTTAACGAAATACATTAAAAATCAAACAGCTATGATCTCGATCGACAATTACGATTTCAAAGGCAAGCGCGCGATTATCCGCGTGGACTTCAACGTGCCCCTCAACGAGAAGGGCGAGGTGACGGACGACACCCGCATCCGCGCCGCCATTCCCACCATCAAGAAGGTGTTGGCCGAAGGCGGCTCGGTGATCCTCATGTCGCACATGGGACGCCCCAAGAAGAATCCCGATCCCAAATACTCGCTGGAGCAGATCGTGCCCGCCATTGAGAAGAACCTGGGCGTGAAGGTTGAATTCGCCGGCGACTGCATCGGCGAAAAAGCCGCCGAGATGGCCGCAAACCTCAAACCCGGCCAGGTGATGCTGCTCGAAAACCTGCGTTTCTACGCCGAAGAGGAGGGCAAGCCCCGTGGCCTGGCCGACGACGCCACCAAAGAGGAGAAGGACGCGGCCAAGAAAGCCCTCAAGGAGGGTTCGCAGAAGGAGTTCGTCAAAAAACTCGCTTCGCTGGCCGACTGCTACATCAACGACGCATTCGGCACGGCGCACCGCAAGCACGCCTCGACCTACCTGATCGCCAAGCACTTCCCCAACGACAAGATGTTCGGCTACCTGATGGAGAAAGAGGTGAAGGCCATTTCGACGCTGATGCAGGCCCCGGCCCATCCCTTCTGCGCCATCATCGGCGGTTCGAAGGTTTCGTCGAAGATCGGCGTGATCAAGGCGCTCATCGAGAAGGTCGATTCGATCATCATCGGCGGCGGCATGACCTACACCTTCGCAGCCGCCCAGGGCGGCAAGGTCGGCAACTCGATCTGCGAACCGGAGATGTTCCCCGTGGCGCTGGAAATTCTCGAGCTGGCCAAAGAGAAGGGTGTGGAGTTGGTGATGTCGCCCGACGCGCTGATCGCCGACGCCTTCTCGGCCGACGCCAACACGGCGGTGGCTCCCGCCAACGACATTCCCGACGGATGGGAGGGCGTCGATATTGCCGATGAAGGCAAGAAGGCGTTCCGCGACCACATCCTGAGCTGCAAGACGATCCTCTGGAACGGCCCTGTGGGCGTGTTCGAGATCGACAAGTTCGCGACCGGCTCGAAGGAGGTGGCGCTGGCCATCGCCGAGGCTACGAAGAAGGGCGCCTTCTCGCTCATCGGCGGCGGCGACTCGGTGGCCTGCATCAACAAGTTCGGCCTCGCCGACCAGGTGTCGTACATCTCGACGGGCGGCGGCGCGCTCCTGGAATACATCGAGTTCGGCGACCTGCCGGGCGTAGCGGCTATCCGGGAATAAGAAAAAAGCCGCTCCTGCCGGGGGCGGCTTTTTTAATTGAAAATTGAACTTTGCGGGTAAGTGAGGGCAGAGGACGCGTGCGAACTCTGCCGAGCGGGAGCAAAGTCAAGACCCCGTAGGGGGATTAAAATTGAAAATTGTTTCCAGTTGCAGGACTTGCGTACCCTTCCGTTGCGGAAATAGCCGAAAAGTCGCAGCCGTTAAAAACAAAAAACCATGAAAAAACTCATCCTTTTATCTGCAATCGCTTGTATGGCAGCTTGTCAGAACCAATCCAAAACCCCGGCCATCGACACGGCGAACATGGACCTCTCAGTCGCGCCGAACGCCGATTTCTACGAGTACGCCACGGGCGGCTGGCAGCAGCGCAATCCGCTTAAACCCGAATATTCGCGCTACGGGTCGTTCGACATCCTGCGCGACAACAACGAGCAGCGCATCAACGACCTCTTCGCCGGGATGACTGCCCGGAAGAGCGAACCGGGAAGCGTCGACCAGAAAATTTCCGACCTCTACAAGATGGGGTTGGATTCCGTACGCCTGAACGCCGAGGGCGCGGCGCCGATCCGGGCCGCCGTCGAGCGTATCCTCGCCGTGCCCGACCGCGCGGGGCTGACCGGCGTGATCGCCGGGATGCACGCCTCCGTGGGCAATCCGTTCTTCGGCGTGGGCGTGGAGGCCGACCTGATGAACAGCGACATGAACGCGCTCTACATCTCGCAAAGCGGCCTTACGATGGGCGACCGCGACTACTACCTCGATCCCGAGAACGAGTCGATCCGCACCGCATACAAGGAGTATCTGGGCCGGATTTTCCGCCTGGCGGGCGTAAGCGAGGAGCAGATCGACGCGGCCGTCGCGGGCGTGATGTCCGTGGAGACGGCTCTCGCGGAGAAGTTCTGGTCGAATGTCGAGCTGCGCAACATCCAGGCGCAGTACAACCCCACGGCGAAGGCCGACTTCGAAAAGACCTACGACGGGATCGACTGGCCGGCCTACTACGAAACGATGGGTATCGGCGACTTCGACGAGATCATCGTGGGCACGCCGTCGTCCGTCGCCGCCGCCAACGAAATCCTCAAGACCGCGCCTCTGGAAAACCTGCGTTACTACCTCGCGGCACAGTATATCGACAGCGCCGCACCGTACCTGAGCGACGACTTCTATGCCGCGTCGTTCGACTTCTTCGGCCGCACGATGTCGGGCAAGCAGGAGCAGAAACCCCGCTGGAAGCGCGCCATGTCGGTGCCCAACGGCACCCTGTCGGAGGCCGTGGGCGAGATGTACGTCGAGAAATACTTCCCCGAGAAGGACAAGGAGCGGATGCTCGAAATCGTCAAGAACCTCCAGCAGTCGCTCGGCGAGCATATCGACGCGCTGGACTGGATGTCCGACGAAACCAAAGCCAAAGCCCGCGAGAAACTGGCGGCCTTCACCGTGAAGATCGGCTACCCCGATAAATGGAAGGACTACACGACGCTCGAGATCGACCCCGCGAAGAGCTACTGGGACAACATCGTGGCAGCGAGCGCCTGGTACACGGCCGACAACATCGCAAAGCTGGGCAAGCCCGTCGACAAGGACGAGTGGCACATGTCGCCCCAGACGGTCAACGCCTATTACAGCCCGCTGACCAACGAAATCTGCTTCCCCGCAGCCATTCTCCAGCCGCCGTTCTACAACCCCGAGGCGGACGACGCGGTGAACTACGGCGCCATCGGCGTGGTGATCGGCCACGAGATGACCCACGGGTTCGACGACCAGGGCCGCCAGTTCGACAAGGACGGCAACATGAACAACTGGTGGACGGAGGCCGACGCCGAAGCATTCAAGAAGAAGACCGACGTGCTCGTCGCGCAGTTCGACGCGATCGAGGTGCTCCCGGCACGGGACTCGGTGCCCGCGATCCATGCCAACGGCGCCCTCTCGCTGGGCGAGAACATCGCCGACCAGGGCGGCCTGCGCGTGGCCCGCACGGCCTACCGCAACTCGCTGGCGGGCAAGGAGGCTCCGGCGCCGATCGACGGCTTCACGGACGCGCAGCGCTTCTACCTGGCCTACGCGACGCTCTGGGCACAGAACATCCGCGACGAGGAGATCGCACGCCTCACCAAACTCGACGTGCACTCGCTGGGCAAATGGCGGGTGAACGCCACCCTGCGCAACCTGCAGGACTTCTACGACGCCTTCTCGATCACCGACGGGGCGATGTACATGCCCCGCGAGGAGCGTGTGGTGATCTGGTAGCAATACCTCTTTCGGAATCAACCGGCAGCGGCAGCCCTTACGGGTCGCCGCTGTCTGTTTTTTGGAAAAAAGGAATCGACGCGGCAGGCGGGGACAGAGGGCGCACGCAGTGCAGGCTTTACCGCTCCAGAAGAAGGGAAACGGACATAGCGAAGTTAAAAGTTACAAAATAAAAACGTTCGACAAGGCGGAAACCTGCATCGCAAAAGTGTAAAATCCTCCAAAAAAGACATCCCTTCATCACGATGCGAACCCCGAAAATCGCAGCGCGACCTACGATAAGCCGAATTCCTCCGATCGGCGCAAAGAACTCGAATCGACGATAAAGAATTTCCCGCAAATTGCGAATTCGACAAAACGTATTCGGTTTTTCCGTCCATACTGCCCGCAAGCGAACCCGCACCTCCGTGAAAACGGAGATCGCCGCAGATTGAAATTCACCGGGTTCATAATTTTTCCGGTTATTTTTCAACTTCTATTTTCCGGACGATGCGCGCCGGATTCCCGGCCACAATCGTCATGGGCGGCACATCCCCGGTCACGACGCTGTTGGCACCGACGATGGAGCCGTACCCGATCCTCACACCGGGCAGGATCGTCGCATTTATTCCGATCCACACTTTGTCCTCAATAATTATCGGTTTACCGTAGGTCGCGCTGCGATTTTCGGGGTTCACATCATGATTTATGGTAATCAGATTGACCTTCGGGCCGATAAATACGCCATTGCCGATCGTTATGCCGCAACGGCCGAAAAAGGTACAACCTTGCTGGATGAAACATCCTCGCCGATACGGACCGGCCGGCCATAATCGACATAAAACGGGGGGGGGCACAGTCGTACTCCGGGGAAGCGGCTTGCCGAGAATTTCCGCCATGAATTCATGCACCTCTTCGGGCGTGCGATACCCCGTATTCATTTCCGTCGTCTTACGCATGGTCGCGAAAATATCGTCGATCAACTCTTCGTATCCCGGATCAAGGGGCGACACCATTTCTCCGCGAAGATCTTTTTCAAAAATATCGTTCATCTTTTCCGGGTTTTTACTTATCGTTTCCCGCAAATACACGGCAGTGGGACAGAACGGATACCGTCGTCAGTCTCGATACCCGGCTTCAATCCGTCGTCATTGGACGGATCTCCCCATGTCATAGGCCCGCTTCAAAGCGGGATGGCCTCCGGTTTCTCCCGGGCCGCCGACTCCTCCGGCGAATACCGTTCCTGCGAGTCTGGCTTTTTCGAAGCAGTCGATCCACCCCGTAAGTCCGGCCACAGCGCGCTCCGGTACATATTGCTCATCTTCCGCCGCACTGGTCAGCATGTAAATGTCGCGGAAACGATAGTCGGACGGATAAAGGGGATTGGCACGGTCGAGCAGGGTTTTAAGTTGACCGCACATCTCGTAATAATAGATCGGAGTAGCGAATACGATTACATCGGCCCCGTGCATTTTCGCCACGATTGCGGGGGCATCATCGTCGATAACGCAACGCTGTGTTTTCTGGCAGGCAAGGCACCCTTTGCAGAAACGGATATTCTTTTCTCTGAGTGATATTTTTTCGACCTCGTTTCCTGCTTCGAAAGCTCCTCTGGCAAACTCATCGGCTAAGGATTGCGAGTTGCTCCGCAGACGGAGACTCGACGATATGACCAATACTTTTTTCATTGTCGTGTTTTTATTTTTATTTTCTATTTGTACGCCCGCTCGAAAATCGCCGTGCAATCCGCATGCGTCATTTCGCAGGGATTGGCGGCAAACAGCCCGCCCATCGTTTCGCGGGCATTGCGTGCCAGCGTGCCGCACTCTTCGCGTGTGAAGCCGTAATCGCTCATCTTCAGCGTGTCCACACCGCAGGCGTGTTGCAGTTCGGCGAGTGCGGTGAGGAAGTCTTCGGGCTTGTCCGCACCGGGCATTCCCATCACACGCGCCATCTTCACGAACTGTTCGTCGCAGGCGTGCCGTTCGATGAAGAAGCGGTAGAATTCAATGGAAATCATAATCAGTCCCGCCCCGTGCGGCAGATCATGGTGGTAGGCGCTCATGGCGTGTTCCATCGAGTGTTCGGCGGTAGTGCTGGTAAGCTGCATCGTAAGGCCGGCAATCGTACTGCCGTAGGCGACGCCCTCGCGGGCTTCCAAGTCGTTTCCGTCCTTTACGGCGCGAGGAAGGCATGCGGCGATGTGCTCGATAGCGGAAAGAGCGATCGTTTCGCTCAGCACGTTGACGAAGCGGCTGATCATCACCTCCGTGTTGTGGAACAACGCATCGAAACCCTGATAGGCGGTATATTTCGCCGGGACGGTGCGCATCAGACAAGGATCGACGATCGCCAGTACGGGATTGAGTTCGGGACGACCGAAACCGATTTTCTCGTTGGTGGCGTGATTGGAGACGACGCCCCAGCAGTTGATTTCCGAACCCGTGCCCGAAGTGGTCGCAATCGTTACGACGGGCAGTCCCGGTTGCTGCAATGGCAGTCCCTTGCCCGTGCCGCCATGCACGTAATCCCACAGGTCGCCCGGATTGGTCGTCATCGCAGCTACGGCTACCGCCGAGTCGAGAACGGCTCCGCCGCCCAGTGCCAGGATAAAGTCGCATCCGTTTTTCCGGGCTACGGTGGCAGCCTCCATAACCACTTCCTTCGAGGGATTTTCGTGGATGTTGGCACAGAGTACATAGGCGACATGCGCTTTGTCGAGTTGTTCGATGGTACGATCGAGCGTTCCGGTCGTCCGGACGGATTTGCCGTTGGAGATCAGCAACAGGGCTTTCCTGCCCGGCATGGTCTGGTTGCCGAGTTCGTTCAGTTTTCCACAGCCGAACAACAGCTTGGTCGGCGTGAAGAGGTTGAAATTCATGTTCGTTTTCATAAGAATCTATTTTATTGTTGTTTTAATACCAATCAGGTTTTTCGTTTCGGTCGAGTGCGTTGATTGCCGCCATCTCTTCGGCCGGAAGTTCGAAATCGAACAGGGATATGTTCTCTTTGATGGTCGGGATCGCTCGAGCCGGGAACGAAGACTATACCGTTCTGTAAGTCCCATCTCAAAATTACTTGTGCACGAGATTTACCATGTGCTTTTGCAATCTGTCCGATGGTTTCGTTGCCGAGCATGGCAGCCGTATAACCTCTGCCTCCGAGCGATTTCAGAGGCAAAGTTAATGCGAAAGCCTCACGGCAGCATTGCTGTGAGGCTCAAATAACTTTATTAAAAAGCTCAATCTACTTTACTCCTATTTACACGAATGCGGCGGTCGGCGGCATCCCGTACTTTTTCTTGAAAGCAGTCGAAAAGTGGGAGGGATTCTTGAATCCGACTTCGGCATAGACATCCACGACTCTTTTCCCGCCCTCCTTCATTTTGGCGTAAGCCACTTCGAGACGTTTGCGGATCAGCCACTTCTCGGGCGTCAGGTCGCTTATTTTCTTGAAATCCCGCTTGAAGGTGGCAAGGCTGCGTCCCGTGTAATGTGCCATTTCTTCCATCGTGAACTCGTACATGTAGTTCTCGTTCATAAATTCCAAAATATCTATTTTCCAGGGTTCGTTGAAATCGAAAAGTGTAGGCGCAAATCGTTTGTCGATATGCAACAACGCAAGCAGGCCCTCCTGCAATTTCAGTTGCATCAGGTCATCCGCAGGTTTTATTTCCGGATTGAAATAAGGTGTCATGGAAGCGAAAAGGCTGGCGAGTTCTACGGTTTTCGGCAGTTTTATTACGCAGGAAGCGAGTTTCGGCGTGTTTGCGGGTACTTCACGTTGTGCCTGTTTACCGTACATTTCGCGCAGGAAACGGCGTGTAAACATCAGAAAGATACCGCAGTAGCGTTCGCCGTCTTTCGTTTTCTTGTACATCGTGATGTGGTGGTCGCGCGGGATGAAGACACACTCGCCCTTGCCTGCATGGATTTGCTCTTTGCCGTTATCGAGAATCATCTCACCCGAATAGACGTAGTTGATCGCATATTCGCGGGAACGATGTACGCAGCCGCCCAGGTCGTCGTAATAGAAGCTGTAAAACACATCGTTGTAATTGAAGATGAGCTTCATTGCCCCTGATTGTTCATCTGTCATATTCTCATGCATTTATTGGCGGTTACAAATATAGCGAAATTCCGTTTCTCTACGGCTTGCTTCCCTCCGGCATAGTCCGAACAAGTTCGGCTCTGCCCTCGCCTGCCGCGTCGGTTCAACTTTCCACTTTCAACTTTAATCCCCCTGCGGGGGCTTGACTTTGCTCCCGCTCGGCATAGCCCGAACAAGTTCGGCTCTGCCCTCGCTTACCCGCAAAGTTCAACTTTCAACTTAGTAGAACGTGCCCCGGGGCGCGAAGATCGCGTACCCGAAGTTGAACGTCAGGTACATGTTCTTGCGGTTGCGCAGGTCGTACTTCGTGAGCGCCAGGCTCACCGGGCCGATCGGCGTGTGGTAGACCAGCGACGTCTCGGCGATATAGTGCATCCGGTCGTCGTCCCGGCGCGTCAGCCCGTTCGTGAAGGGGCTGAACGACCGTTTCTCGCGGAACATGGCGTAAAACCCCGTGCGGATGAAGAAGTTGGGCAGCAGGTCGAAGGTCGGCATCACGCCGCCCGCCACGAAGCGCCGGGCGCAGAAGTCGGGCATGAAGAGCATCTTGGCCTGCGGCACGGGCTGATAGACGGGCATGGACATGAGCGTAGCCGTTCCGGTCGAAAACGAGGGCTGGTTGGTGATGACGGCGTCGATGTTGAACCCGAACGAGAACCACGAGCACCCCGGCATGTCGAAATACTTGTCCCATGTGAAGCGCGCCCCGAACCACTGGCGCGTGATGCGCGAGGAGAATTTCCGCTCGTCCCAGGCTTCGTATTTATCCCGTCCCACGACGTAGATCCCCGACAGGCGCAGGTCGGAACCCCGGCGCGGGTAGAGGAACTTGTCGAGCGTATTGCGGGCCACCTCGGCCTTCGCGCCGAAGAACGAAAAGCGCGTGTGGTCGGTATCGTTCACCAGCAGCTCCTCCGAATCGTAGCGGTAGTTGGTCAGTCCCCCGTTGAGGCGCAGCAGAAAGACGCCCCGGCGCGAGAGGGGCATGCCCAGCCCGACCGAGAAGAACGTCTCGCTGTTCTTGACCTGCAGTGCGTTATCGACCTTCGTGACGTTGCCGAACGACCCGTGCCGGAAATTGCGCACGGCGAAATTGTAGGAGTAGTCGATGAAGAACGGTTTCCAAATATAGAAATCCGTCCGTCCGCCCAGCATGCCCCAGTTGTAGATCGGTCCCAGGTAGAGGTCGGCCCCGACGGACTGTCCCACGCGCCCGATCGTCTGGTAGTTGATGCCGATATAGGCCTGGTTGAAAGCCGTCGAGGAGACGTTGCCGCCCACCAGCACCTTGAAGTTGGGTTTGGTGCCGAACTTCGCCTCGAACGAGTAGCGCTCGGTGAGGCTGTCGTAGGTTACGTGGGGGAAGTCCATCGTGAAGTCGCCGTCCGAAAGCACGGAGTAGAGGTTGTCCTTCAGTTCGTTGAAACCCATCCGCCGCTGGCGCCCGTTGTAGCGGCGGTCGACCCGCGTGAAGTCGCGGATGTAGGCCCGCTGGGCGTCGGTGAGGCCTTCGAGTTTGTAGTCGTCGAAGATCAGCGGCGGGCACTTCTCGCGGAAGGCTTCGCGGCGCGCCGCAACCTGCAGCGGCGTGCGTCGTTCGCGCGTGCGTTCGAGGATCGAGGGGATGGCCCGGACGGCGTCCATGTAGCCCGAATCCATGATCGCTACCGCGTTGTCGAAGTCGAGCATCGTGGCATCGACGGCCCGTTTTATGGTGACGCTGCGCCCTTTGGGCAGGTCGTAGTCCGTGTCGTGCATCGCCAGCATGAAGGCCTGGTCCAGCAGGCTGTTCTCCTCGCGGGGAGAAGTGTTACCCTCGGTGCAGATGCTTCCGACGATCAGCCCCGGCCGGAACTCCCTGTCCATCGGCCGCCAGGGGAAGTTGTCGTAGATGCCCCCGTCGTAGAGCAGCATCGAATCCTTTTTCACCGGCTTGAAAACCAGCGGAATGGACATCGACGAGCGGACGGCTTCGCTCAGGTCGCCCGAACGCAGGACAGCCGGTTCGCGGGCGTTCAGGTCGCTCGCCACGCACAAAAAGGGCACCATCAGGCGGTCGAAATCGCCTCCGGAGGCGGCCGTAGCCGGGGCGAAAAGCTCCGTGAGGGCCATGTCGATCGGCGTGGAGGAGATCAGGTTCGTCGGCATGCGGAATTTCCTGGCGCCGTGCAGGTCAAGGCGCAGGCTCATGAAGGCGGGCATGGTGCCGATCTGGCGGTAGTAGGAGGAATAGGAGGGGTCGATGCGGCCCGAAACCCACTCTTTGACCACGCCCGAGGCGACGATGGCGCGCATCTCGGCCGGGGAGTAGCCTGCGGCGTACATGGCCGCGATGATCGAACCCATCGAGGTGCCGGCCACGTAGTCCACCGGGACGCCGTACTCCTCGAGGGCTTCCAGCACGCCGATGTGGTAGAGACCTTTGGCGCCGCCGCCGCTCATCACCACGCCGACCGACTGTGCACGGGCGGAGAAAGTCAGCAGCAGGGCTGCCCCGACCGCAATAAAAGAGAGGAATTTAAACGCCATTATTTCAAATGTTTTTTGTAACTTTGTGCGATATATGCTGCTAAAAGTAGGTAAAAAAGTACAAACTATCAAGCTATGACCGACAAAATAAACGAGCTGCTCCGCCGTGTGGAGGAGTTCAAACCCCATGCCGCCGCCGAGATCGAGGAGTTCCGCATCCGGGTATTGGGCAAGAAAGGCGAGCTGAACGAACTGATGGAAGAGTTCAAGACGGTGGCCCCCGAGCTGAAACGCGAATTGGGACAGCAGCTCAACCGGCTGAAAACCACGGCCACGGAGCGCATCAACGCCCTGCGTGAGCAGTTGCGCGACGCTGCGGCCGACGCCGCTGCGCACATCGGGGACATGAGCCGTCCGGGTTCGGCGGAACAGTTGGGGTCGCGTCATCCGATTTCGTTGGTGCGCAACGAGATTGTCGACGTCTTCGCACGCCTGGGCTACACGGTGGCCGAAGGGCCGGAGATCGAGGACGACTGGCACGTCTTTTCGGCGCTCAACTTCCCGCCCGAGCATCCCGCGCGCGACATGCAGGACACGTTCTTCATCGGCAAAAATCCCGACATCCTGCTGCGCACGCACACCTCCTCGATTCAGGTGCGCACGATGGAGCATCAGCAGCCGCCCATCCGCGTGATCTGCCCCGGCCGCGTGTTCCGCAACGAGGCGATCTCCTACCGCGCGCACTGCATCTTCCACCAGATCGAGGGGCTTTACATCGACGAGGGGGTGTCGTTCGCCGACCTGAAGCAGTCGCTGCTCTACTTCGCCAAAGAGGTCTTCGGCGAGCAGACGGCCATCCGCATGCGTCCGTCGTACTTCCCCTTCACGGAGCCTTCGGCCGAAGTGGACGTGTCGTGCAACCTTTGCGGCGGCAAGGGCTGCCCGGTGTGCAAGGGCACGGGCTGGCTGGAGATCATGGGCTGCGGCATGGTCGACCCGAATGTACTGAAAGCCAACGGAATCGACTCCGAAAAATATTCCGGATTCGCTTTCGGCATGGGGATTGAACGCATCGCCATGCTCAAGTACGGGGTACGGGACCTGCGTCTTTACTTCGAGAACGACGTGCGTTTCCTGCACCAGTTCGACTCCGCACTGTAATCCGGCCGACACGCGCCCGCAACAAACCGCAAAGGATGAAGCGAATCTTCGCCATAGCCTGTACCTGCGCCCTTTTCACGACGGCTTTCGTCGCGGGAAAGGGAGGCGCTGACGCGCCCGCCTGGCCCGATTCGCTGCGCAGCGCTTATCTCTACACCGAGGGGATCAAGCAGACGCTCATCGCGGAAGATTCGCTCCGGGCGCGGGAGTTGTTCCGCGAGGCCATCCGCAACGACTCGACCTATGCCCCGGCCTACTACGAACTCGCGTCGAACCTGATGACCGGCGATACGGAAGAGGCTGTGCGCCTGGCGCGCCGGGCCTACGAACTCGACACGACGAACACCTGGTATCTGCAATTCTACGGACAAATGCTGGTGGTGGGGCGGCGCTACGGCGAAGCGGTGGCTGTTTACCGGCAACTGCGTGCCCGCGAACCGAAGGAGCCGAACAACTACCGCCTGCTCGCGGCGCTCTACGAGCAGCAGGAGCAGCCGTTCTCGGCCATCGCCGTGCTCGACTCGTCGGAGATCCGCTTCGGGCGCATCCCGATGCTGAGTGTCATGAAACGCCGCCTGCTGGTGCAGACGGGGCAGTTGGAGAAGGCCGTCGCGGAGGCTGAAGCCCTCGCCCGGAGCATCCCCTACGAGGCGGAGCATCATGTGGTGCTGGCCGAACTGTACGGGCTGATGAACAGGGATTCGCTCGCCCGCGCGGAGTATGACCGGGCCATGCGGATCGATTCGACGGACGTGGCCACGCTGATGTCGATGGCCGATTACTACAACGGACGGAAGGATTATCTGAACCTGCTGGCCGTCACCAAACGCATCTTCGCGTCGGACGGCCTGCCGGTGGAGAGCAAGGTGCGGCGCTTCGGGCAGTTTACGGCCGACATGCGCTTCTACCGCGAATACTACCTGCAGCTCAACGCCCTGGCCTCGCTGCTGGCGATCAAATATCCCAACGACCGGCAGGTCGTGGAGCTGTACGCCAACCACCTGATCGCTTCGGGCGAACTGGAGCAGGCGCTGGCGCTCTACAAGCTGCACACGCAGGATACGCCTCCCGTGCAGGACTATTTCCGCGCGGTGGTCGACATCGAAAGCTACCTCCAACGGCCCGACTCGGTCGAAAAATACGTCACGCGCGCACTCGAACGCTTCCCCGACGACCCGACGTTCCACATCGCCCGGGGGAATGCGCAAATCTATGCCAAGCGGTATGAAGAGGCCATCCGCGCCTACCGCACTTCGCTGCGCTACGCTCCGACCGACACGCTGCGCGGCCGGATCTGGGGCTACATCGGCGATACGTGGCAGCAGGTGGGACTCTCGGATGCAAAGGCGCGCAAACGCGCCATGAAGGAGTGCTACCGCGCCTACGACAAATCGCTCTCCTACTTCAAGGACAACCCGCTGGTGCTCAACAACTATGCCTACTTCCTCGCCGAAGAGGGGCGCGACCTGGAACGGGCGCTGGAAATGTCGAGCCGCGTACTGGCCCTCACGGACAACAACCCCACCTACCTGGACACCTACGCCTGGGTGCTGTTCAAGTTGGGCCGCACGGAAGAGGCGAAGAAAACCATGCAGCAGGCCATTGCCCTCGACGGCCAGAACAGCCCCGAACTGCTGCTCCACTACGGGGACATCCTCGCGGCGGCAGGCGAAAAGTTCATGGCCGAGATTTACTGGCGCAAGGCCCTCGAAAAAGGATATGAGAAGGCGGATGAAATCGCCCGCCGCATCGAAAGCCTCAAAAAAGAGTAACCCATGAAGTCCGTCCTGCTGCTTACCCTCTCACTCACGCTGTTCTGCGCCCTGCCAGGCGCGGCGCAGGACGACCGCCGCATCGAGGAGCAGAAGCGGGTGATCGCGGCACTCGAGAAGAAGATCGCCTCCGAGGAGCGCGAAATCTCGAAGATCAAGCAGGGTAAGGCCGCCACCGAGGAGAAGGCGCGCCGGCTGGCCCGCCAGATCGAGTCGCGCAATCAACTGTTGGATGAGACGGAGAAGCAGGCCCGCCTGCTGCGCGACGAATTGTCCGTCACGGACAGTATTGCCGGGGGACTCCACGCCTCGCTCGAAAGCAGCCGCGCGCAGTATGCCGAAATGGTGCGCGAAGCCTACCGCAACTACAAGCAGAACAATTACCTCACCTACCTCTTTTCGTCGCGCGACTTCACCGACGTCGCGCGCCGCATCTCGAACCTGCGCAGCGTTTCGCTCATGCGCGAACGGCAGCTGCGGCATATCGACTCGCTCGCACAGCGCGTGACAGCCGAAAAAGCGCTGCTCGACCGCCGCAGGGAGGCGCTCGACTCCATGACGGCCAAACTCCGTACCCAGCGCGAACGGCTGCAGCGCGACGCCCGCACGGCGCGGGCCAACGTGAAACAGATGTCCCGGCGCGAGCAGGAGATGCTGCGGCAGAAAGTGGCCAAAGAGCAGCAGTTGGATGTAGCGATCGGCGAGCTGCGCCGCCTCACGAAGGGCAATACCGAGGGCAGTTCGTTCTCGGCCGCGACTTCTGGACTGCGACTGCCCGTCACGGCCGGCCGGGTCAAGAAATACAAGGGGAACATGGCGGAGATCACCGGACCCCGGGGCGCGCACGTCATCTCGATTTACGACGGCAAGGTCGTGGACATCCGGCGCAACCGCATCACCAACAAATACGAGGTCTACGTGGCGCACGGGGAATATCTGACCTCCTATGCCAACCTGGGGTCGATCTGCTGCGAGAAGGGCCGGAAAGTGGCAAGAAACGCACAGATAGGAATCATCGGATCGTCGGTCGATATTCTGACGATGGAGACCGAGTACAAACTGGTGTTCGGCATCTACGCCCCCGACCCGAAAGTCACGATGCGCGCCGAAAACTGTTTCCGCAGGTAGGACGCGAGTTCCCCCCTGCGACCCCTGCCCCGTACACTTCGTTCTTCGCTTTCCGTACCCGGCACAGTCTGCATTTACCCGAAAGGCTAAACCTCCTGCGCAGTCTTTTCCTCCTTGCAGCCCGGCAGAGTCAGCGCTGCATGTGCCCTCAGCACTCGCCTGGGAAGACGTTAAGCCTGCTGCTCATTCTTCGCCTCTCTGAGGCCCGGCAGAGTCCGCCAGCAGCCTCTGCCCTCAGTACTCGCCTGGGAAAGACGTTAAGCCTGCTGCGCAGTCATCGCCTCTCTGAGGCCCGGCAGAGTCAGCGCTGCGTGCACTTCTGCCCCCGCCTGCCGCGACGGTTCACTTTGAATCCGCCTCCGGCGTCTTTTCGTTTTCTGCCCCGGGCATTGCCCGAATCAATTCGGCTTTGCCCTCGCATATCGAAAACGTTCACTTTTCACTTCTCCTGCGGCCGCAGGCCGCACCGCAGAATCCGCATCTTCGGTTCGGGCGGAGAAAAAGCGGACGCTGCGCCGAGCCGCCCGGATCGCAATGATGCTTCGCGCAAGTCCGTTCCTGCCCGAACGACCCCTTTCTGCCCGACGCTCCGGATCTGCCGGAGGCTATTTATTCGCCGAATCCAGAATAAGCACCGGATCGCCCGGCGCTGCGGGCACTTCCACCCAATACCAATTCAGGCCGCCCGGGTTGCCGGCCTTATCGACCCCGGCAACGCCGTAGAAAAGGTGGTCTCCGGCTTTAAATCCGGCTCCGTCGTCGTTGAAATCATGCTCCTTCGAATCGCGGTAGACGCCCGGAGTACCGGCCTCATACTCCGAAATCAGATTCGCAATGAAGGTCGGCTCGTCGTCAAGCCCGTCGCCGATCACATTCACGTTGGCGGTGGTCGAATAGAAATGCCCGCATTTCGAATTCGCAATGTTCACGATATGCAAGCCCCTTTTTCCATCCTGCTCCGTACAGGAAAAGACCACCTCGACCCAGGGAGTAGCGACTTCCGGAGCCGTGACGATTTCGCTTTTCGTCGTCCCGGAATCGGAATAGGGCGAATCCTGAAAAGCGCGGGCACGCACCTCGAAAGAATACCGGGTGTCGGACGTAAGTCCCGTGAAGGTCACATGCGTCGGGTAAAATTCGTTTTCCGCCTTTACCAGCGTCACAGCATCCCCGGCGGAAAATTTCAGAAGCCGGTAGGCATAGGCTCCGGCTTGCGGAACCGGGTTCCACGAAACCGCGAGGGTGGTTTGCTGCACCCGGCTGAAAACAACCCCCACAGGAGCTTCCAAAGGCACGCGCGCCGGTTCTTCGTTATCGCTGCACGCGCCCGACAGCACACCGGTCAGAAGCAGCGCGAAAAGTTTCCATTTACCCATAGTCATTTGATTTTATCGGATCGGGGTTCAAACAGCGTGACAACCGGACACACAAGCGGATTTTTTCGTGCTTGCCGGAGGTGCACCCTATAAGGTTACAAATATAGAAAAAAATCCGCCTGCCCGAACGGGAATCATCCCCTTTCACAAAAAACGACTCCGTTTATTCATCCCGGCCGACCGTTTAGGGGAGGGCGAATTCGAAAGTAGCGGCCGGAATCACATTGCTCCGGCCGGAACACAAACAGGGCAGGGCAGACACACAAGGGCAGGGCATACGCCCTCCCCTCCGGAAACAAAGGAGCGGGGGAGGACCGAACGAGCGATGGATGGGGACCTACCCCGAAACCGACGAGAAGGGAAGGTAACTTAAGAGAGAACGACCTGAACTCAGGCAACGGAGAAGCGGACGGCTTCCGCGCCCGTAACAGAGGAACGAGCGGTCACCTCACGACCGCAAACAAAGCGCAAGCGGCCTCCCCTCCGGAAACGTTATGCGGCAGACACCCGTCCACTTGCAGAAAAACCGGATTGCAAGCGGCGGCATCCGCATTATTTTTGTACTTTTGCGAAGAATATCACAGACTGTATGGCTGTAAAATACTACAATGAGGAGTGCCGCTACTCCCTGCCGCAGAAACGGCGTACGTCAGCCTGGCTGCACGAGGTGGCCCGGGCCGAAGGGTATGTGGCGGGCGACGTGAACTACATCTTCTGTTCGGCGCGGAAGCTGCTGGAGATGAACCGTCAGTTTCTGGGGCACGACTACTACACCGACGTGATCACGTTCGATTACAGCGACCGCAAGGGAACGCGCACGGTATCGGGCGACATTTTCATCGACGTGGAGACCGTGGCCGATAATGCCCGCCAATACGGCGTTACGCGCCTTCAGGAGATGCGCCGCGTGGTAGTGCACGGACTGCTGCACCTCTGCGGGCAGGGGGACAAGACCCCGCGCACCAACGCGCAGATGCACCGCAAGGAGGACAAGTACCTTAAATTCTGGGAGAAAGAGCAATGAAACACATCCTGACATTTGCCCTGCCGCTGATGCTGGTCTTCGGTTTATCGACCGGAGTAGCATGGAGCCGGCCCTTGCCGGGTGGAGGAGTTCCTGCGGGGCCGAGCGTCGTGACGCCGGCCGCCGATTCCGTCCCGGAGGCGTCGGGCGAGGTGCCGTTTCTGCGCCGCGACACGCTCTTTTTCTACGACGGGACGCAGACTGCGGACGGCTTTACCGTGACCACGAAAGTTTACGTCGATGCCGATCCCCGGTCGGAAAACCGGCGGCGCCTGCTGCAAACCGCTTCGCTCGCATCGGAGCGCGACCGCCGCGATCTGGCGGACAACGTGCGCTATCTGCGCCGCAAGCACCCCGGAAAGTTCGCCCGCCGCGACCTAGGCGGAATGCCTACAACATGGCTGCCGCTCGTATCGGTGAAGGGTACGCTGTACATCGACGGTCTGGATTTCTATCCGGTGCACCTGACCGATTCGCTCTTCATCGAACAGTCGCAGGACGGACCCTGGCCCTCGGTCTACACCCGGTTCGAACGGCCCGATGAGGGACATTTGCGCTTCGGAACGAACAGCCCCTATCCGCCCGAGGCGGATCGTATGTGGGACTTTTACGTGATCGACCGCCGGCGCGGAATCGCCGTGCTGGCGGAACATGACAACGCCCAAAAGACCCGCTACCGCCTGCTTGCGGCCGAAGAGCGCGCACCCGGGTTCGGCCTGCTCGTCTGGGAGTGCGACGAACTGCCCGACGGCCGGGAGGTGCCCCGCGACACGATCGACTACCGAAAACTGATCGAAACACTTTACCCGGAACAACCATGACACTTACCTACGATATCGTCGTAATCGGGGGCGGACACGCCGGATGCGAAGCGGCTTCGGCCGCAGCGCGCCTCGGATCGCGTACGCTGCTGCTCACGATGGATATGACCAAACTGGCCGACATGTCCTGCAATCCGGCCGTCGGAGGAATAGCCAAAGGTCAGATAGTCAGAGAGATAGATGCTTTAGGGGGGCAGATGGGCCGCATCACCGACCTCACGTCCATCCAGTTCCGGATGCTCAACCGTTCGAAGGGTGCGGCCATGTGGAGTCCGCGCGCGCAGTGCGACAAAACGCGCTTCTCGGAGCAGTGGCGGCACACGCTGGAGAACACCCAGAACCTCTACATCTGGCAGGATACGGCGGTCGAACTGCTGTTCGAACCGATGGAAACACCCGGCACGGCATACCTCGCAACCGACGGGTTCGAACCGGAATCCGCTGCGAAACCCTTCGAATTTTCCGGCGGGGATTCGGACGCGGACACGGGGGTGGATTCGGGCGCGGAGACAGGCGTAGATTCGGGCGCGGAGACAGGCGCGGATTGCCTTGCCGCTCCCGAGCAACGGCTGCGCATACGGGGCGTACGCACCCGCATGGGCGTGGAATTCGCCTGCCGGAAAGTCGTGCTCACAAGCGGCACGTTCCTCGGGGGGTTGATGCACTGCGGCGCGGCGCACGCCGAAGGCGGCAGGGCGGGGGATGCGGCCTCGCACGGCATCACGGAGTGTCTGCAGGCCGTCGGATTCGAAACCGGACGTATGAAAACCGGGACGCCCGCGCGACTCGATGCCCGCACGATCAACTTCGAAATCCTCGAACCGCAATACGGCGACGAAAAGCCCGAGAAATTTTCCTTTTCATCTGAAACACAACCAGTTAAAGATCAGCTTCCCTGCTTTCTGGTCTACACCTCGACCGAGGTGCACGACACCCTCCGGTCGGGATTTGCCGCGTCGCCTCTCTTCAACGGCACGATCAAGGGCATCGGCCCGCGCTATTGCCCCTCGATCGAGGACAAACTGCGCACCTTCGCCGACAAGGAGCAGCATCAGCTCTTCCTGGAACCCGAAGGCCGCTCGACCAACGAGTATTACCTCAACGGATTCTCGTCGTCGCTGCCCTGGAACGTACAATGGGAGGCACTGCATAAAATCCGGGGATTCGAGGATTTACACATCTTCCGACCCGGCTACGCCATCGAATACGACTATTTTCCGCCCACGCAGCTGCATCATTCGCTGGAAACCAAACTCGTCGCGGGATTGTATTTCGCCGGGCAGGTCAACGGAACCACCGGCTACGAAGAGGCCGCAGCCCAGGGACTGATGGCCGGAATCAACGCGCACCGGGCACTGACGGGGGAGGAGGCCGTCGTGCTGCACCGCGACGAAGCCTACATCGGCGTGCTGATCGACGACCTCGTAACCAAAGGTGTCGACGAACCGTACCGCATGTTTACCTCGCGCGCAGAGTATCGCATCCTGCTGCGGCAGGACAACGCCGACATTCGGCTGACGCCGAAAGGCTACGAAATCGGACTGATTACGAAGAAAAGATACGCGGAGTTCGTCCAAAAAAACACGTCCGTAGAATCGCTTATTTCCTTCGCGCGCGGACTGAGTGTCAAACAAGACGAAATTAACGGCTATTTAAAATCGATCGGATCGGAGCCTTTGACACAGGGGCGGAAACTTTCCGACATCCTGATGCGCAACAATGTGACGTTCGAATCGCTACAAGATGTGCTGCCGAAGCTCCGGAAATTTATCGAAGCGAACGGAATCAGCGCCGAAGCCATTGAAGAAGCGGAGATTCAGATCAAGTACCGGGGCTATATCGAACGGGAAAAATTCATTGCAGAGAAGTTGCACCGACTGGAAAATATCCGGATTCCGGCGGATTTCGACTATTTTTCGCTGCAATCCCTGACAATCGAAGCCCGGCAGAAACTCTCACGGATCCGACCTTCGAACATCGGACAGGCTTCGCGGATACCCGGAGTTTCGCCGGCAGATGTAAATATCCTGTTGGTGAAGTTCGGAAGGTAAAGTGTTCCACGTGGAGCAAACCTTCGCAAGCACAAAGAAATCACAAGACACAAGCAATGTTCAATATTGTTCCAGCGGAGCAAATACGTATAGTCACAAAAATATCATAAGCCTCAATCAACACCTCAACACAGTTCCACGTGGAACAACCAAATGAAACCCCGGAGTTTGGCTCCGGGGATTTCTTACACCAAGCAGACCGCATCAAAGAACAATCGTACACCAACCGTGCTTGTCTTCAGCACGACCGTATTGAATATCCTGCAAACGCGTGTAAAGTTCCATCGAAACTTTACCCACCTCGTCTCCATATTCGTACGTTTTTCCGGTTTGCATATCATAAATCTTCCCGATAGGGGAGATCACAGCTGCCGTGCCGCAACCGCCGCACTCATCGAACGTCGGCAACTCCTCAACCGGAATATGACGTTCTTCGACTTCGAGACCCATATCCTGCGCCAATTGACGCAGACTCTTGTTCGTAATCGACGGAAGCACCGAAGGGGATTTGGGCGTAATATACTTCCCGTCCTTGATACCGAAGAAATTGCAGGCACCGCACTCCTCGATGTACTTATGCTCGGCGGCATCGAGATACATGATGTTCGAATAACCCAGCGCATGCCCCTTTTCGCCGGACAAGAGGCTGGCCGCATAGTTGCCGCCGACCTTCACGTCGCCTGTTCCACGTGGAGCAGCGCGATCCTGTTCGCGGTCGATCGCCACGAGGATCGGTTTGATACCGGCCTTGAAATAGGCGCCCACGGGCGAGCCGTAGACGATCAGCAGCGCGTCCTTCGCCGGTTTCACGCCCAGCCCGACGGTCGTGCCGAACATCACCGGACGCAGGTAGAACGAAGCACCCGTTCCGTAGGGCGGAATGAAACGCTCGTTGCGCTTCACCACCTCGATGCAGGCATCGACGACCATATCGATCGTAGGAACCGGCAGACAGAGGCGCTCGGCCGACGACTGCAGGCGTTTGGCGTTCTCCTCGGGACGGAAGATACGGACTTTGCCGTCGACGCCCCGGAACGCCTTCAGGCCCTCGAACAACTCGATGCCGTAGTGCAGGCACGAAGCCGACATGTGCATCGGGACGTACTCGTCATCCGTAATTTGCATCGCGCTCCATTTTCCGTCGGTAAACGAATAACGGGCGTTCCAATCGGTCTTGTGGTAATCGAACCCCAACGAGCCCCAATCGATATTTTCCATAATTATCTGGTTTTAAATGGTTTTTTATCCAATAGGGGAGGTTTCCCTCCCGGATGATCAGCCCACGACCGATCCGCTGTTCACGGTCTCGCCGGGCTGCAGCAGCCGCAGTTTGCCCGAAGCGTCCTCGGCCATCAGGATCATGCCGCGCGAAAGGATGCCCTTCAGCTCGCGGGGTGCCAGATTGACCAGCACCAGCACCTGCTTTCCGACCAGTTCCTCGGGCGTGAAGTGCTCCGCGATGCCCGAAACGATTTCCCGCCGGTCGATGCCCGTATCGACCGTCAGCTTCAGCAACTTCTTCGTCTTGGCGACTTTTTCGGCCGCCAGGATGGTCGATACGCGGATGTCCATCTTCTGAAAATCGTCGAATGAAACCGTATCTTTCTGGGGTTCAATATTTTGCGTTGTTTCTGCAGAAGCATTGGCCTCTTTGGTAGCCGCGAGTTTGTCGAGTTGTTTCTGGATCGTCTCGTCCTCGATCTTCTCGAACAGCAGCGACGGTTCGCCGATCTTATGGCCAGCGGGAATCAGCTCCATGCTGCCCAACTGCTCCCAGCCGAATTTGTCGACCGCCAGCATCCCGAGAATTTTCGCAGCGGAGAAGGGCATGAAAGGCTCGATGGCAATAGCCGTATTGGCCGTGATCTGAAGCGCGATATTGAGAATGGTTTTCACGCGTTCCGGGTCGGTCTTGATGAGTTTCCACGGCTCGGTGTCGGCCAGGTACTTGTTGCCGATGCGGGCGAAGTTCATCGCCTCCTTCAACGCTTCGCGGAACTTATAGCCCTCGATGTCGGCCTCTAAAGCCCCCTTGATCTGCGACAGCTCGGCGATCGTCTGCCGGTCGTAGTCGTTCAACGCGCCGCAGGGAGGTACTTCGCCGCCGTAATATTTCTGCGTCAGCACCAGCGCCCGGTTGACGAAATTGCCCAGCACGGCCACCAGTTCGTTGTTGTTGCGCGCCTGGAAGTCCTTCCAGGTGAAGTCGTTATCCTTCGTCTCGGGCGCATTGGCGCAGAGCACGTATCGCAGCACATCCTCCTTGCCGGGGAACTCCTCCAAATACTCGTGGAGCCACACGGCCCAGTTGCGCGAGGTCGAAATTTTGTCGCCTTCGAGGTTCAGGAACTCGTTCGCAGGCACGTTCTCGGGCAGGATATAACCGCCGTGCGCCTTCAGCATCGCCGGGAAGACGATGCAGTGGAACACGATGTTGTCCTTGCCGATGAAGTGTACCATCTTGGTGTCCTCCGACTTCCAGTAGGTCTCCCAATCGGGAGTAAGGTCTTTTGTAGCAGATATATAGCCAATCGGTGCATCGAACCACACGTAGAGCACCTTGCCTTCGGTGCCCTCGACCGGCACCGGGATTCCCCAGTCCAGGTCGCGGCTCACGGCACGCGGCTGCAGGCCCCCGTCGAGCCAGCTCTTGCACTGCCCGTAGACGTTGGTTTTCCACTCCTTGTGTCCTTCGAGAATCCACTCGCGCAGGAATCCCTCGTAGGCGTCCAGCGGCAGGTACCAGTGTTTCGTTTCGCGCTTCACGGGCACCGAGCCCGACACGGCGCTGTGCGGCGCGATCAGTTCGTCGGGCGAGAGGGTCGATCCGCACTTCTCGCACTGGTCGCCGTAAGCGCGTTCGTTGCCGCACTTGGGGCAGGTGCCCACGATATAGCGGTCGGCCAGGAAGGTCTGGGCCTCCTCGTCGTAATGCTGCATCGAGGTGCGTTCGATGAATTTGCCCTCGTCGCAGAGCTTGCGGAAAAAGGCCGAAGCGGTCTCGGCATGGGTTTCCGACGACGTGCGCGAATAGATGTCGAACGACATGCCCAGCCCCTCGAACGATTTCTTGATCATCGCGTGGTAACGGTCGACGATCTGCTGCGGGGTGACCCCCTCCTTGCGGGCCTTGATGGTGATGGGCACGCCGTGCTCGTCCGATCCGCAGACCGAAATAACGTCGCGGCCCCGCAGGCGCAGGTAACGGGTGTAGATGTCCGAAGGAATATAGACGCCTGCCAGGTGGCCGATGTGCACGGGGCCGTTGGCGTAGGGGAGGGCCGAAGTGACCAGGTAACGTTTGAACTCTTTTGCCATATGGATGGATGCAGTGGTTACTTTAATCGTGAATTTACCGATTTCCGTCAAGGCGGAGCAGGCCGGGCTTTTTACGATTTTTCGTCAGCGGGGCTGCAATCGAACGCGTCGATCGGGGCCGGGCACGGAAAAAGTTCGGTTTTGCCTGTGTGCGATCCGTTTCAGCCGGTAATCTCATTTTAAGGCAAAATTAGTAATTTTTAAGCAAATCAAAAGCGCTTCGGCGGATTTGTTTACGGATTATAAGATTCGAACGGGACAAACAGACAGAAAGCGGAAAGCCGCAGCCCTCCGCTTCCCGTTCGGTCTTTGCGAAACGTATTACTTGTCACGCACGCAGCGCACCATCATCGCCTGATTGTGAACCGTACCGATCGTACAACCGAATACGCCCGTTTTTGAAGAGAACGTACCGATCATCGTGTAGTTTTTGGTCGCATCCGTGACATGTGTGGTCGATGACCAGACTTTGGCCCACTGGGGCTGGAGCATGGAGGCACCGTCGTCCTTGATACTTCCCGAAGGCGTGATGTATACCGTCTGCTGACCGTCGGAAAAGACCCGGTATTTATCCATCTCCCATTCGAACGTGCAGGCCAGCAGTTCGAGCCACTCGTCCTGCGTCGGAGTACGCCACGTTCCGGCGGGTGCCACCAGCGAGCAGGGATCGACTTCCTTCGCAGCGATGTCGGCGTACGCTTTGGTCTCCTCCGCAGGCCCGTATGCCGTTCCGGAATACTTCTTACCCGTTGAATCGAGCGTCAGGCCGTAGCGGCTGTTGTACTTGAAATACATCCCCAATTCCTGTTCCCCGGCAAAGGCGTAAGCACCCTCCTTCACGGTCAGGTAGCCCGGACTCCAGACTATCGAAAGGCCCTTTTCCGGTGCCTTTTGCACCACCTTGCGTCCTGTGGTCTTTCCGTTCACGAAAATTTCGAACGTCCGTTCGGCGTCGTTGTTGGCAGGAATGTCGAAGGTCGCCACCGGATTTTCTTTCGAAACCACATATTCTAAATCAGGTAGATCGAGGCAACGCAACTGCACACTGACGGCGTCCATATTGGTCTGGCAGGTAACACGCAGCGTGAAGGCGTCTGCAGGAACAGGTCCTATCGGGGTATGCGATTCGTAGGAGGCATAATACACGACTCCGGGCTGAACGATCTTCTTACCCGTCCGTTCGCCGTTGACGAACAACTCGTAAACGATCTCTTCGACCTCCGTATTTTCAGGAATCACCAACTCCGCACGGGGATTACGGGAAGTAACCGTGGACACGATCACCCGTACACCGTCCGTCAGCATAACCTCGTATCCGTCCATGTCTCCGGGCGATGTGACGACCTGCACGACAGCCTGTCCGTTACCTTCGAGCGTTTGGGGCGTATGGGAAACATAGGCAGCCTTCGCAATGTTGCGCACGCATCTTACCGAAGCGGTATTCGTCCCCAAATTGTAGTATAACATCGTATAATCGTCCGACAGGGCAAGCAGTCCGCCGTTGCCATCCACATCCTCACCCGTATACCAGTAAGCTCCGTTGGTACCCTTATACCCGATCGCTCCCGTCTCCCGATCGCATCCGCCGGCCAGAGGCAGAAACAATTTCCCCCCCCCGAACAAAAAGCCCTTGAGACTGTACATTTCCCGGCTCCGGCCATCGTCGGCATCATAGAGTTTACGCATCTCGTAGAGCGTCGGCATGCGCAGATCGATTCCTTTGACCAACCGACAGGGATCGCCGTTCTTGCGCGGAATATTCCCAAGCGAAACCGTCGTCTCTTCCGGCGTATAACATTTGCCCGAATAGCGATCGCCGTCCGATAAGATACCGTAAGTACTCATATGTTCGAAATAGAGACCCATTTCACCCGGGTTAAAAGCCAAAGCGAATTCCCCGTCCCGCACCGTCAGGTTACCCGCCGCCCAGTAAACACCGTTGACCGGAACCAGCCAGCCGGCCTGTTTCATGTCGGCTACGGGTTTCCATTCGGGGGTCGCTCCGTCCGAGTTGATGAATTGAACCTCTGTCTGAATACGGCGTAGCTTATCCGACATGTTGGCCGGAATCTTGATTTTAACCTGCGTAGCAGCGCCTTCTACGGTTCCTTCCTGTTGTACTCCGTCATCGTAAATTACGCGATAATTCCACTGATGAATCCCGCCTTGTCGAAGATAATCGGCATTTACCTTAACGATAAATTCATTTTCGCCCCAACTTTCCAAATTCCAGGAGGCATCTGTTTCCACGGTCGTACCGCCGGTAAAGGCTTTGTCCGGCGTAATCGGATCGTCCGCACATCCCGCCGACCCGAGCATCGCGGCAAGCGCCAGCATACAAAATAGATTTTTTTTCATAAGCGATTTATTTTTAATGGATGGGAATCATCAACCTTGAAAACAAAGTTAGAAAAATAAATTCAACTCTCGCATTTCTCACTGAACAATACGCTATTAAGTACGTAATTTCATCTATAAAGGCAGATTATTGCTCAGATCAACATAAACCGATTCATAGTATGTCTCAACAATTCCAATACAGTTGCGTGGTGCTCAATCCGGTTCATTGAAGAGGGAAAGGCGCTTTTTCAAGCGCCTTTCCCTCTTCTGTATATTTTCCCCTATTCGATCTCCAACTCGTCGAGCAGCCAGCCGGCGCCGGCGAACTTGTCGATGACGAACAGCACGTAGCGGATATCGACCGCGATCGTGCGCTGCAGGTCGGGTGCGAAGGCCACGTCGCCCGACATCGCCTCCCAGTTGCCGTCGAACGCCAGGCCGATCAATCGGCCCTTCGCATCCATCACCGGCGATCCTGAGTTGCCGCCCGTGATATCGCAGTTCGCGAGGAACGCCACGGGAAGTTCACCCTTCGCATCGGCATAGCGTCCGAAATCGCGGGCGGCATACAGCTCCTTGAGTTTTTCGGGCACGGTGAACTCCGTGGGATTCGAGGGATCTTCCTTCTCCATCACGCCCTTGAGCGTCGTGTAGTAGTTGTAACGGATGCCGTCCGCCGGGTCGTAGGGAAGCACCTGCCCGTAGGTGAGGCGGATCGTGAAGTTGGCATCCGGTGCCCATGCCTTGTCGGGCTGCATCCGCATCAGGCCCGCGATGTAGAGGCGGTGTCCGTCGGCGAACATCGCGTCGTACCGCTTCACTTCCTGCGTGGCGGCATCGTATTTCTCCTTCACCGAACGGTACATCCGAACGGCGGGGTCGTTGTCGTAGACCGCTGCGGAAGGATTTTCGAGGAAGGCCAGCGCCCGCTCCTCCGTAGCGAAAACCGAATTGTCGTAGACCCAGTCCACATACGCGTCCGTGTCGCCGCCGAACTTCGCATCGACCTCTTCCGCATAGAAGGAAGGCAGCGACCGGAGGTTCTCGCGCGCGATCCGCACCATACGGCGCGCCACACGGCGGTCGGTGGGTTCGTTGTAGTCTTTGTAGAAATCCTGTGCGGCAGCCTTTGCCGCCTGCATATCTCCGCCCGCAGCGAACTTCCGCGAGGCCTCCGCCACCTGCAGCAGTTCGACGGCCCGCAGGAACGCTTCGCTCAGGTATTGCCGTTCGGCCACGGCGGGAAGCGACGCTTCGACCGACGCACGGATTTTGTCCAGCGCGTCGACATACCCTTCCGTCGGCAGCGTATGGGCGGCGGCCCACCGGCGGAACGCCTCCTCCTGTGCCTGTTTCCGGGCCTTCACACCAAGTTTACGGATGCCGCGCGACATCCCGATCGAATTCTTCCAGTAGTTCGATGAAATCGCATATTTCGAGGCATACTGGATGCGCACCCTGTCGCTGGCCGCCATGTCCTCCCTGAGGATCGCCTGGCGCTCGCCGCGAATCGAGATACGCTGCGGGTTCTCTACTTCGAGCATCCGATCGATCTCGTAGGAGGTCATATAACGTTCGGTCGATCCGGGGAAACCCATGATCATGGCGAAATCGCCCTCATCGTATCCGTCGAGCGACACTTTCAGGAAATGATCGGCCCTGTAAGGCACGTTCTCGGGCGAATAGTCCGCCGGGCGGTTGTCCTTGCCGGCATAGACGCGGAAAACGGAAAAGTCGCCCGTATGGCGCGGCCACATCCAGTTGTCCGTATCGCCGCCGAACTTGCCGATCGACGTGGGAGGCGTACCTACCAGGCGCACGTCGCGATAGACCTCGACCACGAACGCGAAGTACTGATTGCCGCCGAAGAAGGGTTTCACGACGATCTCCATCCCGGGATGCTCTTCCGAAAGCCGGGCTTTCAGGGCCGCAACGTTGTTTTTCACCAGTTCCTCACGCTCCGCTCCGCCCGCGATGTCGGGCACCGAACCCAGCACGTCGGCCGTCGCGTCGGCGATGCGGCGGATGAAACGTACTTCCAGGCCGGGCGCGGGAATCTCCTCGGCGCGCGACATGGCCCAGAAACCGTTTTTCAGGTAGTCGTGCTCGACGGACGAGAGCGACTGGATCGATCCGAAGCCGCAGTGGTGGTTGGTGAAGAGCAGTCCTTCGCGCGAGACGATCTCGCCCGTACACCCCGGGCCGAAGACGACGATCGCATCCTTCAAGGAGCCTTTGTCGATGCTGTAAATATCCTCGGGAGTGAGCTTGCACCCTTTAGCCTTCATGTCTTTGGCATTCATCTTCTGAAGGTAAGGCAGCAGCCACATCCCCTCGTCGGCCACGGCGGTCAGCGACAGACACGCCGCAGCAAAAAATAAAAAGAGTTTTTTCATATCGATAAAATTGAATTGTTTGCATTTATACGGCCAGATCGTCTTTCTTCGGTTCGGATTCACCGCTTCCCAGCCGCATCAACAGGGCGTTTCCGATGGTCAGCACCCCGACGCGGCCGATGAACATCAGCACGATCAGAATCGTCTTGCCCCCCGCCGTCAGCAGCGGGCACACGCCCGACGACAATCCCACCGTGCCGAGCGCCGAAGCGGCCTCGAACATCAGATCCAGAAATTCCATCCTTCCCGACTCGATCAGCGTCAGCAGGTAGGTTCCGGTAAAGAGAACGACGGTATAAAAGACGAAGATCGTCAGCGCGTCGTAAATCCGGTAGTCGGGAATGCGGCGTCCGGCGAGCGTCACCTCCCGGCGCAGTCCCAGGCGGCTTTTCACATAGGCGAAAACCGCCGACACGGTCGTGGACTTCAGACCGCCGCCCGTACCCGACGGCGAAGCTCCGATGTACATCACGGCGGTCAGCACGAACAGCGAAACCGGCATCAACGCAGCCACATCGACCGTGTTGTATCCCACGGTGGTCATGGCCGACATGGTCTGGAAAAGCGACACCAGCAGCCTCTCGCCGGGCCTGAAACCGGCGAACAAAGGTTCGAAGAGATAGAGGTGAAGCGTCCCCCACAGGGTAATTGCCACCGTAATGGAGACGATTACCTTCGTGGTGAAGGTGATCCGGTAGCCCCGGCGGGTCAGTTTCCGCCACAGGTCGGAGATGACGATGAAGCCCATCGCCCCGGCATAACTCAGCGTCATGATCACTCCGTTGACCGGGACATTGCCGGCGAACTGCATCAGGTTGTCGGAATAGATGCTGAATCCCGCCGTACAGAAAGCCGACACGCTGTGGAACACGGCGCTCCACAGCGGCTGCGAAACCCCCTCGTGCCGAAAAATCGCGTAAAGCGCGAGCGCTCCCGCCGCCTCGAACAGGAAGGTGTAGCGCACGATGTTCGTGACCAGGTTCCCCGTCGTAACGCTCTCGGGCATGGCGAACTGCTTCTGAAAGGCCCGGGCACGCACGCCGACGAAATGATGCGTGACGCGGTACATGACGAACGTCGAAAGGGTCATGTATCCGATACCGCCCAACTGGATCAGCAGCAGGATGGTCAACTGTCCCCAGAAGGTGTAGACGGCGGCCACGTCCACGGTCGATAATCCCGTCGTGGAGACGGCCGACATCGACGTGAAGAGGTTGTCGAGCAGCGACACGCCGTCGTGCGTCATGAAGGGCAGGCAGAGCAGCAGCCCGCCGATCAGAAAATAGCAGAGATACCCCGCCGTCAACTGACGCTGCGGGGTGGAAGAGATGTAACCGAACGTCAGAAACCGCTCGATGTCGCATTTGAGCAGCCAGTGGCCGGAATTCCGGCGCAGGTAGTTCCAGGCATCCGCGATTCTGTTCCACAGTTTCTTCACCGACAGGATCGTTTAGCGGATGGCGATCATGTTGCGGATCGAGCGTTCGGCCGCCTTGCGGGTCGCTTCGTCCAAAACGATCTCGGGACCTTCGTTTTCCAGGCAGGCGCAGATGTTCTCCAGCGTCACCATCTTCATGTAGCGGCAATCGTTGCAGCCGCATGTCGAATCGATGGGCGGCGCGGGAAGGAAGGTTTTGGCCGGATAGCGCTTCTTCATCTCGGTGAGGATACCCGGCTCCGTGACCACGATGAATTCCTGCGCCCCGCTGCGCCCGCAGTAGTCGAGAATCGCCGCCGTGGAGCCTACGAAATCGGCCACCTCGACGATATAGGCTCTGCACTCGGGGTGTACGACGATCTTCGCGTCGGGATGCTCCTTTTTCAGGGCCAGAATCTTTTCGAGCGAGAACTCCTCGTGTACGTGACACGCACCGTCCCACAGCACCATGTTTTCGCGTCCGGTGAGCTTCTGAATATAGGTCCCCAGGTTGCGGTCGGGCGCGAAGAGGATCGGCTGGTCGGCCGGAATCGACTCCACGACCTTCAGGGCGTTGGACGACGTGCAGCAGATGTCCGTGAGCGCTTTCACGCCGACCGTAGTATTGACATAGGAAACCACTTTATGTCCGGGATACTTCGCCTTGAAAGCGGCGAAGGCGGAGGCATCGCACGACTCGGCCAGCGAACAGCCCGCTTCGGGGCAGGGGATCAGCACCCGTTTGTCGGGGCAGAGCACTTTGGCCGTCTCGGCCATGAAGTGCACGCCGGCGAAGAGGATCGTGCGGGCTTCGACCGACTGCGCCTGCACGGACAGGGCCAACGAGTCGCCCAGGAAGTCGGCCACCTCCTGCACTTCGGGCGTGGTGTAGTAGTGGGCCAGGATCACGGCATCCTTCTCCCGCTTGAGGGTTTCGATCCGTTGTTTGAGCGAAGCGGAGTTATCGACTTTCATTTTTTATTTTTACTTTATTATAAATTTAATAATAATAAGATAAAAGATATAATGGCTGTTCACAGTGTTGACAAGTCCGGAAGAAATAAATCTTTCGACATTCTATCCTCGTTCCTTTTTCTTTTAATTCTTTTAAAGAACTGAATTTTAAAAGAATAAAAAAGATATGAACAATTGTCGACAAGTGTTTTCAACAGTTCGACAGCCCTTTTTTATCAACATTCGGTGCCGGTTCGGTCGGTCGGGTGAAGGGAACAACTTTTCAGAACTTTATTTGGTTTTCGGAAATTGTTGTATATAGCTTCTGTGTTTTCATATTTGCAAGCCTTCGGAGCGGAAACTTGTTGCAAGTTGTTACCACGGTTATCGACAGGTTGCGAACATCACTTGACGACCTTATCAACAATTTTATCGGCAATTTCGCGGTAGTATTTTTCCACCAGCGGATCGGCCGCCGCACCCGGACGGCCTTCGTCGCCGCCCTCCATGATCGACTGTACGATCGGGATTTCTCCCAGGAAATCGACGCCGCATGCGGCCGCATAGCGCTTCGCCCCGCCCCGGCCGAAGATATAGTAGCGGTTGGAGGGCAGTTCGGCGGGCGTGAACCAGGCCATGTTCTCGACGATGCCCGCCACGGGGATGTGCACGTTCTCGTTGCGGAACATTTCGACCCCGCGCACCACGTCGGCCACGGCGATCTGCTGGGGTGTGGAGACGATCACCGCCGCGTCGATCTTCAGCTCGCCGATGATCGACAGGTGGATGTCGCCCGTGCCGGGAGGCAGGTCGACGAGCAGGAAGTCCAAAGCGCCCCATTCGGTTTGGTGGATCATCTGCTTCAAGGCGTTCACGGCCATCGCCCCGCGCCACAGCAGGGCATCGGTGGGCTTGATGAAGAACCCGATCGACATCAGGCGGATCTCCTGCGCCTCGGCGGGCAGGATGTAGTCCAGGCCGTCTTTCTGCACGGCGTCGGGCAGATAACCCTCCACGCCGAACATTTTGGGCTGTGAGGGACCGTAGATGTCGGCGTCGAGAATGCCGACGCGGAAGCCCCGGTTGCGCAGCGCGACGGCCAGGTTGGCCGTGACGGTCGACTTGCCCACGCCGCCCTTGCCCGAAGCGATGGCGATGACGTGTGCGATTCCCGTCGTGGTGCTCTCCCGTTCGGGCTGGGGCCGTTTGGGCGTGCCCTCCTTGACAACGACGACGACCGATGCCGTGCGAAAATATTGGCCCAGCAAAGTTTCGACGTGTTTTTTAATCTTCAGGGCGAAGGGATCGCGGGCTTTTGCGAAGCAGAGCCTCACGGCGATCCGGTTGTTGTTGACCGAGATGTTTTCCACGATTCCGCTCGAAACGAGGTCCTGTCCCGTTTCGGGATGGACGATGGTGGCGAGGAGTTTTTTGATATTTTCTTCCATTTTATCCGATTGATTCGAGGAACGCAGACCGTGCAGGCCGATTTGCGATGCCGAAATTGTTCGCGCATCGACAGGGGCGCCGCCTGTCCGAGTCGGAGTTTATCACCAGCAAAGATACGTTTTATTCTGAAATATCTGATTGCGGGTTTTCGGCAAAGAAAATCCGACGATACATCATCAGAACGGTAAAAATCATTAAATATTGGATTGCAGGCAACGATTTATGTTGTAAATTTACCACCGGAAGAGATCGAAGCGGTTGGAAATGAGTTCAATACACAAAATAAGCGACCTATGGGATGTATTGCGGCTGAATCTGGCTGCGGATGTCGGTGCCGTTGCGATTCTCATCGGTATGCGCTGCGGCTGGAATGATTTCCGCTTCTGGCAGATCGCAGCGACTCTTTATGGCGCCGGAATCCTCTGCTGGTTGTCGGTTCGGTCGGTCAAAATCTTCAGACACGGAGTAGAACTGCCCGAAGAAGATTTTATCGTCATCGTCAAACCCGGTCCGAACCACAATGTCCTTACTGCGTTTTTGCAACCGGTTTCGATCCTGATTTTTCTGGTTTTAGTCGGTACGAGCTGGAGTGTGTCCGAACCTTCGCCCGCATGGATCGACTGTTCCTTCATTTTGCTGTTCCTTATGATCGCATGCCTGAATTGGCATCATTATAAGAAGAAGTGATCTTTATCGGGACGATTCCGTCTTGAAAACGAACGCACCCCCGCCACGGAACCTTTCGGCGGGGGTGAATTCGTTCATGAAAAGAACGTGTGTTTTGTTATCGAAAAACGATAAATTTTATTTGTCTTTCAGAAAATATGCCTATCTTTGTAAAACGCTTTGTTTGACGAACGCGGATTTTCGAAAAACAGTAATTCTAAATAAAAAGAGGTATATGAATTTTGCAAAGACATTTCTTGCGGGATTGCTCGCATTTGCCGTCGGCAGCGTCGTGATGGTTTTCTTCTGGATCTTCCTGCTGATCGGCATCGCCGGATCGATCGAATCGACCATCACGGTGAAGGAGCACAGCATCCTGAAAATCGATTTGGCGGAGACCATCACCGATGCGCCGTCGATGGATCCGCTGGCGGGCTTCAACCTGTTGACGCTGGAGACCGAGCGCCGGCTGCCCGTGTTCAAGGCGCTTCGGGCGATCGGGGCGGCGAAGGACGACGACCGGATCGAAGGGATCTACCTGCGCATGAACGGTATGGGCGGCGTGGCCGGGGCGGCGTTGCTCGAAGAGCTGCGCGCGGCGCTGGTCGATTTCAAGCAGAGCGGCAAATTCGTCGTGGCTTACGACGAAGTCTACTCGCAGGGCCGGTACTACCTGGCCACGGCGGCCGACGAGATTTACATGCAGCCCGAGGGAGGACTCGACTGGTCGGGACTCTCGTTCGACCTGATGTTCTACAAGGGACTGCTCGACAAGCTCGACATCAAGGCCGAGGTGTTCCGCCCCACGGCGTGCAAGTACAAAAGTGCGGTGGAGCCTTATATCGCCGAGAAGATGTCCCCCGCGAACCGGGAGCAGATGCAGGCGGTGGTCGAATCGATGTGGTCGACGATGGCCGGAGCCGTGGCCGAAGCCCGTGGATTCGAGATGGACGCGCTCAACCGCATCACCGATAATTTGCAGGCTCTGCTGCCCGAAGAGGCACTGGAGCACGGTTTTGTCGACGGGCTGCTCTACGAGGACGAGATGAACGACGTTTTCGCGGAGCGGGGCGTCCCGGCCGGAAGCGACGGGGAGTATGATTTCATTACCCTCGGCGAGTACGCTTCGCAGGTCGTCGGCGATCTTAAAAACATTTCGTCGTCGCAGGTTGCCGTAGTCTATGCCGACGGCGGAATTGTGGACGGAGAGGGGGTCGGCCGTGATATTTACGGAAATACGTTTGCCAAAACACTGGCCGGGGTACGCCTCAACGACCGCGTGAAGTCGGTCGTGCTGCGCGTCAACTCGCCGGGCGGAAGCGCCCTGGCGTCGGACGTGATCTGGCGCGAAATAGAGTTGCTCCGGGCCGAGAAACCCGTGATCGTGTCGATGGGCGGGTATGCCGCGAGCGGAGGATATTACATCTCCTGCCCGGCCGACGCAATCCTGGCCGACAAGATGACCCTTACGGGTTCGATCGGTGTCTTCGGGATGTTCTTCAATACGATCGACGCGCTCAAAAACAAGTTGGGCATTACCCTCGACGCCGTGAAGAGCAACACGTCGGCTGGCATGGGAGCCACGGCTCCGCTGACCCCGCTCGAACGGGCGGCGATCATGCGCGGCGTGGACAAGGTTTACACGACCTTTACCGAACATGTTGCCCAGGGGCGCAACCTGCCGGTCGAAAAGGTGCTCGACATTGCCGGAGGCCGTGTCTGGACGGGCGGAGACGCGCTGGCGATCGGGCTGATCGACGGCTGGGGCGGCCTGAGGGAGGCAATTGCGCTGGCGGCGGAAAAAGCCGATCTCGGCTCGGCTTACCGCGTCGTGGAGGTGACGGAGGAGCCTGCGGGCTTCGCGGCCTTCATCGCCTCACTCAATATCCGCATGCAGACGCGCTCGCTCTCGTCGGAGCTGGGCGACCTGATGCGGCACTACAAAAAGGTGCAGGACGCAACCCGCCATCAGGGTTTGGTGATGTATTGTCCCTACGAACTGGAGATCGAATAAACAACGGAAAGACGCCGGAAGAATTTTTCAGGGATACGGCGGTTTCCGTCACTCCGGAGGACGGAAACACCCGGAGTGCGGTCGGGAATCCGGTGCGGAAAGCCCACCTCCTGCGAAAACTTTTTGCGGCCTGCTGAACAGGCGCGGCTAAAATCTTTGCCGCATGTCGGGAACCGTGTTCCGGAACCGGCAATTAGCGGCCATAACCGCACGGAGAATACGGCAACGTATTCTCCGTTTTTTGTGTTCCGCCGATCGATATTAAGAGATTTTGATGAATTTTGCGAAGAAAAAGACGAATTATATTATTTTTTTCTACCTTGCATCCGATGCAATCAAAGACTTGCGGCTCAGAGGGGATGTTCGGTTCCGGAAGTGGTTTGCCGCGTTTGCGGATCGCAAAAGTTAAGTTCGGCCGGTGTTTTCCGTACAGGATAAAACGCATGATCTCCCGCCCGCACCCCGTACTTTGGAGTGTCGTGCCGGGGCGTGACGATGCATACGGTTTTCAGCACATGTGCGCAGTCGGAACCGATGACGGTTTTTAGAAGGGAAATCTTTTAAATGGAGTAAGCTGTGAGAAAATTCAGACTTTTGACCGGGGCTGTGTGTCTGTGCCTGGCTTTCGTGACAGGCGGTTGCGGTAATGACGGCAATGAAAACGGACCGTCTCTTCCGCCTGACGGGAAATTGGAAAATGCGTTTGCCTTCGACGGCGTAAAGACCGGCATCCGGTCGATGTTTTTCGAGCAGATCGGAAATTTCGATTACGTGTTTCTATCGTCCGACCGGGTGGAAAGATACGAGGATTTGATGGAAAAGGATGACCGGGACGAATTCATCCACCCGTTTATCGAATTGGCGGTCGATCCGTCGCTGGTGGGTAAGACCGTGCACGTGAAGACCGAGAAGGCCTATTTCGCCTTCTACAACATGACCGCTTCGCAGGGAGCGTTCGGGAGCGTCGAAACCGGTATGACCCAGGAGATCGACACCGGATCGTTCACGGTCGGGATCGATGACGAAAAGAAGACGGTCGGCATCGAATTCCGGTTCACGCTTGCTTCCGGCAAGGTGTTCGAAGGGAACTGCACCACGGACTACGAACCGGCGGACGGGCCGGTCACGCCCGATGCAGCGCCTGACACCTATGCGATCGATGGTGCGGCACATGCGCTGGGGTCGGTTTTCGCATTCGATTTCCACGGCCTGACCTACCTGGCCATGACACCTGCGGCGGGACTCGAATCCTGGGAGGAGGTCTACGATCAGGAGGAATATATCGCTGCGGCGTTCGAGCCTTCACTCATCGGCAGGACGGTCTGCTGACCGAAACCTCCGTGTTCCAGTTGGAGACCATGCTGAACGCCCTGCCCGATTTCGGCCCGGTCGGCAACGGCGGCACGGAGGGCAACGTTCGATGGCGGTCCGAAGGGGTTTTCGGCCGTTTCCGAGGCGTCGGTGACGTATGACGGCGTGACGTACAGCTATGCTTCGGGCAGTATGGGCAACATTCGGCGGCGACCCCAGACGGGAATGCCCTTGTGACGTTCAACGTCTGGAAGAATGCGGGTAGCGACGAGGTCGAACTTTTTATCAAAGGCTATTATTCGGGAACGGTCACGGAAATAAAATAAAGCGATCCCGACGGTGTCGGTATATTCGGTTCCGGCGCTTTTTGGGCGGAGCCGGGCACGGAACCGGACTTGCCGCCACCCTCTTCTGCGGGCCGGACTCATCGAAGTCCGGCCTGTTTTTTGGGAGAATATGCTTAAAGATTACTACTAAATCCCGCACCGGGACGCGGAAAATGACACGCGGGCTTTCGGCTTTCGCATTTAATGAATATCTTTGTTGCATGGCAGTGATCAGATTGACTAAGGAATTTTCGTTCGAGGCGGCGCACGCCCTCGAAGGATACGACGGGGCGTGCCGTGAGATTCACGGCCATTCGTACCGCCTGTTCGTTACGGTAAAGGGGCGACCGGCCGGGGCGGCGGACGATCCCAAGTGCGGCATGGTGCTCGACTTCGGCGTGCTCAAAGGGATCGTGAACGAGGAGATCGTCTCGCGGATGGATCACGCCTTCGTGGTGCGCCGCAGCGCCGGGAACGACGCCCTGTGCCGGACGCTCGCCGGGCGGTTCCGCCGTATCGTCGCGGTGGACTTCCAGCCCACGTGCGAGAATATGCTGGCGGACTTCGCCGTGCGGCTGCAGGCCCGGATGCCGCAGGGCGTGACGCTCCACGCGCTGCGCCTGCACGAGACGGCGACCTCCTACGCGGAGTGGTTTGCGGAGGATAATCTTCCGCAATGAAAAATCGGCTGAGCCGGTTTTCATTCGCAATTCATTTTTTCTATGCCGGAACCCTGTATTCTGTAAAATGATCCGGACCTTTTAAGGACACGAAGAAAGGAATTCAACATTTTCGGTAAGCGGGGACAGCGACCGAACGCCGTTCGGAGGATGCCGAGCGAAGAAAATGAAGAAAGAAATTCAAGGTTTTTTATGGGGAGGGGTGATTTTCAATTCTTAATTTATCATTTTTAATAGAATTTTTTCAACATGAAAAAATTATTCCTGGTCGATGCTTACGCATTGCTGTTCAAATACTATTATGCTTTTCTGGGACGGCCCATGCGCAACCGCTCGGGCATGAACACCTCCGTGGTGTTCGGCTTCGTGAAATTCCTGCGCGACATCCAGAAGCGCGAACGACCCGACCTGCTGGGCGTGGCGTTCGATCCGAAGGGGGGCAGTTTCCGCCGCGGGATTTTCCCCGACTACAAAGCGAACCGGAGCGAAACCCCGGAGGATATTTTGCTCTCGGTTCCTTATGTGAAACGGGTGCTGGAGGCGATGTGTATCCCGATCCTGGAGGTGGAGGGTTATGAGGCGGACGACGTGATCGGCACCCTTTCGCAGAAAGGCGTGGAGGCCGGCTACGATGTTTTCATGGTGACTCCCGACAAGGACTACGGGCAGCTGGTGCGCGACAACTGTAAGATTTACAAGCAGAAAGGTGCCGACGGAGCGATCGAGATCATCGACCGTCAGGCGATCCGCGAGAAATACGGCATCGACGATCCCTGTCTGGTGCGCGACATTCTGGCGCTGTGGGGCGATGCGTCGGACAACATTCCCGGTGTACCCGGCATCGGCGAGAAGATCGCCTGCAAGCTGGTACAGGAGTGGGGATCGGTGGAGAACATTCTCGCCAACGTTTCGAAGATCAAGGGAAAACAGGGCGAGAAGATTGCCGCCTGGGGCGACAAGCTGCGCCTGGCGAAGACGCTGACGACCATCTGCCTCGACGTGCCGATTCCTTTCCGCGAGGAGGATCTCACGGTGTGCGAACCGCATATCGATGCGCTTCGCGCCGTGTTCGCCGAGTTGGATTTCAAGGCATTTCTGAACGACCTGACCAACCTCGCTCCGCCGGAAGAGCTTCCCGACCGTCCCCGGCAGGAGGCCCAGACGCAGCTGGCCGAGATGGCCCGCGCCAAGTCCGCTGCCGCGAAAAGGGCCGCGCTGGCCGGTCAGGGCGACCTTTTCGGAGGGCCTGTGGAGCCGTTGCCGGCAGCGCCGGTGCCTGTCGCCGAATTGGAGGCCGAGGCCGAAGAGCCGGCTTTCGCTACGGCGCAAACCACGCCCCATGTCTATACGCTCGTCGAAAGCGCCGAAGCGCTGCGCCGGGTGGTGGACGAGATCGGGTCGTACGATGAATTCTGCTTCGACACCGAGACCACCGGCTTCGACATCTTCAACGACCGCGTCGTGGGACTGTCGCTGGCCGTGAAACCTTTCGAGGCGTGGTACGTACCTTTCAGCGAAGCGAATACGGCGGAGTATGCCGAAATCGTGCGGCCGCTGTTCGAGAATGCGGCGATTGCCAAGATCGGCCAGAACATCAAGTTCGACCTGATGGTGCTGCGGCGGCTGGGCGTCGAAATCCGGGGCCGCATGTACGACACGATGATCCTCCACTACCTGCTCGATCCCGAGTCGCGGCATAACATGAACGCACTGGCGGAGAAGTATCTCGACTACCGCCCGATCGAGATTACGACGCTCATCGGCAAGGGGACGAAGCAGTTGACGATGGATATGGTCAACATCGAACGCGTGAAGGAGTATGCCGCCGAGGACGCCGACGTGACCCTTCGCCTGAAACACGTGCTCTATCCGATGGTGGAGCGTATCGGGCTGGAGAAACTCTATTTCGAGGTCGAGGAGCCGATGATCCGTGTGCTGGCCGACATCGAGATGGCGGGCGTGCGGATCGACTCCGGGGCGCTGGCCGAATACGCCGTGGAGCTGAACACGAAGTTGGCGCAGTTGGAGGCGGAAATCCGCACGCTGGCCGGGGATTCGGGTCTCAACATCAACTCCACGCGCCAGTTGGGCGAGGTGCTTTTCGGGAAGATGCAGATCGCCGAGAAGCCCAAGATGACCAAAACCAAGCAGTTCTGTACGGATGAGGACTACCTGCAGTCGTTCGCCCGCAAGCATCCGATTGTCGACCGGATTCTCGAATACCGGGGCGTGAAAAAACTCCTTTCGACCTATGTCGAGGCGCTGCCTCAGTTGGTCAACCGTGCGACGGGACGCATCCACACGTCGTTCAACCAGGCTGTGACCGCCACCGGACGGCTTTCATCGACCAATCCCAACCTGCAGAACATCCCCGTGCGCGACGAGTTGGGCCGCCGCATCCGCAAGGCGTTCATTCCGTCGGACGACGACCACCTGCTGCTCTCGGCCGATTACAGCCAGGTGGAACTGCGCCTGATGGCGCACCTTTCGGGCGACGAGTCGCTCATCGCCGCTTTCGAACACGGCGAGGACATTCACGCCGCGACGGCGGCCAAGCTGTTCAACAAATCGTTGGACGAGGTGACTTCCGAGGAGCGCCGCCGGGCCAAGACGGCCAATTTCGGTATCATCTACGGCATTTCGGCCTTCGGCCTGAGCCAGCGGCTGGAGATTCCCCGCAAGGAGGCGAAGGAGCT
Source organism: Alistipes sp. (assembly GCA_048465795.1). Taxonomy (GTDB): domain Bacteria; phylum Bacteroidota; class Bacteroidia; order Bacteroidales; family Rikenellaceae; genus Alistipes. The sequence continues at coordinate 54,335 of DBFWKV010000025.1, forward strand.
TATCGACGGCTATTTCGCCTCCTACCCCCGCGTGAAGGAGTATATGGACAACGTCGTCGAGAAGGCGAAAGAGGAGGGATTCGTCACGACGATCTTCGGCCGCCGGCGCTATCTGGGCGACATCACGTCGCACAACGCCGTGGCCCGGGGACTGGCCGAACGCAATGCCGTGAACGCCCCGATCCAAGGCTCCGCCGCCGACATCATGAAGATTGCCATGATCGACGTGGCCCGTCGTTTTGCGGCCGAAGGCATCCGCTCGAAAGTAATCCTTCAGGTGCACGACGAATTGGTGGTCGACATGCTCCGGGAAGAGCAGGAGCGCGTCGAGGCCATCGTGACCGAGTGTATGGAGTCCGCCGCCCGGCTTAAAGTGCGGCTGCTGGCCGACGCGGGCGTGGGTCGCAACTGGCTGGAAGCGCATTGATTAAACGGGTTTCTCCCGTTTAATCAATGCGCTTGCGCGCAATTATACCGACAAACCCCCTGAAATCCCCCTTTGATAAGGGAGACTTTGGGGAGCGGGAAACGCAGTCTGTCCGTTTCCTAAGTGCACCTGCGCGCACGATACGCTTTATTTCCCGATTATTCTTCCGGAAAATGCAAGCACCGGGCCTCAACGAGGCCCGGTGCTTCCGGTAAGCGACGCAACTTATCGGTTTGTTTCAGAAGGAAACGCCGACACGAATGCCGAAGTTGTTGATGTTGTCCATCGAGTAGACCAGCAGATCGCCGCTGTTGGTGGCGTAGCTGTAATAGAGCGCCACGTGGAAGCCCAGGCGGTAGTCCGGACGCGGGAAGATCGACACACCGATTTCGGGCGACATGTAGAATCCCCACGTATCCTCATAATGCTTCACAACATAATAGTAGGAGGACATCTGCGCGTAGTTGGCGCCCAGCTTCAGACCGGCATAGGGCTGAAAGATACTGTCCTTTAACCAGTTGTAGCGTGCCGTTGCACCGAACGGAAGCTGGAAGAGCGCATGCTTCTGGTTGGTGGTCATCGCCGAGCTGGGCGTCAGCTGCAGCGTCTGGCGGCCGATGGACTGCAGGTTGGTGTGGTAGGCGATGAAGGCGCCGACCGTGATGTTGTCGGTGACGAAATAGCCGCCTTCGAAGTTCATCCCCCAGCCCGAGCTTTTATCGGCGAAACTGCTGCCGAGGGGCACGTTGTACTGCCAGTCGACGTTGATGTAGCTGTTGGGGAAAACCTGTGCCTTGCCCGGCTGGAAGGCCGCAACCATCGCAATGACGGCGACGATTGCCTTTAATGCCGGAAGTTTTATCGTTTTCATAATCTTACGTTGTTCTTCGGTTGACGATCGGTTATTTTTTCAGGTAGGGCGACTGTTCGAATGCCTGATTCACGGCGTCGAGCGTGCGCTGCTGGTTGACCTCGGCGTTGGAGGTCAGCAGGCCGCCGATGAAACTGTCCCAAACGACGGGCAGCTTCTTGCCCGACTCCTGATCGGCTTCGAGATTCACCATCTCCACGAGCAGCGAACCGGCCGTATAACCGTAGTAAACGCGGTAGGGATAGTGCCACCCCAGCCAGTCACCCCAGTAACCCGGCGACCAGTAGTAGGGATAATACCACCACCAGTAAGGATAGTCGTAGCCCACGAAGTAGGTTACCCGCTTCACGTAGCTGAGCTGGATGCCGAGGTTGGCAGCCGCCTTGTCGTCGGTGCGCGTGAACTGACGGCCGTCCATGTTGGTGACGACGGTGTTCACGATTTGCTGCGCATCCGCGTCTTTCCAGTACTCCGTCTTGTCGGAGTTGCCGATCAGAAGGATGCTGTCGGGGATGTAATAGGTGCCGAAGTCGGCGAAGTCCGTACCGGCGTCATGGGCGGTATAGACCAGATAGTCTTTGTGCAGATCCGATGTGGAGGGATCCTTCTGGCACGAAATGAGTGCGGCCCCCAGGAGCGCAATCACCGTTAAGTGAAATTTTTTGATGGCCATAATCCTGTTTTTTTTAGATTGCTGTCGGTTCGTACCGATCAAAATCCGTTCCCCGGCAAGTCATTTCCCGGACCGCAGCCCGATCCGTGCATAATGAAGCGTTTTTGAACTATGAAAAAGGCCGCATCCATCCGGATGCGGCCTTTTCAGGGGCGTGGCGGGTAAACGTCAGTATCCGAAAGCCTTGCCGTCGCTGACGCATATCAGTCCGTGCCCGGCAAGCAGGGCGGCTTCGATCTCGGCGTCGCCTTTGGCGATCTTGCAGCGGGCCGCTTCGGGATTCGCCGATTCGACGACCCGCAGCCGTCCGATCTTCCGGCGCGTGGCAATCCCGCCGACGGGTACCTCTTCGTAAACCAGGAACAGGTCGCCGGTGCGCACGCCCATCGACGTGCCGCTGTGGATGTAGAGTTCCCGGACACGGCCTTTCCTGTCCGGCGGGCAGCATTCGAGAATCTGCGTCTCGAACCGGAAGTTGCGGTCGATGTAGTATTCGAGTTGTCCCCGGAGGCGATACAATGCCGTGCGGTCGGCGGCGTCGGCAATACGTTCGGTGGCCGTCAGTTCGTAGGCCTGGTCGGGAAGACGGGTTCCCGTTTTGAGGTCGATGGCCGAGATTACGACCCGGAACGTGCTGCGGAAACCCTGCCGGGGCGGTTTTTTGCTGTCGGCGGCGGGCAGTTCGGCGTGTGAGAATTTGTAATCGACGATCGCACCGCTCACCAGGTAACGGGCACCCGCATCGGCGGCCTGCGGCGCGCGCATACCGAGGAAGGCCCCCAGGTCGCCCGGGGCGCTTTCCGGTGTCACGGTACCCGTGCCGGGAAGCCGGCCGGCCATTTCGGGCAGCATCGCGGCGTCGAGCACCCGGTGCCGGCCGCGTGCGGCAAAGCCGTCGAGCACGACTCCCCGAAGCAGCTCCGCATAGGGAGCGGGCGCCGCATGATTGCGCAGGAAAAAATCGACGATAAGCAGCTCTTTGGAGGGGGCGGGCCGGGGCGTCTGTGCCGGGACGCTTGCCACCAGCAGCGCCAGGCAGCAGGCAAACAGCAGTTTCTTCATGGGACGGTGTTTTTACGGGGTAAAGATAACGATTTTTTGTTCCTTTCGCTTATCCGGTTGTGTTCCGCAGACTTCGAACCGATTTTTCCCGGGATTGTGAGGAACTTTCGGGAAAAGTTTTATCTTTGTATGACATACCCTATCTAAAACAGATCGCCCATGGGCCGTTATGACACTTGTTCCCGCGAGGAGCTGATTCGCAGAATCGAAGAACTCGAAGGCGGACAGAACCCGATCACCCCCCCCCGGCCTCCGGCCGCAAACCCGTCGAAAGGCCGCTACGGGGAGAAATACGCCCGCAAAATTCTCGACTCGCTGCCCGACATGCTGACGGTCATCACCCGTCCGGGCGTCATTGCCGACCTGGTCTCTTCGGACGAGACCAACCACGTCGGGGTGCCCAGCGAACAGATCATCGGCGAAAATATCCGTCATATCCTCTCGCCCGAGGCGTACCGGAGCGTGAAAAACAACCTGGAGCGGGTGTTCGTCTCCGGCTGCGGATCGATTGCCCACCATGACATCACGCTCGACGGGAAGACGCACAATTATGAAAACCGGATTTTCCCGCTCGACGACGAACATGCCCTGTGCGTTTGCCGCGACATCACCGAGACCGAAGCGGCGCGTCACGAGCTTGAATTGGTAAAATACGCCCTCAATAACGTCAAGGAGGAGATTTACGCCTGCCGCCTCAACGGGTCGATGGTCTATGCCAACGAGCGTTTCCGCACGCGTCACGGAATGGAGGGGGATATTTCGCGCCGCAAGGTGTATGAGTTCTGGGCGCTGGCCGGTTCCGAGAGGCAGTGGGAGGAGCTGCTCGCCAAAATCCGCGACGACGGAGGCGTCCACAAATACACGATCCGGTTCAAGGATCACAAGGACCGCGTGGTGGCCTGGGACATCGTTTCCTATATCATCCTCGACCATTTCCGCCGCGAGGAGATCGTCTGGTTCTTCGCGCAGGACGTCACGATGCGTATCGAAAACGAGACCAAGATCCGCGAAATGAATATCGTGATGGAGAGCATCCTCAACAACATTCCGGTCTACCTGTTCGTCAAAGACCCCGGAAACGAATTCAGGTATCTCTATTGGAACAAGGCGTTCGAGGATTATTCCCAGATTTCCGCGAAACGGGCACTGGGACATACGGATGAAGAGGTGTTTCCCAATCCGGTCGATGCGGAGAAGTTCCGCCGCGACGATCTGCAGTTGCTGCGTACGGGCGAACGGCTCGTATTCGAAGAACAATACGTCACCCTGACGGGTGAAGTCCGCGACGTGCACACTTCGAAGTCGCTGGTGCCGGTCGAAAACCGCCTGCCTCTGATCATCGGCGTGGCGTGGGACGTGACCGAGCAGAAGCGGGCCGAACGCGAACTGGTCGAAGCCCGCAACAGGGCCGAGGAGTCCGACCGCCTCAAGTCGGCCTTCCTGGCCAACATGAGCCACGAAATCCGCACGCCGCTCAATGCCATCGTGGGGTTTGCCAAATTGGTGGGCCTGGCCGAGAGCGAGCAGGAGAAACAGCAGTATATAGAAATCATCGACACCAATTCCGAACTGCTGCTGCAACTGATAAACGACATTCTCGACATTTCGAAAATCGAGGCCGGAACGCTCGAATTCCATTACCGTACCATGTCGCTCCGCGAGTTGTTCCGTGCGCAGTACGAGGTGCATAGGCAGAAAATACGGCCGGGTGTGGAGTTGGTGCTCGACGACCGTTACGGCGAGGCGGAGGTCGTCTGCGATCAGAACCGGCTGGCGCAGGTGGTGACCAACCTGCTCAATAACGCGTCCAAATTTACGCAGGAGGGGGAAATCCGTTTCGGATACTATATCGAGGGCGGCCGGATCTACGGCTTCGTGCAGGACACGGGCGTGGGCATTCCGAAGGAGCGGCAGCACGATATTTTCGACCGGTTCATCAAACTCAACGACTTCGCGGCCGGCACCGGGCTGGGGCTGGCGATTTCGCGGATGATCGTGGAAAAAATGGGCGGCCGGATCGGCGTGGAGTCGGAGGAGGGCGTGGGTACGCGCTTCTGGTTCAGCCTGCCGTGCATTTGCGGGGAAGAGGAGGATGCGGAGTAACGGCCTCCGCAACCCGCCGTTACGTCCGGTCGCAAAAGAAAAGAGGGTGTCTACGACTTGTTAGACACCCCCTTTTTGATAGACAAGCCCCGGATATGCAGCGTTGCAGGCCTGTCGGGCGGCAGGTTCCCAAAAATCCGACGGCAAGGAATTGAGGTCGGGTACGAAAAGGCGCTATCCTACCGGTATTTGTGCGAAATGAGGGTCATGAACTCCTCGCGCGTGCGGTGGTCTTTGAGGAAGATGCCCGTAAAGGCGGAGGTCGTGGTAGCCGATCCCTGCTTCTCGACGCCCCGCATCTGCATGCACATGTGGCTGGCTTCGATCACCACGGCCACGCCCAGCGGATGCAACGCCTCCTGGATGCAGTCGCGGATCTGCACCGTCAGCCGCTCCTGCACCTGCAGGCGGCGGGCGTAGCACTCCACGATGCGGGCGATTTTCGACAGGCCCGTGATGTATCCGTCGGGGATGTAGGCCACGTGGGCCTTGCCGTAGAAGGGGATCATGTGGTGCTCGCAGAGCGAGTAGAGTTCGATATCCTTCACCAGTACCATCTGTTTGTACTCCTCGCGGAACGTCGCCGAGCGGATGATTTCCGGGGGATTCTCATCATAGCCTTTTGTGAGGAACGCCATCGCTTTGGCCACCCGTTCGGGAGTCTTGAGCAGTCCTTCGCGCGTGGGGTCTTCGCCCAGCAGCTTCAGGATTTCGGTATAATGATGTTTCAGCCGTTCGACCGTCTCCGCGTCGAAACGCTCCTCCTTGCAGTAGTTTTTCTCTTCCATAGGGCCGCAAAGGTATCTTATTTTTCGTTGGAATGCAAATACAAGCGCGACCGGGTGTCCGGTGGTGCATTTTTTCAAGAACATGGCCGGGATGCGGCCGATATTCTGTACATAGAGCGCAAGCCGGGGCTGAGCGGCGAATTTGTTCGCAGGCTGAGCCTGGGTGCCGCCTGTATGCTGTAAATAGAGCGCAGGCCGGGAAGGTTCTCGGGCATCGGTCCGCTTCCGCGCGACAGACGCTGCGCGCGGTTTCAGCTTTCGCCCGGAGGCACCGTTTTCGGGTCGAGATTTTGTAAATAGGTTGCCAGTTTGCGCACGGCGCGGGCGCGGTGCGAGACGGCGTTTTTCTCTTCGGGGGACATCTGGGCGAAGGTCTTGTCGCAGCCGTCGGGTACGAACAGGGGGTCGTAGCCGAAGCCTTCCTCTCCGGATTCGCGGTCGATGATCCTTCCCTCGACGATGCCTTCGAAAAGGTGCTCTTCGCCCCCGAGAAGCAACGAAATGACCGTACGGAAGCGTGCGCGGCGGTCGGTGACGCCCGTGAGGTTTTTCAGCAGCAGGCGGTTGTTGGCCGCGAAGTCGTGGCCGTCGGTGGCGTAGCGGGCCGAGTGTACGCCGGGAGCGCCGCCTAACGCCGCGACCTCCAGCCCCGTGTCGTCGGCGAAGCAGTCGAGTCCCGTGCGGGCGTGCAGGTAACGGGATTTCTGGGAGGCATTGCCTTCGAGGGTCTCCTGCTCTTCGGGAATCTCCTCCTCTACTCCGCATTCGCGGGGCGTGACGAGCGTGAATTCCGGGCCGAGCACGGCCTGCACTTCGGCGAGTTTATGGGCGTTGTTGGTTGCGAAAACGATTTTCATGCGCGTTATTTTACGACTTCGAGCTGTTCGAGCCGGTGGTCTACGTCGATTTTGTCGATGATGGTCTTTACGAGCCGATCCATTTCCGATCCTTCCGAGTAGTCGGCCGGGCAGACGTGGCTCACGCGGTTGTCGTGGATGAGCGAGGCCATCTCCTTGCGCGCTCCTTTCTGGTCGGGGTTGTAGACGGCGATCGAATGGCCGCCGAAATTCTTCACCAGGCGCATGCAGGGGATGTCGGTAGTGCCGTCGCCCACGTAGATCATGTGGTTGAAGGGTACGGCCCGGGCGCGTTCGGGAATGTAGCGGTTCACCTCCTTGCTGTCGAAGACCGACTCCACGCCTTTGTTTATCTTGAAAATGAACTGCGTCTTGTTGGTGTAGTTGACCGCCACGGCGGGCCAGTAGGCGATTCCGTCCACATCGTAAAGGAACGAGCAGGCGTAGATTTTCCGGAATTCATGGGCGATCTCCGTACCTTCGATGATCTCCTTCAGCCCCGAGGAGTTGATGTAGTGCAGGATTCGGATGCCACGTTCGGCGCCGTAGGCGTTGATGCGCGAAAACCACGCTTTCACGCCCCTGAACAGCGTCACGCGCCGCCCGGACTCCTGGAAGGCCTCCCGCCGCAGCGACAGTCCCTTCGATTTGGCTTCCTGGAGCATCCGCGCCATGTAGGTCAGGATCATGTCCGCATCCTGCTCTTCGGCCAGGGTGTTGGCCTCCGTCCAGAATTCCTTGTTGCTTTTGCCGACGGCGGGGATAAAATCGTACTCCTGCATGTTGCCCGGTGCGAGGGTGCCGTCGAAGTCGTAGATCAGCGCTACGGTGAGTTTGTGGTCCATAAATCGGATGGTTTGAATCTCAAATATACACAAATTTTCCTTATTTCTGAATTTATCTTAGACAGGCTGCGGTTCGGATAAGCTCAAACAAGTTTGGCTTATCGCTCACCTTGCACTATCCTTATCGGGAACAAGCCCCGTTTTAGACAGGCTGCGGTTCGGATAAGCTCAAACAAGTTTGGCTTATCGCTCACCTTGCACTATCTTTGCGGCAAACGATTTAAAACGCATACGTTATGGAGTTCAAAGAATTGCTTGCCCGGCGCCGCAGTGTCCGCAAGTTTCGCGCCGCGCCCGTTCCGGAAGAGGTCGTGCGGGAGCTGCTCCGGCTGACGCTTTCCGCGCCCTCGTCGCGCAACAGCCGTTCGACGCGGCTGCTTGTGGTCGAGCGGCCCGAACTGATCGACCGCATGGCCGGCATGCGCGACTACGGTTCCGCATTTATGAAGGACGCGCCGTTGGCGGTGGTCGTGCTGGGCGATGCGGCGAAGAGCGATCTGTGGCGGGAAAACGCCGCCATTTCGGCCACGGTGCTCCAGCTCGCCTGCGTCGATGCGGGGTTGGCCTCGTGCTGGGTGCATGTCGACGGACGGCCCTGCCGCAGGGACGAGCCGCAGGGGGCGTGTGCGGCGGACTATTTGCGGGAGTTCCTGCCGATTCCCGAAGGGTGCGCGCCCCTGTGCGTCATAGCGGTCGGTTACTCCGATTTCACGCCCGCTCCCCTGCCTGCGGCGGATGATACCGGCCGGATTATCCGTATGAAGTAAATACGAACCGGGGCCGGCATTTGCCGGCCCCGGTCGCGTCTGCGAACTTCGCCGAATGTCAGATCAGCGTCATGCGCGTGCGGAGTATTTCGAGGATTTTTGCCTTCAGCTGGTTGGCATTGATGGGTTTCGACATGTAGCCGTTGAAGCCGTTGTCGAGCGTTTTCTGCTCATCGGAGGCGTAGGCGAAAGCCGTCACGGCGATCACGGGCGTGTCGGCTGAAATTTTGCGAATTTCCCGGGTGGCCTCATACCCGTCCATCACCGGCATATTGAGATCCATCAGGACGATATGCGGTTTGTGCGTCTTGAACAACTCAACGGCTTCATGTCCGTCCCAGGCGTGAAGCAGCCGGTATTCCTGACGCAGGATCGATTCGAACAGCCGGTAGTTGCTTTCGTTGTCCTCGGCGATCAGGATCGTCAGTTTGTCCTTTTCGACGGTGATCGGACAGAAGTCGGGAGCTGCCTGTTCTGCGATTTTTCCCGGAACATAGGGAAGCGTAAACCAGAAGGTGGAACCTTTATTGACCTCCGAATCGGCACCGATCCGGCCGCCCAGGTGTTCGACGATGGTGCGGCAGATGGGAAGTCCGAGTCCCGTGCCCTGTTTGAAATCGTTGAGTTTGACGAAACGGTCGAAAACCTGGCCGATCTTGTCGGCGGGAATGCCGCAGCCCGTGTCGGTCACATAGAAGTAAAGCTCCTCCCCGCGCCGTTCGTATCCGAAGCGGATCGAACCCTGCTGCGTGAATTTCGAAGCGTTGGTCAGCAGGTTGATCAGCAGTTGCGACAAGCGGTTTTTCTCCGTCCGCACGGGGCACGAGGGCAGGCCCGGTTCGAAGATCAGTTTTATCTTGTCCGAAGCGAGCTTCATGCGGATCATGTTCTCTTTTTCGCGCATCAGGTCGTTCAGTTCAAAGTCCGTATGGACGAATTCGAGTGTTCCGGCCTCGATTTTCGAAAGGTCGAGGATGTCGCTGATGAGTTGCAGCAGCAGCGAGTTGTTGTTCTCGATGATGCTGACGTATTCCTGCCGTTCGTGCTGCTCTTCGGTCGAGGCGAGAATCTCCGAAAATCCGACGATGGCATTGAGCGGCGTGCGGATTTCGTGGCTCATGTTGGCCAGGAAGGCCGATTTGAGGCGGTTCGACTCCTCGGCGCGGTCACGCGCGGAGCGCAGTTCCTGCTCCATCCGCTTGCGGTCGGTGATGACCAGCGAGGATCCTACGAGGGTCAACGCTCCCCCCCCCTCGTCGCGGGTCTCCACGGCAGCCTGTGCCTCGACCCACTCTTCCTTCCAGTGTCCGTCTTCGTGCGAGACGACCCGGTACTCTTCGCGGACTTTGGCGGTACGGCCTTCGATCAGGTCTCGGTAGGCCTGTTCCACGCGTTCCCGGTCATCCTTGTGGATTTTCGAAAAATACAGGTGGGCGGGTACCGACAACTGCAGGTCGTCGGGGTCGTCCGCCCCGGAATTCAGTTCGACCGATTTGTTCACGTCGCACAGGATGGTTTCCGTCTGCAGGTCCCATTTCCAAGGAACGATGCTGGCCACGTCCAATGCCATCGAGAGCTTGTGGTTGATCGAACTGAGTTTCTGCTGTGCCCGGTGCAGCTCGGTGCTGTCCAGGCAGAAAACGTCGATGTGGTCCTTCAGGTAGGACGGCCCCATGACGATTTCGTAGAACGTACTGTTTTTGCGGTCGTAAAAAGGAAACGTCAGGATCCGGTTTTCGGTCAGGGTGATGTGGATGAAATGGAGAAATTCGGATACGGATTCGGGGAAAAGCTCACTGCCCCGCTTTCCGATCACCGTCTCTTTGGGGGCGTAAACCCGTTCGAAAAAGGCGTTTACGTCGCAGTAAACCGTATCCACCGGGTTGCCGTTCCCGTCGAAGATCACCTTTTCCTGCATATACAGGATGGGCATGCGGTTGAACAGGTTGGAGTATTTGACCTGGCTTTCGGATTCGCGCCGGCGCGCCTCCGCGATTTTCTGCATCACCGAGATGCGCCATTGTTGCAGGCCCAGCAGCAGGAGCACCAGGCTGCCGACCAGCAGCAGCGTCCATTTGTGCTGGCTGAAAAACGTCACGGGCTTGTTGAGGATCACCGATCCCGGGGGGCAGAGTTTCGGCGAGAGACCGTGCCGCATCATGACCGGATAGTTGAAAACCGGCCTGCTGTCCTGCGGATAATAGACCGGAATCTCCCGGGCCTGCCTGCCTCCCAGCACCTGGTCGAGGGCGCCGATCAGGTGCCGGCGGTAATTCTCCTCGTCGTACATGTATCCCCCGACGATTCCGCTCCCGGCGATGGTGGTGGGCCGCATCGTGAACAGGGGGGCGGTCGAACTGGCGATGACCTTGTAGGGGTTGGTCGTCAGGGTGGTGTGTCCCGAGAACCGTTGTTTGTGATCCCACGACGAAAAGAAGATGCCCGTATGCCTGTTATCGACCAGGCTCAGGGAATCGAGCAGTGCGTCCACGCTCATTTCTGCGGCAGAATAGAAACTGTAATCCATGCCGGGGTACTCCGTGCGGATCAGTTTCAGGAAATCCGCGTTCACCTGCTGGTTGCTGTAACGGCCGTCGCCGATGAAGATGAGTTTTTCCATGCCCGGAATCATGCGGCGCACCAGGTCGAGGTTCGGCCGCAGGTTGTACGGGGCGTAGAGAACGGTGAGGTTTTCGGTTTTCGTCAGGTCGGAAATGGGGATACGCTCCTCTTCCGGAACGGGCAGCTTCTCCAGGTAGGCCGTGTCCGGACCGATGTAATCCTCCTCGGCGCAAAGGATGACCGGGACGTCGCCCCAGGCCTTTTTGGCGAAGTCGCGCAGCAGGACGGTCGAATTTCCCAGCAGGATCAGGACCCGGGGCGGGTTTTTGCCGTAGTTGCGGCCGATGGCATTTTCAAAATTTTCCAGCTCCGAAACCTCGTTCATCAGCAGCATGTTCATGTTTTCGACGTAAATCTCGAGGTTGTCGATCGCATCGATGCGGGAAATGATGTCGATAATGAGTTTTTCGCTCCACGGGGTACTTTCCGTATAGGAATTGATTACCAGCACATAGTCCCGCTGGCTGCCCGGAGGGCTGCCTGCGGCGTCGGAGAAGGGGTGGGCGAGCATGCAGTAGAAGAGCATGCACCACAGCAGGATTTGCGGGTAAATGCGAAACGGTTTTTTGCAGAAAATCATGGTTGTGTCCGGAAGTCTGGGTTCGGAAAAAATACGGGATGTTAAAAAAAGAGGCCCGCCGGAGGCGGGCCTCGCAGCTTATTTGTTGATTACCGGTTTGATGTCCTTGATACGGAGTTGGGTGGTCACCGTGCCCCGGTAGTGGTTTTCGACGATCTGGTAGCAGACGTCGACCGGGCGGCCCGACCGTACCCACTCGAAATGAGTGGGTTGCTGGAAGGCAATGGTCTGGATCGTCGTGTTGGGTTTCTGACGCTGCATCAGATCCATACGCAGGTGTTCGCAGTCCATCCCCACGAGCTTCGCGTCGCCGTGGTTGCTCACGCCGTAGGTGGCGAAAACCGGCGCCGTATTTCCCGGCCCGAAGGGCTGGAAGCGGTTGAGCGACCGCCGGAACTCGGGCGTGATGTCCGAGAAGAGCAGCTCGCTGTCGATCTCGACCTGCGGAACGAGCATCTGCGGGTCGATATTTTCATCCACGAAGGCGTTGAACCGGCGGGTGAACTCTCCGACGTTTTCAGGCCGCATCGTCAGCCCGGCGGCGTACATGTGCCCGCCGAAGTTCTCCAGCAGGTCGGAGCAGGACTCCACGGCCTGATACAGGTCGAAGCCCGGCACCGAGCGCGCCGAGCCGGTGACGAAGCCGTTCGACATGGTCAGTACCACCGTCGGGCGGTAGTAGGTCTCGATCAGGCGCGAAGCCACGATTCCGACGATGCCCTTCATCCACTTGGGGTTGTACACCACGGTGCTCTTGAGCCGCTTCATCGCGGGGTTGTTCTCGATGAAGTCGTGCGCTTCCTGCGTGACGGAGCGGTCGATCGACTTGCGATCCTGGTTGTAGGCGTCGATCACGTTGCCGAACTCCTGCGCGATGCTCTCGTTGCCCTCGATCAGCAGTTCGACGGCGGCATGTCCGCCCGAGGGCGAGGCGTTCTCGTCGTTCTCGTCCATACGCATGCGCCCTGCGGCGTTGATGCGCGGCCCGATCTTGAAGACGATGTCGTCGATGGTGATGTTGTGTTTGTCCAGCCCGCAAATCTTGATGATCGACAGCAGGCCCTTCGACGGTTCGCGGTTGAGGTGCTCCAGGCCGAAGTGCGCCAGGATGCGGTTCTCCCCCACCAGCGGTACGATGTCCGAGGCGATGCTGACCACCAGCAGGTCCAGCAACGGCGTGATCTGCCGGAAGGGAATGTCGTATTGCTGGGCATAAGCCTGCACCAGCTTGAACCCCACACCGCATCCGGAAAGCTCGTCGAACGGATAGGAGCAATCCACACGCTTGGGGTCGAGAACGGCTACGGCCTGAGGAATCTCCTCGGCCGGGAGGTGATGGTCGCAGATGATGAAATCCACGCCCTTGCGTTTTGCATAGACGACCTTTTCCGTGGCTTTGATGCCGCAGTCGAGGGCGATGATCAGCCCCACGCCCTTGCGGGCCGCGAGGTCGATTCCCTTCACCGAGATACCGTACCCTTCGGTATACCGGTCGGGGATGTAGAACATCAGGTTTTTGTGCCCGATCTGGCGCAGGAATTTGTAAACCAGCGAAACGGCCGTACAGCCGTCCACGTCGTAGTCGCCGTAAACCATGATCTTCTCATTGTTCACAACGGCCCGTCTCACCCGTTCGACCGCTTTCGACATGTCCTTCATCAGGAACGGATCGTGCAGGTCGGCGAGGCTGGGTTTAAAGAATTTCTCCGCCTTCTCTACGGTGTCTATGCCTCTCTGTACGAGCAGGTTGGCCAGCACGGGCGAGATACGCAGCTCGGTGGCGAGCATCGCCACCGTCGCGGGCTCGCCCTGCGGCTTTACCACCCATCGTTTTTCTATAGGCATACGATTTAATTATTATATATTTTAACATTTAATTCATCGCTTAAAAATTCGACAATCGAGGCCTTCACCTCCTCCATCGGAACCGTTCGTCCCGTTTCCCGCTCCAGGGACGTCACACCCCGGTCGGTAAAACCGCAGGGATTGATGTGGTCGAACCATCCCAGGTCGGTCGTGACATTCAGCGCCAGGCCGTGCATCGTCACATAACGCGAAGCGCGCACGCCTATTGCGCAAATCTTGCGGAGCCGGGTGTCGCCGGCGCCCTCCGTCGCATCGTTGGCGCCGATCCAGACTCCCGAAGCGCCTGCGATGCGCCCCACAGCGACGCCGTTGAGGGCGACGGTGCGGATCACCGCCTCTTCCAGTGCGGCGATGTAGTCTTTCAGCCCGATCCCGATCTTTTCCAGGTCGAGAACCGGATAAACGACCAACTGTCCCGGGCCGTGAAAGGTGATGTCCCCGCCCCGGTCGGTGTGGTAAAATTCCGCGCCCAATGCTTCGAGCCGTTCGCTGTTCACGAGCAGGTTCTGCGCCTTGCCGCTTTTGCCCAGCGTGTAGACCGGGTTGTGTTCGGTCAGCAGCAAATAGCCGGCCGTCTCGTCCGCCGAGCCTTTTTCTGCCAGCACTTTCCCGAACAAAGCCTGCTGGTACTCCCAGCACCGTTCGTAGTCGGTGCGCCCGAGGTCGCGGCATTCGGCTTTCATCGCTGCGTGTTTCTTATGCTCCGAAGGGCCTCTTCCGCCAGGTACGACGAACGGACCATCGGTGCGCTGGCGCAGTAGCTGAAACCCATTTTCAGCGCTTCGGCCCGATACCGTTCGAATTTCTCCGGAGCGATATACGCCGCCACGGGATAATGCTCCAGCGTGGGCCGCAGGTACTGGCCGAGCGTTACGATCCGCACGCCCGCCTCGCGCAGGTCGTGCAGCGTTTGCAATACTTCGTCATCGCGCTCGCCGAGGCCGAGCATCAGCCCGCTTTTCGTGGCGGCGCCCTGTCCCGCGAGGTAACGCAGGGTCTCCAGACTGGTGCGGTATTTCGCCCTGGAGCGCACGAGGGGGGTCAGCCGTTCGACGGTTTCGATGTTGTGTCCGACGATGTCGGGCGCCGATGCCAGCACCACGTCCAACAGGTCGGGGCGGGCGTCGAAGTCGGGAATAAGCAGCTCGATGGCTGCGTCTGGATTCTGTGACCGGATTTCGCGGACGGTTTGCGCCCAGTGTGCGGCGCCGCCGTCGGGCAGGTCGTCGCGGGTCACGGAAGTTACGACAACATACCGAAGATGCATCAGCCGTGCGCTTTCGGCCACTTGTCGCGGTTCGGAAGCGTCGGGGGCAAGGGGATGTCCTGTCCGGGTGGCGCAGAAGCGGCAGCCCCGTGTGCAGATGTCACCCAAAATGAGAAAGGTCGCAGTATGCCGGCTCCAGCATTCGGCTTTGTTCGGACACATTCCGCTGCTGCAAATCGTATGCAGCCCGTGTTCCCTGACGATATGCTGCACCTCGGCGTAGCCGGCGGTGCGGTGGAGGCGGATCTTCAACCATTCGGGTTTTTTCAGTGCATCTACCTTGTCATAGATTTTCGGCATTTAAGTTCATTTTTCCCAATTGATGCAAAAATAAGAAAAAAATATGGATAATCCTCCGAAATCCCTATTTATTGTTCGAAGGACGCGTATGGCATCCCGATTTGTGAATCGGGAAAATTTTTGTATATTTGCCGTGTAACGAACCGTTTATTCCCGTGTCCGGGGGAATAAATCCGATTATGTCTTTTTATCATGTGATTGTAAATCAGCTTCTTCTGCACATTTGAAAATCCGGCTGTCTGTCGAAGACCGCTTTTACGGGATTGCTGTGCCCGTATCCGTTCTTTGACACCCTTCGGCAGGCTCCGGCTGTTTGTTCCATTTTAAAAATGTGCAGTTATGAACAAAATCCAAAATCCTGAAAAGGTGTACCGCACAGCAGCTTCGCAGCACGGCGACCGGCTGAAAGTTTCACCCGACCTGCTCGAATCGATGCGTGTGGAGTATCTCGACGAAATCGACCGGATTCAATTCTTTTGGCGCTTCGGCGACGGAAAGGCATTCGCCGTGAGCGTCGAGTGGGAGCGGCTGGCAGACTGTATGCTGCGGCTGGGCGATGAGATCGAGGCTGTCAAGGCCTATTGTGAGGCCGCTTACTCTTGTCTGGAGGGTGTGTATTATGATTACGGGAATAAGCACTACCCCTGTTTTGCACTGCGGAAACGTTTCTGCGAGATGTACCGCAAGGCGATCGGGGCTTGCAGCCTGGACTGCCGCCTGTGGTCGTTCCTCGTCGCAGATTCACCGCTCGCGGAAACCTACCGCGATTTCAACCGCTTCGACCGTCTGCGGTGAAAGAGAAGGGGCCGGATACCTGGCAGTATCCGGCCCCTCTGGTTAGGTTAGTTAGGTTAATGAGAGTGGGAGAACCCCACCTTTTGTATTACAAAGATAAATTGAATTTTAGGATATTCCAAATCTTTTGTAACATTTTTTCGAAATCAACCCATTTCCAGGTATTAAATTATAATTAAAAAATTTAAAATACCAACTAATTTATAAGTTTTTTTCAAAACCTCCTCAGAGCGCTTCGCGCATTTCCACCTGCTCGCCGATAACGGGCTGCGCCTCTTTGCCCAGCGACGAAAGATGACGGTGGCGGTATGTAGCCGGAGTCATCGCATACTCCTTTTTGAAGAGTTTGATGAAGTGCGATGTGTTGGGGAACGTACATTCGTTGCCGATTTCGGAGATCGATTTCGAAGTGGAGATCAACAACAGCCGGGCGTGCATCAGCCGCTGGCGGATGTACCATTTGTGGGGCGGCATCTGAAAGTGACGGCGAAACTCCTTCTTGAACGAGGTGAGCGAACGGTTCGACAACTTCGACAGTTCCTCGATGGAAATGTCGTTGAAAATGTGGTCGTAGACGATCTGTTCGAAGTTCTCGCGGGCCGTGTCGATATTGCTCAGAATCTTGCTTTTCAGGCAGCAATCCTCATGCGAGATGATCAGGTAGATCAATTCGGTCATCTTGATGTTCTCGGCCGTCTCGTCGTGCAGGAAGTTCTCATCGCGCAGATAGTTGTTCGTATTGGAGAAAAAGCTCCGCACGGAGTTCCATCCGGGCATCGATACGTGCGAATGGCTGCGGCAGTTCTCGCAGGAGTGTTCGTTGGAGATATTCAGCCCGTATGTGATATTGAGATGGAGCAGAATGCGCTGCAGGTCGGCAGGCGTGTAGAAGAAAAGAATCTGTTCGTAGGGCTGGCCGTTGTCAGGCACGTTTTCCATATAGTGATGACCCACACCCAGATAGAAAACATCGCCTCGGGAGAGTTTTTGGCGCGTGTCGCCGTCGTAGAGGTACTTCGTTCCGCGCAGTACGAATCCGATCGCATACCGCGAAAGGTTCTGGGATTGGATTCCGTTGTGGAGCATTTCCACATACTTCACAATCATCGGCTGCTGAGCCGACGCTAAATTGGTCAGATTGTTCATAAGACACTGTTTTTTTGGTTTAGTTGAACAATAAGTTGCGTCACTAACTGTTCTTCCCAAATATACAACGAATAATTAGCAGTCGTGCAATAGAAAATATTGTATCTTATGACAATTCGGCCCAGATACCGCTTTCAGGCACATATAGGACTTTTTTGACTATCCGAGCAGTGTGCTTGCGAAGGTGCAGAGCAGCAAAAGGAGGTAAACGACCCGCGAAAAGTCGCGTTGGGTACGTACGAAGAATATGGGCAAAAGAAGTGCGGAAGGGACGGCGGCGAAGGCAGCGGTTGCGGCAAAGGCCCCCGGAAAAAGGAGCGTGGTGAGGCTCAGGAAAAAAGCGCAGATTGAAAACACGAGGATCAACCTGGCTTTCTGGCTGACGGCATACATGTGCTGCAACTGGATCGAGAGTGCTGTCAGCGTGAGCAGCAGCAGTGCGCCCGCAAGAAGGAGCGGAAAGATTGTCCGGGTGGCGTGCGACGGGTCCTGGGGCAGTCCTACATGCGTGTAGAGAGCCGTGAACAGATCGGCGAGCGGCGCTCCGAAATCTCCTCCCGAAGCCCAGACGATGTAGCAGAGGGCGAAAGCCGGGAGCAGCAGTCCGAAAAGCGCTACGGCGAGTTCGCGCAGCGTTCGGCGGAAGAGAAAGACGGCCAGCGGAAGCAACAGCAGCAAGGGGATGGCCGGGGTCGAGACCAGCGCGAGTATACCCAGGTAGAACGAAGCCCGGAAAAGGCCGCCGAATCCGTAGCCGTTGCGGAATGCGAGGCAGAAATGTTTGAAGGAGAGGGTCAGCAGCAGCGCCGAAAGGTATTGCACCAGGTAATCCGGCCCGCAGACCATGCCGCAGGCCGCCATGCCGAACAGGGGGATGGCGAGGTAACAATTGCCCGCGTAGAGGTTATAGCGAACCGACAGCCGCCCGATGCTCAGTCCGGTATAGAGCATGCAGAAAAGCGACAGCAGGCGCGACCACGACGGATGGGCAACCTGAAAAGCGGTGAGCGGATCGCCCAGAGGCGACGGCATGGCGACCGACGGGAACGCACCCCCACCCGGCCCGGCATAGAGGGCTGTGGCGGCCACGGCTGCCAGCGTCAGGAATGCTGTTGCCAGCGATTGCCGTGCGATGTCTGTATTCATGTTCCCAAATCCGTCTTTGTGCCGGGTCGATCCGGTGCGGGCTGCGAAGGGGTGCCTTTTGTAGGCGGCCCCAAACCTTCGTTGCGCAGGAAGACCCGGACAAAAGTAACGAAAAAAGCCGAAACCGCTTCGGATTCGACCGCTTTCTTCTAACTTTGCAAGACCATGCTGGAAACAACTTACCAATACGCCCTGCCTGAAGCGGGTTGTGACGAGGCCGGGCGCGGGTGCCTGGCGGGGGCGGTGTTCGCTGCGGCGGTGATCCTGCCGCCCGGATTTCACCATCCCCTGCTCAACGATTCGAAGCAGATGACCGCGCGCAACCGCGAGTTGCTGCGTGAGGTGATCGAGCGCGAAGCGGTGGCATGGGCCGTGCAGGCGGTCGCACCCGAACGGATCGACGAAATCAATATTCTCAATGCTTCGTTCGAAGGGATGTCGCTGGCCGTATCGCGGCTCTCGCAGGCACCCGGATTTCTGGCCATCGACGGCAACCGGTTTCACACGACGCTGACCATACCCTACAAATGTATTGTAAAGGGCGACGGGAAATATGCCGACATTGCCGCCGCGTCGGTACTGGCAAAGACCCACCGCGACGAATACATGCAGCGTCTGGCGGAGGAGTATCCCGTGTACGGCTGGGCGCGGAACATGGGCTACCCGACGCGGGAACACCGGCTTGCCATACGGGAATACGGGCTGACCCCCTACCACCGGCTGACGTTCAACCACGAAATCGGCCAGCTCGAACTGCAGTTCTGAAGGCGGGTGTCCCCGGAATCGCTATCTCTCTTACCCGAACTCCTTATATATATAGGTGTGCGACGAATGGTTTTGCCGGATTTCCGGGTTCGGGCGGTCGGAGCCGTTTTAAAACAGGAAGGGCAGGAGTCGAACTCCTGCCCTTCCTTGTGATGGTATCACCTGGATCAGTAACCCAGCGACTTGGAAGCCGCATAGGATATCTTCAGTGCGTTGGCGCGGCGAAGCTCCTGCTTCACGTCGGTCACGACGCCCATTTTGGTCGTCTGATCAGCCTTGAGGCAGATGGTCATCGAAGCACGGTCGGCTTCGCTGAGCTTATCGCGCTCGGCGGCTACGAAGTCCAGAATATCCTTGGTGGTTTTGTACGAATCGTTCAACTGGATACGGGGCGCGGTACCGAATTTCGCCTGCATCGCCAGCGACGGCTGGCCGATGTGGATGTAACTTACAAGCGATTTCTTTTCGAGTTTCTGCACCTCCGTAGCCTCCGGGAGTTTGTATCTCACCAGCAGTTCCTGGTCGCGCATGGTCGTCGACACCATAAAGAAGAAGAGGATCATGAAGATCACGTCAGGAAGCGATGCGGTCGAGATCGGGGGCAGTCCTTTGCCGCCCTTCTTTTTCATTACTGCCATATTCTTACTTCTTGATGTTACGCGGTTCGGCCTCCGAAATCTTCTGGGGCACTACTTTCGCAATGATGTCACGCTGCTCTGCGGGGAGTTCCGAATACTTGGCGCCGAATTTCCGGATGGCAGCCTCGTCACGCAACTCGCTGAAAGCGCGCGTCAACTCGTTCTGCACCATGATGTACGCCTGGTAACCCGTATCGCGGGTGGTCTGCAGAGAAACAACGCCCTGGCTCTCCTGATAGGCCCACTTGCTGCCGTCGGGAAGTTCGATCTCCTTCTCCGTTTTTTCGGGCAGATCGGGCGAGTCGGTCGAGTTGAGGACGAACTCTTTGGTTTTGTCCTTCAACTGACGCAGGTCGATCACCTCCTGCTTGCCCGGGGTTCCCGCCATGATGTTGCCGCTACCGGAAATGAGCACCAGGAAAAGGTTGCGTTCCTTGACCTTGATCTCCTCCTGCGTTTGGTCCTCGGGAGGGATCGGGGGGAGCATACGCACCAGACCCGTGTCGACATTCATCGTAGTGGCCACCAGGAAGAAAATAAGCAGCAGGAAGGCAATATCGGCCATCGAGCCGGCATTGATCTCCTGTATTTTTCTTTTATCTGTTGCCATTGGTTAAACTCCTATTTGAAAGCCCTGTAAATTTCGGTACCGATAGCCGTCAGGGTGGCGGCTACGAAGGCGACGTAGGTTACGATGATGCTGGTTTCAGTAAGCACCGTAGCCCCGTGTTCGAAGAAACCGCCCGTGCTGAGGTCGATAATGTTGATCGTGTGGCTGGCCGAGTAGAAATAGGCCGCACCGATGATGACGATTATCAAAGCCAGAGACAGCAGCGTCCCCTTGATACCCTGGGGATTCTGGATCATGCCGAAGACCGCGCAGAAAACGGCTGCAGCCACCGCACCGATAAAGAGGATATACCCCCAGATCAGGTTGAGGCTGATTGCCGCATCGCTGCCGCCCGTAGCCATCGCATACACCAGCAAAACCACGGTGATGGCCATCAGCACGCCCAACAATACGTTTAATATCTTTTTCATAATTGGTTTGTCTCTATTAACGTCGGATTATTTCTTGTTGTAGGCAGTCAGGATGTCCATCAGCGTGATGGAAGAATCCTCCATATCGTTCACCAGAGAGTCGATCTTCGAAACGATATAGTTGTAGAACAACTGAAGAATAACCGCAGCGATAAGACCCATCAGGGTGGTCAGAAGGGCAACCTTGATACCGCCCGCAACCAGGGTCGGGCTGATGTCGCCGGCAGCCTGGATGGCGTCGAATGCGGCGATCATGCCGACAACGGTACCCATGAAGCCCAACATCGGCGAAAGGGCGATGAACAGGCCGATCCACGAAAGACCCGACTCCATCTGGCCCGTCTGCACCGAACCGTAGGAAACGACAGCCTTCTCGACTGCGTCCAGACCCTGCTCGTAGCGGTCGAGACCCTGGTAGTAGATCGAAGCGATCGGGCCGCGCGTGTTGCGGCAAACCTCTTTGGCAGCTTCGATACCGCCGGTCTTCAGCGCCTCTTCGACAGCAGCGATGAGTTTCTTCGAGTTGATCGTCGACAGCGACAGGTAGAGAATACGCTCGATAGCTACGGCCAGACCGATCACAAGGCAGAGGAGCACCGGAAGCATCCACTCCCAACCGCCTTCGAGGAACTTCTGCATCATCACGTGGTGCATGCTTTCACCGGCGATCTGGGTTTCGGTAGTTACGGTCTCGGTGACCGCAGCCTCTTCAGTCGCCGGAGCAGCAGCCTCGGCAGCCTCTTGCGCGAATGCGCCTACAGTACCCAGCGAGAAAAGGGCCACTGACAGAATCAAAAAAAGTTTTTTCATAGTTGTGTTAGATAAATTGATTTGATTAGTTGATCTTTTATTTTTTGTTTGTGTTCTTATATTGCGAGTGTAATTTCAATCTCTGGTTGCTATATGTGCTTTCCGTGTCGTATCCCGGATTTCGCTCTGCGGGTGTTTGCGCCGGGATTTCCTGGTTTATGCACCGAATTTCCTTTTTACTTTTCTCTTTTCCGTCCCGCCTCCGTCTCCGCCGCTTCCAGCCGTAGCATGATTCCCGTCGGGCGGGGGGGGAGCTGCGGGGTGTGTGTTTCGGAGCGTTCCGCCGGGAATAAAATTCCCGAAAAAAAATATTTTTTTGTTTTGTTACCTGTCTTTTCGTACCCCTTTCGGACTTTCCCACGACCGAATGTGCGATCCCGCATGCGGTATTGCGTTCGCGGAACGATACCCGCAATCCGGCTGTAATGAATTGTCTGTCAATCCAGTAGCCTGCGCGCAATACCTTCCGGGCGGGTCTCGTCCATCTGAAAAGATACTTTATCAGTGCGAAATATAGGAAAAAAAATCGTTTCGTGCAACGTCCTAAGCCGTAAATTCTCCTTTGAGCGGCTTTCGCAGCAATGTCTCCGTCTGCCGGGGGGAGAGGTGCCGACCGAGGACATACATCAGTTTGGCGACGGCCGCTTCCGTAGTCATGTCGTAGCCCGACAGAACCCCGATTTTGCGGAGCCGCAGCCCCGTTTCGTAGAGTTCCATCGAGACCTTGCCGCCGCCGCACTGCGTGATGTTGAGGATGTGGACGCCCCGCCGGATCGCCTCCTTCAAAAGGCGGATGAACCATTCGCAGGTGGGGGCGTTGCCCGATCCGTAGGTCTCCAGCACCACAGCCCGGATGCCTTCGGCCGTCAGCATGGCCCGCAGGGTGCGTTCATCGAGGCCGGGAAAGAGTTTTACCACCAGGACCCCGTCGCTGAGCGACGTGGCGATTTTCAGTTCCTCGTCCCGGTTGCGCGGATGCAGGATGGCCGGCAGGTTGTAGGCGATGTTCACGCCCACTTCGGCCAGCGGAGGATAGTTGTACGAGCGGAAGGCGTTGAGTGCCTCGGCGCTGCGTTTGGTGGTGCGGTTGGCCCGGAAAAGCCGGTTCTGGAAATAGAGCGACACTTCGGGCACCACGGGTCTGCCGTCGGGGCAGCGGGCGCCGGCGATTTCGATGGCGGTGATCAGATTTTCGCGGCCGTCGGTGCGCAGCACGCCGATCGGAATCTGACTGCCGGTGAAAACCACCGGTTTCGCAAGGTTTTCGAGCATGAAACTCAGTGCCGAAGCCGTGTAGGACATGGTGTCGGTGCCGTGCAGCACAACGAATCCGTCGTAGCGGGCGTAATTGTCGCGGATCAGACGGGCCAGCGCCACCCAGTTTTCGGGCGAGACGTTCGACGAGTCGATCACGGGGTTCATCGTCAGCACTTCGATGTCGACGTTCAGCCGCTTGAGCGAGGGAAATTCGTCGTAGATGCCGCTGAAATCGAAGGGTACCAGCGCGCCCGTCGCGGCGTCGGTCTTCATGCCGATCGTGCCGCCCGTGTAGATAATCAGGATCGAGGATCGCATACGGTTATGGTTCTATGGTTTCGATCAGAAAACTGACGGGCCGGAATCCGTCGTTGCAGGAGATCATTGCCGAAGCGGGGTTCTTCATCCACCCGTCGTAGAGGTTCCGCCCGCCGTGCGCCAGCGTCATGACAAAAGGCGAAAGCGTCTGCCAGGCGCTGTCGCACAACCCTTCGGGCTTCCGCCAGCCGTCGGCGGTGAAAACCTGCCCTTCGCGCATCTCGCACGCATGTTCGATGGGATTTTCGTACCGCTCCATCAAATCCCTGTAACAGGCCTTGCGGATCACCGTGATTTTTATTTTTTTCATGGGTGCTGCTGTGAATTCTCGTTTTTCAACGGGCCGAAAAAACGTTCGGCGTTGGCCGTGGTTGCTTCGGCGACCTCTTCGGGCGTCAGGCCCTTTATTTCGGCCACTTTTTCGCAGGTGTAACGTACATAGGCCGGTTCGTTGCGCCGTCCCCGGTGGGGTGCGGGCGTCAGGTAGGGACAGTCGGTCTCCAGCACGATGTCCCGCAGCTCCATTCCGCGCACTACCTCTGCGAGTGCGCTTTTTTTGAATGTCACCACCCCGCCGATGCCGAAGACGAAATCGCCGCATGCCTTCAGCCGCCGGTAGGTCTCTGCGGTCTCGGCAAAGGCGTGGAACACGCCCCGCAGGCCGCGTCCCCGGTAGCTTTCGATCGTCTCCGCCATCTCGGGCCACGCCGCGCGGGTATGCACGGCGACCGGCAGCCCGTGTTCCAGCGCCAGGTCGATCTGACGGCGGAAGGCTTCGGTCTGCTCCGGGCGGAAATCGTTGCTCCAGTAGAAGTCGAGGCCGATTTCCCCCACGGCGCAGAAACGGCCGATCCCCTCGGGCGGGGTCTCCAGGTAGCGTCCGACAAGCTCCAGTTCTTCCCGCCACCGGGGATTGTCGTTCACCGACGTGGGATGAAGTCCCATCATCGGGATGCAACACTCCGGATGATGCCTGCAAAGATCGAACAGCCGTTCATGGCTTTCGGAGTCGATCGCCGGCAGCAGCATGCGCTCCACGCCCGCTTCCCGGGCGCGGAGGATCGTCTCCTCCCGGTCGGCGTCGAACTCCGGTTCGTAGATATGTGCGTGGGTGTCGATCAGGTTCATTGTATTTTGACGTATAGATTTCCGGGCAGCTGGCGTACCGCGCCCGACAACTCCAGGCCGATGAGCAGCGTGGCGAGCGTCCCCGCATCGAGACCGCTCCGTTCGCCCAAAGCCTCCGCTCCGACCGGATCGGTCGCCGGGAAGCGGGCCAGCAGCTCCGCTTCGCCGGGCGTGAGTTCGGCTGCGGCGGGTTTCGGCCGTTGGCGGATGTCGTCCAGTTGCAAATCCCACATCAACTCTTCGATGATGTCGCTCGCCGAACGTACCATCTGCGCTTTGCGCGTACGGATCAGGTGGTTCGTTCCGGCCGACATCGGATCGCCCACCCGCCCCGGGACGGCCATCACGGTGCGGTGATACCCGTCCGCGAGGTTCGCCGTGACGAGCGATCCGCCCGTGGGTTTCGACTCGACGACCACCGTGCCCGAACTCAGGGCCGCGATGATGCGGTTGCGGGCCAGGTAGAAGTTTCCGTTCTGCCTGACTTGCGAATGCAGCTCCGTGACCAGTGCGCCGCCGTGGGCGAGCATGTCGTTCGCAACATGCAGGTGTTCGACGGGTGTAACTCCCGGCAGGGGATTCGCCAGTACGGCGACGGTGCGGGCGCCGGCGGCCAGCGCCGCCCGGTGTGCTGCCGTGTCGATCCCGAAGGCCAGGCCGCTCACGATGCATAAATCGGGCACCCGTTCGGCAAGTCCCGTGACGATCCGGTTGCAGGTCGGAATGCCGTAATTAGCTGTTGCCGAGCGTGTGCCGACAATCGAAACGCATCGCGCATGAAGTGCTTCGACGTCGCCTTTGAGGTAGATTACATGGGGATAATCCGGCGTTTCGCGCAACAGAGCCGGGTATTCCGGATCGGTCGAGGCGATTGCGCGGATGTCATGGCGCAGGCAGTGTGCCATCTCTTTTTCGGCCGCCGCAAAGCCTTTCCCGGATACGATTTGGCGCGCGGTTTCGGGACGCAGATCCCCTTCGCGGATCAGTTCCTCCGACGAGGCTGCGAAGATCCGCCCGGCGTCGCCGAACAGCCCGAGCAAATGCACCGCGCCCTTCACACCGATGCCGGGAGTCATCGCCAGGGCTATGTCCTCGATGGTCATGTCCGCAAAAAATCGCTTTAGAGTGTTGTAAAGGTAATTATTTTCGGGAAATAACGCAAAGTTGCCCGGAAGTTTTGCAGATTTTGGAAATGTTTGTATATTTGCACTCCCGGAGCGTCGTACCTCGGTTTGCCGACAGGTGATTCAGGAAAAAGCGACGGGGAAAAGAAATGGTCTGATGGCCGAGTGGCTAGGCAAAGGTCTGCAAAACCTTGTACAGCGGTTCGAATCCGCTTCAGACCTCTCAATAAAACGCTTGACGATGTGAAAATCACAAAGTTGAGCGTTTTTCTTTTGCTCGAAACAGTTGATTTTGCACCCTATATGCACCCTGCGGAACAAAAAGCCGCTTTGCGGGTAGCAAAATGGCTTCCTCGATGAACAAATTTAAGCAGGCAGCCCATAACCCGAGCTTCCTCCACAAACAATTCTTCATTTTCATATTGCCGAACCGCCGCTTTTCACCCCCGCTGCGCCTTGCGGATGTTGTGGCGCAGCACGAGGCAGGCGGCGAAGAAATAAACGATGCACTGCACCCAGAGGGTTACCACCTCCTGCCGGGCGTCGAAGAGCGAGGCGCCCATCGAATTGAGCTTGACGAAGCCCAGCACGCCGACGGGCGCCGGAATCACGTAGTGCACGGCTTTCCAGTACCAGGGCATCAGTTCCATCGGATACGACACGCCCGACAGGAAGATCAGGCCCACCGAGAAGAAGGTGATCATCAGTACGGGGCTTTCGGAGTCGGCGAAGAAGAACGAGCCTGCCAGTCCGAAAAACGAGGTCGCCAGCAGGTAGGGTGCGAGCAGCATCACAAGGTTCCAGCCGCTGCCGATGTCGGGGATGCTGTACAGGCGGGGCAGCAGCCCGACCAGGAAGTAGGCGAACAGGGCGTACAGCACGCAGTAAGTGAACGTTTTGGCGGCCACGACCTGCGCCATGCGGCCGAACCCGAGGCCGCCCCGGGCGTAATGGAGGATCGAGCCGTCGTAACGCTCCCGGCCCGAAATCATGCCGATGACCATCAGCAGCGTCTGGAAGAGAATGATCATGAGCACCGCCGGTATCAGGTAGCTGCCGTAGCCCTCCGTGGGGTTGTAGACCGCCGTGCCGACCACGCCGATCGCCTGCGCCTGTGAGAGGGCGTAGAGCGTTTCGGGGCTGAGGAAAACGGCCATGCCGGGACGCTGGCGTGCGTCCAGCTCCTCCATCGCACCCGCGACCGCCTCTTCCACCGAGGCGAAGTCGAGGAAGGCGCTGGTGTCGCCGTAAGCGAGGAATACCGCCTGTTCGCCCCGCCCCACGCGGCTTTCGAAATCGGCCGGAAGCAGGACGATTCCCACGGCGCGGCCGGTTGCCATCCATCGTTTGGCGCTCTCCATGTCCGGTGCGTGTCCGATGACCGCCGCCTGCGACGAGGCGTCGAGCAGCCGCCCGTACTCCCGGCTCAGGGGCGTATGGGACTCGTCGACGATCACTACCGGTGCGTCGCGGATCAGGTTGGGAGCATACATATAGTTATACAACAGCCCGTAGACGAACACGCCGCCGATCATCACCAGCAGAATGGCGTAGCTGCGGGCGATGGTGCGGAATTCCCGGACGATGTAGTCCGCGACGGCCGCCAGGCCGGAGGGGATGTCAGTCGATGTCTTCATAGCGGCGGCTCAGGATGGCGCGTTTGAGATGGGGCAGCAGCAAGAGGGGCGGTGCGAGGAAGAGAACGAGGCAGGCGACGTTCTGCCAGGCGTAGGCGAACCCGTAATCGCCGTAGACGATGTTCTGGAGGATTTCGACGAAATGCCGCACGGGAAAGAGGAACGAGAGGTAGTAGATCGGGGGATACATGTACGTCACCGGGAACGTCACGCCCGAAAGCGTTGCGCCGAGCGATCCGGCCATCGAGGCGATGCTGATGATGAGGCTCAGGGCCGGGAACAGCGAGAAGAGAAAGACTCCGAACGCCTGCGTCGCCACGATGAACAACGCCGTTGCGAGGTTCAGGGGCACGAAACTCGCGTCGAGCGGGATGTGCAGCAGCCCGAAGGCGGCGTAGTTGCCCGCGATGCCCATCAGGATGAAGATCGCGGTGTAGGGCAGGAGTTTGGCCGTGACCGCCGTGAAGATGTTCCCGCCGGCCGCTTCGAGCCAGCTGTCCCAGGTTTTGAATTTGATCTCGCCGCCCAGCGAATACATCGTCACCAGCAGGACGAGGATTTGCAGCAGGACGAAGTAAAACGGATTGGTGAGGTAGACCGAGTAATCCAGCGAGGGGTTGAACAGCGGATGGGCCTGGAGCGTGACGGGCAGCAGGAAGCTCCCGATCCGGCTCGCCGAGCCGCCTGCGGCGATCCCCGCCCCGGCGAGCGGTGCTGCGGAGAGTGTCGCCAGCGTGGTTTGCCAGGCGCTCCGTATCTCGGTTCCGACGCTCAGCAGCGCGAAGTGGTAGTAGTAGGGCAGCGTGGCGGGGCGGCCTCCGAGCAAGTCCGACTCGAAGTCGGGCGGAATCACCAGGTAGGCGTAAATCTCCTTGCGCTGCATGGCGTCGCGGGCGGCTTTGGCGTCGGCGAACCGCGCCGTCACCTCCGAGGTGGGCACTGCGGCGATGCTGCGGGCTATTTGGCGCGAGGTCGCCGTTTGGTCGAGATCGACGATCCCGACGGGAATCTTCTCCATCTGCCCGTCGCCGAAGATCGTGTTCATAAAGAGGATGCAGAACAGGGGCAGCCCGACGCATACCCCGAAGTAAAGCCTTCGGGAGGTCATCCGGGTCCACTCGCGTGCGAGAACCCGCCGAAACGCTCCTCTCTTCCGCTCCATCGTTCTATCGTGCGCCCATACCGACCAGTACCGACATTCCGGGCCGGAGGTCTGCGACCGGCGCGGTCGGCCGGGCCTTGATCTCGAAGGTCTTCATGTCGTAGCTTCCGGCCTGCTTGGTCGTTTTCCAGGTCGCGTAGCTGCCCAGGGGGCTGATGTAGTAGATTTCGAATTCGATTCCCGTGCGGCCGATCGCGGGCACGTCGCCCCGGAACGTGCCGCCCAGCCGGAACCGGGGCATGAGGTCTTCCCGCACGTTGAGCACCGCGTGAGCGTCTTCGAGCACCACCAGCGACATGATCGGTGCCCCCGGTGCGACCAGCTCGCCCCGCTTGGGGTAGATCACGGCGATCTGACCCGTCTCGGGCGCCGTGAGGCGGGCGTCCTGCAGCAGGGCCGAGACCTCCTGTACGGTGCTCTGCGCGGCATCCACCAGAGCCTGCGAACTTTCCCGGTCCTGCTTGCGCGCGCCGTCCAGCGCCATCCGGTACTGCTGGTAGGCCGCCCGTTCGTTGGCCAGCGCCGCCTTGTAAATCGCCTCCGCCTCGTCCCTGCGCTGAGAGGTGACCACTCCGTCGCGGAAGAGCGACTCCATCCGGCGGTAGGTGGTCGTGGCCAGTTTGAGGTCGGATTTGCTCTTTTGCCAGAGCTGGTACACCGAGGCTACGATCTGCTTGCGCGTGCCCTCCTCGACCTTCTGATTTTCATAGACGGCCACGTCTTTGAGCGCGTAGACCTGGTCGTATTTGGCCACGACTTCGGGGCTGTTGATGACGACCAGCGTATCCCCCTGCCGCACGTTCTCCCCCTCTTCCACCAGAAAGCGGTCGATGCGCCCCGGCAATTTGCCCGAGATGCGGATTTCGGTCGCTTCGACCTGTCCCTGCAGGATTTCGGGCCTGTGCCGCAGCATGAGAATCCCCGCCGTCGTGACGACCGCCACGGCGACGAGCACCGCCACGAAGGCGATCGCCACGTATTTCTTACTCTTGTCCGTCGTCTTACTCTTGTCCATCTTCGTTGTGCATTCGGTTGAAAATTTCGTGCTCGGTCTCCCCGCTGCGGGCATACGCTGCGAAGGCGTCGGGCATGCCGCATACCGCCAGCAGGTTGATCAGCCCCGTGTCGAACTGAAAGAGGGCCGTCAGCGTCGCTACGCGCACTTTGGCCAGCAGCAGTTCCGCGTCGATCACCTCCGTGGAGGTGGCCATCCCTTCGAGGAACGACTGCTGCCGCGCGCGGACAATCTCGGCGCTCATCTCCAGCGTCGTGCGCAGGGCCGCGACGTTGTCCAGCGCCACCTGCGTCTGGCTGTAAAACCGGTCTACCGCCACCGCGAGGTCTTCCTGGGCCTTCTGCTTCTCGACCTCCAGCGTCCGGCGTCCGATCTTCGCCTGGCTGATCCGCTTCTCGCGTCCCAGCCCGTCGAAGATGTTCCAGGTAAACCCTACGCCCACGAGCGTGCGGGGCACGAGGTTTTTCCTCAGGCCGTGCGCGTAGAGGGTCTGCTTGCCGAACAGCGCGATCGAGGGCATGTAGGCCGAGGATGCGATCCGGAGCTGGTTGCGGCTGATCGCCTGCTGAATATCGAGTCCCTGCAGGAGGTAGTTGTCCGTGGTGACGCGCTCCTTGAACCAGGCGATGTCGGGCAGCGTGCGGTCGATGAACAGAGGCGTGACGGGAACGACCCGCTCGTCGCTTTCGAGTTGTACGAGGGCCTTGAAGGCGCTCTGCGCCACGCCGAGCTCTTTCCCGGCGGCCTCCAGTTCGCGCCGGGCCTCGTCGCGGTTCACCTGGAAGAGCATCCGTTCGGTTCGGGTGAGCATCCCCGCCGCTTCGAGTTTGAGGGCGTTTTGCAGATGGTGTTCCATCGCATCGAGCGTCCGGCGCTTCACCTCGACGATCTGCTGCCCCAGCCGCACACCGAAGTAGGCTTCCACCAGCAGGATGTGCTGGTCGGCGTTCACCTGCTGCCGGTTCACCTCGGCCGCGCCGACCAGCGACCGGCCGATCTTCGAGGCATAGAGGCGCTTCCCGCCCGTGAAGAGGGGCAGCGTGGCGACCGCGTCGATCGTGGTGATGTCTGCAGGAGCCAACGGAACGCTGAAGAAGTGCCGGCCCAGGCCGTCCAGGAGGGAGGTGATCAACTGTTCGCCGGGGTCGATCGAGTGGATGAAGTCCTTCACGGGGTCGGTGAACTGCGACAACGACTCCTCGACACGGATGCTGTTTGCCAGATGTACGTAGGCGCCGCTCGCCGTGATCTGCGGGAACCAGAGGGCGTTCAGGCGCTGGCGTTCGCTGCGCGCCCACTCCACCTGCTGCCCGGCGATCTGGGCGCTCCGGTTGCCGCTCACCCTCGCGGCGGCCTCGTCGAAGGTGATCGCGCGCCCGGAATCCTGCGCCGTGGCGCCGAGCAGCGTGCCTGCGAGTGCGGTCAGACAGAGAAGCGGTCGTTTCATCGTGTGGTGCACGTTTAGAGGGTATTTTTATGAATGACGCCGTTTTTGACGATTACCCGGAAGTTTTCGGCCGGTCGTTCCAGCAGGGCGATATCCTCCAGCGGATTGCCCTCCACGAGCAGCACATCGGCCAAAGCCCCCTGTTCGACCACACCCAGCTTACCGGGATAGGGGTTGCGCGCGCCGGACATGGCCAGCAGGCGGGCGTTGCCCGAGGTGACCATCCGCAGGATTTCCGGCGGCGTGAACCATTTGCGCAGTTTCACGATCCCGTGGTTCTGGTTTTTCGTGTTGGCGGGGTTGAACAGCAGGTCGGTGCCCCAGGCCAGCTTCACGCCGTATTTGCGGGCGAGCGTGTAGGCCCGGTCGGTGCCGTTGCAGATTTCGATGTGCTTGGCCTGCTGCACGGGCGAGGGGTAGGTGTTGTCCTCGACGGCGAACGGCTGCATGCTCAGCCACGCCTCTTTGCGGGCCAGCAGCTCCATCGTCGGCTCGTCGATCAGGTGCCCGTGCTCGATGCTTCGGACCCCCGCCTCCAGCGCCCGGGCGATGCCCCGCGCGTTGTAGACGTGCACCATAACATACGTACCCCAGTCTTCGGCCGCGCGCACCGCCGCCCGAATCTCCTCTTCGAAGAATTCGGTCACGTCCAGCGGGTCGTACAGCGAGGCCGCGCCGCCGCCCGCCATCAGTTTGATCTGCGAGGCGCCCTGCTTGAGGTTCTCTCGCACGGCGGTGGCGACGGCGTCCGGCCCGTCGACGATCCGCGAGGCGCCGAGCTGCTCGATGTGGATCAGCTCGCAGCCGCAGTTGCCGTGCGTGTGCTCATAGATCATGCTGAAGTCGCCGTGCCCCGCCGTCTGGGAGATCATCGCCCCGCTGGGGTAGATGCGCGGACCCGGGAGCACGCCCGCATCGACGGCCCGCTTCAGCCCGAACACGGGGCCACCCACGTCGCGGATGGTCGTGAACCCGCGCAGCAGCGTCGCGGCGGCTTCCCGCCCGGCCACGTGGTGCGTGTAGGAGGGTTCGCCCGCCAGCAGATCCGTCATGGTGTTGCAGCAGAGGTAGGCGTGCCAGTGGGCGTCGATCAGCCCCGGCATGAGGAACCTGCCTCCGGCGTCGATCACCGTCACGTCCTGCGCCGGGTCGGCCGCGATCGGCTCCGGGGAGATTCTTTCGATCGTGTTGTTTTTGATCAGGACGTGGCCCGTGAGGGTTTTTTCGTCCGTGCCGTTGAAGACCACGGCATTCTTAATGAGTATCTGCGAATCCATTGCCGGTTACGAAATGTCGAGGTGGAAGATTTTGGCGATGCCCGTCACGACGATCTGGATGCCGACGCAGAAGGTGAAGAACGCCACCATTTTGTTGATGATCATGCTGCCGCTGGTGCCGATTTTGCGCAGGATGCGCTGCCCCTGCGACAGGAAGAGGTAGAGAATCCCGCACATCAGCACGACCACCAGCGCGATGAGCAGGTACGAGAGGATGCTCTTGCCCCACTCGCCCTTCGTGCTGGCCGAGGCCATCATCGTGAGGATCACCGAGATACTTCCGGGACCGATGCTGATCGGGAACGTAAGGGGATAGAATACCTGCGATTCGATGGTGCGGACGCTGATCGGATCGACGTTTTTGGCGGGAAGCCGGCCGACCGTGGCGTCCGAGTCGCCGAGCCATTTGAGCGCCGTGCGGCAGATCAGAAGGCCGCCTCCCAACTGGATGATCGGCAGCGAGAGGCTGAACAGCGCCAGGACGAGGTGCCCGACCGCCAGGCTGCCCAGGCCGATCATCAGGTAGTCGATGACGATTTTGCGGATGATCGTCCTGCGATCCTGCGCCTCGAGTCCCGACAGGAACCCGTTCACCAGGAATCCCGCCCCCACCGGATTGGCCACCGGAAAGAGGGCCATGAACGAGGAGACGAACGTAAAGAGGAAACCTTCTTTCAACATCTTGTTTTGCCGTGTTTTATCTGCCTGCCGCAGGCTTCCGGCCGGACGTCCCTGTTCGGCGGGGATCGAATGGCTGAAAGGATGCGTATCGGGTTTATTATCAAGAACTATTCCAAAGCCCGGGCGGATGACCGCATACCGTCTCTCCCCTCCGTCACGTCCCTCCGTCACGTCCCTCCGTATCGCCCCACCGTCCGCCCGCAGCGGCAAACAAAAAAGGCATACCTCGCAAGTATGCCTTCTGCGCCGGGTGTCCGGTCGCTATTTACCAAGCGGTACGATCTCGCCGATTCGGGGGAGCAGCACCTCCGGGGGTGCTCCCTCCGCCAGCCGGCGGGCGTTTCGGAGCGGCTCGTCCCAACGGTGGCGGGCCAGGGCGTATTTGGAGTGGTGTCCCGTCACGATCCGCCGGGCGCCCAGCTCGCGTGCGATGCGGGGCAACTGCTCCGGCAGGGTATGGATGTTCCGCCAGTCGGCGTTGTACTGCCCGTTTTCGAGCACCGCGAGATCGATCTGCGCAAACTCCCGCCCGATTCGGGCGAAGTGCGGCCCGTAGCCGCCGTCGCCGCCGAAGTAGATTTGCCGGTCGGGCGTGCGGAGCAGGTAGGAGGCCCACAGCGTGCGGTTCGACCGGAGTCCCCGCCCCGAGAAGTGGCGGGCCGGCAGGCACCGGATTTCCAGCCCCGGCTCCGGCAGCGCCGTTTCTTCCCAGTCCATTTCGATCAGCCGTTCGGGCGCGAAGCCCCACGCTTCGAAGTGCTCCCCGACCCCGAGGGGGCATACGACCCGCCCGATGCGCTCTTTCAGCGCGCGCACGGTGCGGTAGTCGAGGTGATCCCAGTGGTCGTGGGTGATCAGCAGGTAATCGATGTCGGGCATGTCGTCCGGCGTGTAGAGGTCCGTGCCGGGGAAGGGGCGGTTGAGGAACGCGAGCGGCGCGGCGGCGCAGAAGACGGGATCGACCAGGATCCGCCGGCCGCCCGTCTGGAGCAGCCAGGAGGAGTGCCCGAACCAGACGAGCGCATCCTGCGCCGGATCGAGCGCCCGCAGGTCGGTTTTCACGGCCGGCACCGGCGCGTCGGGCCGCAGCCCTTCCTGCCGGCGGAAGAGGAATCCGAGCATCGTCCCGAGGCGGCTTTTGTCCGAGGTGAACAGCGCGGTCGGCACCTGGTTGCGGAACTGCCCGTCGCGGTAGTTGGGCGAGCGGCGGATGCGTTCGAGCCTTTCACCGCGCGGCAGGCGGCCGAAACTCTTTTGGTTGAGCAGCAGGGCGGCGGTGAGCGCCGCCGCAACGACGATTGCGAGCAGTATTCCCATGATTTTGCGTGTGCGGAGTTTCATGGTGCAAATATACGTCCGTTTTCGTTTTTCCGGTAATACCGATTCCGGCTGTGCCTACCCGGATTCCGGATTCTCCTCCCGAACCGGAACTTGGCCGGTTCGCGGAAAAAGGTTATCTTCACCGTCGAAAATCCTGCGTGCATGGTACTTTCCGAAGAGTCGCTGTTTGTCAAATACGTCCGTTTCCGCGAGCAGGAGCCGCTGCCCGCGCGCTATCCCTATACCGTTCCGGCGCTGGCGAACTTCAGCACGCTGCGCCTGCGCAAACCCGTGACTTTTCTGGTCGGGGAGAACGGCATGGGCAAATCGACGCTGCTGGAGGCGATCGCGGTGAAGGCGGGGTTCAATCCCGAGGGCGGGTCGCGCAACTTCCGTTTCGCCACGCGCGACTCCCACTCCGAACTCCATGAAAAACTGGTACTGGGGCGCGGCCTTACACCCCGCGACGGTTATTTCCTGCGGGCCGAGAGTTTCTATAACGTGGCCACCGAACTCGAAGCCATTGCCGACGGCGTGCTGAAATACTACGGCGACCGCTCGCTCCACCAGCAATCGCACGGCGAAAGTTTCCTCTCGCTGCTCCGCCACCGCCTTTTCGGCGACGGGCTTTATATTTTCGACGAGCCGGAGTCGGCGCTCTCCCCGGCGCGGCAGATGTACCTGCTGTGCCGCATGAAGGAGTTGGTGGAGAAAGGCTCGCAGTTTATCGTCAGCACCCATTCGCCGGTGGTGATGTCCTTCCCCGGCGCCGACATCTACGAAATCACGGCCGACGGCATGCAGCTCACCGATCTGGAACAGACCGCCCATTACGCCGTCCTGCGCCGCTTTCTGCTCGACCGCGCGCAGATGCTCCGCAGCCTGGGCTTCGAGGAGTGATCCGCCGCCGGACACCCCGGTGTGACATCCTGCCGGGAAACCGTAGCATCCTGCCGGACACCCCGGTGTAGCATCCTGCCGGAAAACCGTAGTATTCTGCCGGCGTAATTCCGGAGTATCCCGTCACCGGAAGTCCGGTGCTTCCCGTCACCGGAACCTCCGTAGCATCCTGCAGCCGGAATCCCCGAGCCCCCCCCCTCCGCCATCCCCGCATTGCACCCTTCCTGAACTGAAAAAGCACCTTCCCCGAAGCGGGAAAGATGCTTTTTGCGTTGCAGGCCCTGTAAGCCGGGTTCTGTCTCCGGAGCGGACTCCGGGTCCCTGTCATTTATCTACGGCGGCAGTCACCTGCCGTCTCCAGCAACCTACCCCCCGGCATCGGACGAGCAGCCCTTGATTGCCGGTATACACGGTCTTGCAACCCACGAGACGTACGGCCGGACGACATTGCTGCCTCCGCGGTGGGCTCTTACCCCGCCTTTTCACCCTTACCTGCCGAAATTCCGAAAATCTCCTGCGGGCGGTTCTTCTCTGTTACGCTGCTATACCCTCACGGGTATCAAGTCGTTAGCTTGCGTGGTGCTCTGCGTTGCCCGGACTTTCCTCTCCCGGCCTGGGCCGGCAGCGACAGGGCGGGCCTGCGGGACAAAGATAGGCATTAATGAATTAAAAATTATAAATTAAAAATTAAAAATTGAGGGTTTGTCATTCC
>DBFWKV010000026.1:0-103195 GCA_048465795.1 Alistipes sp.
TATTTTGTTGTTTTTTGTTTGTTTTTGAAATAAAAAGTGTTTTAAAAGGAAATACATCTTGCTTTTTTGCGGCTTTCCGTCTGGGGACAGGCCCGATATGAAGCAATCTTCGTGCAATACGAAACGAGCGGTCGGGGCGGACTGCGGGGGAGGCTTCCTGATTGTTTTATGCAGCGGTGCGAAACGGCTTGCCGTCCGGCGTTGTGGCCGGTTGTTGAAAAAAAACGGCTGAAGATTTTGCAGGGACATGGAAAAGCACTATCTTTGTGGACAATTATAGCGATTCCGAGAACTATGAATTGTATGCCCAATATCTCAATAGTCCAGTTTTTCTGGCAGGATAATCAACCGGGTTATCATTCTTTCGGGTTTTCGGACGTTTTGTTTCTTATAGGGTAGCTGTCTCAGCTATCCTATTTTTTTGTATCGCAGCGCATGAGAACGATTTATCGGAATGCCGAAATTTTCACGGAAGGCGGCTTCACGACCGGAGACCTGGTGGTGGACGGCGGGCGGATCGTCTCGGTCGGCGGCCGGGCCGAAGGGGACCGGGCGGTGGATTTGACGGGGTTATGTCTGGTGCCGGGGCTGGTGGACGTGCATGTGCATCTGCGCGAACCGGGTTTTTCGCAGAAGGAGACCATAGCGACCGGCACGGCGGCTGCAGCACACGGGGGTTACACGACGATTTGTTCCATGCCGAACCTGTCGCCTGCGCCCGATGCGCCCGAAACCCTTGAGAAGCAGTTGGAGATGATTCGCCGCGACGCCGTGGTGCGCGTGATTCCCTACGGGTGCATTACCAAAGGTCAGAAAGGGTGCGGAGAATTGGTCGATTTCGGGGCGCTGGCTGGCAAGGTAGTCGGGTTTTCGGACGACGGACGCGGGGTGCAGTCCGCCGAGTTGATGGAAGAGGCGATGCGCCGTGCCGCAACGACGGGACGGCCGATCGTCGCGCACTGCGAGGTCGACTCCCTGCTGAAGGGGGGGTATATCCACGAAGGAGTTTACTGCCGCGCACACGGGCACAAAGGGATCAGCTCCGAAAGCGAATGGGCGCAGGTGCAACGGGATATGGGGCTGTCCGAAAGGACCGGCTGCCAATACCATGTCTGCCACGTCTCCACGAAGGAGAGTGTCGAACTGGTGCGGCGGGCCAAAGCGAAGGGACTGCGCGTGAGCTGCGAAACGGCGCCGCACTACCTGCTGCTGTGCGACGAGGATTTGCAGGAGGACGGACGTTTCAAGATGAATCCGCCGCTGCGCAGCCGCGAAGACCGCGAGGCGCTGATCGCCGGGATTGCGGACGGCACGATCGAAGTGATCGCCACCGACCATGCGCCCCATACCGCCGAAGAGAAGGCGCGGGGACTGGCCGGAAGTGCGATGGGAATCGTGGGGCTGGAGTGCGCCTTCCCGCTTCTCTATAAATATATGGTATTGCCGGGCACGATCACGCTCGAAAAACTGATCGCCCTGATGTCGGAGAATCCCCGCCGGATTTTCGGCCTGGACGGAGGGCTGCAGCCGGGTGCGACGGCTGATTTTGCCGTGTTCGATCTCCGGGCGCAATACGAAATCGATCCTGCGTCGTTTCTTTCGAAAGGACGGGCGACACCCTTCGCCGGATGGCCCGTGCAGGGGCGCACGATGCTGACGGTCGTGGGAGGCCGGGAAGTATATGCGGACGAAACAATGAAATCAAACCGATAAAAATGAAACCTTACACAAAGAAAATCGTCCTGGAGAACGGCCGGGAATTTTACGGTTACGGCTTCGGGGCCGATCGGGAGGCCATCAACGAGATCGTCTTCAACACCTCGATGGTGGGGTATCAGGAGATCATGTCCGATCCTTCCTATACGGATCAGATGGTGGTGATGACCTATCCCCTGATCGGCAACTACGGCATGACCGACGAGGATTACGAGACGAAGAATCCGACCATCGGCGGCATGATCGTGCGCGAGTACAACGACTCGCCGTCGAACTTCCGCTATACCAAGACGCTCAACGAGGTGTTCGAGGAGTACGGAATTCCCGCGATCTGGGGCGTGGACACCCGTACGCTGACGCGCATCATCCGCAACGAGGGTACGCAGAAGGTCATCGTCACCGATGCCGCAACGCCCCGTGAGGAGGCGCTGCGCAAACTGCGGGAGTATGAGCTGCCGCACGACATGGTAGCGCGCGTGAGTTGCAAAAAGCGCTGGATGTCGCGTGTCCCGAACCATAAATACGACGTGGTGGCGGTCGACTGCGGCATCAAATACAACATCATCCGCCAGTTGAACCGCGTCGGCTGCAATGTGACGGTGGTGCCCTACGATTCGACCCTCGAAGAGATCATGGCCTTCCGTCCCGACGGTATCGTGCTGTCGAACGGCCCGGGCAATCCGCAGGACGTGACCCCCGTGATCGAACTGGTCAAAAGGCTGCGCGGCAAGCTGCCGATTTTCGGCATCTGCATGGGTCATCAACTCATTTCGCTGGCTTACGGGGCCAAAACCGTGAAGATGAAGTTCGGCCACCGGGGCGGCAACCATCCCGTGAAAGACCTCGCAACCGGCAGGATCGAGATCACGAGCCAGAATCACAGCTACGCCGTGGATGTCGATTCATTGGCGGGAACGGGGCTGAGCCTGACGCATGTGAATCTGCTCGACGGGACGGCCGAAGGGGTGGAATGCACTGCCGAGGGTGTATTCTCGATGCAATACCATCCCGAGAGTGCTTCCGGCCCGCAGGACAGCGGCTATTTGTTCAGAAAGTTTACCAAAATCATGGAGGAGCGTAAAAATGCCTAAGAGAGAAGATATAAAGAAGGTGATGGTCATCGGTTCCGGCCCGATCGTGATCGGTCAGGCCGCCGAATTCGATTATGCTGGGACGCAGGCGTGTCTGGCACTCAAGGAGGAGGGGTACGAAGTGATCCTGGTCAACTCGAACCCGGCGACGATTATGACCGACACGCACATTGCGGACAAGGTTTACATGGAACCGCTGACGCTGGAGTACGTGGCCAAGATCATCCGCTTCGAGCGTCCCGATGCCATCGTGCCGGGGCTGGGCGGACAGACGGGCCTGAACCTCGCGGTGCAGCTTGCCAAAAAGGGGATTCTCAAGGAGTGCCAGGTCGAAATCCTGGGCACTTCGTTCGAGTCGATCGAACGCGCCGAAGACCGCGAGTTGTTCAAGGAGCTTTGCGAGTCGCTCGGCGAACCCGTGATTGAGTCGGAAATCGCCGTTTCGGTCGAGGAGGCCGTCGAGGTCGCGGCGAGAATCGGTTATCCCGTCGTGCTGCGTCCCGCCTTCACGCTGGGCGGCACGGGGGGCGGCTTCGCCGACGACGAGACGGAGCTGCGCGAGATGATGCGCCACGCTCTGTTCCTCTCGCCCGTGCATCAGGTGCTCGTCGAAAAGAGCATCAAGGGCTACAAGGAGATCGAGTTCGAGGTGATGCGCGACCGCAACGACACGGCCATCAGCATCTGCTGCATGGAGAATATCGATCCGGTGGGGGTGCATACGGGCGACTCGATCGTGGTGGCTCCGTGCCAGACGCTAACCAACAAGGAGTTCCAGATGCTGCGCGACTCCGCGCTGAAGATCATCCGCGAGCTGAAGATCGAGGGCGGATGCAACGTGCAGTTCGCGCTGGATCCGCTCTCGTTCAAATACTACCTGATCGAGGTGAACCCCCGTGTGTCGCGTTCGTCGGCACTCGCGTCGAAAGCCAGCGGCTATCCGATCGCCCGCGTGACGGCGAAGGTCGCCGTGGGGCTTACGCTCGATGAGATCATGCTGGCCAACACGCCCGCGAGTTTCGAGCCGACGCTTGACTACGTCGTGACGAAGGTGGCCCGCTTCCCGTTCGACAAGTTCTCGGACGCGTCGAACAAGCTGGGCACGCAGATGAAAGCCACGGGCGAGGTGATGTCGATCGGCCGCACGATGGAGGAGTCGCTGCTCAAGGCGATGCGCTCGCTCGAAACGGGCGTCTGCCACATCTACCACAAGAAATTCGACGGCTGGTCGAACGACCGCCTGCTGGAATATATCAAGGATGCCACGGACGACCGGCTGTACGCCATTGCGCAACTGATCCGCCAGGGGGTCGACCTGGTGCTGATCTACAACGCGACGAAGATCGACATGTTCTTTCTCGAAAAGTTCAAGAACATCGTCGAGTTCGAACGTGAGGTCGAAGCGCATCCGAAGGATCCCGAAACGTTGCGCGAAGCCAAACGGATGGGCTTCAGCGACAAGTTCATCGGTCGGTTGTGGGGCCTTTCGGAGCACGATATGTACCTGCTGCGTAAGGAACTCGGGATTTTCCCGGTTTACAAGATGATCGACACCTGCGCCAGCGAGTTCTCCTCGTATGTGCCTTACTTCTACTCGACCTACGAGGACGAAAACGAGTCGGTGGTCAGCGACAAGGAGAAGATCGTGGTGCTCGGCTCCGGCCCGATCCGCATCGGGCAGGGCGTCGAGTTCGATTACTCGACGGTGCATGCCATCTGGTCGATCCGCGAAGCGGGTTACGAGGCGATCATCATCAACAACAACCCCGAAACCGTCTCGACGGACTACACGACCAGCGACAAGCTCTACTTCGAGCCGCTGATGGTGGAAGACGTGATGAACGTCGTTCACCTCGAAAAGCCGAAGGCGATCGTCGTGTCGCTCGGCGGACAGACGGCGATCAACCTTGCAGAACCGCTGGCCCGGTTGGGCGTGCCCATTATCGGCACGGACACGCAGGCCATCCAAAACGCCGAAGACCGAGGCTGCTTCGAGAAGATCATGGAGGAGCTGCAAATCCCGCAGCCCGAGGCCGAGGCCGTGACCGACATCGAGTCGGGCGTGCGGGCTGCCGCGCGGATCGGCTATCCCGTGCTGGTGCGCCCGAGCTACGTGCTGGGCGGCCGCGCGATGCAGATCGTCTCGAACGAAGAGCGCCTGCGCCACTACCTGCAGACGGCCGTGGAGGTCAACGTCGACTCGCCGGTACTGGTCGACCGCTACATCATGGGCAAGGAGCTGGAGGTGGACGCCATCTGCGACGGACGGGACGTTTTCATCCCCGGCATCATGGAGCACGTCGAGCGCACGGGCATTCACTCGGGCGATTCGATCAGTGTCTATCCGACCTTCAGCGTCTCGCAGAAGGCGAAGGAAAAAATTATCGACTATACGGTGAAACTGGGTCTGCGGATCGGTATCGTCGGGCTTTACAACATCCAGTTCATTCTGGACGGCAACGACGAGGTCTACGTGATCGAGGTCAACCCCCGTTCGTCGCGCACGGTGCCGTTCCTCTCGAAATCCACCGGCGTGCAGATGGCTCACATCGCCACGCAGGTGATTCTGGGCAAGTCGCTCCGGGAGCAGGGAATCACCGAAGTCTACGGCAAGGAGAAACAACGCTGGTATGTGAAAGCACCCGCCTTCTCGTTCGCCAAGATCCGGGGTATGGACTCCTACCTCTCGCCCGAGATGAAGTCGACGGGCGAGGCGATCGGCTACGACGACAAACTCACCCGTGCACTTTACAAGGCGTTGCAGGCTACGGGCATGAATGTCTGCAACTACGGAACGATCTTCGTCACGATCGCCGACCCCGACAAGCAGGCGGCATTGCCGCTGGTCAGGCGGTTCTACGACCTGGGCTTCAACATCGAAGCGACCACCGGTACGGCGGAGTTCCTGCGCGACCACGGCATCCGCACCCGCACGCGGCGCAAGCTGAGCGAGGGCAGTTCGGAGATCGTCGACTCGCTGCGCCAGGGCCATGTAAGTTACGTGATCAACACGATCGACATCAACCAGCACAACACCCGCCTGGACGGTTACGAAATCCGCCGCACGGCCGTGGAAAACAACGTGACGGTCTTCACGGCGCTCGAAACGG
Source organism: Alistipes sp. (assembly GCA_048465795.1). GTDB lineage: Bacteria > Bacteroidota > Bacteroidia > Bacteroidales > Rikenellaceae > Alistipes. The sequence continues at coordinate 5,918 of DBFWKV010000026.1, forward strand.
TGAAGGTGCTGCTGGATGTGCTGGAGGAGATTACGTTCGGGGTTTCGACGATCGACGCCTGATTTCCGATTTTATGCGGCACCTGCGGCACATCCCCCGTTTGGCCCGAATGGGAAATACGCCGTGTATTCCCCATCCGCGCCGCGCGTGCGATGCACCGCATCTGCCTGCCTAAAATCAGAAATCCAGGGTAAGGACGGCGTGTCGGGGCCGGGCGGAAACCGCCCGCCTGAAATCAAAATCCGATGCGGGTTTGATTGAATCAACCCGACCGGATGCCGGAGCCGTTTAACGAGGGGCGAACTAAAAGCGCGAGCGGAGGGGCCGGTTTGCTTGCAAACCCGCGAATAGGCGCCCGAAGCCAGCGTTAGGTTGCCCCGAGTAGGCGGAGGTATCGTCGGGCCGGTTTTGTGGCACTTTTGCCGGAACAAAAGTGCCGAACATAAAAGATATGTACAAGAAAGGTATTTATAAAATTCTTGCCAACGAGCCGCTGACGGCTGCCGTGTGGCGCATGACGCTCGAAGGCGACACGCAGTGGATCACCCGCCCGGGCCAGTTCGTCAACGTCGCCCTCGAAGGGCGCTACCTGCGCCGCCCGATCTCGGTGTGCGACTACGACGCGCGGACGATCACGCTGATCTACAAGGTCGTGGGCGAAGGTACCGGACAGATGAGCCGTCTGGCGCCGGGGGCCGAACTCGACCTGCTGACGGGGTTGGGTAACGGATTCGACACGTCGGTCGCGGCGCAGCGCCCCCTGCTGGTGGGTGGCGGCGTGGGCGTGCCTCCGCTCTATAACCTGGCGCGGACGCTGCTCGCGCAGGGTAAAACCGTGCAGGTCGTGCTGGGCTTCAATACCGCTTCGGAGGTTTTTTACGCGGAGGAGTTCCGGGCACTGGGGTGCGGGGTGACGGTCGCCACGGCGGACGGTTCCCGGGGAACGAAAGGATTCGTTACGGCAGCCATCGCTTCGACATGCGGGAATTTCGACTATTTTTACGCCTGCGGGCCGGTGCCGATGCTGCGGGCACTGTGCGACGCCGTGCCGCAGGACGGGCAGCTTTCGTTCGAGGAACGCATGGGTTGCGGATTCGGCGGCTGCATGGGCTGCTCGTGCAAAACCAAATACGGAAACAAGCGGATCTGCAGGGAAGGCCCCGTATTAACGAAGGAGGAAATTATATGGTAGATACTTCGGTAGTTTTGAGCGGGTTGAGGCTGGATAACCCGGTGATTCCGGCCAGCGGGACATTCGGTTACGGAAACGAGTACCGGGAGTTTTACGACATCAATATCCTCGGATCGTTCTCCTTCAAGGGGACGACGCGCGAACCCCGTTTCGGAAATCCCACACCCCGCATCGCGGAGTGTACGGCGGGGATGATCAATGCCGTGGGGCTGCAGAATCCCGGGATCGACGCCGTGATCGCGGAGGAGCTGCCTCGGCTGAAAACCTTCTTCCGTAAGCCGGTCATAGCCAATATTTCGGGTTTTTCGGTCGAGGAGTACGCCTACTGCTGCGAGCGCATCGATGGTGAGGAGCAGGTGGGCCTGATCGAGGTCAATGTCTCGTGCCCCAACGTGCGGCACGGCGGCATGTCTTTCGGCACCTGCCCCGAGGCGGCGGCCGAAGTGACGCGCGCCGTGAAGGCCGTGACCGCGAAACCCGTCTACATCAAACTCTCGCCCAACGTGACGGACATCGTCTCGATCGCCCGCGCGTGCGAAGAGGCCGGAGCCGACGGCGTCTGCCTGATCAACACCCTGCTGGGGATGCGCATCGACGTGCAGCGCCGCCGGGCGGTGATTGCCAATACGATGGGCGGCTTTTCGGGACCGGCGGTTTTCCCGGTGGCCGTGAGAATGGTCTACCAGGTGGCGAAGGCGTGCGGAATTCCCGTGATAGGCTGCGGGGGCGTGCAGTCGGCCCGCGACGTGATCGAGATGATGATGGCCGGTGCCACGGCCGTCGAGGTCGGTGCGGCGAACCTGGTCAACCCCTATGCTTCGAAGGAGATCGTCGAGGCGCTGCCCGCAGAGATGAGGCGGCTCGGAATCCAGAAGTTGAGCGACATAATCGGGACCGCGGGATAGTAACGGCTCATCGAGCCGTGCGGGCCGCAGCCTCCGGCGGCGAAGGTCCGCAAAATGCGAACCTTCGCGGGCTGCGACCCTCTGTAAGAAAATGATAAAAAAATAAAGACATGCAACGAGATGTAATCATTGCCTGCGACTTCAAGTCGGCAGAAGATACTTTCGAATTTCTCGACCTGTTCCGGGACGAGACCCATAAGCCGTTCCTCAAAATCGGCATGGAACTTTTTTATGCGGAAGGGCCGGAGATCGTGCGCGAAATCAAGCGCCGGGGCCACCGGATTTTCCTCGACCTCAAACTGCACGACATTCCCAATACGGTGAAGAAGGCGATGGCCGTGCTGTCGCGGCTGGACGTGGATATGTGCAACGTCCATGCGGCGGGTACCGTCGAAATGATGAAGGCTGCAAGAGAGGGACTTACGCGCGAGGACGGTACGCGGCCGCTGCTGATCGCCGTGACGCAGCTCACGTCGACCAGCGAGGAACGTATGCAGCGCGAGCTGCTGATCGGGGCGCCGATGAACGACACGATCGTCAAATACGCGCAAAATGCCCGCGAAGCGGGGCTGGACGGGGTGGTTTGTTCGCCGCTCGAAGCCGGCATGGTGCACGAAGCCTGCGGAACGGATTTCCTGACCGTCACGCCCGGCGTGCGTTTTGCAGAGGGGGACGTGGCGGATCAGGTGCGGGTCACGACGCCCGCCCGTGCCCGGGAGATCGGTTCCGACTTCATTGTCGTCGGCCGGCCCATCACGGCGGCCGCCGATCCTGTGGCGGCATACCGGCGCTGTGTCGGCGAATTTAGTGCGTAATTCGCAAAAACGCTTTTTACGGCGTTGCGCATCGTCGCCGGGCTGCTCATTTACCGGTTGTAAACTCCGCGCCCGGCTCCCTGCGGGCCTTGTAAAAAAACGATTTATCGAATTACTTTAAAAATAGTATTATGAAAGACGTGAAACTTTTCTACCTGCGTTCGTGTCCCTTCTGCAAGAAGGCGCTGCGTTACATCGAAGAGGCCAAAGCGGCCCATCCCGAACTGCAGTCGGTCGGGATCGAAATGATCGAGGAGTCGGAACAGCCTGCGCTGGCCGATTCATACGACTATTATTACGTCCCCTGTTTCTACATCGACGGCAAAAAGGTGCACGAGGGCGGTGTCTATCCGGAGGAGGTGGAGAAGATTTTACGGGCGGCGCTGGAGTAGATGAACACCCTGCTGCGCATCTTTCTGACGGTTCCCCTTGTTCTCGGCCTGGAGTCTGCGGAGGCGCAAACCCCGGCGGGGGATTTGTCCGATTTCGGTTTTGCCGTCGATGCCGTGGAACGGGCCTATGCGGGATTCCCGGATAAAACTGCGGGCCGCGAATCGGAATATGAGGCGCTGAAGGAGCGCCTGCGAAGCGGGATCGCTTCGGGACGCGATACAGGCGACGCCATTGCCGAGTACCTCGCTTGGTTCGGCGACCGGCATCTGCGGACGCCCGGCGTGGAGGCTTATCGGCCTCAATCGCTCTGCCGGGATACGGACTATGCCGCGCAGATGAAGCGTTACGACCCGCAGTTCCTCCATTGCCGCGTGGACGGGGATACCTACCTGATCCGCTTCCCTTCGTGCGATCCGTCTGAGATCACGCCCGATGAGGTGCAGCGAACGGTCGATGCCTATCTCGCGTCGGATTGTGAAAATCTCGTGGTGGACATCCGGGGCAACGGAGGCGGCAACGACAGTACTTACGAACCCCTGCTGCGGTTGCTCTGCGATCATGCAGGCGTGGAGGATGCCGCGCAGTACCGCGTGTCGGATCTGGCCCTCGCCCATGTGCGCGAATTCGCCGCAGATACGGAGCGGGGACGTGCGAAGATCGCACGCATGGAGCGGATCCCGACCGGGGAATTTCTTCCGGTCGAATCGGCCACCTGTTCGATCCGCTGCGATTCCGTCTGGCCGAGGCCCCGGCGGTCGGCGCTTCTGATCGACGGGCGGGTTGCGTCGTCGGGCGAACAACTGGTGCTCGACGTGCGGGCCTGCAGCAGCCGGACGACCGTTTACGGGCGGGACAATACGCTGGGATGCCTCGATTATTCGAACTGCGTGATCATTTATTTCCCGCAGGACACCACCCGGTGGATGATGCTCCCCACGACCCGTTCCTGCCGGGTTCCGGCGGGTCGCGGCATCGATGCGGAAGGCATTGCGCCCGACGTGCGCATCGACCTGCCGCTGCCCGACAGCCTGACGACCAATATCGATCGGTGGGTGCGCTGGGTCGCTGAAGATTTGAAAACCAAACACAGAACAATATGATGGAGAAATCAATTGCGAAAGATTTGCTGTCGATCGGCGCGGTGTTCCTGCGCCCCGAACAGCCGTTTACCTGGGCGAGCGGCATCAAAAGCCCGATCTACTGCGACAACCGCCTGACGCTGACGGCCCCCGAAGTGCGGGGACGTGTGGAGGCCGGACTCGCCGAAATCGTCCGCACCGAATTTCCCCGGGCCGAGGTACTGATGGGCACTTCGACCGCAGGCATCGCCCATGCCGCCATCACGGCGACGATTCTCGGCCTGCCGATGGGCTACGTGCGCGGCGGACAGAAGGATCACGGACGCGGCAACCGGATCGAGGGCCGACTCGAAAAGGGGCAGAAGGTCGTGGTGATCGAAGACCTGATCTCCACCGGAGGCTCGTGCATCGAGGTGGTCGAGGCGCTGCGCGAAGCGGGCGCCGAAGTGCTGGGCGTGGCGTCGATCTTCACCTACGGCATGCAGAAGGGACTCGACCGCATGCGGGAGGCGAATGTGGTCAATTACAGCCTTTCGAACCTCGACACGCTGGTGGAGGTAGCCGCCGAAGAGGGTTACATCAGGGCGGAGGACAGGGAGCGGCTGATTGCGTTCCGGAATAATCCTTCGGACGAATCGTGGATGAAATAATTCCGATTTCAGGGGACGCCTTCCGGCCTTCCTCGCTCGTTCCGAATGGGCAATACTTCTGTACACCCCATCCGGTCCGATCATCGGTCAGGCCAAAATCCGCTCCCCTGAAATCAGAATTTCGACTCGAACAGAGCAAACTTCTAAATGAAATAAGGAAATGAGACACCTGATTGACCCGACCGACCTCACGGTCGAAGAAACCGAGCGGATCGTCGCTCTGGCGGAGGACATCATCGCCCACCGTTCGAAATACAGCGAAGCGTGCAAAGGCAGGAAACTGGCGACGCTCTTCTACGAACCCTCGACCCGCACACGACTCAGCTTCACGTCGGCCATGATGGAGCTGGGCGGCCAGGTCATCGGTTTCTCCGACGCCAACTCCTCGTCGGTGTCCAAAGGCGAGACGGTGGCCGACACGGTGCGCGTGATCCGCTGCTTCGCGGACATCATCGCCATGCGCCACTTCAAGGAGGGGGCGCCGCTGGTAGCCTCGCAGTATGCCGGAGTTCCGGTGATCAACGCAGGCGACGGCAGCCACTCCCATCCGACGCAGACCCTTACGGACCTGCTGACCATCAAGCGCGAAAAGGGACGGTTCGACCACATGACCATCGGCTTCTGCGGCGACCTGAAGTTCGGCCGGACGGTGCATTCGCTGATCAAGGCGTTGTCGCGCTACGAGGGCATTCGGGTCATCCTGATCGCTCCGCAGGAGCTGCGTCTGCCGGACTATATGCTGGCCGAGATGAGCGAGAATTCGAAACTCGAATTCCGCGAAGTGGAGACGATGGAGGAGGTGATGCCCGAGCTGGACGTGCTCTATATGACGCGCGTGCAGAAAGAGCGTTTTCTGGACGAGGAGGAGTTCGATCGCGTGAAAAACAGTTTCGTGCTCGATCCGGGGAAATTGCAGACTGCGAAAAAGGATATGATCATCCTGCATCCCCTGCCCCGTGTCAACGAGATTACGCGCGCCGTGGACAACGATCCGCGTGCGGCCTACTTCCGGCAGGTCGAGAACGGGAAATTCGTGCGCATGGCGCTGATCCATACGCTGCTGAAGTGGGCCGACGAGAATAAACCCTTCGAAAAGACGCCTGTTTTCAGCGAGAACTATCTGATCAACGAACAGGTGTGTCCGAACCGTCGTTGCATTTCAGCGACGGAGGATGTGGATCGGCTTTTCCGCCGCATGCCCGACGGCACCTGCCGTTGTGCCTACTGCGAGGCGAAAGCCCGGTGAAAGGATCAAATACGCTGCGCCGAAACCGTCTCCCGACCGGGAACGGCTTCGGCGTTGTTTTTGCGGTTGCAGAAGGGGTCTACGGCGCTGAAAAGGCTCCGGGTTCGGGGTTTGCCGGGAAAACTGCGGGCGCTTTCCCGCTATCCTGAAATCGTATCTTTCCGTACGAAAAAGTTCGATCTGCTCTTTTTTTAATATATTTGTCCGTCTGAATATGTAAAATGCGATGTCTCAACCCAGTCCGGAAATAGATCTCAAGGCGTTCAACGACCTGTTCGGCGTGTACCAGCAACGGTTTATCCGTTTTGCCACCTCCTATGTTGCCGACGCTTCCGCTGCCGAAGACATCGTGATGGAGAGTTTCGTGGCGGCTTGGGAAAACCGGGCGGTACTCACGGTGTCGTCGTTTCCGGCTTATACGCTCACGGCCGTGAAGAACAAGTGCCTGAATCATTTGCGGGCGCAGGGCGTGCGGCTGCGTGCCGCCGAGGACCTTCATTCGCACGGTATGCGGATGCTGCACACGCGGATTTCCACGTTGCAGGCATGTGATCCCGAAGAACTTTTCAGCGAGGAGACCCGGCGCCTGGTGCAGCAGACGGTGGATGCGCTGCCTCGGCGCACGCGGGAGATTTTCATCCGCAGCCGCTTCCGGGGGCAGAGTTACAAACAGATCGCCCTGGAGATGGACACGACGGTGAAAAGCGTGGAATTCGAAGTGTCCAAAGCAATGAAATTGCTCCGGATCAATCTGAAAGATTACCTGATCGCATTTATTTTCCTGCTTAATATTTATTGATTTTAAACATCTTAGCTGATTGCAGCCCGGCTATTCTTGAAAAAAGGCAAGATTTTTTCAGGGATTAGGCGGGCTGAAGTGTTTTTATAGTACTATGGAGAAAGAGAGTTTGTTCCGGTTTTTCAGTAATCAGGCTTCGGTCGAAGAAGAGACGCGTGTGCTCGACTGGCTTGATGAAGATCCCGCCCATCGCAGGGAGTTGCTTGCCGAGCGGAAGTTGTTCGATGCGATGTTGCTGACAGGTGACTCTTCTGCCGTGGCGTCCCGTCGCAAGCGGACGTTCGCACTGCCTGCCTGGACGCGTGAAGTCATTCGCTATGCCGCCGTGGTGCTGGTGACCGCAGGGCTCGGCGGACTCTATCTTTCGCGGGCTTACGACAAACTGCTGATGGGTACCAACACGATCTCCGTGCCCGCAGGACAGCGTGTACACGTTTTGCTGCCCGACGGTACGAAGGTGTGCATGAATGCCCTTTCGGAACTCAAATATCCCTCGGCTTTTGCCGGAAAGGCGCGCAAGGTGCAGCTCTCGGGCGAGGCTTTCTTCGAAGTGTCGCACGACGGCGACCACCCTTTCGTGGTGGAAACCTATGCCTGCGACGTGGAGGTGCTGGGAACCAAATTCGATGTGGAGGCACGCCCTGCGACGGGTGAATTCGTCGCTTCGTTGGTCGAAGGCAGTGTGAAGGTTTCCGACCGGAACAATCCTTCGAGCCGCGTGTTGCTGAATCCTTCGGAACAGGTGCACTTTGTGAACAACCGGATGGTCGTGGGGAAGATTCCCGAGCACGAGGATTTCCTGTGGCGCGACGGACTGATCGCTTTCCGCGACGCGTCGTTCATGGAGCTTATCCGCGAGTTCGAGAAGTACTACGGCGTGCATTTCGAATCCTCGCGCAGAGATATATCCCGATCCTTGTTTACGGGAAAGATCCGTATTTCGGAAGGTGTCGACCATGCGCTTTGGGTGTTGCAGCAGAGCGCCGACTTCCGCTACGTGCGCAACGAGGCCAAAGATGTGATCTATATTCAGTAATAAAGACAATAACCTAAGTATAACCGACCTAAAACCTGAAGAACGCCTATGCCCTAAGAAACCTGTCGCACATCCCAATTTTCTTCCTCTCTGCGGACGCGGTATGCATCATGCCGTGCAGGGAGGATCACCCGACTCCGGTGGTTTTGGTAAACGGCCGGATCGAATGCTCTCCCATTCGGGAGCAACTAACCAAAATTTAATAAACGTTTTCGACAAGCGAGAAGCAGAGGCAGAACGGAGTTCGGACTATGCCGGGCGCAGAAAACGACTGCCGAGAACGTTTTAGAAAATGAACCCAAAGTATGAAAATCAAAGGTCAAGTAAAAGCAAAGTGGCTTTTGCCTATTTTGACATTGTTGTTTTGCCTGAACATAGGTGAAACACACGCCCAGTCCGCACCGGTGACGCTAAAAGTCACGGACGCTCCTCTGGAGCAGGTGCTGGAGGCAATCGAAAATCAAACTACCTACCTGTTCGTCTATGACAAGAACGTCGACGTGACGCGCAAGGTAACGGTAAACGCAGTGGATCAGCCGTTGAAAAACGTGTTGAACACCCTTTTCCAGTCTACGAATACCGCCTATGCCGTCGAGAATACCTCGGTGGTGCTGTCCCTGAAGAACGAGACGGCACAGCAGCCCGTCAGGTCGGGCGAAATCACCGGAGAGGTGGTCGATGCGGCGGGTAACGCCATTATCGGCGCTGCTGTGGTCGTGAAAGACACTACGATCGGTACGAGCACGGGCGTGTCGGGAGGATTTGCCTTGCAAGTTCCCCCCCCCGCAGCTGAGGCCGTACTGACAGTCAATTATTTAGGCTACGAACCGCAGGAAATTCCCGTCGGCAACCGCACGTTTATCAAAATCGTGCTGAAGGAGTCGGCCGTCGATGTGGATGCGGTCGTGGTAACCGCCCTGGGTATCAAGCGTTCGGAGAAGGCCCTGTCGTACAACGTGCAGCAGGTGAACGCCGAAGATATCGTAGGTAACAAGGACGCCAACTTCGTCAACTCGCTGAACGGTAAAGTCGCCGGTGTGAACATCAACGCGTCGTCGTCGGGTGTCGGCGGTGCGACCAAAGTGGTGATGCGCGGTCAGAAATCGATTTCGCAGTCGTCGAACGCACTTTACGTGATCGACGGTGTGCCGATGTACACCACCGCGCGCGAAGGCGGTATGGAGTTCGCATCGCAGGGTACGACGGATCCCATTGCCGACATCAATCCCGAGGACATCGAGTCGATGACCGTGCTGACGGGTGCTGCCGCAGCCGCGCTTTACGGTTCGGATGCCGCCAACGGTGCGATCGTCGTAACGACGAAGAAAGGTAAGGCCGGCTTCACGACGGTGACCGTGTCGAGCAACACGGAGGTCATGACTCCGTTCGTACTGCCCGAGTTCCAGAACCGGTACGGCACCGGCGACCTGTCGTCGAGCGAAGGTTCGGCTTCCCGCAGTTGGGGACACCGCCTGAACAGTGCTAACTACATGGGATACGATCCCGCAGACGACTATTTCCAGACCGGTGTGACCGGTACGGAAACCGTTTCGCTTTCGACGGGTACCGACAAAAATCAAACCTATCTGTCGGCCGGTACCGTCAACTCGCGCGGTATTACGCCCAATAACGGTTACGACCGGTACAACTTCAAGTTCCGCAATACCACCAACTTCTTCAAGGACCGGATGACGCTCGACGTGAGCGCCGAATACGTGATCCAGAAGGACCGCAACATGACCAACCAGGGTACGTACAACAACCCCCTGCTGGGCGCCTATATCTTCCCGCGCAGCGGCGACTGGAACGACATCAAGATGTATGAGCGTTACGATCCGGCCCGCCGTATCTACACGCAGTACTGGCCTACGGGCGATGCCGGTATGACGATGCAGAACCCTTACTGGATCAACTACCGCAACCTGCGCGAGAACCGCAAGGACCGTTATATGTTCAACGCCGGCCTGACCTACGAAATCACCGACTGGATGAACGTGTCGGGCCGCCTGCGCGTCGACAATTCGCAGACCGACTATACCGAGAAATTCTACGCCTCGACCAATACGCAGCTCACGGAGCAGTCCAACCGGGGTCTTTACGGCATTACGACGACCAAAGACCGTCAGGTCTACGGGGATGTGCTGCTGAACATCAACAAGACGTTCGGCGAGAACTGGAGCCTGCAGGTCAATGCCGGTGCTTCGATTTCGGACATGAAAAACGATGCGATGAAGGTGCGCGGTCCCATCTCGGACGGTTCGATCGATGGCGAGAAGCCGGGCCTCACGAACGTTTTCAACGTACAGAACCTGAGCAATTTGAAGACTTCGCGTCTGCAGGAAGGCTGGCGCGAACAGACCCAGTCGGTATTCGCTTCGGCCGAGGTGGGCTTTAAGAACACGTACTTCCTGACCGTTACGGGCCGTAACGACTGGCCCTCGCAGCTGGCAGGTCCCCACTCGGTCAAATCTTCGTTCTTCTATCCTTCGGTCGGCGGTTCGGTCGTCCTGTCGGAAATCATTCCCAATATGCCCAAGAACCTGTCGTACATCAAGTTGCGTGCTTCGTACGCTTCGGTGGGTGTGGCCTTCGAACGCTTCAAAGCCAATCCGCTTTACGCCTGGAATGCCAGCGGCATGTCATGGAATACCAATACCGACTATCCGATCTTCGACCTGAAACCCGAGCGCACCAAGTCGTTCGAGGTCGGTTTGACGATGCGTTTCCTGCGCCATTTCAACCTCGATGTTACCTACTATAACGCCAAGACCCAGGATCAGACGTTCTTCCCCGAGATTTCTACGGGTTCGGGTTCTTCGAAGCTGGCCGTACAGAAGGGTGTCGTCCGCAACCGGGGCGTCGAACTGGCATTGGGCTACAACAACACGTGGGGTAAATTCTCCTGGAATACCAATTATACGTTCTCTGCCAACAAAAACAAAATTCTTTCGCTGGCCGATCACGTCACAGACCCCGAAACGGGTGAGATTTCACCCATCGGACTGCTCGACATGGGCGGCTTGGGCGAAGCCCGCTTCATCCTGAAAGAGGGCGGCACGCTGGGCGATCTCTATTCGCGCATCGATCTCAAACGCGACAGCAACGGTGCGATCTACATGGACGAGAAGGGCAATATTGCATCCGAGACCATCAAGGACGTAAACAACTACATCAAACTGGGCAGCGTGCTTCCCGATGCCAACATGGCATGGCGCAACGATTTCAAATGGGGGAACTTCAACTTCGGGTTCCTGGTGACGGCGCGTCTGGGCGGCGTGGTCTTCTCGCGCACGCAGGCCATTCTGGACTATTACGGCGTTTCGGAGGCTTCGGCCCTCGCGCGTGATCGCGGCGGCGTGATGATCAACGGCGGCGACCTGGTCGATGCGAACAAATGGTACACGGCCATCGGCAGCGGTACGGCGATCCCGCAGTACTACACCTATTCGGCGACCAACGTGCGTCTGCAGGAGGCTTCGATCGGCTACACGATTCCCCGCAAGAAACTGGGCGACCTGTGCGAGATTACCCTCTCGCTGGTGGGCCGCAACCTGTGGATGATCTACAACAAGGCTCCGTTCGATCCCGAATCGATCGCTTCGACAGCGAACTTCTATCAGGGCATCGATTACTTCATGATGCCTTCGATGCGGAACATCGGCTTCAACCTCAGACTTAAATTCTAAATCGGATTACGACTATGAAATTCAATATGATAAAAACGGTTCTGGCTTCGCTGGCACTTGCCGGCACCGCTTGTACCGCGAATTACCTCGACATCAACAGCGATCCTTACGAGGTGGACAAGGATCAGATGCAGGCCGACGGCTACGCCATCGGTGCGGCGCTCAATGCGCTGGCCGGAACGGTGGTTTCGACCGATGTCAACACCGCGCAGTTCACCGACTGTCTGCTGGGCGGTACGCAGGGCGGCTATTTCGCCGATGCGAACGCCGGTTTTGCCAACACCATTTCCAACTACAATGCTAAGGACGACTGGACGCGCGTTTTCATGGCCAGCGATCAGATCATCCCGACCCTCTATTCGAACCTGCGCGAGTTGAGCAACGTGACGGACGACCCCATTGCGCTGGCGATCGGCCAGGTGATCAAGGTGTGCGCCATGAACCGCGTCACCGACACGTACGGCCCGATTCCCTATTCGCTCATCGGCAAGAGCGGGCAGTTGCAGGTGGCTTACGATTCGCAGGAGAAGGTGTACGAAACGATGTTCGAAGAACTGGACGAAGCGATCAAGGTGCTGACCGAGCATCGTACCGGCGCGATTGCCTCGACGGCCGACTACATCTACGGCGGCAGCGCCGAGAAGTGGTGCAAACTGGCCAACTCGATCAAGCTGCGTCTGGCGATGCGTATCGTGTACGCCAATCCGACCAAAGCGCAGGAAATGGCCGAAACGGCCGTGAACAGCGAGGTGGGCGTGTTCACTTCGAATGCCGACAACGCCAAAATGACGGTATTCGGCGAAAAGGGCAATCCGCTCTATGTTGCCGTGAATTACAACGCATTGCAGGCCAGCGACCACGAAGACAACAAGGATTGTCAAACGGGTGGCGACACGCATGCCGCAGCCGATATCATCACGTACATGAACGGTTACAAGGATCCCCGCCGGGCTGCCTATTTCTCGTCGTCGGAGTGGACCGGTTACGACTATGTGGGTTTGCGTCGCGGTATCGTCATTCCCGAACTCAAGGTTTCGGGCCACAAATTCTCGGGCGTGAAACTGTCGATGACCTCTCCCCTTTACTGGATGAATGCGGCCGAGGTGGCCTTCCTGAAAGCCGAGGCCAAAGCCGTCTTCGGATTCGACATGGGCGGTGAAGCGGAGGATTTCTACAACGAGGGCATCCGTCTGTCGTTCGAACAGTGGGGCGTGAGCGGCGCCGAATCCTACCTGGCCGACAAGACCAGCACACCGCTGCCTTACACCGATCCGTCCGGCTCGAACACCTATGCCGGCGAGTTGTCGTCGATCACGGTGGCCTGGGACAACGGAGCGACTCCGGAAGAGATGCAGGAACGTATCATCACGCAAAAGTGGATTGCCAACTGGCAACTGGGTAACGAAGCGTGGGCCGACTACCGCCGCACGGGCTTCCCGCGTCTGATCCCCGCTACCGCAGCCGGTAACAAGAGCAACGGCATCGTCGATTCGAACCTCGGCGCCCGCCGTATGCCCTATCCGCAGAACGAGTATACCAACAATGCACAGAATGTGCAGACGGCCGTATCGACGCTGCTGAAGGGTGCCGACAACATGGCTACGCGCATCTGGTGGGACTGCAACCCCCGTATCAACTAATTACCTGCGTTTTCGACCGGCGAGGCAGGGAACGAACCGAGTTCGTGCTGTGCCGAACCCTGAAAACAAAGAATATATTTCAACTATCGAACGCTAAACGATTATGAAACGAAACATCAAGAAATTCCTGTTGCCGGTCGTGGCCGCAGCCGCCGTGACTTTCGCGGCCTGCAGCGATTGGACCGAAACCGAGAGTCTCGATATACATTACCCGTCGATCGATGAGCAGAATCCCGCTCTTTACCAAAAATACCTGGAAGCGCTCCGCAACTACAAAGCGGGCGATCACAAGGTGGTTTTTGCCACGATGACGAACAGTGCCCAGGCTCCCGGCCAGAGGAACGAGCACCTGACGACGATGCCCGACAGCGTCGATTTCATTTGCCTGACCCATCCCGCCGACCTGCATCCGACGCTGGTGAAAGAGATCCCGGAGGTACACAAGAAAGGTACCCGCGTGGTTTACAACATCGATTACAATACGATCGAAAAACTCTGGCAGCAGAAGCTCGAGGAGGAGGAAGCCAACAAGCCCGAGGAGCCTGAAACTCCCGATACGCCGGATACCCCTGCCGTTGCGCAGGATGAAGGCGGTGAGGGCGAAGGCGAGGGCGGCGAACCCACCGAACCCGAAGAGACCGAGGAGAGCCGTTTCCTCAAGTTCTGCGGGGAACAGACTGCACTTCAGTTGGCTTACTGCGACCGTTACGGTTTCGACGGTATCTCGTTCACGTACACCGGCCGAGCGCTGGAGAGCATGACCGAAGAGGTGAAGGCGCTTTACGCCGCACGCCAGGAGGCATTCGTGTCGGGCATCCGGGAGTGGTTTGCCGCACACGAAGGCAAGCTGCTCTTCTTCCAGGGCAATCCGCAGAACCTGATCGACAAGACGATCCTCGAGGATTGTGATTATATCATCATTCCGCTGCTCAGCGCTACTTCCGGCGACCAGCTTTCCTACGGTGTGCTGATGGCCGCTGCGGAGGGTGTTCCCACCGATCGGTTTATCGTGGGCGTGAAGACGGTTTCGCCTACGGACGAGTCCGACGAGCGGGGCTATTTCGCCGGTCTGGATGCGGACGGCAAGTCGAGGCTTCGTGCTACGAAGGGTGCGGCCCAGTGGGTGGTGGCTCCGGCTGCCGGTTATACGAAGGCGGGTATCGCCATCGACGAGGCGCACAACGACTATTACAACATCACTTTGGTTTATAAAAACATCCGGGAGGCAATCAGCATCATGAATCCCGCACCTAAAAACTAATGCGAGCCATGAAATTCAATAAGTTCAATATCGCTGTGGTCGCACTCGCCGCTACGGCGCTCGTAAGCTGCAAGAATGACGACCTGAGCGAGAACCATTACGACAACAAACTCTTTATTTCGGCCACGAACTTCACGGATGAGCTTCTGATCAAGGCCGGTATCGAGCAGGATTCGCGCGAAATCGTCGCCGGGATCGCAAAACCCGCCGCAAACGACATTTCGATCACGTTTGCAGCGGCTCCCGAATTGCTCGACACCTACCGCAAGGCTTACTACGATCCCGAGGCGATCCTGCTGCCGGAAGAGAATTTCCAAATTGCGGAACCCAAGACGATGATCAAGGCCGGGAGTGTGACGAGTCCCGCCGTGACGGTCGAGTTCACCGAACTGGGCCTTCTCGACCGCGATACGCGTTATGTGCTGCCCGTTACGATCGCTTCGGTAGAGGGCATGGCCGTGCTGCCTACCGCCCGGAACATCTATTATGTCTTCAAGGGTGCGGCGCTCATCAACGTGGTGGCCGGCATCACCGAAAACCGTGCATGGCCCGACTGGAAAAACGCTTCGCCCGTTACCAACATGCGGACCTTTACGCTCGAGGCACTGATCTACGGCAATGCGTTCAAAAACCAGATCTCGACCGTGATGGGTATCGAAGGGAAGTTCCTGATCCGCCTGGGTGACGCCGGTGTGGAACCCAACCAGGTGCAGGTCGCCTGTGTGAACAATGCGACCAGTTCGGAACTGAGGCTCGAAACGAACCGCTGGTACCATCTGGCCGTAACGTTCGATGCCGGCAATATTGCGGTTTACCTCGACGGTGTGGCTGCGAAGAATCTCGACCGTACCTATGTCGGTGCTTCGTCGGTGAACTTCGGTGTGGCGCATTCGGACGAGTCGGACGGCAAACCCCGCTGCTTCTGGATCGGGTACTCCTACGCTTCGGACCGCTACCTCGACGGTATGATCTCGGAGGTTCGCATCTGGAACAAGGCTCTGACGGCGGAGGAGATCAACGCTCCGGCCCATTTCTATCAGGTCGATCCCGCTTCGGACGGATTGGTCGCCTACTGGAAATTCGACGACGGTGCCGGTAAGACGGTGAAGGATCACAGTTCCTACGGAAACGATCTGACACTGGAGAAAGCTCCGAAATGGACTGCCGTATCGCTCCCCGAAACGAATAAATAATCTTTTGTTCACTTTCAACCAAAGACTGTTATTAGTATGAATACGAAAAAATATCTGAAACAGGGCCTTCTTCCGGTTGCATTGATGCTGGGCGCGCTGGCTTTTACGGCCTGCACCGACGACATCGAAGGCGGCAAACCGGTCGATGAAGGGGCTTACGAGGCCGTAAATCGCATAGACGGCATGTTGCTCGACCTGAACAGTAACAAGAATGAATCGGTGATCGAACTCCGTTCGGATAAACATGAAACCGATATTTTCTTCTCACTGTCGCAGAAACCCCGCAAGGGCGTGGATGTGGTGATTGAAGTCGATCCCGCCTACGTCGAGACCTACAACGCCGAGCGCGGTACCGATTTCGAACTTTTCCCGGGAGAGGTCACGATCGACATGGAAGGCAAACTGCTGCTGGCTCCCGACGAAACCCGTTCGGTGAACGTCGGCATCACGATCGAGGGCAATGAGGACCTGCAGGAGGATGTGACCTATATGATTCCCCTGCGTGCGACTTCGATAACCGAAGGCATCACGCTTTCCGATGAGGCCGGCCATGCGGTTTATCTGGTGAAAGACCTGCGCAGTCTGGCCGATACCTACAAAGGTCCCGATGCCATAAAGACGGTGCTTTACTTCGAGGTGAACGACACCAACCCGCTCAATGCGCTGGAGTTTTACATGAAGGACAGCGGCAAGCTCTTCTTCGACGAGGTGGTGCTTTTCTCTGCCAATATCAACTACAATGCGGAGACCGGGCGCGTGTATGTGTACAACAACCCCAACGTGCAGTTCCTGCTCGACAACAACGAACAGTTCCTGCAGCCGTTGCGCAAACGCGGCATCAAGGTGATCCTGGGTATTCTGGGTAACCACGACATTTCGGGCGTAGCCCAGTTGTCGGAAGTGGGTGCCAAACAGTTCGCCGCCGAGCTGGCCGCTTACTGCAAGGCTTACAACCTCGACGGTGTCGGTTTCGACGACGAGTATTCGAACTATCCCGACCTGAACAATCCGTTGTTCACTTCGCCGTCGTCGGCTGCCGCAGGGCGTCTGCTGTACGAAACGAAGCGCGCCATGCCCGACAAAACGGTGATGGTTTACTATCTGGGAAATATTTACTCGAACATTCCTGCGGTCGACGGGGTGCAGCCCAACGAATTTGTCGATTATGCGGTTGCCGACTACGGCGGAGCTGCGGCTCCGATGGCCGGCATGACGCTGAAAGAGTGCTCGGGTATGTCGATCGAGTTGAACCTGGGACGCGGTGATTCGAGCGAGAGCACGGCCCGCAGCCGCAAGAATGCGGGCTACGGCTACTACATGTTCTTCGCATTGGGCGGAACCACTTCCCTGGTAAATAATTTCTCCTCGTACAAGTACCAGGTCAACCGTTGCCAGTCCGCTGCAAAAGGTCTCTATGAGGATGAACTTCTCATGCCGGAGTATTACTATAAAAAGGACGACGCAACCCGTTACAAGCTGCCTTAATCCAATTGATCACCGTATTTTCCGCAGCCGATGTTGCGGAAAATACGGTTCGACCGAGAACCTAAAACAAAGTAAATTCCATGAAAAAATTATTTATAGCGTTTGCAGCTGTCGCTTGTGCCCTGAGCAGCTGCTCCGACGATAATACTGCGGAGGATACATCCCGGAACAGCATTACGATCTCTACCAACGACATCCCTGCTGCGCCCGACGGTGTCACGACCCAGATCGAAGTCACCAGTTCGGGCGACTGGCGTGTCTCCGGCGTTTGCGAATGGGCGCGTGTTTCGGCTGTATCCGGTAAGAGCGGCGACACCGTAACCGTCACGGTCGATCCCAACGATACGGATTTTATCCGTGAGACGACTTTCAAGTTCTTCACCGGTTCGGCCGTGGCTCCTCTGAAAATCGTTTCCGAACCCGGTTACAGCCTTGTGCTGCTTTCTGATGCCGACGTCATCCTGGAGGAGTTCAAAACCACGGTTTCTGTGAAAGTGCATACCAATATTCCCGAACTGGAGTGTACCTTTTCCGACAAGGGCGATGAGTGGATCACTTACAAGGGACGTGCGGAGGTATTCGGCAATACGGTGCTGAATTTCGAAATCGCTGCCAACAAGACCTACGACAACCGTTCGACGGTGCTGACTATATCCGGTATGGATCAGGTGCTTCCTATTTCATTCATGCAGAAGCAGGTGAACGAGATACTCGTCGAACCCGAATCCTTCGATTTCGACCTCGGCGAACAGTCGTTCTCTGTCGATGTTTCGGCCAACATGGAGTATACGGTGACGATTTCGGACAACTGGATTCAGCAGGTCGAAACGCGCGGACTCGAAACGAAGAAATTCAATTTCCATGTCGATGCGGCTGCGGCAACGCGCGGCGGTACCATCACGATCAGCGGGGCCGGCATCACCCGCAAGATTACGGTGATCCAAAAAGATCCCGACGCTGTTGCCGTCATGATCCCCGACGCTAATTTCCGCAATCATGTTGCCGGACAGGGCTGGGTGCTCGATCTGGGCGCGAATCTGTGTGTTGTGACCGAAACCGGTCTGAATGCAACCACCCTGCAATACAATCCGGGGTGGTCGAATAAAATCCAGTCGCTCGAAGGTATCGAGGCTTTCCCCGAACTGACGACGGTGGATGTGTCGGGCAACAACCTCAAACTGATCGATCTCTCGAAACTGACCAAAGTAACGTCCTTGAACTTCTCGGACAACGATTACCTTGCAACGGTCATCCTGGGATCCAACCCCATCACGGAATTGAGTATGTACAACGGATCGTACGATTATATTTACAACTTCACGACGCTGACGATCGCCGGCGAGAAACTCGTTTCGCTGAATGTGGCGATGACCAGTTGGTACGCTGCCTATGACGAACTGGAGGCGGTCGACGTTTCGGGTTGCCCGGCGCTCGAGACGCTCGACTGCCGTCGTGGCGATTCGCTGAAAACGCTGTACCTCAAGCAGGGACAGGTTATCCCGAATCTCACCAAAAACGACGTAACGCAGATCGTTTATAAATAAGCGCTGACCGTTCGTATGAAAGACCGTGCAGTCCGGGGCCGCAAGACCTGTGGCTGCACGGTTCTTTTTTCGGCTCAAGCAAGCCGCCGACAGGCGGAATCGTCCTCGCTTTAGTAATTTTCGGGGCTGAAATGTATTACTTTAAAACCTCGGTGTTATGATATGGCAAAGGTTTTTGCTATCTTTGCCGGTAATAACCCGAAACCAGCCTAACCTGAAAAACCTATGACTACCCAACCCGGTAAAAGCAGCCCTCTGAAGTGGGTGCCTTCGCTCTACTTTGCAATGGGGCTTCCGTTCGTCGTGCTGAACATGGTCTCGGCCGTGATGTTCAAGGACATGGAAATTCCCGACGCGCAGATCGCCTTCTGGACCTCGCTGATCATGTGGCCGTGGACGATCAAATTCCTGTGGAGTCCTTTTCTGGAGATTTTCCGCACCAAGAAATTTTTCGTCGTTACGACCCAGATGCTGAGCGGCGTAATGTTCGGCTTGGCCGCACTGTCGCTGCATCTGCCGGCGTTCTTCGCCGTGACCATCGCCGTGTTCGCCGTAGTCGCCTTCAGCGGTGCCACCCATGACATTGCGGCCGACGGCGTCTATATGTCGGAATTGAGCGCTACCGACCAGGCGAAATATATCGGCTGGCAGGGAGCTTTCTACAACCTGGCCAAACTGGTCGCCACGGGCGGTCTGGTCTGGTTCGCCGGATGGCTCTACAACCGCTTCAGCGCTGCGGGCGCCGCAACGTTCGATGCCTATGTGCAGTCGTGGACGGTCGTGATGGTGATCCTCTGCGGGGTGCTGATCCTGTTGGGCCTCTACCATACGCGCACCCTGCCCGCAGGCGGTGCCGAGGCGGGAAAACATGACCTGCGCGAGGGCCTGCGGAGCCTGCGCGAGGTGATCGCCGCATTCTTCACCAAACGTCATATCGGGTATTACATCGCTTTCATCATTCTTTACCGGCTGGGCGAAGGTTTCGTGATGAAGATCGTGCCGTTGTTCCTCAAAGCCGATGTCGCCTCGGGCGGACTGGGCCTCACGAACCAGCAGATCGGTCTCTACTACGGCACGTTCGGAGCCGGCGCCTTCCTGCTGGGATCGCTGCTGGCCGGCTATTACATTGCCCACCGGGGCCTGAAACGTACGCTGTTCACACTGTGCTGCATCTTCAATGTCCCGTTCGCGGTCTATGCCGTGCTGGCCGCCCTGCAGCCTTCGTCGATGTGGCTGGTGGGCGGCGGTATCGTGCTGGAGTATTTCGGCTACGGATTCGGTTTCGTGGGCCTGACGCTCTTCATGATGCAGCAGGTGGCGCCGGGCAGGCACCAGATGGCGCACTACGCCTTCGCTTCGGGTATCATGAACCTGTCGGTGATGATGACCGGTGCCGTATCGGGCTACCTGAGCGACTGGCTGGGATACGGCCATTTCTTCCTGCTGGTACTTGTCTTCACCGTTCCGGCATTTCTGGTCACCTGGTTCGTACCCTTCACCTATCCCGACTCGAAGGAGTGCGTGAAGAAGGCCGTAGAGGAGGAGTTAACGAACGAATAATACGATAAAACCCTGAAATTATGAACGACAATTTGAAAATCACAGGCCCGGCGCTGCCGGACATGCCCTGGGAAGAGCGTCCCGCAGGCTCGAAGGACGTCATGTGGCGTTATACCCAGAACCCGATCATTCCGCGCAACCTGCTCTCGACGTCGAACAGCATCTTCAACTCGGCCGTCGTGCCTTTCAAGAAGGGCAAGTACAACTATGCCGGCGTGTTCCGTTGTGACGACACCAACCGCCGCATGCGCATTCACCTAGGCTTTTCGGTGAACGGCATCGACTGGGACATCGAGGAGGAGGATTTCAAGGTAACGGGTGCCGACTCCGAAATCGGAGCGTGGGAATACGGCTACGATCCGCGCGTGGCGCTGATCGAGGATAAATACTACGTGACCTGGTGCAACGGCTACCACGGTCCGACCATCGGCATCGCCTGGACGACCGATTTCGAGACCTTCCACCAGCTGGAGAACGCCTTCCTGCCCTACAACCGCAACGGCGTGATGTTCCCCCGCAAGATCAACGGGAAGTTCGCCATGCTGTCGCGTCCGAGCGACACGGGCCACACGCCTTTCGGCGATATTTTCTACTCGGAGTCGCCCGATCTGGAGTATTGGGGTCATCACCGCCACGTGATGTCGCCCGCAGCGTTCGAGAAGAGTGCCTGGCAGTGCATGAAGGTCGGTGCGGGACCCGTGCCCATCGAAACGTCGGAGGGGTGGCTGCTGTTCTACCACGGCGTGCTGCGCTCGTGCAGCGGTTATGTCTACGCCTTCGGTTCGGCACTGCTCGACCTGGACGAACCCTGGAAGGTAACCGCCCGCAGCGGTCCGTACCTGATCTCGCCGCGCGAAATCTACGAACTCATCGGCGATGTGCCCACGGTGACTTTCCCCTGCGCTTCGCTGCACGATCCCGAAACGGGCCGCGTCGCCGTGTACTACGGCTGCGCCGATACGGTCACGGGCCTGGCTTTCGGTTACATCCCCGAAATCATCGAATTCACCAAGAAAAACTCGATTCTCTGAGGCTATGAAACGGACGTTCTGGCTCACGGTGCTCGCACTGGCCGCACTTCCGGGCGCACTTCGCGCCCAGGAGCCTGCCGACTGGGTAAACCCCTTCGTCGGCACGACCAATTTCGGTACGACCAATCCGGGGGCGGTGTGTCCCAACGGCATGATGTCCGTGGTGCCCTTCAACGTGATGGGTTCGGACAAGAATGTTTACGATAAGGACGCCCGCTGGTGGTCGACGCCCTACGAGTTTCACAACAAGTTTTTCACGGGCTTTGCCCACGGCGCGCTGAGCGGTGTGGGCTGTCCCGAGATGGGCGCACTGCTGACGATGCCTACGGCCGGCGAGCTGGAGGTCGACTATAAGAAGTACGGTTCGGAATATACCGACCAGACCGCTTCGCCGGGCTACTATTCGAATCTGCTCACGAAGTACGGCATTCGCACCGAAGCGACCGCCACGCCGCGCAGCTCGGCCGAACGCTACACATTCCCGGCGGGGAAGGGACATATCCTGCTCAATCTGGGAGAAGGACTCACCAACGAGTCCGGCGCGACGGTGCGCCGCGTAAGCGATACGGAGATCGAAGGTTCGAAACTGCTGGGGACGTTCTGCTATAATCCGCAGGCGGTCTTCCCGATCTATTTCGTGCTGCGCGTCGATAAACGCCCTTCCGCCTCCGGTTACTGGAAGATGCAGCGCAAAATGACGGGTGTGGAGGCCGAGTGGACGCCGGACAACGGTACCTACAAACTCTATACGCGCTACGGCCGCGAACTATCGGGTGACGACATCGGCTACTGGTTTACGTTCGACGATCTGGCCGAAGGCGAACAGATCGTGGTGCGCATGGGCGTATCGTTCGTCTCGACGGAGAATGCCCGTGAAAACCTCGAAGCCGAGCAAACGGAGCGAGTGATCGGGGAGGACAGCACGGGCGCGACCCTCAATGCTTCGTTCGACGTTTCGTTCGACGACCTGCGCGCCGCAGCCCGCGACCGGTGGAACGACGATCTGGGACGTATCCGCGTGGAGGGCGGAACCGACGCGCAGAAGCAGGTCTTCTATACGGGTCTGTACCATGCGCTGATCCACCCGAACCTCCTGAGCGACGTCAACGGAGAATACCCCCTGATGGAAAGTTCCGGCACGGGACATACCGACGGCGACCGTTATACGGTCTTTTCGCTGTGGGACACCTACCGCAACCTGCATCAACTGATGACGCTGGTTTATCCCGAGCGGCAGCAGGAGATGGTGCGGTCGATGATCGGCATGTACGGGGAGTGGGGCTGGCTGCCCAAATGGGAACTCTACGGCCGCGAGACCTTCACGATGGAGGGCGATCCGTCGATCCCCGTGATCGTCGACACCTGGATGAAAGGGCTGCGCGACTTCGATCTGGAGACCGCGTACGAGGCGATGCGCAAGTCGGCCACCACGCCGGGCGCGCAGAACAAGATGCGGCCCGACATCGATCCCTACATCGCAAAGGGCTATGTACCGCTGGGTTTCTATGCGAAGGATCTGGCGGGAGACGCCTCCGTGTCGCACGCTTTGGAGTACTATATCGCAGACCATGCGCTGTCGCTGCTGGCCGATTCGCTCGGCCGCAAGCAGGATGCGGCACTGTTCCGCGACCGTTCGCTGGGCTATAAGAACTATTACAGCAAGGAGTCCGGCACGTTGCGTCCCATCAATGCCGACGGTACGTTCCTGACGCCTTTCGACCCGAAGGCCGGCGAGAATTTCACCGCCGCACCCGGGTTCCACGAGGGTTCGGCCTGGAACTATACGTTCTATGTGCCGCACGACGTGGCGGGACTGTCGAAGCTGATGGGCGGGAAGCGCAGGTTCATCGACAAACTCCAGATGGTCTTCGATACGGGCCTGTACGATCCCGCCAACGAGCCGGACATCGCCTATGCGTACCTGTTCAGTCGTTTCGGCGGCGAGGAGTGGCGCACGCAGCGTGAAGTACGCCGCCTGCTGGAGAAGTACTTCACCACGAAGCCGGACGGCATCCCGGGCAACGACGACACGGGGACGATGTCGGCCTGGGCGGTTTTCTCGATGATGGGATTCTACCCCGACTGTCCGGGCGAACCTTTCTATACGCTCACGTCGCCCGTTTTCGACAAGGTGACGATCACGCTCGACAAGGCGTTCTATCCCGCCGGCGAGTTGGTGATCGAGACCCGCAACGCGGAACCGGATAACCTTTATATAAAAGAGATGACCCTCGGCGGGAAGCCGCTGAAAAAATACCGCGTCGCCCACGACGAACTGTTGCGCGGCGGACGGCTGGTATTCGATTTACAGAAAAATCCTAAATAACGAATAATCCATGAACCTGAAACACCTTTCTATTTGCAGCCTGGCCTTTCTGGCGGCGGCGTGCGGCGGAAACTCCGGCCCGGAGAACCTGACGCGCTTCGTCGATCCCTATATCGGAACGGGCGGCCACGGCCATGTATTCATGGGGGCCAACGTGCCCTATGGCGCCGTGCAGCTCGGCCCGACGAGCATTCCCCAGTCCTGGGACTGGGTATCGGGCTACCATATCTCCGACACGACCGTCATCGGATTCGCCCATACGCACCTCAATGGAACGGGTATCGGCGACCTGAGCGACATTTCGCTGATGCCCGTCACCGGTGAGGTGACCTATGCGCGCGGCACCGAGGACGACCCGAAGTCGGGCATGTGGTCCTATTTCAGCCGGGAAAACGAGCAGGTGCGTCCGGGCTATTACGCCACGCGCCTCGACCGCTACGGCATCGATGTAGAGCTGACCGCGACCAAGCGCGTCGGCCTTCATAAATACACGTTCCCTGCCTCTGAAGACGCGGCTGTCATCATCGATCTCGAAAACGGTACCTGCTGGGATGCTCCCACAGAGGGCTACCTGACCGTGGTGAACGACCGCACGGTGTGCGGTTACCGCTATTCGACGGGTTGGGCCAACGACCAGCGGGTTTACTTCACCGCCGAATTTTCGAAACCGTTCAAATCGTTCGAACTCTTTGAAGGCGGCGCCGACGGAGGTCCCCGCAGTGGCGAACTGCTCAAGGGGCAGCGTGTCTACGGCCGTGCGGCGTTCGATACCGGTGAGGACGAGACGATCTTCGTGAAGGTCGCCATTTCGCCCGTAAGCATCGAGAATGCCCGGCTGAACATGCAGTACGAACTGCCCGACTGGGATTTCGACCAGACCGTGCGCCGTGCCGAGGAGAGCTGGAACAACGAGTTGAACAAGGCCCGCATTTCAACGCGGGACGAAAGCGTGAAACGGATCTTCTACACGGCGCTCTACCACACGATGGTGGCTCCTTCCGAGTTCTGCGACGTGAACCGCGATTATCGCGGGGCGGACGGCCAGACCTACCAGAACGCCCCGTTCGTCAACTATACGACCTTCTCGCTGTGGGACACCTACCGCGCCGCACAGCCCCTGATGACCATTCTCCATCCCGAGATGATGCCCGACATCGTCAACACGATGCTTCACATCTACGAGCAGCAAGGCAAGCTGCCCGTCTGGCACCTGATGGGCTGCGAGACGGACTGCATGGTCGGCAATCCGGGCATTTGCGTGGTGGCCGACGCCGTGCTCAAAGGCGTGGGCGGTTTCGACCGGGAGAAGGCTTACGAGGCGCTCAAAACATCGGCCATGCTGCCCGAACGCGGCATGGATCTGCGGATGCAGTACGGATACATCCCCAGCGACCTGTTCAACGAGTCGGTGGCCTACGACATGGAATATGCCCTGGCCGACTGGTCGGTGGCACAGGTGGCCAAAGAGTTGGGCAAGGAGGTCGATTACGCTTATTTCCTCGACCGCAGCAAGTCCTACAAACACCATTTCGACAAGAATTCGGGCTTCATGCGCGGCACCGACTCGAAAGGCGCGTTCCGCGAGCCGTTCAGCCCGTTCGCTTCGACCCACCGCGAGGACGACTACTGCGAGGGGAACGGCTGGCAGTACACGTGGCTCGTACCGCACGATGTCGAAGGGCTTCAGGAGTGCTTCGGCAGCCGGGAGCGTTTCATCGAGAAACTCGACTCGCTCTTTATCGTGTCGTCGGACATTGCGGGCGACAACACGTCGCCCGATATTTCGGGTCTGATCGGTCAGTATGCGCACGGCAACGAGCCTTCGCACCATGTGGTCTATCTCTACACGATGGTCGGTCAGCCCTGGAAGACAGCCGACAAGGTGCGCGAAATCCTGACCACGCTCTACCACGACCAGCCCGACGGACTCTCGGGCAACGAGGACGTGGGGCAGATGTCGGCGTGGTACGTGCTTTCGTCGCTGGGCTTCTACCAGGTGGAACCCGCCGGAGGACGCTATTTCTTCGGCTCGCCGCTGGTGGACAAGGCCGAACTGAAGGTGCGCGACGGCGTTTTCACCGTCGTTGCCCGCAATAACAGCGCGGAGAACAAGTACATCCAGCGCGTGACGCTCAACGGGGAGCCTTATGCGAAAGCGTATATCGACCACCGGGATATTGCCGCAGGCGGTACGCTGGAATTCGAAATGGGGCCGAAGCCCACTGTTTGGTATGAACTTTAACCTCTGAAACGATGAAGATCAAAATCTGTATCGCAGTCCTTTGCGGCGCGCTGGCCCTGACCGCGTGCTGCCGCAAGCCGGCCGCCGAGCCGCAGACACGCCCCTCGGACTACGTTTCGACGCTCGTTGGCACCCAGTCCGACTACTCGATCTCCACCGGGAATACTTATCCTGCCGTAGCCCTGCCCTGGGGCATGAACTTCTGGACGCCACAGACGGGTAAGATGGGCGACGGATGGGCCTATACCTATGATTCGAAACGCATCCGGGGTTTCAAGCAGACCCACCAGCCTTCGCCCTGGATCAACGACTACGGCCAGTTTTCGCTGATGCCCGTGCGCGACCGTGCACAGGTGGACGAGGAGGCGCGCGCCAGTTGGTTCTCGCACAAGTCGGAGATCGCCAAACCCTACTATTACGAAGTGTACCTGGCCGACCACGACATCCGTGCCGAGATCGCTCCGACGGAGCGCGCGGCAATCATGCGCTTCAAGTTTCCCGAAAGCGGGGAGAGCGGGGTGGTCATCGACGCCTTCGACCGGGGTTCGTGGGTGGAAGTGCTGCCCGACGAGCAGACCGTCGTAGGCTACACGACGCGTAACAGCGGCGGCGTGCCCGCCAATTTCCGCAACTGGTTTGTGATCCGCTTCGACAAGCCGTTCGAAACGGTGCAGACCTGGGATGGGGAGAAAACGATGGATGCAACGAAATACGAAGGCGACCATGCCGGTGCAGTCGTGGGCTTCGCCACCGAGCGGGGCGAGCAGGTCAATGCCCGCGTGGCCTCGTCGTTCATCTCGCTCGATCAGGCCTACACCAACCTGAGGGAGTTGGGCGACGACGATTTCGAGAACGTGAAGGCGAAAGCGCAGGATCGCTGGGACGACGTGCTGGGCCGCGTGACGGTCGAAGGCGGTACGGTCGATCAGATGCGCACCTTCTACTCGTGTCTCTACCGGTCGACGCTTTTCCCCCGCAAGTTCTACGAGGTGACCGATGCCGGCGAGGTGATGCATTACAGCCCCTACAACGGCGAGGTGCTGCCGGGTTATATGTACACCGACACCGGCTTTTGGGACACGTTCCGCTCGCTCTTCCCGCTGCTGAACCTGCTCTATCCGTCGGTGAACGCCGAAATCCAGCAGGGCCTGGCCAACGTGGCGCGCGAAAGCCGTTTCCTGCCCGAGTGGGCCAGTCCCGGACATCGCGGCTGCATGGTGGGCAACAACTCCGCCTCAGTGGTGGCCGACGCCTACATGAAGGGTGTGAACGAGCAGGATATGGAGACGTTGTATGAGGCGATGGTCTATGCGACGGAGCACGTGCATCCCGAGGTCTCGTCGACCGGACGCTGGGGGCACGAGTACTACAATACGCTGGGTTATGTTCCCTACGATGTGAACATTCCGGAGAACGTGGCCCGCACGCTGGAGTATGCCTACGACGACTGGTGCATCCTGCAGACGGCCAAAAAACTGGGGCGCCCCGCGGAGGAGATCGCCAAGTGGGAGCAGCGGGCGAACAACTATAAAAATGTCTTCGATCCCTCTACGCGCCTGATGCGCGGACGGCTGAAGAACGGGGAGTTCCAGGCACCGTTCAGCCCCTACAAGTGGGGCGATGCCTTCACCGAGGGTAACTCGTGGCATTACACCTGGTCGGTGTTCCACGATGTCGAGGGACTCATCGGTCTGATGGGCGGCAAGGAAGGCTTCGTCGAAATGCTCGACTCGGTGTTCGTCGTGCCGCCTATCTACGACGACAGCTATTACGGCGCCCGTATTCACGAGATCACCGAGATGCAGGTGGCCGACATGGGCAACTACGCCCACGGCAACCAGCCCGCGCAGCACATGATCTACCTCTATAATTATGCAGGGCAGCCCTGGAAGGCGCAGTACTGGACGCGTGAGGTGATGGACCGCCTCTATTCGGCGACGCCCGACGGCTACTGCGGCGACGAGGACAACGGTCAGACTTCGGCCTGGTATGTCTTCTCGGCGATGGGTTTCTATCCCGTCTGCCCGGGTTCGGACGAATACGTGATCGGTTCGCCCTTGTTCAAACGCACGACCGTCCGCCTGGAAAACGGGAACGAGATCGTGTTGGAAGCGCCCGAGAATGCACCCCAGAATCGCTACATCGGTTCGGTGAAGGTCGACGGGAAGAATTATACGCATAATTTCCTCCGCCATTCGGAGCTGACGAAGGGTGCCGAAATCCGTTTCGCAATGACTGCCGAGCCGGAATACACACGCGGTACGGCCCCGGAGGATGCGCCGTACTCCTACAGCCGCAAATAGTTCGATTCGGACTGTTTGCAACCGAATCCGCCGCATCGAAATTTTTGATGCGGCGGATTTTCTTTTTCCGGACTTTTTGGTTACTTTTGGTCGTCCGTCATGGCCCCGGCTCGGTTTTACGATGCAACGGGGTTTCGTGACTAATGAAAACAACCCGGTCAATACCGGAAATCATGCTGCATTCCGAATTATGCGCTACTATTTTTACGTGGACGGTCAAGGCCGCCAGAACGGGCCTTGCGGGCTCGAAGAGTTAAAGGGAAAGGGCATCTGTTCCACTACGCTGGTGTGGTTCGAAGGACTGGCCGAGTGGATGCCTGCCGCAGAGATCGATGAACTGAAGAGTTGGTTTCCGCCGGTGCCTGACGAAATCCGTGAGATCGGGTCGGTGCCGCCCGTCTGCGTGGAAGTCCGGACGGAAAATGCTGGCGAAAAACCCTGGCCCCCGATGAAAACGGGACTGCCCCTGCCCGGCGTCGAACCCAACACGCCCCCGGCAAAACCCGACTCCTGGTTGGTGGGGGCCATCCTGACGACCCTGCTGTGCTGCACGCCGCTCGGCATCGCGGCGATCATATTTTCGACCAAAGGATCCGGCCATTGGGACCGGGGAGAGTACGAGCAGGCGGTCAAGGCGTTCGAAACTGCCAAAATTCTTACGCTCGTATCGGTCGGGATCGGTGTCGTGCTGTCGGTGGTGTACTTCGTCGTGGTCGTCGCCTCGAATGGTTTTTAACCGCAGGCTGACAGCAGGACTTGTTTTGTGCGGCGTGATCGCCGTCGCCGTCGCATATTTCGTGTGCTGCGACCCTTTGCAAACGCTCTGGGCGCCCCAGTGCTGGTTTTACCGGTGGACGGGATGGCGGTGCCCGGGCTGCGGCACGCAGCGAGCGATTTATCAACTCATGCATCTTCATCTCGGACAGGCTTTCCGGCTGAATCCGTTGCTGTTCGTTGCCGTACCTTACCTTTGTATCGTTGGCTGGCTGGAATACTTCGGAGGCAGGCGGAATCATCCGACCCTTTACTGTCGTTTGTTCGGGCCGCGCGGCCTGACGGTTGTCCTGGCAGTCATCCTTTGCTACTGGGTCGTGAGGAATATCGCCGGATTCTGAGCGGGGGAGGTATCCGCGCGGCGCGAATGTCGATAACTTGTCGATAGAATTTGCCCGGATTTTTTGAAAGTTGCCCGAAATACACTACTTTTGCAGTGTTGTTTTGAATACAATCGGACTGATTCGACTTATGAACCCTACCGGCATCATCGACCAGCGCGAGCGCAAAAGACAGCAGGGATTGGACTCTGCCTTCTTTTCGGCGATGTGCCACAAGCAACAGTCCGGTTGCGTGCACATCTCCGGGCAGCAACAATTACCGGCTCGCGTGTGCATCGGATCGATAAAAACCGCCATAACATACCCTGTTGTGGCGGTTTGTTTTTTTCGGGTATATCCCCGGGCGTGATGCCGGTTCGGACGCGCCGACGAGGCCATGAAATTGATTTAACCCTGTGAAAGATATGAAAGTCGGAGTGATTATGGGCTCTGTGAGCGATTATGAGGTGATGGCCGATGCCGTGGCGATGCTCGAACAGTTCGGCGTCGAATTCGAAAAGCGGGTGGTCAGCGCCCACCGCACGCCCGATTTGCTGTGCGAATATGCCCGATCGGCCCGTGAGCGCGGCCTGGGCGTGATCATTGCCGGCGCGGGCGGCGCGGCGCACCTGCCGGGCATGGTGGCTTCGATGACGCCGCTGCCCGTGGTGGGGGTGCCTGTCAAGTCGCGCGCCCTGAACGGGCTGGACTCGCTGCTTTCGATCGTGCAGATGCCCGCCGGGGTGCCCGTGGCGACCACCGCGATCAACGGAGCCAAAAACGCGGCCCTGATCGCTGTGTCGATCCTTGCGCTGCAGGATCGGACGCTGGCTGCGAAACTCGATGCTTTCCGCGCGAAACAAACGGCGGATGTGCTCAATGCAGCGTTGTAATGCGGCTTTAATCGAAATAGTAGAAATTTAAATCAGGGATTTTCTTTTGAAAACCATCGGTATTATCGGGGCCGGCCAACTGGGGCTGATGCTCACCGAAGAGGCGCATAAGCTGGGCGCACGGACGATCGCCCTCGATCCCGAACCTGCGACTCCGGCCTTCCGCATCTGCGACGAACGGATCGTTGCGGCGTACGACGATGCTGCGGCGCTGGAGGAGCTGTGCCGCCGCAGCGACGCGGTGACTTACGAATTCGAGAACGTTCCGGGCCGGGTGCTCATCCCGCTGGAGAAGCGCTACCACATTCCGCAGGGTTTCCGTCCGCTCTACGATTCGCAGGATCGCCTGCGCGAGAAGGACAATGCCCGGGCCAACGGGTTGTTCACGCCCGAATACGCGGCGGTGGACGACGAGGCTTCGCTGCGTGCCGCCGTCGAGCGTATCGGGCTTCCCGCCGTGCTGAAAACCCGCACGTTGGGTTACGACGGCCACGGACAGACGGTGCTTCGCGGCGAACAAGACATCCCCCGTGCGCTGCCGATGCTCGCCGTGCCGTGCATTCTGGAGGAGTTCGTGCCGTTCGACTACGAGGCCAGCATCGTGCTGGTTTCCGACGGCCGTCATACTGTCAGTTTCCCGATCGGCCGCAATGTCCACCGCGACGGAATCCTCGACCTGTGCATCGTGCCTGCGGAGGAGATGGACGGGGAGCTGCGCGACCGGATGGTGGCGGTCAGCCGCCGTTTTATGGAGCAGTGCGGCTACCGGGGAATCCTGGCCATCGAATACTTTGTGCGCGACGGCCGCTTCTATTTCAACGAAATGGCGCCGCGTCCGCACAACAGCGGCCACTATACCATCGAGGGATGCTCGACCAACCAGTTCCGGGAACTGGCCCGCTACCTGTTGGGCCTGCCGCTCGAAGAGCCGGAGCTGAAGGTCCCGACGGTGATGAAAAATATTCTGGGGCAAGACCTGGAGGCCGCCGAAGCGGTGGCTGCCGAGGCGCACGAAGGGGTTTATGTCCACCTCTACGGGAAGACCGAAAGCCGTCCCAAACGCAAGATGGGGCATATTACGTTTACGGGCCTCACGGCGCAGGAGTATGCTGCGCAATGGGCCGACCGATTTGTCAAATAAGTGCAAACAGATACGATGAAAAACTACCGGATTTTTGTTGAGAAGAAACCCGAATTCCGCGTGGAGGCCGAGAGCCTGCGCCGCGAACTGAACGCCAATCTCGACCTTGCGCTGGGCGAGTTGCGCCTGCTGAATGTGTACGACCTTTTCGGGTTTTCGGAGGAGTTGCTCGAAAAGAGCCGTTACGCGGTCTTCGGCGAAATCGTCACGGACAGCGTGACCGATGCGTGCGACCTCGCGGGACGGAAATACATCGCCGTGGAGTGCCTGCCGGGACAGTTCGACCAGCGGGCCGCTTCGGCAGTGGATTGCGTGCGGCTGATCGATCCGGCGGCGAAGGTGCGGATCAAGTCTTCGAAGCTGCTGCTGTTCGACGACACGACAACGGAGGAAGAACTGGCGAAAATCCGGCGTTACTGGATCAATGCCGTGGAGTCGCGGGAGAAGGATCTGGAGGTGCTGGCGGATGCCGGGCAGCCCGAAGTGAAGCCGGTGCCCGTGCTCGAAGGGTTTCGGGAGATGCAGGATTGCGACTTCGAACCTTACTGCAAGCGATACGGTCTTGCGATGAATGCCGACGACCTGCGCGAAGTGGTGAACTATTTCCGCAGCGAGGGCCGCGATCCCTATGAAACGGAGCTGCGGATTCTGGATACCTATTGGAGCGATCACTGCCGCCATACGACCTTCACCACCGAACTGGAGGGGATCACGGTCGAAGAATCTTTCGTAAAGGAGGAGATCGAGGAGTCGCTGGCGCTCTACCTGAAAATCCGCCGCGAACTGGGCCGCGAGCACAAGAGCATCTGCCTGATGGATATGGCGACGATCGGGGCGCGCTATCTGCGCAAAAAAGGCTTGCTGGACGATTTGGAGGTGAGCGACGAAAACAATGCCTGCTCGGTTTACATCGATGTGGATGTCGATGGCAAGACGGAGAAATGGCTGCTGCAGTTCAAGAACGAAACGCACAACCACCCGACGGAGATCGAACCCTTCGGAGGTGCCTCGACCTGCCTGGGCGGAGCGATCCGCGACCCGTTGTCGGGCCGCAGCTATGTCTATCAGGCGATGCGGGTGACGGGCGCGGGCAATATCTGGCAGCCCGTGTCGGAGACCCTGGCGGGGAAATTGCCGCAGAGCGTGATCTCGAAAAAGGCGGCTGCCGGCTATTCCAGCTACGGCAACCAAATCGGTTTGGCAACCACGCATGTGCGGGAGGTTTACCACCCGGGCTATGTGGCCAAGCGTCTTGAAGTCGGGGCGGTGGTCGGTGCCGTGAAGGCGGAGCATGTCCGCCGCGAACGACCCGAAGCGGGCGACGTGATCATCCTGCTGGGCGGCCGCACGGGCCGCGACGGCGTGGGAGGCGCCACAGGCTCGTCGAAGGAACACGACAGCAAGTCGCTGGAGACGTGCGGCAGCGAGGTGCAGAAGGGGAACGCTCCCGAGGAGCGCAAGCTGGAGCGCCTGTTCCGCCGTGAGGAGGTGACGCGGCTGATCAAGAAATCGAACGACTTCGGTGCGGGCGGCGTCAGTGTGGCGATCGGCGAGTTGGCCGACGGGCTGGACATCTATCTCGACCGCGTGCCGGTGAAATACAGTGGGTTGAACTCCACGGAACTGGCCATCAGCGAGTCGCAGGAGCGCATGGCGGTGGTCGTCGAGGCTGCCGACCGCGAGCGTTTCATGGAGTACTGCCGCGAGGAGAACGTCGAAGCGACCCATGTGGCCGATGTGACCGATACGAACCGGATGCGGATGTACCACGGGGAGCGCAAAGTGGTCGACCTGGCCCGCGAATTCATCGACAGCGCGGGTGCCAAACACTATGCCGAGGCGAAAATCGCCGCCGTTGAAAACCGCGATCCGTTTGCCCGGGAGGTGGCGGGTGCGACGCTGGCGGAGAAGATGGCCGCGAACTTGGACGGGGACAACGTCCTTTCACAGCGGGGCCTTGTCGAAATGTTCGACGCATCGATCGGCCGCTCGACGGTGCTGATGCCCTTCGGCGGACGCACGCAGGGCACCGAGACGCAGGTGTCGGTGCAGAAACTGCCGACCGACGGCTATACCGACACAGCCAGCATCATGGCTTTCGGTTACAACCCCTTCCTGGCGTCGTGGAGTCCCTACCACGGGGCGGCTTACGCCGTGGTGGAAGCCGCAGCGAAGGTCGTGGCCGCCGGTGCCCGCTACGACCGGATGCGTTACTCCTACCAGGAATATTTCGAGCGCATGACGCGCAATCCCGAATCATGGGGCAAACCGCTCGCAGCCCTGCTGGGGGCGCTGAAGATGCAGACCGCGCTGGGACTGCCTTCCATCGGGGGCAAGGACTCGATGAGCGGAACGTTCCAGGACATCGACGTGCCGCCGATGCTCATGGCGTTCGGCATCACGACGGTCAATGCCTCGACGGTGATCTCGCCCGAATTCAAACGCGCCGGCAGCCGGATCTACCTGATCCGCCACACGCCGCTGGCGAACCACATGCCCGACACGGAGCAGTTGAAACGCAACTTCGACTTCGTGAGCAGCCGGATCGAGGCCGGAAAGATCCTTTCGGCCTGGGCCGTCGGCTTCGGCGGGGTGGGCGAGGCCCTTGCGAAGATGGCCTTCGGCAACCGCATCGGCGCCGCAGTTGCGATGGACGAAGCGGCGTTGTTCGAGTATGCTTACGGATCGATCGTGGTGGAGAGCGACGGGGAGCTGGTCTTCCCGGCGGCGGAACTGCTGGGCAGGACCGTGGCCGACGAGGCGCTGACGGTAAACGGCGTGCGGATGCCGCTCGACGCACTCTGCAAGGCCAATACGGAACGTTTTGCGAAGGTCTATCCCGACAAGGGCGAGAACCGGGCCGAGGTGATGACCGCCGAACCCGTGCACCGCACCTTTACTTATCAGGGCGAAGCGGTGGAGCATCCGAAGGTCTATATTCCGGTGTTCCCGGGCACGAACTGCGACTACGACACCGCCAAAGCATTCCGCACGGCGGGTGCGGAGGTGACGATGAGCGTGCTGTGCAACCTGGGCGAAAACGACATCCTGCGCTCGATCCGCGCGATGAGGGAGCATATCGCCGCGTGCCATATCTTCGTGCTGAGCGGCGGCTTCTCGGCGGGCGACGAACCCGACGGAAGCGCTAAATTTATTGTCAACGTACTCAATAACAAAGAGATAAAGGACGAAATTCACGCCCTGCTCGATCGCGGGGGGTTGATTCTGGGAATCTGCAACGGTTTCCAGGCGCTGGTCAAATCGGGTCTGCTGCCCTACGGGCGGCTGGGCTGCGTGACGGAAGCGTCGCCGACGCTGTTCCGCAACGACATCAACCGGCATATTTCGCAGATCGTCACCACGCGCGTGGCCTCCGCGAACTCTCCGTGGCTTGCGGGTTTCGAGGTGGGCGACCTGCACACGATTGCCGTCAGCCACGGCGAGGGCAAATTCGTGGTGAGCGAAGCGCTTGCGAAGGAGCTGTTCGCTGCCGGACAAGTGGCCTTCCAGTATGCCGATCCGGAGGGGCGTCCCACGGCCGAAGCGCCTTATAACCCGAACGGTTCATCCTATGCCATCGAGGGCATCGTCTCGCGCGACGGGCAAATCCTGGGCAAGATGGGCCACACGGAGCGTTATGAAGCCAACCTTTTCAAGAACATCGCAGGTAACAAGGAACAGGCTCTGTTCCGCAACGCGGTCAACTATTTCCGGAAGAAGTAATACGAACATACATTTAAAACAAACATCATGAAACAGCTCGAAATGCTCTACGAGGGCAAGGCAAAACAGGTTTTCCGCACGGACGATCCCGAGAAGATCATCATCCACTACAAGGATGCGGCGACGGCTTTCAACAACATCAAGAAGGCGACCATCGAAAACAAAGGGGTGCTGAACAACGCCATCTCGACGCTGATCTTCAAGGAATTGCAGAAGTCGGGTATCAAGACCCACTACATCGGGACCATCAACGACCGCGACCAGGTCTGCCGCCGCGTCGAGATCATTCCGCTGGAGGTGATCGTGCGCAACACGATCGCGGGATCGATGGCGCAGCGTCTTGGGATCGAGGAGGGCACCAAGCCGCAGAACGTGATCTTCGACATCTGCTACAAAAAGGACGAGCTGGGCGACCCGCTCATCAACGACCACCACGCCGTAGCGCTGGGCGCCGTGACCTACGACGAACTGAAGGAGATCTACGCCATGACGGCCCGCATCAACGAGGTGCTGATGAGCCTGTTCGGCAGGATGAACATCAACCTGGTGGACTTCAAGATCGAGTTCGGCCGCACGTCGGACGGCGAGATCGTGCTGGCGGACGAGGTGTCGCCCGACACCTGCCGCCTGTGGGACATGACCACCAACGAAAAACTCGACAAAGACCGCTTCCGCCGCGACTTGGGCAAGGTGCGCGAGGCATATGAGGAGATTCTGGCGCGTCTGCAGAAAATCGTGGAATAATGGCGATGGAGCGGATAAGCGACCGGGAATTGCATGAGGAGTGCGGCGTCTTCGGGGTCTTCGGAATCCCCGAAGCCGCGTCGCTGACCTACTACGGCCTGCACGCCCTGCAGCATCGCGGACAGGAGGGGGCGGGCATCGTGACCGTCGATAACGGTGCGTTCGCCCGTATCAAGGGCGGCGGCCTGGTGACGGAGGTGTTCGACGAGGCGAAGCTCGCGACGCTCCGGGGCAATACGGCCATCGGTCACGTGCGCTACACGACGGCCGGCGGCGGCGGGATCGAGAATGTCCAGCCGTTCCTGTTCCGTCACAACACGGGCGATTTCGCGCTGGCGCACAACGGAAATATCGTCAATTCGCCCCTGCTGCGCGACTACCTCGAAAACAGGGGCAGCCTGTTCCAGTCCACGTCGGACAGCGAAATCCTGGCCCACCTGATCAAGAAGGAGACCAAGTACCACGACCGGCCCCGTATCTTTTCCATTATCGACGCACTGAATATGCTGGAGGGGGCTTTCGCCTTCGTCATCATGACGGCCAACCGCATCTATGCCTGCCGCGACAAATACGGCCTGCGGCCGCTTTCGATCGGGAAACTGGGCGAGGGGTACGTGGTGTCGAGCGAGACGTGCGCGTTCGACGCGATCGGCGCGGAGTTCGTGCGCGACGTGGCGCCGGGCGAGATCGTGACGATCGACCGACAAGGGATTCGCAGCCGCGACTATTCGATGTACAAGCGCTGCGAGATGTGCTCGATGGAGTATATCTACTTCGCGCGTCCGGACAGCGACATCGAGGGCTGCAACGTCCACGCCTACCGCAAGGAGTCGGGCCGGCTGCTGTTCGGCGAGGCTCCGGCCGAGGCGGACATCGTGGTCGGCGTGCCCGATTCGAGCCTCAGCGCCGCAATGGGGTATGCCGAGGCGAGCGGGCTTCCCTATGAAATGGGACTGATCAAGAACAAATATATCGGCCGCACGTTCATCCAGCCTTCGCAGGAGCTGCGCGAAAAGGGCGTACGCATGAAACTCTCCGCCGTGCGGACGATCGTGAAGGGCAAGCGCGTGGTGCTGGTCGACGACTCGATCGTGCGCGGCACTACCTCGCGCCGCATCGTTACGATGCTCAAGGAGGCCGGGGCGACCGCCGTGCACGTGCGCATAGCGAGTCCTCCGATGACTAATCCCTGTTTCTACGGTGTGGATACCTCGACCCGCGAGGAGCTGATCTCCGCGCGCAAAGACCTCGACGGCGTGCGCGACGAGATCGGCGCCGATTCGCTGGCGTTCCTCTCGCCCGGGGCGCTCCTGAAGGCGGGCAACCGCAGGGAGCTTTGCATGGCCTGCTTTACGGGGTGCTATCCTACGGCGCTGTACGAGTCGGAAGCGGAAGGGAATAAAGATGTAAAACGTTAAAGAAAAAAGAATATGGCTCAATCATATGAAAAAGCCGGTGTGAACCTCGAAGCCGGATACGAAGTGGTGCGGCGCATCAAGAAGCACGTGGCTTCGACCTCGCGCTTGGGCGTGATGGGCAATATCGGCGCTTTCGGCGGCATGTTCGACCTCTCGGCCCTCAAGGTGAAGGAGCCGGTGCTGGTGAGCGGTACCGACGGCGTGGGTACCAAACTCAAGCTGGCCTTCGAGATGGACAGGCATGACACGATCGGCGTAGATGCCGTGGCGATGTGCGTCAACGACGTGCTGGCGCAGGGCGCCGAGCCGTTGGTGTTCCTCGATTATGTGGCCGTGGGGCATAACGAACCGCAGAAGATCGAAGCGATCGTCGCGGGCGTGGCCGAAGGGTGCCGCCAGGCGGGCTGCGCACTCGTGGGCGGCGAGACGGCCGAGATGCCGGGGATGTACGCCGACGGCGAGTACGACATTGCGGGCTTCACGGTCGGTGTGGTCGAGAAGTCGGAATTGATCGACGGATCGAAAGTCAAAGCCGGCGATGTGCTGGTCGGTGTGGCTTCGAGCGGCGTGCACTCCAACGGGTTCAGCCTCGTGCGCAAGATCGTCGCGGACAACGGTTTCGACCTGAAGAGGGTTTATCCCGAACTCTCGCAGAAACCGTTGGGCGAAGTTCTGCTCACTCCGACCCGGATTTATGTAAAACAGGTGCTGGAGGTGGTTCGCGCGTGCGACGTACACGGTATCAGCCACATCACGGGCGGCGGCTTCGATGAGAATATCCCCCGCATCCTGCACGAGGGGCAGGGGCTGGAGATCGAAGAGGGTTCGTGGGAGATTCTGCCCGTGTTTCGCTTCCTGGAGAAGTACGGTAAGGTGGCGCACCGCGAAATGTTCAACATCTTCAACATGGGCATCGGCATGGTCATCGCCCTCGATGCACAGGAGGCTGCGAAGGCGGTCGAAATCCTGACCGCACGGGGCGAACGGGCTTCGGTCATCGGCCGCGTGACCGATAAGGAGGGCGTCGTAATCCGCCAGCGATGAAAAAAATCGCGGTATTCGCCAGCGGCGGCGGCACCAATTTCGAGGCAATCGTCGCGGCTTCGGAGCGGGGGGAGATTCCCGCCGAAGTGGCTTTGCTGGTCTGCGACAAACCTGCCGCTCCGGTCGTGGAGCGCGCTGCGCGGCACGGGGTCGAAACGTTCGTCTTCTCACCGAAGCAGTACGCTTCGAAGGCCGGCTACGAACGCGAGATCGTGCGGCGGCTCGATGCCGCAGGGGTGGAACTGGTCTGCCTGGCGGGCTATATGCGGATCGTGGGGGAGGAGTTGCTCAACGCGTACGAAGGGCGCATCGTCAACATCCATCCGTCGCTGCTGCCCGCCTTCCGGGGCGCACACGCCATCGAACAGGCGCTCGAATACGGCGTGAAGGTCTTCGGCGTGACGATCCATTATGTCGACGCTTCGCTCGATGGCGGGCGGATCATCGCCCAGCGGGCTTTTCCTTACGAAGGCGCCGACGCGGCGGAGTTGGAGACCATGATCCACGCTGTCGAATACCCCTTATATATCGAAACGATCAAACGACTTTTGGAACGATGAACGACCTGCGGAAAACACTCGAATCCCTGATCGACCGGCAGTCGGTAGCCTTTATCGCCTCGGTCGATGCGCAGGGATGTCCCGACATGAAGGCGATGCTCGCACCGCGCGTGCGCGAAGGCTTGCATACCTTCTATTTCACGACCAATACCTCGTCGATGCGCGTGGCGCAATACCGCCGCGATCCGAAGGCCGCCGTCTACTTCTGCGACACGCTCACTTTCGAGGGCTTCCTGCTTCGGGGTACGATGGAGGTGCTGGAAGACGCCGCGAGCCGCCGCCTGATCTGGCGCGACGGCGATACGGAGTATTATCCGCTGGGCGTGGACGACCCGGACTACTGCGTGCTTCGTTTCAAGGCGGCCGGAGCGGGTCGGTATTACAGGAATTTTCATTCGGAAAACATTGAATTGAATCAATAATGAGAGCTTTAATAAGTGTAAGCGACAAAACCGGTGTCGTGGAATTTGCCAAAGACCTGCGTCGGCTGGGCTGGGAGGTGATCGCTACGGGCGGTACGATGAAACTGCTGCGCGACAGCGGCGTGGAGGTAATCAACATCAGCGAGGTGACGGGGTTCCCGGAGATATGCGACGGGCGGGTCAAGACCTTGCATCCGAAGGTACACGGCGGTCTGCTGGCGCGCCGCGACGACCCCGAGCACCTGAAGGCGCTGAAAGAGAACGGAATCGAGTTTATCGACCTGGTGTGCGTGAACCTCTATCCGTTCCGCGAGACGATCTCGAAACCCGGCGTGAAGATGGAGGACGCGATCGAGAATATCGATATCGGAGGGCCTTCGATGCTGCGTTCGGCGGCCAAGAACTGGGCCGACGTGACGGTGGTGTGCGATCCGGCGGATTATGCGCAGGTTATTGCCGAAATCAGGGCGGGCGGCAATACCAGGAAGGCCACGCGCCTGCAGCTCTCCGCCAAAGCCTACACCCACACAGCCCAATACGATGCCATGATCGCTTCCTGGATGCGGGCACAGGCCGGGCTGAACGAAAAGCTGTTCCTCGAATTCGACCTCGTGCAGTCGCTGCGCTACGGCGAGAATCCCCACCAGTCGGCCCGGTTCTACCGCGAAGGCGCCGAGGTGCCCTATTCGCCGGCTTTCGCCAGGCAGCTGAACGGCAAGGAACTCTCCTACAATAACATTCAGGATGCCAATGCCGCGCTGAACATCGTCCGCGAATTCGACGAACCTTTCTGCGTGGGTCTCAAGCACATGAACCCCTGCGGCGCGGCCGTGGGGCGCGACGTGGTCGAGGCGTGGACCAAAGCCTACGAGGCCGACAAGGTCTCGATTTTCGGCGGTATCGTGGCGACGAACCGTCCGGTGACGCGGGAGGCGGCCGAGTTGATGAAGCCGATTTTCCTGGAGATCATCATGGCCCCGGCATTTACGGACGAGGCGCTGGAAGTACTCCGTGCGAAGAAAAACCTGCGCCTGCTGGAGGTGAAGATGGAGCGGACTCCGGTGCATCCCCGGCAGTACGTGAGCGTCAACGGCGGTCTGCTGGTGCAGGAACTCGATGTCGATACCAGACCCGTGACGGCGGAGATGTGCGTCACGAAGGCGAAACCCGCTCCCGGGCAGATGGACGACCTCAATTTCGGCTGGCGGATCGTCAAGCACGTGAAGTCGAACGCCATCGTGGCGGTGAAGGACGGGCGGACGCTGGGTGTCGGTGCCGGACAGATGAACCGCATCGGCTCGGCCGAAATCGCGCTCCGACAGGCCCATGCCGCCGGTGTGACCGAAGGATTGGTGCTGGCTTCGGACGGGTTTTTCCCGTTCGACGACTGCGTGACACTGGCCGCGCAGTACGGCGTGACGGCCATCGTCCAGCCCGGAGGCTCCGTCCGCGACGAGGATTCGGTGAAGAAGGCCGACCAGACGGGGATTGCGATGGTCTTCACCGGCGAGCGCCACTTCAAACATTAATTTTCGATTTTATGCGGCACCTGTGGCACATCCCTCGCTTGCCGCGAATGGAAAATACCGGTGTATTCCCCATCCGCGTCAAACTCGCGATGCACCGCATCTGCTCGCCTAAAATCAAAAATACATAAGAAATAGACCATGAAAGTACTTGTAATAGGCTCCGGAGGCCGCGAGCACGCCATCGTCGACGCTTTGTCCCGCTCGCCGCAGGTCGAAAAGATTTGGTGTGCCCTCGGCAATGCGGGGATTGCGGCCCAGGCCGAGTGCGTGCCGCTGAAAGAGACGGAGGTCGAAAAACTCCGCGACTTTGCCTCGGAGCACGAGATCGACCTTACGGTCGTGGGACCCGAGGTGGCGCTGGCGGCGGGAGTGGTCGATGTGTTCAAAGCCGCCGGGCTGCGGATTTTCGGCCCGACAAAAGCCGCCGCACGCATCGAGTCGTCGAAGGAGTTCGCCAAAGACCTGATGGCCCGCTACGATATTCCGACGGCCGCCTACCGGGTCTTTTCGGAGTACCGGGAGGCGCTGGAATATGTGAAGCAGCGCCCCTTTCCGACGGTGCTTAAATACGACGGACTTGCCGCCGGCAAGGGCGTGGTGATTGCCGAAAACGAAGACGAGGCAGCGCACGCGCTGAAAGACATGCTGCTCGACGACAGGTTCGGCAAAGGCAAGGTGGTGGTCGAGGAGTTCCTCGAGGGTCCCGAGTTCTCGTTCATGTGTTTCGTTTCGGGCGCAAAGGTCTGGCCGATGGTGCTGGCGCAGGATCACAAGCGGGCCTTCGACGGCGACAAAGGTCCCAACACGGGCGGCATGGGCGCTTATTCGCCCCTGCCCTTCATTACGGCCGAAGACGAGCAGGAGGCGCTGGAGCGCATCATGCGCCCTGTGGCCGAAGCCCTGTGTGCCGAGGGATGCCCGTTCGAGGGGGTGCTGTACGGCGGCCTGATGAAGACACGGCAGGGCATCAAGGTGATCGAGTTCAATGCCCGCTTCGGCGATCCGGAAACTGAGGTGGTGCTGCCCAGGCTGAAAAGCGATATCGTCGCTATTTTCCGTGCCGTGGCCGAAGGGCGCGATACGCAATTGGAGTGGCATGATTTTGCGACGCTGGGCGTCGTGCTGGCCTCGAAGGGGTATCCCGCTGCCTATGAAAAAGGCCGGGAGATCAGGGGGCTGGATCGTGTCGGAAGCACCGTGTACCATATGGGAACCGAAGCCGACGGCAGCCGAATCCTGACGGCCGGAGGGCGTGTGCTTTTCGTGGTGGGCAAGGGCGCCACGCTGGCCGAAGCGCGTGCGAATGCATTGGCGGATGTGGCACGCATCGAATGCGACAACCTGTTCCACCGCACCGACATCGGACACTACGCCCTGACGCGCAATGAAGAATTAAAAATCGAAATTTAAAAATTCTTTCCATGATAATCAGCGGAAAAGAACTCTCGGCCAGACTGAAGGCCGACATGGCGGCGGAGGTGGCGACCTTCGGCGCGAAATACGGGCGTGTGCCCCATCTGGTCGTCATCCTGGTGGGCGAAGATCCCGGCAGCGTCTCCTATGTAACGGGCAAGGCGAAGGCTTCGGCCGAAGTCGGCATCCGCAATACGACGATCCGTAAGCCGGAGACGATTGCGGAGACCGAGTTGCTGGAGCTTATCGCGCAACTGAATGCAGACGACGCGGTGGACGGCATTCTTGTGCAGTTGCCTTTGCCGAAACACATCGATGAGGACAAAGTGATCGCCGCGATCGACAAGGCGAAGGATGTAGACGGTTTTCATCCGTTGAATGTGGCCGCACTGTGGCAGAAGCAGACTTGCACGCTGCCCTGCACGCCGAAGGGCATCGTCAAGATGCTGAAGGCTGCGGGTGTGGAAATTGCGGGGAAAGAGGCGGTCGTGATCGGTCGCAGCAGCATTGTGGGACTTCCCGTGTCGAAACTGCTGCTGGACGAGAACGCTACGGTGACCATGACGCACAGCCGGACGAAGAATCTGCCGGAGGTGACGCGCCGGGCGGATATTCTGGTGGTCGCCATCGGACGTCCGAAATTCGTTACGGCCGATATGGTGCGCGACGGCGCCGTGGTGATCGACGTGGGGGTCAACCGCGATCCCGAAACGGGAAAGTTGTGCGGCGACGTGGATTTTGCGGCCGTAGAACCGAAGGCATCCGTCATTACGCCTGTGCCGGGCGGCGTGGGACCGATGACGATCTGTTGTCTTATGGAAAATACGATCGAATGTTTCCTTCGGCGTATCGATAAAAAGTAGTTTTCGGTATTTTCCGGTCTACCGCCTACCCCCGAAGTTTCTGCTTCGGGGGTTGTTTGTATCCTGCAGGGTGACGAACTCCGCATTTTTCGTGCGGAAGCGGAGGGTTCGCCGGATTTTCCTGCTTTTGGAGGATTCATCCTTCTGCGGCCGGATCTTCCGTCTTCGTTTCAGGGGATTCCGTCCTGCGGCGAAAAAAATGGAAAACGCTCCTGCCTACTCCTCCCGGGCCATAGATTTTGTCAGACAGGTATATAAAAACGTCCGGCAGCTATATGAAAGTGTATGGTTATCTGTACATAAAAGGTCTTTGGCTGGACTGATCCGATTTACAGGATACACCTGTGCGGTTTTTTATTACATTTGAACAACGAAATCAAACGGAATCGTATACCGTGGTGTTAAATAACTATGCGGGTCGGGTAAATAATTCCGTCCTTTTGCGATGACAAAAGTGCCGGTTAAATTCTCTGAGAGAATTGCCGGGCGAAAAATAATATACAAACTTTAATAAATTAAAAAAATGAAACGTTTTTACTTTGCAGCTGCTTTGGCAGCTTTGGTGTTCACCGCTTGCTCGACGGAAGATGAATCCGCACAGCCTGTGCCCGAAAGCGCACCGATCGTCTTCAAGAGCGTAAATTCGCTGGATGTCGTTACACGTGCCACCACATCCGAGTTCAAAAACACGTTCAGTGTCTTCATCACCGGCGTCACGACCGCGCCGAAATCCGTGGAGTACAACGAGGCCGATTCCAAGTGGGCCTTTGCAGGCGGCGATGTGCAGGTGGACCGCACGGGCGGCGAGTTGGTTGCATGGTATCCTACGGATCTGGTGACCCCTGCCGACGGAAAGGTCGGGGCTACGCTGACGGCGCAGAAGGAGGTTGCCGCCCAGGATCTGATCTATTTCCACAAGAAAGTTACTTCGACGAGCAATGAAGTCGATATCGAGTTGGGACATGCCTATGCCAGACTGTCGTTCCTGGTAGAAGCCGGAACGGGCTATACCGGCGCTGCCGAACTTACGCAGGTGCAGATCACGGGCGGTATTCTCGCAACCGGTACGCTCGATCTGGCAGTCGGTGGAGTGCCGACCGCAGGCGCTGCTCTTTCGACTCCTATCGTGCTGGCAAAAGACGAAACGGCGCTTGTCGTTCCCGTAGCTACGGAGCCTACTATTGCGGTTACTTGTACGATCGACGGCGAAGAGTTCACCGCAAGTGTGAATAATCCCACTACGATGCCTTCGCTGGTTGCCGGAACCGAATACCAGATCAAACTGAAA
Source organism: Alistipes sp. (assembly GCA_048465795.1). Lineage (GTDB taxonomy): Bacteria > Bacteroidota > Bacteroidia > Bacteroidales > Rikenellaceae > Alistipes. Next base: position 50,436 of record DBFWKV010000026.1, read on the forward strand.
CTGGTCGGAAAAAACGCAGCTATCACCTCGGTAAAGCAGGTGGACTGGACTCCGACGACGGTGGAAGGCGGAGATATTTTCTAACGATTTCCGTAATCAATAAATCCTACTGAAAAATGCCGGTGGAATGTTCCACCGGCACTTTTTATTTGCTTGGGCGAAATGCAACCCGATGCAGGTGCTTACCGGTTGGTGTATTTGCACGTCAGAACTTCCGGCAGGGACCGCGATTTGTCGCGCAGCCATACCATCGCCCGATCCTGTGCCGGATCGCCCGTTCCGAAATCGAATCCGTCATCCGATGCGAATGTGACCGGCACCGCTCCCCGGAATCCGAATCGGGCATAGAACTCCGGCAAATGGGCCTTGCCGGGCGTGGGAATCAGAAAAGCCGCCTCGTCGCCGCGCCCGTCGACCAGACGCATCGCTTCGTGCATCAGGTGCGTGGCCAGCCCCCGCCGCTGAAACTCCGGAGCAGTCGCCACCCCATATATATAGGTCATACGTCCCAGCTCGCTCTCGAAAGGCAGCAGGTGGAGCATGGCCGCCGTCTTCCCTTCGCATTCGGCCGTGAGCATCCGGCTGCGGCTGTAATAGCGGATCAGGAAGGAATCGATGAATTGATCGTCGTCGCCGAATGCTTCCAGCCAGAGTGTCTTGCAGGCGATCTCGTCGGGATGGAGGTGAATGGCCGTGAACTTGTGCTGGATGACGGCGGGATGGTAGGAGAGTTTGGCCCTTCGGAGTCCTTCCAGGCCCAGGTCTTCTTCGCGGTTGATCATCGTGAATTGTTCGGGCAGGTGCTCCGCGAAGAGTTTGTTGATGATCGTGAAGGCGCCGTCGAATTCGGTGTCGGCCTTCTCGACATGGGTGTCGAACGTGTGGTCGTTGACGGCCGACCCGTAAGTGAACGCTGCGAGACGGTCGCCGACATAGATGCAGCCGCCCAGAATGCCCAGCTCTTCGAAATGGTCGAATGCCCGTTGCATGGCCCGCTGTTCTGCGCACAGTTCGGACACGCGGCCGCCGTGGGCCTGACGCCATTCGCGTTCGAGCGCCATGCATTCCGCGAAGCGGTCGCGGGTCAGCTCTTCGTAACGATAATCGGGATATTCGGCCGTAAACCGGTTGATGTGATTGCGCTTGGGCTGATAGCGGCGGCCGGGAAGGTTGCGCAGGTCGTCGGCGTTATAGACGTAGTCCTCCAATGCGCGGTCGGATTCGAAAGCGAACAGGCCCGCGTGCATGTTGCGGATCATCTCCCTTCCTTCGTCCGTGATGCCTATGATCCGCAGACGCTGCCCGTGAGCATGGGCGTCCTCGCGCAGCGCAGGGATGATAGGCGCGAAATCCCCCTTTCCGACCGGCTGCATGTAACCGATCTTTTCGCCGCCGCCGATGTGGAAACGAATCACCAGAAATCCGTCGATCACGGCCCAGGAACTGTGGTAAATGTTCTGCCAGCAGAACATGTTGGTGAACGACAGGTCGCAGTTGTAAATGCCCGAAGGCATCGTGTAGTGTTCTATGGTGGCCCGATCTGCAATCCTTACGGGATGAAAGTCAATCATTGCAAATATATTGCTTGCGTTCGATGTGTGAATAATACTGCTGAATCAACCCTTTGAGGGCATCTTCGAGGCTGTCGGCCGCGACGGGCGGTGCGACCCCCCCCCGTGGTACCGATTCGGCCGTCGTTTCGTCGAAGAAAAGCAACCGGTCGGTAGTCGCGGCCCGGAAGCGTCCGTCGTAGCTGACGGCCCAGCGGGGGCGATTCGGTTCGTTGAGCACGTCGCGCCCGAAGGCGAAATAGGGTTCCGTATTACCCAATAACCCCAGCAGCGTCGGCATCAGGTCGATCTGCTGCACCACGTCGGTGACTTCGCCCTGCAAAGCGCCGTCGGGCGTGTACATAAAGCCGATGATGTGCGTATTGCCCGGGTAACTGCGGGTTTCGGGAGCGAATTTTTCGGACGATACATGATCCGCCACGAAAACAAAAACCGTGCGACGAAACCAGGCTTCGTCCTTAAATCGCTTGAAAAAGAGCCGGAAAGCGTTGTCGTCGTAGGCCACGCCTTTGTGGATCTTCGTGTAACCGTCCGGGAGCGTGTGTTCGTACTGCGCAGGTACGACGAAGGGATGGTGCGACGAGAGGGTGAAGAGTGCGGCGAAAAACGGTTCGGGCGTTTCGGTAAGTTCCTCGCCCATGAATTGCAGGAAGGGTTCGTCCCAGATGCCCCAATAGCCGTCGAAATCGCCTGTGCCGTGCTTCGCCTCATAGTCCTCGCGGCTGACGAGCCGCTCCACGCCGGCCGAACGGGCGTAGGCGCCGAAGCCCATCGAACCCCGTTCCGAACCGCAGAAGAAAGCCGTCTCGTAGCCTTTGCCCGCGAGGATCGCCGGTAGTTGACGGCTCTCGCCGAGGGCCTGCGGCATCAGCACGAAGGGGGTCTTGAACGAAGGGATGCTTCCCAGCACGGAGGGCATGGCCTGGATCGACCGGGTGCCGTTGGCGTACATCTGCCGGAAGGTAAACCCTTCGCGCATCAGCGAATCGAGGAACGGTGTAAAGCCTTTGATGTCGGTGTCCGCATACACTTCGGGCATCAGGTAGGCCGAATGCTCGGCGGACATGCTCTCCATGATGAAGACCACCACGTTGCGTCCCGCGAGGTTCACGGCCGCCGGATCGGCGGGCCGGTGGCAGGGCGTGAAATGCCGGGGCAGTTCTTCGGGCGGGAAATACTTCTTGTAGCTGACGCTCCCCGCGCTGCCCACGGTGCGCAGGATGCAGAAGGGGTTGCTCAGGATGAGGTTCGCCTTGCCCGGATCGGGCGTGTAAAGGGTGGCGTTCGAGAGGGTGATGGGCCGTGTCATGCGTGTCATGCCGCCCCGCATACCCGCGATGCAGAGCAGCGCTCCGACGACGAACAGGGCCGTGTTGAGCGGGTAATAAATCCAGTTGTTCCGAAGGGGGCAAACCACCTTCGTGCGTCGTCCGAATCCGGCCGCGAGCAGTCCGGTCAACGCTGCGGCGACGAGTGCCAGGTACCAGTTTTCGGCCAGGAATTTCAGCACGAGCTGCAGCGAATTGTCGTTGTCGGCGAAGAAAATCTCGTCGGCCGTAAACCGTTTCTGCGTGTACCGGAAATAGACGCAGTCCGCGAGGTTGGCCGCCACGATCACGACGGCGTTGACAACGACGTAATACCAGAACAGCAGACGCTGATACCACTCCCGGCACCGGAAGCGGAACGGCAGCAGCGACAGCAGGATGAAAATCCCGTCGGCATAGACGACCGACGCCGTGTCGAACTTCAGCGCTCCGGCCAGCAGCGGCCCCGCCTCGCTCCACGCCAGAGGTCCCAGCAGGGAGGCGTTGTAGAGGTAGAAAACGACGCGGCAGAGCATCAGTACCGCATACAGCAGCAGGATGCGCCGCAGTAGAAGGGCTGCCGGAGTATGGAGCAGTTGTCTCATGGTTTTTATTGTAGTGACCTTCGTAAACGCCGGTTTCGCCGCTCGCCGTGTTTGCCGACGGGGACAATCGGGATTGTGCATGCGGCAGAAAAGCGCCCTGCAAAGCGCCGGACGCGGTTGAATAGGCCCTGCCTCAGTTTATCCGACCGGCCGTTATTCGCACGCCTTGAGCGACATGTCGAGCGACTTGATCTGGTGGGTAAGTGCCCCGACCGAGATGAAATCGACGCCTGTGGAGGCGTATTCGCGCAGGGTTTCGAGGGTGATGCCGCCGCTGGATTCGGTCTCGCAGCGCCCGGCGACTTTGGCGACCGCTTCGCGCGTCATTTCCGGCGTGAAGTTGTCGAACATGATCCGGTCGACGCCGCCTGCGGCAAACACCTCGTCGATGTCCTCCAGCGAGCGGACTTCGCACTCGATGGGGATGTCCTTGCCTTTGGCCTTCAGGTACTCTTTGGCGCCGAGCACCGCCTTTCGGATGCCTCCGGCGAAATCGATGTGGTTGTCTTTCAGAAGGATCATGTCGAACAGTCCCATGCGGTGATTCTCGCCGCCGCCGATCTTCACGGCCATCTTGTCCAGCACGCGCATGCCGGGTGTGGTCTTGCGGGTGTCGAGGATGCGGGTGTGCAGTCCGTCGAGGCGGCTCACGTAGAACGCGGTCTGCGTCGCCACGCCGCTCATGCGCTGCATGATGTTCAGCAGGATGCGCTCGGCCTGCAGCAGCGAGCGCAGACGACCCGAGACGTAGAACGCCACGTCGCCCGGCTTCACGCGGTGGCCGTCGCGGAGGATTTGTTCGAACCGCATCTCCGGGTCGAGGCGGTGCAGGACGAGTTGTGCGATCTCGATACCGGCGATCACGCCCTCCTGCTTGCACAGCAGGCGCATCCGGCCCTGTTCTTCGGCGGGAATGCAGCAAAGCGAGGTGTGGTCGCCGTCGCCGATGTCTTCTTTGATGCAAAGCTCTACGAGCTCGTCTACGAATGGTTTGTATTCGGGTTTCATATCATAGGAGTTTAGTTGAAAAGAAGCGTTCCGTGAAAAACCGCTTTATGGTCGAGGGTTTCTCCGCCCACGGGAATTTTGTCGTTTTTGCAGGTGAACCTGACGCTCAGTTTCCCGTCGGAGGTGAGCGTGCTTTCGAAATCGGGAATTTCGAAGGCGCTGTACGGTTTGCCGCCGATGTAGGGTACGATGGGCGTTACGGTGCTTGTGAATTCAGGCACGCCGTTGCCGTCCGTGTCGGCGTATTTCAGCTTCGGGATGACGATGTTCAGCGACATGGGCATCGACGTGGCGAAGCGGATTTCGTGCATCGTCATGTTGTACGTGCCGTCCCCGTCCTGGGTGAGTTCGAATGTAGCGTTCTTCAGTTCGAACGGTTCGGCCGAAGGGGTGTTGTTGCTCGTGACGGTCAGCGTGCCGCCGAATTTGGCCGTCTGGGGCGATGTCTGGGTGTCGTCTTCGGTGTTGCAGGCCGTGCCGGCCGCGAGGACGAGCAGAAGCAGGAGTTTTTTCATGTTTGTTTAATCCAGTATGTTTATATTCAGTGTAATGCCGAATGTGCGGGGCCGTCCCCGCTGTACGAATTCGTTGCCGATGGATTTGAAGTAAAAGACGTCGTAATGCCGTGCGCCGAGATTGCGGCCCCAGAGGTCGACCGAGTAGTGTTTGTGCTCGAAGCGCACCGAGGCGTCCGCCAGCACGTAGAAGGGTTGCCCGAGCGAGTTCTCCTCGTTCCACCAGATGCGTCCCACGCCCCGTATGCCGGCGTGGAGGATCAGGTTGCCGAGCCACCGCACACCCGTCGGGATCGACCACGTCGCACCCGCCGAAAGCGTGTGTTCGGGGGCGTAGGGAATCCGGTTGCCCTTATAGCTGATGCGGACGCTTTGGCCGGCATCGTTCTTTGCGGAGGTTTCATAACGGACGAATTCGGCATGGGTGTAGCCGTAGGAGATGTCGATCCCGAAGTTGCGCCACGGGGCGGTTTGCAGCGAGAATTCCCCGCCGAAGCTCCGCGTGCGGCCCGCGTTGGTCATCATGCGCCCCGTGTTGGTGCCTTCGGGAAAGATGGTAAGCTGCTGGTCGCGGCAGTCGATGTAGAACAGGGCGAAGTCGCCCCGGATGCTGCCCTGCAAGCAGGAAAAATGGCCTCCGAATTCGTAATTCCAACTGTATTCGGGTTTGTAGCTGACCACCTTCTTTACGTCGTAAACCTTGCCGAAGCCCATGCGCGACATCATCTCCTGCTGCAATACGTCGGAGAACATCTGCGTGTTGAAGCCCCCCGATTTGTAGCCCTTCGCTACCGAGACGTAGAGATTGCGGCCCTCGTCGAAGGCGTAGAGCACCGAGAACTTGGGCAGCAGTTCCGTAAAACTCTGTTCGAGGGAGTTGCGCGTGTCGATCGACAGCGGATAGTGCCCCGTCGTGCCGCTCACCAGATCGGTCGCCGTGTAACCGGTCCGGGTGTGGTTGTGGTAGTGCAGCCGCGAATGTTCGTAGTCGAAACGCAGCCCGACGGTAAAGCGCCACCGGCCGGCCGTCAGGTTCGATTCGTGGTAGACTGCGGCGCCGGCCGTCGGGTTGCGGAAGTCGCTGCCCAGCAGCAGCTCGTCGTCGTCCCAGGCATCGTAATGGTATTGAGGGTCGTTGTCGTTGGCGTTTTTGAGGATCAGCTCCTCGATGCCGGTTTGCTTGAAATTCACCGGAGCGTCCATCCGGTCGCGGCGGTAAAAGCCGAACACCCCGAACAACCAACGGTAACGCCCCTGCTCGCGTGAGCGGAAAACGAGGTCTTCGGTCAGGGCGTGCGACGTATGGGCCTGTTTGAGCGTGAAGTAGGAGAGAGGCAGGAAGTCCTGGTCGAGGTTCATCTCGTCGTCGGAATACTGATAGCTCGTGATCGACGACACGGAGAATTTTGCCGCGTCGTAGCGTATCGTAAGACCGTCGGAGACGGTGGTGCGGCGGTAGGAGCAGGGATCGTTGTAGCGGATTTCCCCGTGACGGATGACCGGCTCCCCGTCTTCGCCGGGGATGTCCTTGCCGGCATAGGCGTAGGGATAACCGCCCTGGTCGAGTACCGAGAACGAAAGCGTGTTATCGATACGCAGGCCCGAACGGCTGCGCCATTGGGTTTTGAAACGTCCGCCGCCCAGCTGCTCCCAGTCGCATTTCTCTCCGGTCGCGAGGTTCTCGAAGAATCCGTCGGTGCGGGAATAAAAGGCCGAGACGGCCATCCCGAAGTCGGGATTGAGCGTGTTGTAGGCCGAAGCGCGGAATTTATAGCTGTTGCCGCTGCCGTATTCCGCACCGAGGCGGACGCCCTGGTATGTGAGCGGCGAGAGGGTGTAGACGTTGATCACGCCGCCCATCGTGTTGCGTCCGTAGAGCGTCGACTGCGGGCCGCGCAGCACCTCGATCCGTGCGGCGTCGACCAGCTCCATGTCGTAATTGTCCTTGTTGAGCACGGGTACGTTGTCGATGTTGAGACCCATCACCGGCTGGTCGATGCGCGCTCCCAATCCCCGCACGTAGATCGACGAAGTCATGCGCGATCCGTAGTCCGGGATGTAGAAGTTGGGCGCGAGGGCCGACACCTCCTTCAGGGCGCCGATGCGGCGGCGGGCGATCCGTTCCCCGCCCACGATCGTGGCCGAGGCGGGCTGATTGCCCGGCACAAGCCCCTGTTTGATGGCCGTCACCTGTACCTTGTCCATACGGATCACCGTGTCGATCTCCATCCCGCGCGTCGTCTCATCCCCGGCGGCGGACGCGGCAAAGGGGCCGAGCAGCAGGCAGCTTCCGGCGAGCAGACGTATGTATGCGGATAATTTCGTCATTTCCCGACGACAAAGGAACGATTTTATTTCGGCTTCTGCAATCCTTATTTATGAGGAGCGACCCGGAAAGGGCGAGCTGTGGGATAAAACGGCCGGATCGGTCGTTCCCGGGTGGGTGAAAGACGGGACGAGGGGAGTTGGAAGGCGGCGGTTCAGGGCGCTTCGGTGTCGACATATCCCATCGTAACGGCATAGAGCGTCAGACCCGCAACGGATTTGATCCCCAGCTTCTCCATCAGGTTGCGGCGGTGCGAGATCACGGTCGTGACGCCGATCCCGAGCCGGTCGGCGATCTCCTTGTTGATAAGTCCTTCGGCCACCAGTTCCAACACCTCCACTTCGCGCACCGAAAGTTCGGCCGGTGGCGTTGACGCTGCCGGAAGCGTGTGTTCGGGACGCTGCACCTCCTGCCGCATCCGGAGAATGTCATGTACGAGCCGTTCTTCGCTCGAAAAGATGTCGAGGCAGTGCATATCTGCAAACTGCGTCCGGCTGCCGCCCAGCAGGATCGTCTTATGACTCCGCGCACGGAAGAACGCGCTGTGCCGCACAAAGACCGAGACCGCCGCGAAATAGTGGAAGAAACGTTCGGGCTGCTCCGCTTCGAAGGCTTCGAATGAGGCGAACACCGAGATGTCGGCCACCGGGACGAGCCGTTCGAGAATGGTTCTCAGACCGATGCCCATCAGAACGTTGGGCGTGATGACGGCGATTCCGGGCTTCATGGCTATTCGTGGTGGTAGGGTTCGTTGTTCAGGATGGTGAAGGCACGGTATATCTGTTCGGCGAAGATGGCCCGCACGATCTGGTGCGAAAAGGTCATCTTCGACAGGGCGATTTTCGCGTCGGCCCGCCCGTAAACCTCCTCCGAAAATCCGTAGGGACCGCCGATGACCATCACCAGCCGCTTCATGCCGCTGTTCATCCGCTTCTGAAGCCAATAGGCGAAATCCACCGACCGGAACTCCGCGCCCCGCTCGTCGAGCAGCACGACGTAGTCCCCGTCGGTAAGCTGCCGCAGGATCGCCTCGCCTTCGGCCGTGCGTTGCTGCTTGACCGTCATCGATTTGGTATTGCGCACGTCGGGCAGTGACGTGACCGAAAACTTGCAATAAAAGTTCACGCGCCGGGCGTACATCTCCACCAGCGCCGCAACCTCCTTCGAGTCGGTCTTTCCGATAACGATCAGTTCTATGGTCAATTTTTAATCTTTCATTTTTCATTTTTCATTGGAATTCCGATTTATAAATCGGAATTCCACTCCCCGTCGGCATCCTCGTAGATCACCGGACGCGACTTCTCGACCGACTTGAGCCACTCGTAGGCCTTATACATATTGTATCCGTTGCCCGAGTCGCCGCCCAGAGAGAAGGCGATGACGCAGGTGTGGTTGCGCGAGCGGTAGTACATCGCCTCGACCCGCGCCAGGTATTCGTCCGCGAGCGACGGATCGTTGGAGGGAGTTCCCCTCACGCGGCGGTCGCCCCGCTTTTCGGGGGCGTTGATGTTGGCCCGGTCGATGACGTAAAGCCCCAGTTCGTCGCACAGTTCGTAGAACCAGTCCGGCTGCGGATAGTCGGGCCGGATGGTGTTTTTGCCCTGTGCCTTGAGCGCCTTGAGTTGTCCGAGCGTGGTTTTGCGGTCGGTGGCTGCGTTGTAACGGGCTTCGGAGCGTTTCAGCTCCTTGCCCAGCCATACGATCTTCCCGTCTTTGAGTGCTGCTTGCCCGAAGCCGATTTTCATCGGCATGTACTCCTTGTAAGCACCGTCGCGCCGTGTGAAGAGCATCACCTTGTAAAGCGGCGGATTTTTGCCGCCGGCTTCCCACTTGTTTTCGTAAGTATGGTAGATGTAGGGGCGGAACCGGACGGTGTCGACCGAACGCCCGGGAATCGTCACCTCCTGCATGTTGAATTCCATCAATTTGCCCTGAGGCGAGTAGATGTCGTAACCTACGGTCACAGGCTCGTCGTAGTTGAACGAGTTCTGGGCGATGATGTCCAGCTCCAGCACGCCGAATTTTTCGGTGGAGTCGGGTACGAGCGCGATGGTGAAATCACGGATCGAACGCTTGTTTTGGGTGTACAGGTAGCTGTTTTCGAAGGCTTTGCGCGATGCCGGCGTGGCGTTGAGCCGCTCCGCAGCGCTGGGGCGCATGTCGAGGATGATGGCGTTTTGCCCCTCCCTGATGAGCGGCGTGAGGTCGAATTCGGCGGGCGTCGAGGCGTCTTCCACCTCCGCCACGGGACTGCCGTTCACGGTCAGCGTGTAGGCCGTGCCGACGTTTTCCAGGTGCAGGTAGACGTTCCCGTCCGTCCAGGCATACGGAATATCGACCACCTCCCCGACGCTGACCGTCGCGCCTTCGGCCGTGAAAGGCTGGGGCCGGAACTCCTTGTATGCCGATGCGCCCGACCGGTTGCGGGCCTCGGCGTCGTGGCGCGTATCGTAGGGAATCACTTCGGTGCGGTGGATGCGCCCGGCTTCCTGCGCCCGCAGTCCTGCGCCGAACCCGAGGGCCGCTATGAGGATAAAAGCTCTTTTCATGGATGTGGAATGCCTTTTTGGTGGATGGACAAAGGTACTTTTTTTTTGCCGAATCACAAATTAATCCTACCTTTGTAAAATTGAAAAGTCTTAGCGGAATACAGATAAAATGAATACTATGAAAACTCGGAGAATTGCAGAGATCCTGAAATCGGAACAAACCGATACCGACGTGGTCGTGAAAGGTTGGGTGCGCACCAAGCGCGGAAACAAGAACGTAGCCTTCATCGCCCTGAACGACGGATCGTGCGTGGCCAATATTCAGGTGGTCGTCGACCTTGCGAAAATCGACGAGGAGCAGCTCAAACCCATCACCACGGGTGCCTGCATCCGCGTGGACGGCAAACTCGTCGCATCGCCGGGCGCCGGCCAGGGCGTCGAGGTGCAGGCCGAAAAGGTCGAAGTGTACGGCACGGCCGACCCCGAGACCTATCCCCTGCAGAAAAAAGGACACTCGCTGGAGTTCCTGCGCGACATCGCTTACCTGCGTCCGCGCACCAACACCTTCGGGGCGGTGCTGCGCATCCGTCATGCGATGGCCTATGCCATTCACGAATATTTCAACGAGAACGGTTTTTACTACTTCCATACCCCGATCATCACCGCTTCGGACTGCGAAGGGGCCGGTGCCATGTTTCAGGTGACGACGCTCGATTTGAACGACCTGCCCCGTACCGAAGAGGGGAGGATCGACTACGCGCAGGACTTCTTCGGCAAGCAGTGCAACCTGACCGTGTCGGGGCAGCTCGAAGGCGAGCTTGGCGCCCTGTCGCTGGGCCGGATCTATACCTTCGGCCCCACGTTCCGTGCTGAAAACTCGAATACCCCGCGCCATGCGTCGGAATTCTGGATGATCGAGCCGGAAGCGGCCTTCTACGAGCTGGAGGACAACATGGAACTGGCCGAGGATTTCCTGAAGTACCTGATTCAGTACGCGCTGGACCATTGCAGGGAGGACCTCGAATTCATGAATAAGATGTGGGACAAGGGGCTGCTGGAACGCCTGGATTTTGTGCTGCACAACGATTTCAAGCGCCTCGACTACACGGAAGGTATCGAGATTCTGAAGGCTTCGGGCCGCAAGTTCGAATTCCCGTGCGACTGGGGCTGCGACCTGCAGTCGGAGCACGAGCGCTACCTCGTGGAAGAGCATTTCAAGCGCCCGGTTATCCTGATCAACTACCCGAAGGACATCAAGGCCTTTTACATGAAGCAGAACGACGACGGCAGGACGGTACGCGCCATGGACGTTTTGTTCCCCGGAATCGGTGAGATCATCGGCGGTTCGGAGCGCGAGGCCGATTATGGCAAACTTCATGCACGTGTCACCGAATTGGGCATGAGCGAGAAGGAACTCTGGTGGTACCTCGATACCCGCCGCTGGGGTTCTGCACCGCACTCGGGCTTCGGCCTGGGCTTCGACCGGCTGCTGCTTTTCGTGACGGGTATGACCAACATCCGTGACGTGCAGCCGTTTCCGCGTACGCCCCAGCACGCAGACTTCTGACGAGAGCCGCCCGGGTGCGGTATCTTCCGGCTTTTCCCCCGCTGTCCGCGACAGTTGCATGCCTTTTGTATGCTCCTGGCGCTGCCGGCTTCACGAAAAGAGGAATCTGTCCGCCCTGAGCGACTTGCGTGATACCCAAGATCGATAATGAAGAGACCAATTTTAAATTTTGAATTTTGAATTTTGAATTGGAAAAATATGGCTATTAATCAGAAACAAGTACTTTCGCTTCAGCAGAAGCTCTCTCCGCAGCAGATCCAAATGATTAAACTGCTGGAGTTGCCGACCGTGCAGCTCGAACAGCGAATCAAACAGGAGATCGAGGACAACATCGTTCTCGAAGAGGAGGAGCGCACCTCGGAGGACGAGCAGCCGCCTCAGCAGATTTCGGTCGATGAGTACCTGCGTGAAGACGATACACCCTCCTATAAGAGTCGTATCAATAATTTTTCGAAGGACGACAAGCAGCGCCCGGTCTATCTGACGGGCGGACGCTCGCTGCAGGAATATCTCGTGGAACAGCTGGGCTACCGCAACCTTTCGGAGCGGGAGATGCGTCTGGCGGTCTACCTGATCGGCAGCATCGACGATGACGGCTATCTGCGCCGCGACCTGGAGTCGGTGGCCGACGACATCGCCTTCACGGTCGGAATCGAAGTGACGGCCGAGGAGTTGGAGGGGCTGTTGAAAACGATTCACGAACTGGAACCCGCCGGTGTGGGCGCACGCAGCCTGCAAGAGTGTTTATTGCTCCAGATGGAGCAGATTCCCATCAATACGCGGTCGAAACGTCTTGCGCGCAAGATACTGACGAACTATTTCGAGGAGTTCGTCAAGAAGCATTATGAAAAACTGATGACGCGGCTGCAGGTGACCGAAGACGATTTCCGCGACGCCATTGCCGAGATCAGGCACCTTTCGCCCAAACCGGGGAACCTCTATGTGGAGGGAGGCACCGACACGACGCCCTACATCATTCCCGATTTCATTCTCGATTTCCACGACGGACAGTTCGACCTGTCGCTCAACTCCTACAATGTGCCCGAGGTGCGCGTGAACCGCCGCTATATGGAGATGATCCGGGGGATGGTCGGAGCCGACGGCACGGTGAACGAAAAGGATAAGGAGGCGATCCAGTTCGTGAAGAACAAGATCGACTCGGCCAAATGGTTCATCTCGGCCATCAAGCAGCGACACGATACGCTGATGCGCACGATGCAGACGATCCTGGACTACCAGCGGGAATATTTCAAGGACGGTGACAAGTCGAAACTCCGGCCGATGATCCTCAAGGACATCGCCGACCGTACGGGACTCGACGTATCGACCATTTCGCGCGTGGTAAACAGCAAATATGCCCAGACGCAGTTCGGAATTATCCTGCTGAAATCGCTGTTTTCCGAGGCAATGCAGACCGACAGCGGCGAGGAGGTGTCGAGCTACGAGATCAAGAACATCCTGCAGGAGTGTATCGACGAGGAGGACAAGCGCAAGCCGCTGACCGACGAGACGCTGATGGACATCCTCAATGCGAAGGGCTACCGCATTGCCCGCCGTACCGTGGCAAAATACCGCGAGATGCTGGGGATCCCGGTGGCGCGGCTGCGAAAACAAATTTAAGCCGGAGGTGCCGGTATTCCGGATGTCCGCTATCGTTCCGGCAGACCGGCTGTATTAATTCTGCGACGCTGCATTGCCGGCGCCGATCGTTGAAAATGTATCGAAAACTTTCGAATATCGTATCCTGGGTGCTTCACCCTTTTCTGCTGCCGCTCTATGTGCTGGCAATGTTGCTGACGCTCACGGTGTTCGCGTATTATCCCTCCGGTGTGAAGTTCTATCTTTCGTGGGTGGTGGTGCTCTATGCGGTGATCATTCCGGTGCTGATGATGGGAGTGCTGCGCTCGCTGGGACGTATCTCGGATTACAGGATCGATAACCGCAGGGAACGGTACCTGCCCCTGCTGGTCGGCGCGGTCTGCTACCTGCTCTGTGCGCTGACGATCGCCAAAATTCCGTCGGTCGAATTCCTGCGGAAATTCATGGTCGCCGCAGCCTGCTGCGAGGTCATGTGCCTTGTGGTTTCGTTTTACTGGAAGATCAGCCTCCATCTGACCGGTATGGGCGCTGTGGTGGCGTTGATGGTCGTGATGAATGTGGCGGGAGTGGGCAACATGACGGTGCCTCTGATGGTCTCGGTGCTTTGCGCCGGAGTGCTGGCTTCGGCACGTCTCTGCCTGGGGTGCCACAACGGCCGTCAGGTGCTTGCGGGCTTCTGCGGCGGCTTTGCCGTGACCGTGTTGGCGGTGCTGTTCCTTTAGTGGAAAGGTGAAAATGGAAAGGTGAAAAGTGTTTTCGATCATCGAGTTTGTCGAGATGTAGCAGAACAGGTGAACATTATTCCCGCTGACTAAAAAACCCGAAGCATTGCTTCGGGTTTTTCTTGTTATTTATCAGATGCCGTTAAAGTTTCGAAATGGATTTTTTCGTCCGATTCTATCCGAATTTTTCCAACGAAAACTTTCACCTTTCACCTTTCCATTTTCCATTTTTATACGCACCCCTGCGCCAGCATGGCGTTGGCGACCTTCATAAAGCCGCCGATGTTGGCCCCTACTACGTAATTGATGTAGCCGTCGGGCTGCGTCCCGTAACGTACGCATACCTCGTGGATGTTGCGCATGATGGCGTGCAGCCGGCTGTCTACCTCCTCCGGCGACCATTGGAGGCGCATCGAGTTCTGCGTCATTTCGAGACCCGAGGTCGCCACGCCGCCCGCGTTGGCCGCCTTGCCGGGGGCGTAAAGCAGCCGGTTTTCCTGGAAGATACGAATGGCGTCGGGCGTTGAGGGCATGTTCGCGCCTTCGGCCACGCACACGCAGCCGTTGTCCACGAGTGCCTGCGCCTCTTCGCCGTTCAGTTCGTTCTGCGTGGCGCAGGGTATGGCGATGTCGCACTGCTCGCCCCAGGGGCGTTCTCCGGCATGGTAGATAGCCGAAGGGTAGCGATCGGCATACTCGCGGATGCGGCCCCGGAAAATATTCTTCAACTCCATGACGTATTCGAGTTTCGCCGCGTCGATGCCGTCCGGATCGTAGACGTATCCCGACGAGTCGGAGAGCGTCACGACCTTTGCGCCCAGCTGCGTCGCCTTCTGACAGGCATATTGCGCCACGTTGCCCGAACCCGAGATACAGACCCGTTTGCCTTCGAACGCTTCGCCGCGCGTCGAGAGCATCTCCTGCGCGAAGTAGCACGTGCCGTAGCCCGTCGCTTCGGGACGCAGCGGACTGCCGCCCCAGTCGCGGCCCTTGCCTGTGAGCGTGCCCGTGAATTCGTCGCGCAGGCGCTTGTACTGTCCGAACAGGAATCCGATTTCGCGGCCGCCCACACCGATGTCGCCTGCCGGAACGTCGGTGTCCTGTCCGATGTGGCGCTGCAGTTCGGTCATGAACGACTGGCAGAATTTCATCACTTCGTTGTCCGATTTGCCTTTGGGGTTGAAGTCCGAGCCGCCTTTGCCGCCGCCCATCGGCAGGGTCGTCAGGCTGTTTTTGAACGTCTGCTCGAAGGCCAGGAACTTGAGGATCGACAAGTTGACCGAAGGGTGGAAGCGTATGCCGCCCTTGTAGGGACCGATGGCGCTGTTCATCTGCACGCGGTAACCGCGATTGATCTCGATTTCGCCCTTGTCGTTGAGCCACGGTACGCGGAAGATGACGATGCGCTCGGGTTCGGCGATGCGGTCGAGGATTTTCATCTTTCGGAGAATGGGGCTGGCGACGATGTGCGGGGCCAGGGATTCGGCCACTTCGCGCACGGCCTGGTGAAACTCTGCTTCGCCCGGATTGCGGGCAATGAGCCGGGTCATGAACTCCTCGACGTACTGTTGTGCTTGCTCATTCATAATGGGGGTGGTTTTTGAATTATGTCAGGTGCGTTATGATGTAATTGCCAGCCTAAAAGTACTATTTTCGAATCGGTTCCGCAACTTTTTTAAGATATTCGTAAAATATTTTAGATATTCGGTGTGCGGCTGCTCCCGGTTTTTACTTACTGTCTGTTGGTGTGTGATATCCCGAATGACCGGATTGTAACAAAAAATGACGGATTCGCTGTGAGTCCGTCATTCTGAAAAAGTGATTGAATTTTCAGAGGCAATCGTCGTACAACTCTCTTTTCAGAGCGTTTCCAGCTCCCGGAGCCACATTGCCGCACTCGCGTCGGAGGGCATCCGCCAGTCTCCGCGCGGCGAGAGGGACACCGAACCTACCTTCGGCCCGTCGGGCATGGCCGAGCGTTTGAATTGCTGCGAGAAGAAGCGGCGGAAGAATACGCACAGCCACTTGCGGATCGTCTCGCGGTCGTAACGTCCGCAGAAAGCCCCTTCGGCCAGGAAAAGAATTTTGGCGGGCGGGAATCCGCAGCGCACGAAGTTGTAGAGAAAGAAGTCGTGCAACTCGTAAGGCCCTACGAGGTCTTCGGTTTTCTGGGCGATCCGCCCTTTTTCGTCCGCCGGCAGCAGCTCCGGACTGACGGGGGTTGCGACGATATCGAGCAGTGTTTTGCGCGTCTTCGCGTCCTCGGAATGTTCGGCCGCCCACGTCACCAGATAGCGTACCAGCGTCTTGGGTACGGAGCAGTTCACGCCGTACATCGACATCTGGTCGCCGTTGTAGGTCGCCCAGCCCAGTGCCAGTTCCGACAGATCGCCCGTGCCGATCACCAGTCCGCCCTCCATGTTGGCCACGTCCATCAGGATCTGTGTCCGTTCGCGCGCCTGGCAGTTTTCGTAGGCCGTCGAGCGGTCGCCGGGATCGAGGCCGATGTCGGCGAAATGCTGCTTGCAGGCTTTGCGGATCGGGATTTCCCGTTGCGTGATGCCCAGTCCCCGCATCAGTTGCAGGGCGTTTTTGTAGGTGCGGTCGGTGGTGCCGAAACCCGGCATGGTGATGCCGATCACCCCTTTGCGGTCGAGGCCGAGGCGGTCGAAGGCCCGCACGGCGACCAGCAGGGCCAGCGTCGAGTCCAACCCGCCCGAAATGCCGATCACGGCCGTTTTGCAGCCCGTGTGGGCCAGCCGCTGTGCCAGGCCCGCAGCCTGGATGCGGAAAATCTCCTCGCAGCGTTCGTTGCGGTGCGCTTCGTCCTGCGGCACGAAGGGCATGGGGTCGATGTCACGATCGAGCGCCGCGGCCTTCAACGCTTCGGGAATCTCCATCTCGATCACGGTGTTCTCTGCGGTGCCGTCCGCCGCATCGAAAGTCGTCGTGCGGCGGCGTTCCGTCTCCAGCCTTTGGATGTCCACATCGGCCACGATCAGTTGTTCTTCGCACGCAAAACGCTCCGCTTCGCGCAGGATCGCACCGTTTTCGGCGATCAGGGCGTTGCCCGCGAACACCAGGTCGGTGGACGACTCGCCGAATCCTGCCGAACAATAGACATAGGCCGAAAGGGTGCGTGCCGACTGCTGGGCGACCATCTGACGCACGTAAGCGTGCTTCCCGACGGTTTCGGGCGAGGCCGAGAGGTTGAATATCACCTTAGCGCCTCCGAGAGCCAGTTGTGACGAAGGGGGTACGGCCACCCAGAGGTCTTCGCAGATTTCCACACCGAACTCCGCGCCATTGACCCCGAACGTAAGGCCGGCTCCGAAATCGGGCTGCTGGCCTGCGAGTGAAATTGTGTCGTCGGCGATTCCGGCGCCCGACGCGAACCAGCGACTTTCGTAGAACTCCGTGTAGTTGGGGATATGGGTTTTCGGCACCACGCCCAGAATGCGTCCCTGCGTGAAGACCGCCGCGCAGTTGTAGAGCGCGTTGTCGTGTGCAACGGGCAGGCCGGCGATCACGACCAGCGGCAGTTTGCGCGTGCTGCGCACCAGCTCTGCCAGTGCCTCGTCGGCCGCGTCGAGCAGTGCGGGTTGCAGCAGCAGGTCGCCGCAGGTGTAGCCCGTAACGCTCAGTTCGGGGAAGACGACGATCTCCACGCCCCGCTGCGCCGCATCCTGCACCTGAGCCAGCATCCGGGCCGCGTTGTATGCACAGTCGGCTACGCGCAGATGCGGAATAGCCGCCGCAACCTTCAGAAATCCGAAATTATCCATAGACTTCGTAATTAAAAATTAAGAATTAAAAATTAAAAATGATCCTTTCTTCCTGCAAGGTGCATCGGTTTATTGCAACCGTGTCATTTGGCTCGGAATATTGCAAAAACGGCCATGTGGTGAATTTTTAATTCTTCATTTTTAATTTTTAATTATTCTTTGGGCTATTTTGCCCAAAGAATTGCGAGATTGAGGATCACCTGCTGCGCCTTGCGCATCGTCGTGAGCGAGCAGTACTCGAATTTGCCGTGGAAATTCATGCCGCCCGTGAAGAGGTTGGGGCAGGGGAGTCCTATGAACGAGAGCCTTGCGCCGTCCGTGCCGCCGCGAATGGGCCGCACGAGGGGTTCGACGCCGGCCATCTTCATGGCTTCCAGCGCCTTGTCGATCACGTGCGGATGCGGCTCGACCATCCTGCGCATGTTGAAGTACTGGTCTTTCAGCGTGAGGGTCAGCACCTCGTCCCCGTATCTCTTTTTCAGCAGGTCGACGCATGCCCACATGAAAACTTTTTTCTGCTCGAACTTGTCAGCGTCGTGGTCGCGGATGATGTAACTGATCGCAGCTTTCTCGACGGTGCCCGTAAGCCCGACGCAGTGGTAGAAACCCTCGTAGCCTTCGGTGTGCTCGGGCCGTTCGCACGCGGGAAGCAGCGCTTGCAGGTCGCAGGCCACCTCGATGGCGTTGATCATCTTGTTTTTCGCGTAGCCGGGGTGGACGTTGCGCCCCTGAATCTCGATCTTCGCGCTCGCGGCGTTGAAGTTTTCATACTCCAGTTCGCCTTCCATGCCGCCGTCCACCGTGTAGGCGAAGTCGGCGCCGAACGCCTTCACGTCGAAGAAATCCACGCCGCGTCCCACCTCTTCGTCGGGGGTGAAGCCGATTCGGATCTTACCGTGTTTGATTTCGGGATGCGACAGCAGGTATTCCGCGGCGGTCATGATCTCCGCCACGCCCGCCTTGTCGTCGGCACCTAACAGCGTCGTGCCGTCGGTGTGGATGAGCGTGTGACCCTTGAAGAAACGCAGTTCGGGGAAATCCGCGACCTTCATCGTGAGTTGTCCGTTGAGGACGATGTCGCCGCCGTCGTACTCCTCGATGATGCGGGGCTTTACGTTCAGGCCGCTCATGTCGGGCGACGTGTCCACATGGGCGATGAAGCCGATGACAGGTGCGTTCTCGCATCCCTTCGAAGCGGGAACGGTGCCCATCACATACCCGTACTGATCCATTGTCACTTCGGTCATGCCGAGCGCCTGCATCTCGTCGCGCAGGGCTGCCAACAGCACTTTCTGCTTTTCGGTCGAGGGGAAGGTGGTGCTCTCTTCGGAGGATTGGGTGTCGTAGGAGACGTATTTCAGAAAACGGTCTTTCAAGTCCATATTATTTGATTTTAAGGTGTTACGATTGTCGCTGTCATTCCGTTGATTACGGCTATGGAGTGCGATCCGTCGGGGTTTACGACCACGGCCGTGTTCCCGCACGGAGGCATGACGAGCGCATGCCCTCCTTCCGGTGTGACGGCGACTGTGGGGTAGGAGCCGGCCACGGTCGTGACGGACTGCCCGGCCCGAAGCCGACGGGAGGAGTGCGTTGCCTGCGCGGCGGCACCGGGATCGGACGCCTGTAAGGCGGTGAGCGATGCGCAGCCGGTCAACCATGCGGCCAGCAGGACGATTGCGATTTTCATGCTTCCTTTTTGGCTTTGAGCGTGTGTGCGGCGAAGTACACGATGATAGCCACGTACATCGCAAGGCCCGTCCATTCGGCGGCGTTCGAAGCGGCCCATTGCGACAGGTACCAGTCCACGCCCGCGAATTTCAGCACGGCGCTTACCACGCCCATCAGGGCGCCGCCGGCGATGAAGCCCGAGGCGATGAGCGTACCCCGATCCATACGCGCCTTGTTGCGCCCGGCGTCTTTCGAACGGGTCGAGACGAACCAGGCCACCAGGCCGCCCACGACCAGCGGGGCGTTCAGCTGCATCGGGATGAACATACCCAGTGCGAAAGCCAGCGCCGGAACGCCGATCGACGTGAGCACCAGGGCCAGCGCCGCGCCGCAGAAGTAGAGCATCCACGGGGTCTGGCCTCCGGTCATCAGGGGCTGGATCACGGCCGCCATCGCGTTGGCCTGCGGAGCGACCAGCGCTCCTTCGCCCACGAACCCGTAGGTCTTGTTGAGGATGATCATCACGCCGGCTACGGTAGCCGCAGCAACGAACGTGCCGAGGAATTTCCAGGTCTCCTGCTTCTTGGGCGTGGTGCCCAGCCAGTAACCGATCTTCAGGTCGGTGATGAAGCCTCCGGCCATCGAAAGCGCCGTGCAGACCACGCCGCCGATGATGAGCGCTGCGGTCATGCCGCTTGTGCCGTTCAGTCCGACGCTCACGAGCACCAGCGACGAGAGGATCAGCGTCATCAGCGTCATGCCCGATACGGGGTTGGTGCCGACGATGGCGATGGCGTTGGCCGCCACGGTGGTGAAAAGGAACGCGATGACGAAGACGATCACGATGGCCGTCACGGACTGTACCCAGCCGTCGAGCACGCCGAAGTGGAAAAAGACGAAAATGGCGGCGAGCGAGGCGATCAGCAGCGTCAGGATGCGTTTCATCGTGATATCGCGCTGCGTCCGTTCGGTGGTTTCGGCGCTCTGCTTTTTCCCGCCTCCCAGTTCCGTCACGGCGAGACCTACGGCCTGCCGGATGATTCCCGCCTGGCGGACGATGCCGATCACACCCGCCATGGCGATGCCGCCGATACCCAGCGGTTTGCCGATGAAGGTGAAGAGGTTTTCCGCCGTCAGCAGGCTTTCGGGATCGGCGAGGATCCGCTCGTTGGTCACGCCCAGCAGCGAAGCCATTGCCGCCGGATCGATGCTCCCGGCGAGCGAGCCCACCAGGGGTACGATGATGAACCACACCAGGCACGAGCCTGCCGTGATGATCATAGCGTATTTCAGACCGATGATATAGCCCAGGCCCAGCACGGCGGCCGAAGTGTTGAGGCCGAATACCACTTTGAACCTGTCGGCCGCCACGACGCCCCACGAGCAGATGCGTGTCGAGATCGATTCCGTCCACAGGCCGAACGTGCCCACGACGAAGTCGTACAGTCCGCCGATCAGGCCCGCCACGGCCAGCAGTTTGGCCTGGTTGCCGCCCTTCTCGCCCGAGACGAGCACTTCGGTGGTCGCCGTCGCTTCGGGGAAGGGGTATTTGCCGTGCATCTCCTTGACGAAGTATTTGCGGAAGGGGATCAGCAGCAGGATGCCCAGCAGGCCGCCGAACAGCGATGAGAGGA
Source organism: Alistipes sp. (assembly GCA_048465795.1). Lineage (GTDB taxonomy): Bacteria > Bacteroidota > Bacteroidia > Bacteroidales > Rikenellaceae > Alistipes. Next base: position 71,235 of record DBFWKV010000026.1, read on the forward strand.
AAATCTGGTAGAATGCCGCGTCCAGACCGAGGATGTAGAGCGCCGGGAGGGTGAAGATCGCCCCGGCGACGATCACGCCCGACGAGGCGCCGATCGACTGGATGATCACATTCTGTCCCAGCATGTTGCGCTTGCCCAGGAGGTTGCCCGCTCCTACGGCGATGATGGCAATCGGAATGGCCGCTTCGAAGACCTGCCCGACCTTGAGTCCGAGGTAGGCCGCCGCCGCCGAGAAGATGACGGCCATCACCAGACCCATCGCCACCGAATAGACGGTGACCTCTTTGGGGTTGGACGAGGCCGGCATCATGGGGGTGTACCGCTCGCCCGGCTTGAGTTCACGGTAGGCGTTTTCGGGCAGTGAAGTCAGTTGTTTTTCCTGTTCCATTGGTATCGGTAGTTTTTAATTTTTATGCTTGAATTTCCTGGGCCGTTGTCTGCGCTCGGTATCCTCCGAACTACGCTGCGTCTCTTCGCTCGCTTACCGAAAACGTTGCATTTCTTTCTTCGTTTTCTACGCTCGGCAGAGTCCGAACTTCGTTGCGTCTCTTCGCTCGCTTACCGAAAACGTTCATTTTTAATGGAATCCGCCTGTCGGGAGGGCAGCGCGGATTACCGGTTGTCGCCGCTGCCCGAGAGGATGTGGCGCTGCATGCGCGAACGGAGTTTGTCGACGTTCATCTGCGCCACCTCGTCCAGCTCGTAACCCAGGTCGCGCGAAAGCGTGGCGCAGTACCACAGCACGTCGCCGATCTCCTTGACGATTTCGAGCCGTTTCTCGTCGGTGAATTCGTCGTGGCCGTCGCGGATCACTTTCTTGACCTTGTCGGCCACTTCGCCCGCTTCGCCCGTAAGTCCCAGCGTGGGGTAGATGATGCGGCGGTCGTCGGGATAGATCGCCGTCTCCAGCGCGTGCTGCTGATATTCGTTGAGTGTCATGGTTTGGAGATTTTTAATGTGTCTGTTGCAGATAAACCTGCAGTTTGCAAAATTAACAAATTATTTTAGAAATGACGCGAAAAGGTCCCGATTCTTCCGTATCGGGACCTTATTTTGCAATAGGCGGACATACTCTGCGATGCCGGCGGCTATTTCACACGGAAAACGACCGCCGACGCAGGTTGCATTTTCAGCGTCGCCGTACCTTTGCGTACGCTGTATTTCGCTTTGTGGTCGGTGCCGTAGACCGTTTCGGCTTCAGCGCCTACTGCGGGAAAGTGCGTCGTAACCGCGTTGCCGCTGGGATTGAGCGCCACGATGTACTTTTGGCCGTCCTTTTCGCGCAGGTAAACCATCGGATAGGGTTGATCGACGGCGCTCAGGTATCTCCAGTCGCCGCCGGTGTTGAGCGCCGGAGTGGCGGCACGCAGAGCCAGCAGGCCGCGTACATAGCTGAGTATCGACGCCGGATCGTCCCTTTGTGCGGCGACCGTCGGACGGTTCGGATTGCTGTCGAGGGGCAGGTAGAGCCGTTCCGCATCGGCCGTCGAGAACCCGGCGTTGGCCGTAGCATCCCACTGCATCGGGGTGCGGCAGCTGCTGCGGTTGCGCGAACTCTTGCTGCCCTCCTTGTAGGGCGCGTCCTCGAGGTTGCGCATGCCGATCTCTTCGCCGTAGTAGACGATCGGCACCCAGGGCATCGTCAGGAAAAACGTGAGGGCGGTTTTCAACTCCTCGGGCGTGCGGCGCTGGTTGCGGTTCAGGCGCCAGATGTCGTGGCTGCAGGTGGGCATCGATGCGAAGCCCCGGTCGCGTGTCGCCTCGTACTCTTTAGTGTAACGCTCCACGAACGATCTGACCTGTCCCTTTCCGGCACGGTCGAAATAACAGTTCACAGGCTCGCCCTTGTCCGTCGTGTTGCATACGAGCGGACGGTACATCTCGTTACCGGACTTGTTGTGGATGATCAGGTCGATGTGGAACCCGGCCTTGATTGCCTGACTGGGTTCGCTCCACTCCGAGATAAGGATGCACTCGGGATGGTGTTCTTCGACCCAGGCGCGCATTTCGTGCCAGAGTTTCATATTGGCCGTATGGTGCTTGTCGTCGCCTTTCACCAGACTCGGGGCCATGTCGCAGCGGAAGCCGTCGACGCCTTTCGACATCCAGAAATCCATGATGTTTTTGATCTCCTGCCTTACGGCGCGCGGGCCGGGTGCGTCATACCCCTGCTGCCAGGGCTGCGCGGGATCGGGATGGGCGTAGCCGTAGTTGAGCGCGGGCTGAATGTCGAAGAAATTCTTCAGGTAATTGCCGTTGCGCGGGGCGTCGCTTCTGACGAACTTTTTATCGGGAAAGCTCGCTTTCGAATCGCTCCAGATGAAGTAGTCGCTGTATTGCAGGTTCGGGTCGGCTTCGCACGACTGGCGGAACCAGGGATGTTTGTCCGAAGTGTGCCCGGCCACCAGGTCGAGGCAGACGCGGATTTCTTTGGCATGGGCCTCTTCGATGAGTTGTACGAGCTGGGCGTTGGTCCCGAAGCGCGGATCGACCCGGTAAAAGTCGGTGATGTCGTAGCCGCCGTCCTCGAATTCGCTTTCGAAACAGGGACTCATCCAGATCGTGTTGAATCCCAGTTCTTTGATGTAGCCGAGTTTCGAGCGGATGCCTTCCAGGTCGCCGATGCCGTCGCCGTCCGTGTCCAGGAAGGTCGAGGGATAGATGTGATAGATGGCGGCCGTCTTGAGCCATTGGGGCACCTTCTGGGCCTCGGCTGCCGCTGCCGTCAGCAGAAGCAGCGTGAAGAGAAGCAGTTTTTTCATTTATGATTCCTGTTTTTCGGTTGCAGGCCAAAAGTAACAATAAAATTCCGAAAAATAAAGAAAAAGGTGACGAAAAGAAAACAATGCGCTGCTAAAGTGAACGGATGAAGTCCGTGACAGCCTCCGTGAAGCCTGGGGCGAGGGAGAGCGTGCTGTCCGTATACGCCGAAATCTGATCCGCCTGTGTGCGGCCGTTACACATTTTCAGTGTATGGGTCATCCCGCCGACGATCACCTTTCGTGCACCGGGCCGGGCGGCAGCCAGTGCATCGGCGTTGTCCGCCGGAACCTGCAGGTCGTTGTCTCCGTGGACGATCAGCACCGGAATGCCCAGGTTAGCGATCAGTTTGCACGGATCGTAACGCATTTGCGAGAGCATGTACTCCTGCAGGTGCGGGGCGAAGAGGATTTCCAGTTCTTTGGGATATTGAGCCGTTACCTTTCCCTGGCGGAGCGAGGTCAGGACGCTCCGAATCTCCATCATCAGCGTGGGATCGGCCAGAGCAAGTTGAGCGGCCAACTGGTTCTCGAGCAGCCGGTCGATCGGATAAGCGGCTCCCGAGACGGAAACTACCGCTGTGACGGCCGGGTCGTTCTGTGCGGCGCAGAGGGCGATCAACGCCCCTTCGCTGTGTCCGAGGAGTACGATCCTGCGGAATCCTTCGGCTTTCAGAAAGGCGGTCAGGGCCTTGGCGTCGGCGATATAGTCGTCGAAGCGCAGATCGGAAATCTTGGCCGGATCGTCGAGCGCGCTGGCTCCGATAGCTCGTTTGTCGTAGCGCAGCGAGGCGATACCCGTCTTTTCCAGCTCCTGTGCCAGGTAGAGGAAGGCGTTTGTCTTCACTCCCAGCGCATTGTTGCAGTTCCGGTCGGTAGGGCCTGACCCGGCGATGAAGAGGACGGCGGTTTCACTCCCCTCAACGGGTACGAGCAGCGTGCCGTGAAGGGTGCCGAAGTCCCGCCTGAGCGTGATTTCGCGTTCCTGTGCGGAAACCGCCGGCGTGTTCACCAACAGCAGCAGCAGTGCGATGAGTCGTTTCATACGGGCGGGTCGGTTGACGCAAAAGGCGGAAAGCGGCGGGCGATAGCGGCTTGCGCCTTTTGCAGGGTCGGACGTGCGGTGAAGGGTTAAATGTATTTGTCGCCGGTGTGGAATTTCACCTCGTCGATGAATTTTTTGATGTTTTGCTCTTCCGCGCGCGGACAGATCATCAGCACGTCGTCCGTGTCGACCACGATGTAATCCTTCAGGCCGCTGATGACCGCCACCTTCTCCTCCGGCAGCGAAACGATGCTGTTACGCGTATCGTAGAGGTAGCACCTCTCGCCGGGGATGGCATTGGCATAGCGGTCTTTGCGGGCGTGCTGGTAGACCGAACCCCAGGTGCCCACATCGCTCCAGCCGAACTCGCCGCAGCGCACGTAGACGTTGTCCGCTTTCTCCATCACGCCGTAGTCGATCGAGATCGCGCGGCACTCCGAAAAAGCCATTTCGACCGCATTGCGCTCCGAGTCGGTGCCCAGTGCGTGCATCACGCCGCTGAAGAGCGCATGATGTTCGGGCAGGTATTTGCGGAAGGCTTCGACGATGGTTTGCACCTTCCAGATGAAGATGCCCGAGTTCCAGAAAAATTCGCCGCACTGGATGAACGTCTGCGCCAGTTCGAGGTTGGGTTTTTCGGTGAAACACTTCACCTTGCTGATGCGCCGGTTGTCCGACACCTGGATATAACCGTAGCCCGTTTCGGGGCGGGTGGGTTTGATGCCGACGGTGACCAGCGCGTCGTGCTCCTGCGCGAAGTCGATGCATTCGCCGATGATGCTCCGGAAATCCTCTTCGTTGAGGATCAGGTGATCCGAAGGCGTGACGATCATCTCCGCATCCGGGTTTTGCTTGAGCAGCGTATAAGCCGCATAGGCGATGCAGGGTGCGGTGTTGCGGCCGATGGGTTCGCAGAGGATCTGCTTTTCGTTGAGTTCGGGCAGGTGTTGCAGCACCAGGTCTTTATAGCGTTGATTGGTGACCACCAGGAAATTCTCTGCCGGCACCAGTTTTTCGAACCGTTCGTACGTGTGGCGGATGAACGATTTGCCGGTGCCGAGGATGTCGAGGAACTGTTTGGGCATCGACTGGCGGCTTTTGGGCCAGAAACGGGTACCGATGCCGCCAGCCATGATCACACAATATTTGTTGCTTTCCATAGTTATTATAACACGTTGAATAGACAAAGATAAAAATATTTTGTAACTTTGCCGCCTATTATCAGGAATTAATTCGTAACCCGATGCAGATAAAGTTCTTTACCGTGCCCAACCTGCTTACGCTGTCGAACCTGCTTTGCGGAGCGTTCGCGTCGGTGGCGGTTTTGGTCTACGGCAATCCGGCCTGGGCTTTCGGGCTGATCGTGCTGGCGGCCGTTTTCGACTTTTTCGACGGTTTTGCCGCGCGGCTTCTGAAGTGTCCGTCGCCCATCGGCGTCGAACTGGATTCGCTGGCCGACATGGTGTCGTTCGGTTTCGCCCCTTCGGCCGTGCTTTTCGTGACTTATTCGGCAGCGCCCCAGTGGGGTGCGTGGAGCGAACAGGCGGTGACTGCCGGAGGGTTCGTGCTCTTTATCGTGGCGGCCTTTTCGGCGCTGCGCCTGGCGAAGTTCAATATCGACGAAACGCAGCATACCGAGTTTTGCGGCCTTCCGACGCCTGCCAATGCGCTTTTCTTCGCATCGCTGGGGTGGCTGGCTTCGACCGGTGCGGTTGTCGTGGAACGCGAGGCGCTGCTGATCCTCGCCGTGGCGATGTCCTGCCTGCTGATCTCGCCCATCCGGATGTTCGCCCTCAAGTTCCGGGGCTTCGGGTGGCGCGGCAACGAACTGCGTTATTCGTTCATCGCGGTCTGTGCCGCCCTGGTCGGGTGGCTCGGGGGCGCTGCCGTACCGGCAATCATCCTGCTTTATATCCTGGTCTCCGTCATCCGGTGGAGTTGGATGCGGGCCGGGAAAGCGAAAAAATCCTGACTGTCCGCTAATTGATAACCCGTTAACCCCGGAAAACCCGTTCCCCGAAATAGATGTCCAAGTCGTTGAGTCGTTTGCTGATCCTTGTCGTTACCGGCCTGCTTATAGCGGTGCCGGGAAGGGGCTTTGCACAGAACATCAGCGCCAAAGACATCATGCGGTCGCAGCAGCGGGGCGACAACAACGGCATTTACGGCAATAATCCCTATGCCGATCCCGATGAGGAAGGCGAGGAGGGGGCCGAACCGGCCGATACGACCAAAAAGGAGCGCAAAATCCGCAAACCCCTCGAATCCTATTTTTTCAGCGATTCGGTGCGTGCTTTGAATAATTTCAAGTGGCATATCAGCCGCGATTACAACCGGGTGGACATCGGGCCGATCGACACCACGCTCAACGATTTTCACATCGATTATCCCATCTACCGCGAGGGAGTCGGCAACATGACGGTCGGGGCGCTCGGACAGGCTTCGCAGCCGTTGAACTACTTCCGGCGGCCGGAGTCTTCGAACTTCCTTTTTTCGCAGCCCTACGACGCCTACACGTATAATATGGAGAACGTGCCGTTCTATAACGTGAAGAAGCCGATGATCCACTTCACCTACATGGAATCGGGCCAGAAACGCTACCGCGAGGAGAATTTCGGCATCATGCACGCGCAGAACGTTTCGCCTTCCACGGGTTTCAACGTCGACTACAAGGCGCGGGGTACGCGCGGCCTGTACGAGTGGTCGCGGACGAAAAATCACAACCTTTCGGTTGCCTTTTCGCACACGGGCAAACGCTATTCGGTGCATGCGGGCTATATCAACAACCACATCGAGCAGCAGGAGAACGGCGGTGTCGTGGGCGAGTGGGCCATCGCCGATACGACGTTCCAGATGCCTTCGGGCGTGCCGACCAAACTGGCCAACGCCCAGGCGAAAAACATATACCGCAACAATGCTTTTTTCATTACGCAGTCTTATGGCATACCGCTTGCACCGGTTACAGAAAGGGATTTCTCGATCGCCGACCTGCCTGCCGTATTTGTGGGCCATTCGTTCGAGTACAATTCCTGGAGCAAGGTCTATTCCGACCGCTATGCGACATTTACCAACGAACGGGGCGGCAAGGACGAGAACGGTAATTTCGTGCCGACGGAAGGAACCTATTACGACGACTGGTTCATCAATCCCGCCGAAACGCGCGACTCGATCTACGAACGGGTGATTTCGAACCGGCTGTTCGTGCAGGCGCAGCCCTGGGACCGGAACGGGGTGGTGGGTACGGTCGACGGAGGTGTCGGGCTTGACATGCACACGTTCTCGCAGTTTGAAATGGAGGATTTCCTCACGGGCCGCTACTCGAAAGTCAACAAGACCAGTTTCTTTTTGTACGGTTCGGTCGGAGGCAAGATCAAAAAATACGTCGACTGGGATGCGAACGCCAAGTTCTACCCGTCGGGTTACAGAGGCGGAGACCTCGCCATCGGTGCCCATCTGGCACTGAAGGGCTATCTTCGCGGACATCCCCTGATTCTCGAAGGGCGCTTTTCGATGGAGCGCCGCACGCCGAGTTACTGGCAGGAGAATCTATTCTCGAACCACTATCGGTGGTACAACTCCTTCAGCAAGGAGAATGAAACCCGTTTCGAGGTGAAGTTTTCGGTTCCCGACTTCGCATTCGAAGCCGCCGCCTGGCAAGGTGTCGTTACCGATAAGATCTATTACGGCAACGACAGTTATGTAGCCCAGCACGGCGGAACTGTCAGCCTCACGGGTGTGTATGCTCGCAAAGATTTCCGCCTCGGCGGACTTCATTTGGATCACAGGGTATTGTTGCAGTGGAGTACAAATCAGGATGTTGTACCCGTGCCGCTTATGAGCGCCTTCCTCTCGTATTATTACGAGTTCTGGGTGGTGCGCAACGTACTGCGCCTGCAGACCGGATTGGACGGACGTTACAATACGAAGTATTATGCGCCCAGCTACAACCCCGCGCTGTCGGTGTTCTACAATCAGCATGACGTCGAGGTAGGGAATTATCCCTACATGGATTTCTTCGTCACGGCCAAGTGGAAGAGAATGCGCATATTCTTGAAATATCAGCATCTGAACAGGGGCCTGTTCGGTAACGGTGAGTACTTTTCGGTAGCTCACTATCCGCTCAATCCCGGCATGTTCAAGATGGGCATCTCTTGGGGATTCTATGATTAGTGTGCTGTTCTGCGCGGTGTAAGCTGCCCGCAAAACAACCTTTTATGTTAAAAAAGACGGTATTAACGTTTGCGTTCTTAACCATTCTTACGACTTTTTACGGCTTTACGGCCCGGTTCAGCGGCCCGTCGACGGAAGACGCGCTGCTGGACAAACTGGCTGAAAACGACAATTCGCTGCTGCTGAACGGCAGTTACGAAATTTCGGCCTATGACAATCTGATCCGCAACATCAGCGAGCGGGAAGGGCATGACTGGCGCCTGATGAGCGCCATCGCCTACCATGAGTCCCGCTTCACGCCCGACATCGTGTCGCATCGCGGCGCCCGGGGACTGATGCAGATCATGCCTTCCGTGGCACGTCAGTTCGACGTCACGGGGGAGGCGATCTCGGATCCGGAAACCAACATCTGGCTGGCCAACCAGGTGATGCGTAAGATCGCCGCTTCGCTCCGCCTCCCGAAGGGAGTCTCCGAAAAAGACCGGATGAGCATCATCCTGGCGAGCTACAACGGCGGAATCGGCCATGTGAACGACGCCCGGCGCCTGGCGCGCCTGCATGGGGAAAATCCCAATTCGTGGGCGGTCGTATCGAGGTATCTGCAACTCAAGGCAGACCCCGCGTATTATGAAAACGAAGTCGTCAGGTGCGGTAAGTTCACCGGCAGCCGGCAGACGCTGGCTTATGTGGACGACGTGATGAAACGCTACGACAGGTACTGCCGCATTGCCGGAAGGTAACTGCGGAAGGTCGTAAAACGATCGGGGAGCCTATTCAGGCTCCCCGATCTGTTTTTGAGCTTACGGTGCGGTTGACGTGAAGGTGCGGTCGGGAAGGGTGCCGCTGTCCGGTATGTGCCCTTTTCGTTTCCTCTGCCCTCGCCCGCTGCGTCGGTTCACCCCCCCCCTCCTGCGGTATGTAAAACAGGCATCGGCCGGCAATATTGCCGGCCGATGCCTGTCGAATATGTAAGACCGGATTACTCGTAATCGTAAACCAGTTCGAAGTCGTCGACGCAAAGCACGCTCTTGTCGCACCCCGTGAAATAATCGCCCCAGCGCGATGCCGAACATACGATAATCAGATGGGTCGGTACGAGGTCGGTGGCGTCGTCCCTGTACTTGATGTCGATGCGGAACTCCTCCCAGTCGGGGATGTCGTCCACCATGATTTTCTCACCGTAAGCGATCACGTCTTTGCTTTTGGGGTTGAAGAACGTGCCGTAATCTTTGGTGTAGACTGCCACCGGAGTAGTCGCCGTGCCGAAATTCCAGGTTTTGCCGTTGTTGTCGGTTACCGAAGTACCGTACTCTTCCGGTTTCCAGGTGCCCAGGGCGACGTATATGATGCCGTTTTCGTCGGTCTTATCCTTGACGATCTCCGTGCCCGAGGGGATTCCGTCCACGCGGTTGATCTTGCCGCCTTTGAACTTGACCCAGCCCCGCAGTGCGGTGGGGCGGTGGGTGAACGGACGCCCGAAGCCGACTACGCCGTTGGTATTGAAGGTCTTGAAGTACTCTCCGGCAAAAAGGTTCCCGGCCGCGAACTTGATGAAAATCCACCGCGATTCGAGTCGTGCGGACTTCGTGCCTGCCGAGCCGGGACGGGCATCGTCGGCGGGCGTGGTCACGTTGTCCTTCTCGCGGATGGTCGTGGCTCCCTGATTGCCCGTGTCCCAGAAGGGATCCTTGCCCGTGAAGAACGGAATCCAGTATTTGCGGTCGTTGTCCGGCGCCGACCACTCTTCGAAACCGCCGTTGGGCAGCTCCCACACGGGATCGGTGGTCAGCATCCGCACGGGGGTTTCCCACTCGTCGCAGAAGGCCTTCACTTCGTAGGTCGTTGCAGGCTCCGCAGCGATATGCGTCCGGAAGTTGCTGCCTTCGACCGTTACATCCGTTACGTCCGTCCAGGTCTCTTCACCCGCTTTGCGGTAACGGAAGCCCATGTCGCTGCCGGCGATACCCGCGCCGTAGAGCCAGATCACTTTCGTCCAGGCGTCGGCCTGCGTCAGCGAGACATTGCTTTCGCTCTGCTCGACGTAAAGCAGCCAGCGCTCGGTGACGCCGTGACAGGTCACGTCGACAAAGCGTACCGATTCGAAGCCGCTGCCCGAAAGTTCTTCCGCCGTCGGCGAGTAGGTCGTAATATCCGCAGGGCCGAGTTTCAGTTCCGTTACCGTGACAGCCCCCAGGTCGGTACCCATCGTCACACGAGCCGTGGCGGTGCGTTTTCCGGCGTCGATTTCGGCCGATCCGATCTGTCCGGCTACGGAGAAGCGCCGTTCGATGGTTTGTTCCGCGCGGATCACCCACTCGTAATCCTGATAAAGCGAAAGGGTTGCATAAAGCGGTGTGCGCAGGTCGAAAGTACCGGTGAGCGGGGTCTTCGGGACGGCTTTGTCGGTGAGCCGGACCGAGGTGATTGCGACGTTGCGGATGTCGGTCTGCTCGTCGAGCGCGAGTGTCACGGTGCGCTTGCCGGCGTCGATCTCCTTCACGGTGAAGCCCGTGCCTTCCATGCCGAGAATCTCTGCCGGAACGATCGGATAGGGAATGTCGTTCTGGATACAGGAGCCGAGCAGCAGCACGGCGGCCGAGAGCAGGGTAGCTATGTATTTCATTTTCTTACTTCTTTTTCTTGTCCCACAAATGGATCGTCATGCCGATGTTGATAGCCGCGATGTTGAGTTTGAACTTCATGTTCGAGGCTTTGCGCGAGCCGATCTTGTTGCCGTCGCCGTCCTTTTGCGTCACGGAGGTGTACTGGATACCGCCCAGACCGAACGAAAGCGTGGCGCAGACGTTCGGAAAGATATAGACCGCAGCACCCGGATTGAACATCAGCCTGAGCTGGGTGTTGTCGCTGTACGTGCGTTTGGTCACTCCGTCCGTTTTGTAGGCGAAGTCGGAAGACCCGGTCGAGAACGAAAGTTCGAACTCGGCGAACAGACCGAAGCGTCCCTTCGGGTCGAGACCCGCATAGGAGCGGTGGAAGATTCCGAACGAATAGTTGTCGCTCGACATGTCGAGGTAGGGAATGTCGAACGACATGTCGTTCGATTCGCCCAGGTCGAATTTCACGTCGTTGAGCGACCCGCCCACATGCCGGTAGCCGAAGCGGACGCCGATACAGTTGTTGTCGCGGTAAAAGTAGCCTGCGAACGGCTTTACGGTAGCAACGGTTCCGCTGGCGTTGATATTGTCGAGGATGATCATATAATCCGTGTCGTCGCTCGACAGCGTGCCATAGGATGCCGTGAGTCCCATCATGAGCTCGCCCTTGTAGGCGAACTTGATCTTGTTGATCTCCCGGTCGATGCGGCGCCGTGTGGGCAGAAAATGCTTCTCGGGAAGTTTGTTCTGCTCCGTGACGGCGATGATCGGGCTTACGGGGCGGTCGGGTTCGGGTGCCGGAAGCTCCCCGGCCCGGATTCCCGCTGCGGGGAGTACGAGTAAAAAGAGGCTGATAAGTATATTTCGTTTCATCTTTGTCGCCGTTTAGAGGTAGAAATACATTCCGAGGCCGATCGAGAAAATATTGACCTTGAAGTTCATGAAGCTGGAAGAGCGGTGCCCGACGCTCACCTGGTTGTGCACCTGTTTGGTATTGGTGTACGAAAGACCCATTACCCCGACGTTGACTTCCACGGCCATGTTGTTGGTGGCGAAGGCGATGATACCCGGGGAGATACCCAGCGAGAAGGTGTACCCCGTTTCGTAGGTTCCTTTCACGGGCGAGTCGTAGGCGAAACGCGCCTGCGTGCCGCCGCCCGCCAACTGCACCTCGTTGAACAGGGCGAAGCGTTTGTTGCGTCCCAGGGGAATGTATTGCCGCCAGACGGCCGCTACGGTGTACGTGTGGCGCAGGGAGTAGAAATCGCGGGCCGTGATGTCGATGCCCGAATCTTCGTCGCCCAGGCTCAGTTTGGCATTGTCCAGTTTGAGCAGGGCGCGCGAGTAGACGAACCGGGCGCCCAGGGCCATGTTGTCGCGGAAAGCGTAGGCGATAAGCGGGCTTACCTTGAAGTTGTAACCCTTCGAGTTGATCCCTTCGACGACCAGGAACCGGTAAGAGTCATTGGAGTGGGTCGAGTAGGAGGCCGTACCGCCGAATATCCACTGGCCTTTGGGTACAAAGAGGTTGTTCACGTCCGTGAGGCCGCGCTGCTCCCGCATTTCGTTGATCGACATCGGACGGTGCTCCGTCGTGCAGACCGTGTCGGCCGCGTGCTCCTGCGCGCGGAGTATTCCTGCGGGGAGGAATGCGGGGCACAGCAGGATGAGTAGTATTTTGTATTTGTTCAGGCGCATGATGGTGCGTTTAGTCGTTAATATACCCATTCGAAATCCTCGATGCAGAGCAGGTTGTTCGTGCTGCCGGCCACGTAGTCGCCGTAAGCGCTCGTCACGCAGGAGATCGAAAGCGAATAACTGCCCTCGGAGGGTGCCGATTCGGTGTCGTACCAGACGATCGGTATCACCTCCTCCACCCAGTCGGGAACCGACTCGGTGATCCTGCGGTTGCCGTAGCCCAGGATCGGCCCTTCGCTGACGCGGTTTTGCTTCACGGGATCCCAGAAAGTGCTTTCATCGTAACTCTTTCCCGACTTCACGGCGTGGCGCGACGACCAGTCGGTGATGCAGACGTAAATACGCGCGGGGTCGGTGTCGTCGGTGGTAAGCGGGCCGCTGCCCGGGTTCGTCACGTTGGTGACGGTTGCCTTATAGCGCACTTTCAGTCCGGTCGGTCGCACCGAGAAGGTGTAAGGCTGCCCGAACGAGGCGAATCCGAACATGTCGAGGAGTCCCGTTCCGCAGGCGAAGGTGCCGGTGAAGAGGTTGCCTGCGGCAAAGATGCCTGCCACCGCCATCGGTTTGAGCCGGGCACAGGCCGCGCCGTTCTGCCCCGCATCGGATACGCCCGTACAGAGGGAATTGGTCTGTTTGTTGTTGCCGCCGACCCAGAACGAATTGCCTGCGGCATTCGGATAAGGCACTTCGCCGCCGGTAATGCTACTGCCGGTCACGGTGTAGGTCGACCACTCCTCCATGCCCGAATTCTGGATCGTGTCGGCTGCCGGGGTGGCGAAACTTCCGGCGGCGATTTCGGTTTCTCCGGCCGTAACCTTGTATTTGTAGGTTCCCAGTGCGAAAATACCTTTGTCCGGTGCAGGGGCGTATACGGTCAGATCGCCTTCATTGGTCGACGGAATCCATTCGGGGGCGATCCGGAGCGTACAGAGATCGTTTTCGTCGGTCGTACCTTCTGCCGCCTGCCGATGCTCCTCCCCTCTGCGAACGGCGAGTGTTACGTTCGGGGCGTCGAATATCACGGCCTTTACCGTGAACGAACATCCCCACGGATCGTATGCCGCAGACAGAATACCCTGTTTGCGTACAACAGCGTCGGCCGCGAGCTTGCCGCCGCCTGCGTCGCCGATCCGGAATTGCATCCGGGTGTCGCCGGCCGGCAGGGCGGCGAAAAACGCCTCGCCGAGTGTTACCGTCAGGTTGAAATCGTCGGACAGGGTCGAGGTGATGCCCTCGGCGGTCGGATGCAGCAGATCATGGCTTTGGCCGCCGGTTTCGAGCGTTACGTGTTGCAGAGCACCCATCGAGGAGATTTTGAACGTCTTTTCGCCCGTGACGTAGCGTTGTACCTGCTTCATGTCGAAACCGTCGCCCTCGATCGCGGGATCGGGGCTGAAGACGATCGTGTCGTCGTGCCGGTCGGGGTTGGTGTCGATGGTCAGGGTGAAATCGACGTATCCCGGCAGGTCGGGCGAATACCGCATGGCGAGGGTGTATTTCCCGCCGGCTTTCACTTTTTCGAGAACCCCCGTAATTTCCGCGTCGCCTTTGGTCGCGTGTTTGCCGCGAAAACGCCAACAGAGGTTCCCGACCCCTTCCGGCAGCAGGAAATAACCCGTGCCGTCGGCCGTGAAGGTCAGTGCCGGCACCGATCCGTCCGCAACGGCTGCTGCGTCGAAGACATCGCTGGCACACACATCCACCGCGAAGTCCGAACCGAAGTTCGCGGCGATCGAATCGTCGAATTTCACCTCCGAGACGACATTGATCGTCTTGCAGGGGACTTCGACGTTTTGCGTCCGGCCGGCAACGACGGTGAACGTCTTTTCGCCCGCATAGGTTCGGCGGGTAAACGAAGCTGCGCTGCGGTCGCCCGCTTCCACCGCGACGCGGTATTCGCCCCCGAGCAACTGGAGCACGAGCGCGTTGCCGTCGCCCAGGGAGTCGTATTTGCGTATGAGGCCTTTCTCGTTGTAGATCCGGACCGTGAGGTAGTCGAACGGGTCGTAACCGTCCGTATCGGTGCGGGTGCCCGTCAGGTGCATTTCCAGCGTGCCCGTGCCGCCATCCGCCTCTGTGGCCGTGTCTTTCGAACAGGCAGGGGGCAGCAGAGCGGCGCAAAGGAGTGCGAAGCCGTATATCAGAAGTCGTTTCATGGCTTATTTGTCATTAATCAGGTGGAGCGTCCTGCTCGTCGTCTTGCCGGCGGTGTCTGTCACTTTCAGAATGAATTTGTGTTCCCCGGCTTCCATGTCGATCAGCAGTTCGACGAACTGGCTGATGTCGAACGACAGGGGCGCCGAGACATTTTCACCGGTGGGGAAACCCAGGTTGTTGAGGTTCTCCGCCAACTGGCCCGTAGCCGTACACAGGTCGAAATGCGTCGGCAGTTCGATGATTTCCAGATAGGGTTCGAGGATTTTCGAGTCGATCGTCACCTCGAAGGCCGCGATGGGGCTTGCGGATGCTACGTCGATCTTGATCCTCATGTCGGCGGTCAGGTGCTGCGGCGTATCGATGTCGTACCCCTCCCAGACGATTTCGGGACCGGTGTTCTCGTTCCGCTTGTCCACCGTGACGGTCAGCGTCGCTTCGATGACGTCGCCTGCAGCGCGGGTGGCCAGTCCGTCGGTCATGGCGAAGGCGAAGGTGTGGGTGCCGTCGAACTTGTAGAGTACGGGCATCAGGGCGGTCAGGGGGAGTTGCAGGGTCTTGTGTCCCGTTACCGCCTCGCCGAGCGGCAGGCCCAGCGCACCGAGTACCGTGTGGAGTTCGCCCGATTCCGGAGTTACCGTGCAAAGGTCGAATTCGGTGGGGATACCCATCGTGGCGAGCAGTTCGGCGTTGTCCGATCCGATGCGTATGCCGAGTGCCGTGATGCCGTTGGGGGAGGCGAAACCGAGTACTACCGGAGTCGTGCAGATGCCTTCGGGATCGAACATCGAGGCGGTCAGCGCAAGCGGCGCCGAGAGGTCGTGATCGCCCCATTCGATTCCGGGAACGGTGGGATCGCCTCCGTCGATGACCGGTTCCCAGAGGTCGCCCGTACCGTCTATGACGATCTCTTCGTCCTGGATGAACGAGTCGACGACGATGCCGATCTCCAGTTCGCCCTTATCCGCATTTTCGATGATGAGCGTCACCTTGCGCCACTGTCCGGCGCGTACGCTTTCGACCGTTTTCGACAGGGTGACCTCCTTGCCCGTATCCTTGAACGCACCCTGTATGGTGATTTCGAGGGTGTTGGTCTCGCCGACTGCCCGGAAGTATCCGGACTTGCCGTCGCCTTTGGCGAAGGTGAGCGTGTTGGTCCCGAGCACCACTTGCGCCGAGGTGTCGTCGCTGAGCATGTCCGCCAGATCGGCCGCATAGCCAACCGTCACCTTGATGTTGGCGAGCGTGCAGACCAGGTCGGGCATTCGGGTCGTCGCGCCCTTGCTGATCGAGAATTCCTTTTCGGTGCTGTAAACCGGGCAATCCCAACCTTTATCGGGAATCGTCTCTGCGGAGTAAGCGCGCAGGGTGTAGTTCCCGATGGCCAGTTCGACGGGTTCGGTCAGGGCCTTCCATTCGCCGTAGGTTTTCTTGTCGATGGAAGTGCCCGACGCATCGATGATTTCCACGATCACCTCTTCGGCGGCCGGATTCGACCGGGTCGCGCTGCGATAGGCGTCGCCTTCGGCGTTGTCGGAACCTGTTTCGGTCTCCGTATCGTACACCACGCGCATCGTCGTGCCCTCGGTCGAGAGCCAGCCCTTCGCATCCGAAGGCGTTTCTCCGCCCGGGTTTTTCCTGTAATTGGGTTCTTCGTTCACACAACCGGCCAGCAGCAGCGCTGCAAGCGGAAGAACCGTGAAAAGGGAGGTAAAAGTTTTCATATCCTGTGACTGTTTTTTGCGGGTTATAAAATGGCGTCTTCGTTCAGTTCGACGGGGATGGTGACGGTCTCGGTCAGGGAGTCGTCGAGCCAGATGCGCAGCGTTGCGGTACCTGCGTTCGCGGCGTCGAATTCGAAGATATGACGTGTTGCCGGCTTCGTGGCGGCGAGTGCCTGTGCGGGGAAGGAGACTTTATCGCCGCCCTGCCGAAATGCCGTGCCGGCGACCGAAAGCGTCGTCGCGGCGCAGACGTAAACAGGTTCCGCCGAGTCGGGAACAGCCGGGGATTCCGTCGTTGCGAACCGGAAATCGAAGGCGTTTCCCCGGCCTGTCGTGACGGTGATTACCGCATCGTGGAAGTAGGCGCGGAATTGTTCGGTGGTGCGTACCAATGCCTGGGAATTGGCGACGGTCGCCGTGATTTGTACGCGGTTCTGTACGCGGGGCCTGAGTTCGAATCGTTCGCTGCCCGCGTAGCAGGGTTTGTCGTAACCTTCCGCTTCGGGATCGCCGCTGGTGATTGTCGCGGTGCAGGCACCCATCGGAAGCAGAGGATTCTCCGTGTTGAAGTCCGTGACGCTCGCCCAGCTCCGGGACTCGCCGTCCCGCGTGAGACGCAAGGCGAAGTCGTCCGCGCCGGGCGTTGCCGCAGCGCGCACTGCGAGGATGTCGTCGGTCTCGCAGCCGATGCGCAGCGTGCCGTAGCCTTCCTTCTCGTTGTCGGAGGTGTGGTTTTCGGAACACCCGGCAGCCAGAAGAATCGCCGGTGCGAATAGGTAGATGAGTTGTCGTGTCATGGCAGTGCGGTTATTGGACGATGGAAACCTTAACATTGTCGATATAGACGTAGTAAAAGTACGATCCGGAGAAGCCTCCGTCGCTTCCGTAGGCCACCCATGTCAGGCGTGTCCGGTTCGTGGCATTGGCGGTGAACGGCGTGGCGGATTGGTTGACGTTGCCGTACGACCCGTTCGTATTGGTCGTGACATTACCCGCCTGCGATTCGACGGAGGCGTTTGCACCGCTGATGAGACCCTGTGAGGTCGAAGTGCCGTATTTGAGTTTCGACGCGCCCTTGTTGGTCGAACCGCTGTAATCGAAGCTGATCCTCACCTGTACGTCGGCGCCTTCTTTCAGCCCTGAAAGCGGGGCGGAATCCATGCGGGCTTCATAATCGGCGAAGACCCACATGCCGCCTTCGCGGTGCCCTACGATGCGGACACTCTGACCTGACGAGCCGCCTGTACGCGCAGCCGACCAGCCCGAAAGCCCGGGAATCCAGATCGCGTCGGGATCGTTGACGCCGGTGGTGCCCTCGTTGTCGGAATAGGTTTGTACGTTGTCGAAATTTTCCTCCATCAGATAGGGAACTCCGAACGCCGCGATCGTGTTTTCCTTCTCGGGAACGAGTTCGTCCATTTTGAACGTGTCGGAAACCAGTGCGTTTTCCGATTCGAATGTCACCGTGAAGGGCTGTCCCGAAATACCGTCGGGTATGCCGTCCCGGAAGACGATTTCGTATTTGCCGGGGGCATCGATCTCAAATGTGCGCGAATTGACGCCCCCTCCCAGATCGCATCCTTCCGGGCCGGTGACGGTGAAGCGTTCGATCCGTTCGCCGAGGGTCTCTTCGCCCGTGCCTGCGAGCGAGAAGAGGAGTTTGGTGTAACGAAGGCCCATTTCGGGAACGGTAAAGGCGATGGGAGTGGAATGTCCCGCAGCGAAGTCTTTGCCGGGAATCCGGATGGTCTTCGATTCGCCCTCCTCGCAGATTGCGGTCAGTGCGACGGGCACCGTTGCGTCCAGCGCCACGGGTGCGATGGTCGCGTAGACGACCGCGCCGGCGTCGACCGGAGTGGGGAATTCGAGGGTCAGCGTGTGGCTGCCGTCGGTCAGTTCGGGTGCGGCATCGGGATCGGCGGCGTCCACCTTGAGTGTACCCGCAACGGGTACGGGAAAGGTCAGCCGCAATTCCGTTATGGGTTGACCGAGCCTGTTCTCCGGAATACGGATTTTGAGCAGGTGTGCCTTGTGCCCGAAGACCAGGTTTACGGACTCGCTGTTATCGCCCGCGACGAGCGCGCCGCCCGTGACCGGCATGGCCGCCATCACGTCGTATTCGCCGTGATAGGAGCCGTCCTGAACCTGCGGGATCGAATAAACGCCCTTCGTGCCCTCCGTCGAGGCCGGAAAGGGCGACAGGGCGCAATAAGTATAGGAGACTTCGTCCATCGGATCGACGGTACCGGTGAATTTGGCCGACCGGTACGTTTCGTCGAAACTGTAAAGCGTGAAAGGTACGGCTGATAATTCCGCTTCGCCTGCGCTGTTCAACGCCCAGAGGGCAATCCGGTCGCCCTTGACCCAACGTATCGAGAAGCCGTCGTCTTCCAGTGCCGTCCGCAGGTCGAGGTTCAGGCCCGGTTCGGAACCGATGGTCACCTCCAACGGGGAGGTTCTTTCCCTGCCGGGTTCGTCCTGCTGCGAACAGGAGGCGGTCAGCAGAGACAGAAGGGACAAGGTAGTCCAAATTCGTATTCGCATATAAATCTGACTTTTATTAATAGGATGCAAAAATAGTCACACGCTCCCCAATGCGAAAATAAATTCAACGAACCGGGAAAAGTTCATCACGAATACCCCGGTTTTCCGATGATCTGCGCATCCGTTTCCTTCGTTTTACGGTCTGTTTTGTCGGCAGCCAGGGGAGCGGAAAATAAAAAAGCCTGCCCTTCAGGGCAGGCTTCGCCGGGAGCCGGCAGAATCTATTGTTTCACGTATCGGTCGAGCCAACCGTAGAATTCGCGGTTCCAGACCAGCGCGTTCTGGGGCTTGAATACCTGGTGCGCCTCGTTCTCGAACTCCACCAGCCGGGCCGGGATACCCAGCACGCGCGCTGCGGTGAAGGCTTCGAGCGACTGCGTGTAGGGGATGCGGAAATCCTTCTCGCCCGTGAAGATCAGGATCGGCGTGTCCCACTTCGAGACGAACTTGTGGGGCGAGTTGGCGTAGGAGCGCTGCGCCGTGGCGTTCGTCTTGTCCCAGTAGGGGCCGCCGTAGTCGTTGTTGACGAACCACAGCTCTTCGGTCTCGCCGTACATCGAGTCGAAGTCGAAGATGCCGCAGTGGGCGATGAACGCCTTGAACCGCTTTTCGTGACACCCTGCCAGGAAGTAGACCGAATAGCCGCCGTAGGAGGCTCCGACACAGCCCATGCGGCTCTCGTCCGCCCAGGGTTCTTTCGCCACATCGTCGATGGCCGCGAGGTAGTCGCGGATATTCTGGCCCGAGTAGTCGCCCGAAATCTGGTCGAGCCACTCCTGGCCGAACGACGGCAGGCCCCGACGGTTCGGAGCCACGACGATATAGCCCTGCGCCGCCATCGACTGCAGGTTCCAGCGGTAGCTCCAGAACTGGGATACGACGCTCTGCGGGCCGCCCTGGCAGTAGAGCAGTACGGGGTATTTCTGTGCGGGATCGAAGTCGGGCGGCAGGATGACCCACGTCAGCATCCGCTTGCCGTCGGTGGTCGTGACCCAGCGTTTTTGTACCTCGCCCATCCGGATATGGTCGTAAACGGGTTTGTTGACGGCCGAAATCTGCGTCAGCGTGCCGTCCGCCGGATTCACATCGAAGAATTCCGTGGCCATCGAGATCGTGCACATTTCGGCGACGAGTTTGTCCCCGCCCCGGGTGAAGGCGTTGATGTCGTGGTCGCCCTTCGTGAGTACCTCCACGTCGGTCACGCCGCACGTCGCGTCGGCCGCAGGCAACTGCACGCGGCAGATCTGGTGCGTGGCCTCGATCGGGGCGATGAAGAGCAGCGTGCCGTTGTCCTCCCATACGACGTTCATGGCGTTGTAGTCGAACGAGGCGGTTACGTCCTGCATCCTTGCCGTGCGGCAGTCGTAGACCATCAGGCGTTCCTTGTCCGACTCGTTGCCCGCGCGGCGCTGCGAACGGAAGGCGATGTGCAGGTCGTCGGGCGACCAGACGGGGTATTTGTCATAGCCCGGCATGGCGGGTTCGCGGTGTACCATCGCGTTGAAGTGCACCTTGCCTTCGAGGGGCTTGCAGATGTTCTGCGTCGCGCCGTTCTCCACGTTGTAGACGAAGATGTCCGAGTCGGTCGATACGGCGTATGCGGTGCCGGTCAAGGGTTTGCAGGTGTAGGCCAGCATCGTCCCTGCGTGGTTCCACGCGATCTCCGCCATGTCGAAGTAGGGGGCCAGCGGCGTGTCCCATGCCGCTTCGGCCCCGATGATGTCCGTGCCGGCTTTCATGCCCTCCGGCCGGAAGTCGCCCACGAAGAGGTGCATGTGCTCGCCCTCGTCCCAGTAGTCCCAGTGGCGGGCCATCAGGTCGTCGTAGATACGGGCCTTCGATTTGTCCATATCCTTGTAGACGTCCGACGAGCGGCGGTCGGCGACCTGCACGCGCTGCACGTACCACGCCTTGTCGCCGCGCGGGGAGATGCCGAAGCCCTCCACATCCTTGTCGAAGGCCGACAACTGTTTGGCATTGCCCCCTGCGGGGGCCATCTCCCACACCTGCATCGAGCCGCTGCGGTCGGAGAGAAAATAGATCTTGCCCCCGTCGGCGCTCCACTGCGGGGAGACGTTGTTCGACGAGGTGTCGGTCAGGCGCGTCGCGGCCCCGGTCGCCATATCCTGCACCCAAAGGGTCGTCACGCCCTGGTTTTCGGCCATGTTGTAGTCCGTCACGGCGTAAACCAGCGTTGCGCCGTCGGGCGAAAGCGACGAGGAGCCTGCGCGGCTCATTTTCCACATCACCTCCGGGGTGAGCACCCCGGAGGCGATCTCGCTGTCCGTCAGTGCATTGTCGATCGTAAGGGGCTGCGGGCGCTTGTCGCACGCGCCCAGTCCCACAGCTGCAATAGCCATAAAAAGGAAGATTTTTTTCATTTTCGTCCGGTTTCTTCGCGTTTATTCCTATTTTTGTGTTCAAATTCGAATCCGATGGAACATACCGTTTATTTCGCCGATAAAGCCCTCTGCTTCACCCAGCAAACACGGGCGGAAGCGGATTGTGTCCTCCCGTTTGGGGATGAGGGGGACGTATCACGCGACAAGATACTTAAAATTCTCGAATCGCACAACCGCGTCGCAGTCGTTTCGTCCGATCCGGATGCGGCCTTTGCCGCGTTCGCCGCGCAGTTTACACCCATCGAGGCGGCGGGGGGCGTGGTGGTGAACGAGCGCGGGGAGTGGCTGATGATCCGCCGCAACGGACGCTGGGACCTGCCCAAAGGACATTTGGAGTGCGGCGAGCGGATCGAGGAATGCGCCGCGCGCGAAATCGCCGAGGAGACGGGCGTCTGCGCCGAGGCGGTAAGACCGCTCTGCCAGACGCTTCACGCCTACTATTTCCCGAAAACCGCCCGTTGGGAACTCAAGCGAACCCATTGGTACGAACTGCGCGCGACGGCCTGCGACGGACTGAAGCCCCAGGCGGAGGAGGGGATCGAAAGCGTGGCATGGTGCTGTCCGGAGCAGGTTGCGGCCAATCTGCAACAAAGTTTCCCCACGATCCGCTGCGTCGCGGAAGCGATGAATTAACAGTTGAAAGTGGAAAATGGAAAATTGAAAATCGGGCCTGCGCCCCGGAAGGGGTTGCTATTTATGAACGTTACCCGATCACCCTCTGCTTTCCGCCGTCGAAGGGTCGCAGCTACTTTTCATCGCTTGATTCCCCTTCCGGAACCGCTTCCTTCTTGCGGCTCGGCATAGTTGGAATGAAGTCGCCGCTGCCCTCGGTTGCCATACCGATTTAGGATGCTGTTTCGTCCCGGTTTTCAGTTTGTGCTCAGTCCGTATCGATTCGCCGCTGCTCCCGGTTGCTATACCGATTTAGCATGCTGTTTCGTCCCGGATTTCCGCTTCCGGCCAGTCCGTATCGATTCGCCGCTGCCCCCCGGTTGCCATACCGATTTAGGATGCTGTTTCGTCCCGGTTTTCAGTTTGTGTTCAGTCCGTATCGATTCGCCGCTGCCCTCGGTTGCTATACCGATTTAGCATGCTGTTTCGCCTCGGTTTTTTGTATCCGCAAAGTCCGAAGCAATTCGCCGCTGCCCCCGCTGATCGAAATACTCGTTTTCATCCTTCATCTTTTAATTTTAATTCTTAATTTTGAATTTTGAATTTTGAATTTTGAATTGCCCTTCTTATGCCCCGAACCGACTACCTCAAATCCAAACCCCATTACGCCATCCTCGACGGACTGCGCGGCGTGGCGGCCGTCCTGGTCGTGATCTTCCACCTGTGCGAAACCTTCGCCGCCGACCGGTTCGGCTATGTGCTCAACCACGGTTATCTGGCCGTCGATTTCTTCTTCATCCTGTCGGGTTTCGTGATCGGTTACGCCTACGACGACCGCTGGCGGCAGATGGGCTGGCGGAATTTCGTCAAACGGCGGCTGATCCGCCTGCATCCGATGGTCGTGATGGGTATGACCGTCGGCGCCGTGTGTTACTATTTCGGCGAGTCGGGTGCTTTTCCCGCAATCGCGCAGACGACCGTCTGGAAAATGCTGTTGCTCTATGTGTTGGGCTGCCTGATGATTCCCGTGCCGCCCTCGCTCGACATCCGGGGCTGGACGGAGACCTATCCGCTGAACGGTCCCGCCTGGTCGCTGATGTTCGAATACATCGCCAACATCCTCTACATGCTCGTGCTGCGACGGCTTCCGACCTTCCTGCTGGGCATATGCGTGGGACTGGCGGCCGCCGCTACCGTTTACCTCGGCGTAACCGGCCCGAACGGAGACTTTATCGGCGGCTGGTCGCTGACGGGGCATGAATTGTATGTGGGTTTCGTGCGCCTGGCCTACCCGTTCCTTGCCGGATTGCTGATGGCGCGCCTGGGACGGCTGATCCGCGTGCGCGCGGCCTTCTGGGTCTGCTCGTTGTGCCTGGCGGCGATTTTCCTGTCGCCGCGTCTGGGCGGCGCGGTGTGGATCAACGGACTCTACGAAGCGTTCTGCATCATCGCGCTCTTTCCGCTCATCGTGGCGATGGGCGCCGGCGGTGAGGTGACGGGCCGTTTTTCGACCCGCGCCTGCAAATTCCTGGGCGACATCTCCTATCCGCTCTACATCACGCACTATCCGCTGATCTATATCTATACCGGCTGGGCGGTCGATACGCAGCCTTCGCCTGCGGCCGCTTTCGGATACGGCGCTTTGCTGCTGGCGGGAAGCATCGGCGTGGCATGGCTCTGCCTGCGTTTCTACGACCTGCCCGTGCGTGCGTGGCTGACGCGGCGGTTCCTGGAAAAGGGGGCTTCGAAATAGTCCTGACGACTTTTCATCGAAAGACCTGCTTCCGAAAAGAGCAGGTCTTTCCGGTTCAGGCGAACAGGTCGTTGAGCGTCTCGCTCATGCTCGGATGGGTGTAGATGGCCCCGCTCAGTTCGCGGGCTGTTACGCCGTGGCGCATGGCCAGCGCGACGGTGTTGATGACCTCGCCCGATCCGGGGCCGAAGAGCGTGCAGCCCAGAATCCGGTCACTTTTGGCATCGATCACCGCCTTGAGCATCCCCTCCGCCGATTCGAGAATGCGGGCGCGGGGTATCGCCGCGACCCGAATTTTATTCACCCGGATGTCCATCACCGCCTTGCGGGCTTCCGCTTCGTGCAGGCCCACGTGCGAAAGCACCGGGGCGATGAAGACCGAATAGGGTATGGGGCCACGGTCGGCGGTGTTCCGTCCGTCTTTCCCGAGCAGGTCGTCGCGGATGATCCGGTAGTCGTCGAGCGAGATGTAGGTGAACTGCAAGCCGCCCGTCACGTCGCCTGCGGCGTAGATGTGCGGCGAGGACGTTCGCAGATGTTCATCGACGATGATTGCGCCCCGGGCATCGGTTGCGATACCCGCCGCTTCGAGGTTCAGCCCGTCGGTCGCAGGCCGGCGGCCCGTGGCCAGCAGTACGGCGTCCGCCTCCACTTCGTAGCTTTTGTTCTCCTGTGTATCGGTGACGGTTACGACGGCGTTTTCCTTCGTGTCGCGTACCGAGTCCACCCGCGCGTTGAGGTGCAGGACGATCCCTTTCTTCTCCAGCACCTGCCGCACGTTGTCCGCGATGTCGCGGTCTTCGCGCGGGATGAACTCGCCGAAGCCTTCGAGCACGGTCACCTGCGACCCGAACGAGGCGTACATCGAGGCGAACTCCAGTCCGATATAGCCGCCGCCCACGATCGTCAGCCGCCGGGGCAGTTCCTTCAAATCCATGATGGTGGTACTGGTATAAACCCGCTTGCTTTCCCGGATGCCGGCGATGGGAGGAATGACGGTCTCCGCACCCGTGTTGATGACGATCCGCTCGCCCGACAGCTCCAGCCGCTCGCCGTCGCGCAGCGTCACTTCCACCTTCTCGGGCGAGAGAAAACGCCCCGCTCCGGTGTACACGTCGATGTTTGCGTTGTCGGCCAGTTTCCGGTAATTCAGTTCGCGCAGCGAATCCGTCAGGCTGTCTTTGGCGGCCACGGCCTCTTTGTAGTAGGCCTTGCGCTGTTCGAAACTCAGCGGATGCCCGGCTGCGGCCAGTTCCGCCTTGTGGATGAGTGCTTTGGTCGGTATGCAGCCGATGTTGATGCAGGTGCCGCCGTACATCCTGTCCGAACGTTCGATCATGGCGACGCTTCTGCCCTTGTTTGCCATCTCTACGGCGAGAGTTTTGCCCGCCTTGCCGAATCCGATTATCAGAACATCGTACTTTTTCATAAGTTATGCTGTTTTTGTTTTTTTCGCGCAGCGATTTTTCGCATTCAGGATGCTTCGCTTTGTTCGATGGTGCAAAAATCGGAACTTTCTCACCGGCGGGCAATGGCCGGACGACGGGAAATGTTGGCGGGATTTCCCGTCCGAACGGATTCAGGTTGGTTGCGAGGTGCAGACGAGCGGCGTTACGCTGCATTCGCAGCGTTTCGCCTGTGGCGGTCTGTGTGGAGACGGTTTTTGTGCCGGGCTGAGGAGCGGCGTTACGCTGCATTCGCAGCGTTTCGCCTGTGGCCGTATGGCGGACGGTTTTTTGTGTCGGTCTGAGAATCGGCGTTACGCTGCTGTCACAGCGTTTCGCCTGTGGCGGTATGGCGGGAGACGGTTTTTGTGCCGGGCTGAGGATCGGCGTTACGCTGCTGTCACAGCGTTTCGCCTGTGGCGCCATAGCGAACGCTGGCCCTTCGGGCCTGCGATAAAGCAGAAAAAACCGATTCCGCACAAATGCGATCGGCTTTTCTGCTTTGATCGGAGCTTCGCTCTGCGTCCGCTTATGGCTGCGGAGCGGCGTTCATCGCGCGGGCGATCCCTTCGGCGATCTGGTCGAGACCCTCCTGCAGTTTGCTGCCGAGCATCATGCGCATCATGAAGTTGAGTTCGACCTGCAGCACCAGCCGCAGCCGCGTGTCGTTTTCCGAGACGGGTTGCAGCTGGATCCAGAACGCGAAATCCATCGGGACGCCGTCGCCTTCGATCTTGACGTGTTTGGGAGCCACTTTCTCGGCCATCAGTAGCCGCACGGTGAAACCTTTGGCTTTGAACGAACATGTGTCCTCGGTGGCCTGCCACTCCTCGACCTTATCGGCAAGGGCCGGCGTAAGGTTGTCGAAACGGCTGATAACTTGATAGATTTGTTCCGCAGGGCGGAGTATCCGCTGTTGTTTGGATTCGTATTTTTCCATAAAATTCGACGGGTTATTTTTGTAAAACGAGTGTGCGGTAAGCGTTCAGGTCGATGTCGTCCGCGATTTTGCGGGCGAACAGGAACGGGAGTCCGGATTTTTTGCGTAAGGCGGCCAGCATCGGAAGATCTTCGGTTCCCAACGTGAACGGATGAGGGTTATTGCCTTCGGCCCACCGGACGAACATCGGTGTCGTGCGGCAGTTACGCCCTGCGAACGGCGAGGAACCGATGAGTGTCTGAAAGAAAAATTCATCGCCGCAGTTCGTATGCCGGAAAGCCTTCGCATATTCGGGATGGGAGGAGAGATATTCGAAAACATAGTCCCGGAAGCGGTCGGTGACGGCAATCCAGTTGGATCCTTTTTCCACGGGCGGCAGCGAATGAAAATGTTTATTGCGGGCGGGGCGGAAAATTTTACAGGCAATGCGGGCGATCCGGCGGCCGAAGGTCGATTTGTCGCGGTAATAATGGTTCGTTCGGAGTTTTTTGCGTACTTCTGCGATCCACAGCGACGATGCCGCATCGACGAACTCCCGGCCCTGCGCATAACTTTCCTGAAAGAAATCCCGGATTTCCCGGATGTCGAGCAGGGGCAGCGTATCGCCCGACAGCAGCACGATGTACCGGCAGTCGCTGTCCCGGGTGGCCTGCAAGAGCCGCAGCATGCATTCGATCTGGCTGTATGTACCCCAATAGACCTTTGTGCGGGGCGTGACGAAGCGGACTTTCCCTTTCAGTGCTGCAAAATCGCGCAAGTCGGCCTTCCCGTCGACATGCAGGTAGATGTGATCACCGGGTGCGGACAACTGCTCCGCGAGTTCCTGCAAAACGGGCGTGTACTTGTGGCACAGGATGCAGAAGGCAATCTCAAAGAGCGGTTTTTCTTCCATCTCCCCGCTCCGGTCAATCGATTTCGAACGTGCGTCCCTCTTCCGAGTCGGCGGTGATGCGTACCGTCATCACGTTGTCGGGCAGCAGCTCCTCGATCTTTTCGGGCCATTCCACCAGGCACAGGTCGCCCGAGTAGAAGTATTCCTCGTAACCGAAGTCGTAGGCTTCACGGATGTCGTTGATGCGGTAGAAATCGAAGTGGTAGATGGGCCGTCTTTTGTCCGCCGCGTATTGGTTGACGATGGCGAAGGTGGGGCTGGTGACGTTGTCCGCAGCGCCCAGCTGCGCGACGATCTCGCGGATCAGGGTGGTTTTGCCCGCGCCCATCTCTCCCCGGAAGACGACGACGGTACGTTTGCCGAAAGATTCGATAACGGCTTCGGCCACTTCGGGAAGATCCGAAAGCGAACTGATGTGCAGGATTCTCATCTCTATTTTTTAGGCTTTAATACGATATAGGGCACGATCATCTCCTCCATCGAGATGCCGCCGTGCTGGAATGTGTTGCGGTAGTAGCGGATATGGCGGTTGGCGTCGTTGTTATACACCAGGAAATCCGAATTGTAGGCGAAGATGTAGGTCGAAGTGAGGTTGCTCGACGGCAGCTGCACATCCTCCGGACGCAGCACTTCGTAGACGTCGCGGGCGTTGTATGCCAGGTTGCGCCCCGTCTTGTAGCGCAGGTTGGCCGAGGTTTCGCGGTCGCCGGTCACTTTCACGGGGTTGTCCACGCGGATGGTGCCGTGGTCGGAGGTGATGATCACCGTGTGTCCCCGTTCCGAGAGGAGTTTGAGGATGGTGTAAAGGTCGGAGTGCTCGAACCACGAACGCGTGAGCGAGCGGAACGAAGCCTCGTCCTCCGTCAGTTCGCGGATGATGTCGGTTTCGGTGCGGGCGTGCGAAAGGATGTCGAGGAAGTTGTAGACGATCACCGAGAAGTCGGCGTCGTAGACCTTCTGCAGGTTGTCCACCAGTTTGCGGCCCTGCTCCGGTCGCACGAGTTTGTCGAAGGAGAGTTTCCACGACTTGCCGTTCTGGGTCAGCAGCCGGCGCAGGAACTCCTCCTCGTACTGGTTTTTGCCGCCCTCCTCGTTGTCGTTGAGCCACAGGTTGGGCATCAGACGGTCGATGGCCAGGGGCATCAGTCCCGCGAAGATGGCGTTGCGGGCGTACTGCGTCGCCGTGGGAAGGATGGCGCAGTAGAAGTCGTCGACCGCCACGTCGTAATAACCCCGCAGCAGGGCGTTGATCGACCGCCACTGGTCGTAGCGGAAGTTGTCGATCAGCAGCAGCGTGGTCTTCGCGTTCTCGTCGGCCACGGGGAAGATGTTGGTGCGCATGAGCGTGTGCGACATCACGGGGGTGTCGTCCGCGCGCTTGTTGATCCAGTTGTAGTAGTTGCGCCGCACGAATTTCGAGAATTCCTGGTTGGCTTCGCTTTTCTGGTAGGTCAGCACCTCCCGGATGCTCCGGTCGTCGGAATCGGCCAGTTCGATCTCCCAGTTGGTCAGCCGGCGGTAGAGCGAGCACCAGTCGGAGAAGTTCTCGGCCATCTGCAGCGACGAGGAAATGCGGCCGAATTCCGACCGGTAGTCGGCCGTGGTCTGCTCCGTGACGAGCTGCTGCTGGTGGACGTTCTTCTTGATCGAGAGCAGCACCTGGTTGGGGTTCACAGGCTTTATGAGGTAGTCGGCGATCTTCGAGCCGACGGCCTTGTCCATGATGTTCTCCTCCTCGCTCTTGGTGACCATGATGACGGGCGTGGTGGGGCGGATCTCCTTGATTTTGGGCAGGGTTTCCAGCCCGGTCATGCCGGGCATCATTTCGTCGAGGATAATCAGGTCGTATGTCCCTTCGGCGGCCATGTCGATGGCGTCGTACCCGTTGTTGCAGGTGTCCACCTCATACCCCTTCTGTTTGAGAAACAGTACGTGGGGTTTCAGCAGTTCGACTTCGTCGTCGACCCAGAGTATCTTTACCATAAGGAGTCCTTTTTAGAGAGTTTGCAAAATTAGTCAATTTATTATCAAACGCAAAAACCGGGCTTTTGTTTTCCCCGGGCGGAGATAATTTGTCGAATTCACTCCGTTTCCCTGTCTGCCGGGGGCGATTCCGGAAATTCGCACGCTCTTCTCCGCTTTTGACTGATGCCCCGGCCGGCGCGTGGTGCTCGCCGCTCTGCGTGCACGGGCTTTGTCCGCCACACTCCGGGGCTTCGCAGTCGTTAATCCGTGCGTCGCGGCCGGGGATGGCCCGGGGGGGGCGGCGCGCTCCGTCCCGGCTGCGAACGACAAGGGGAAAAGGAAATTTGTCGGAGAGGTGAGGAAAAAATCAATAATTGGTTACTGCCTTTACAATCAGAGTATTGTGCGGCTTCGGCCGGGTTTTTTCTGTCCCGGAATAAATGCCTGACACAGAATATTTTAATTTTTCGGCGAGATTTGCCCGATATTTGTATCATCTTGTCGCAGTGGCTGCTAAACCGGCAGAATAAAATAATTGAAAAAAATCTGCGGTTTATTGTTGGATATATAAATAAAACGTATATTTGCAGTCCGAAATAGCGCGTTTTCGCTAAGGCGGTGTATATGAGGCCGAACGCATGAAACGACAGTTGTAAACGAACTTAATTTAATACTATACAGATATGACTAAGGCAGATATCGTAAGCGAAATCGCGAAAAGCACCGGCGTTGAGAAAGTGCAGGTGCAGGCCATCGTCGAGGCTTTCATGGATAGCATCAAGACCTCGCTGACCAGGAACAACAACGTGTATCTTCGCGGCTTCGGCAGCTTCATCGTAAAGAAGCGTGCGAAGAAAGTGGCCCGTAACATCTCCAAGAACACGACGATTACCATACCCGAGCACAATATTCCTGCATTCAAGCCCGCGAAGAGCTTTGCAGCGAAAGTAAAGTAAATAAATCAAGAACCTCTAAAATCAAAGGACTATGCCAAACGGAAAGAAGCATAAGCGTCACAAGATGGCTACCCACAAGCGTAAAAAACGTCTTCGCAAGAACCGTCATAAGAAAAAGTAGGGTAGCACCTTCGTGCTAGGAACGATAGATAAAGCTAAAGGGGCCTCCGGTTCTTTTAGCTTTACCTGTTTTCGGCGGCATTCTCCTCCGGAGTATCACCGTATCTGCGGTTGAAGTTGCCCGGTGCCGGATTTTACCGGATCGGAGTCCTTTCCCCGGGGGCCGGTTCGGCAGGCCGCAAACCGCAACGTCGTCGAACCCGGAACTCGTTTTTGCCGCCTGAATCTCTCCGCCGCTTTTCCGGAATCCAAGAAAAGCAATCCCGCCGGAGCCGCCCGCGACCTTTCGCCCGACCGCATCCCGTCGCTCCGTATCGCATTGGGAGTTCGTTGCTACTCCCCGATAAAAAGGCACGCATTAATAACCTCAGCATACCCGCCTCCGGCAGACCGGAAGGCGAATCAGATAGATGAACAGAGAATTAGTTGTAAACGTCAACCCGACCGAAATCTCCATCGCCCTGTGCGAAGACAAAGTCCTCGTCGAGCTCAATAAAGAGCAGTGTCAGACGGGATTTGCCGTGGGAGACATCTACCTCGGGAAAGTACGTAAGATCATGCCGGGACTGAACGCGGCATTCGTAAACATAGGACACGAAAAGGACGCCTTCGTCCATTACCTCGACCTGGGAACGCAGTTCCCCTCGCTGCAGAAGCTGGTCGGCTCCTACCAGCCCGGAAAGCGGGGCCTGCGTGTGGAGACGATGAAGTTGGAGGAGCCGGTCGATAAGACCGGAAAGATCGGCAACTACCTGCAGGTAGGGGATACGATCATGGTTCAGATTGCCAAAGAGGCCATTTCGACCAAAGGTCCCCGTCTGACGGCCGACATCTCGCTGGCCGGCCGCAACGTGGTGCTGGTGCCTTTTTCCTCGAAAGTGTTCCTGTCGCAGAAGATTCGTTCCAACGACGAGAAAAAGCGCCTGAGACGTATCGCGGCGGGGGTTCTGCCCAAGAATTTCGGCGTGATCATCCGTACGGCGGCGATGGAGGCCAAAGACGAGGACATCGAACACGACATCCAGACCCAGATCGACCGTTGGCGCAAGACGGTGCAGAACATCCGCAAAGCACCGGCGCCTGCCCAGTTGATGAGCGAGATGAACCGCGCCAACACGATCATCCGCGACACGCTCAACGGATCGTTCTCGCAGATCGCCGTCAACGACGAGGCGACCTTCAACGAGATTCGCAACTACGTGAAGGCGATCGATCCCGAGATGACCAAGATCGTGAAGCTGTACAAAGGCAACGTTCCGATCTTCGACAATTTCGACATATCGAAGCAGATCAAGTCGCTCTTCGCCAAGTACGTGTCGCTTCGCCGGGGCGCCTACCTGATCATCGAGCGCACGGAGGCCATGAACGTCATCGACGTGAATTCGGGCAACCGCACCAAAGCCGAAGACAACCAGGAGCAGACGGCGATGGACGTGAACCTGGCTGCGGCCAAAGAAATTGCCCGCCAGCTGCGCCTGCGCGACCTGGGCGGCATCGTCATCATCGACTTCATCGACCTGCACAAGGCCCAGAACCGGCAGGCGCTCTACGACGAGATGGTGAAGCTGATGGCTACCGACAAGGCCAAACATACGGTGCTGCCCCTGACCAAGTTCGGGCTGATGCAGATCACCCGCCAGCGCGTGCGTCCGGTGGCCGTGGAGAATGTCTCGGACGTATGCCCCACCTGCAACGGTTCGGGAAAGATCGAGCCTACGGTGCTGCTGGACAAGAAGATCGAGAATCAGATCTCGTTCCTCACCGAAGACCGGAAGCAGAAATACATCAAACTCGTGGTCAGCCCCTATGTGGCGGCTTTTCTGAAAAAAGGCATCTGGTCGATCCGCCGTCGCTGGCAGTGGCGCTACAAAGCCCGGATCGAGATCGTTGCCGACCAGAGCGTCGGAATCGTGGAGGTGCATTATCACGACCGGAAGGACAACGACCTGATCAAAGCGTGATTTTCGATAATCGCGGGTGCCTTTCGAGTTTCCCTCGCCGCCCGGGACAGTCACATACTTCGTGTATGCTCCTGCCCCGTTCGACTCACGAAGCTCAAAATCCACTCCCCGATTATCGAAAACCGGCCGGCGGGATGTCCGGCTGACAGGACGGTACACACCCGGCCGATAGTCGATGAGAAGATAATTTTTAATTTTTCATTTTA
>DBFWKV010000027.1:0-1321 GCA_048465795.1 Alistipes sp.
AAGACATCTGGGACGCCTGGAACGCCCTATTGCAAGATTTCGACCTGAAACGGTTCGCCCTTTTGAAGCGCCTCAGGCCGCATTACCGCCTCTACCTGCTCAGCAACACCAACCTGCCGCACCGCCGCCATTACCTCAACCGTTTCCGGGAGCAGAGCGGGGAAGACTTCGAAAGCCATTTCACGAAATGCTATTATTCCGACGCATTGAACATGCGGAAACCCGACGTGCGCATCTACCGGCACGTGATCGAAGACGCGGGCCTGGTCCCGGACGAAACCCTGTTCATCGACGACAACGCCTGCAATTTCAGCGGCGCCCGCCAGGCGGGGCTGCACACTTTCCTGCTACAGAAAAACACGCCGCTCGAAGCGCTTTTCGAATAATTTTTTAATTTTGTCTTCCATCGAACTTATGTATTACGTTTAACCCGATAAAACAGCACCATGAGAACGAAGAAACCCTTGATCTGTCTGGTGAGCGCCCTGGCCGCCGTCCTCTGCTTTTCGGGACGGGCGCAGGCGCAGGACTACAACTACGCCGTCGGCATCCGGGCCAGTTATTACCCGGCCCTCACGTTCAAATACAACTTCAAACCGGGGAGCGGGCTGGAAGCCATTGCCGCTTTCCAGGAGGACGGATTCAACTTCAACGCGCTCTACGAACGGAACGTGCCGGTGATCGGAAACGGTTTCAATTTCTACTACGGGGCCGGCGCTAACATCGGCTCGTGGGAAAAGCACGACCGCAGCAAGTTCTGCATGGGCGTGGACGGAATCGTCGGCTTGGAATACAAGATACCGACGGCCCCCATCGCCTTTTCCATCGACTACAAGCCCGAACTGAATTTCATCGGCCACACCGGTTTCGTGTGGAAGGACTTCGCCTTCAACGTCCGCTTCACCTTCTGATCCCGAACCCTTTTCCGACCGATCCATGCGTCTGCTCATACAACGGGTAAAAAGGGCCTCGGTGACGATCGAGGGGACGGAATGCGCCCGGATCGCCGCGGGCGCCCTGGTCTTCGTCGGCGTGGAAACGGAGGATTCGCCGGAGGACGTGGAATGGCTGGCGCACAAACTGGCGAACCTGAGGATATTCCCGGACGAAGCCGGCGTCATGAACAAAAGCCTGACGGACACGGGAGGGGAGTTGCTGGCAGTCAGCCAATTCACCTTGCACGCTTCGACCAAGAAGGGAAACCGGCCCTCTTACATTCGGGCGGCGCGTCCCGAAAAAGCCGTACCCCTGTATGAAGGGTTCGTCGCCTCGGTTTCCGCCCTTTTGGAGCGACCGGTAAAGACCGGGCGGTTCGGGGCCG
>DBFWKV010000028.1:0-6127 GCA_048465795.1 Alistipes sp.
AAATTAAAAATGAAAAATTAAGAATTAAAAATTGCATGACAACGACACAAAATCGACAGGGTAGTTACCTACCGATTTTTCCACTTTTAATTTTTCATTTTTAATTCTTAATTCCCATCATTCTGATCCTCCGCCCCTTCGGGAGCGGGGGATTTTTTCTGTTGCAAAATTGTTGAAAACTTCCCGCACCGGATCGTGCGAATCCGCCGCAAAGCGCTATCTTTGCACTCGGACAACGGTTCCCACGCATCCGCACCTGCGGATCGGGATTAAAAGGGAACCCTGTGAAAATCAGGGACTATCCCCGTAGCTGTAAGTTCCGTAACGTCTGCGCATCCGGGCCACTGTCATCCGACGGGAAGGCGCGCAAGACGGGGAACGAGTCAGAAGACCTGCCGCTGTCGCCATTCGGAGCTTTCGGGTGAAAGAGCAGAAGATGAGGTTTCCGGTCGCGCCTTCCCTGCGGGGCCGGAGAATTTGTCCCCTTCCCGATCCCCTGCGCTCCGTACGACGGAATACAAAACCAAAATCGATACGACGATGAGCAGTGCAGAATTATTCATTACAAAACGCGACGGAAAGCAGGAGTCCTTCTCCATCGACAAGATCCGCAGCGCCATTTCCAAAGCCTTCCTTTCGGTGGGCAGTTTCGCCACCGAGGAGATGCTTGCGGGCATCCTGAGTCGGCTGCGCGCGAGCGACGGCATGACCGTGGAGGACATTCAGGACCAGGTCGAAACGGCCCTGATGGCCGAGCAATACTACCAGGTGGCCAAATCGTTCATGCGCTACCGCCAACGACACACCGAAGACCGCGAAGTGCGGGACAAGCTGCAGTTCCTCGTGGATTACTGCGACGCGCGCAACCCGGCGACGGGTTCGAAGTACGACGCCAACGCCAACGTCGAGAACAAGAACATCGCCACGCTGATCGGCGAGCTGCCCAAGTCGAATTTCATCCGCCTCAACCGCCGCCTGCTGACCGACCGCCTGAAGGAGATGTACGGCAAGGAACTATCCGACCGCTACCTCTACCTGTTGTCGAACCACTTCATCTACAAGAACGACGAGACGTCGCTGGCCAACTACTGCGCCTCGATCACGATGTATCCCTGGCTGATCGGCGGCACGAAGTCGATCGGCGGCAACTCCTCGGCCCCGACCAACCTCAAATCGTTCTGCGGAGGGTTCGTGAACATGGTCTTCATCGTCTCGTCGATGCTCTCGGGCGCCTGCGCCACGCCCGAATTCCTGATGTACCTCAACTACTTCATCGGTCAGGAGTACGGCGACGAATATTACAAACACGCGGACGAGGTGGTCGACCTCTCGCGCCGCCGCAGGACGATCGACAAGATGATCACCGACTGTTTCGAGCAAATCGTCTACTCGATCAACCAACCCACCGGTGCGCGGAATTTCCAGGCCGTGTTCTGGAACATCGCCTACTACGACCGCTACTATTTCGAGAGCCTCTTCGGGGAGTTCCGCTTCCCGGACGGCAGCCGCCCCGACTGGGAGTCGCTTTCGTGGCTGCAGAAGCGTTTCATGCGGTGGTTCAACGCCGAGCGCACCAAAACCATCCTCACCTTCCCCGTCGAGACGATGGCCCTGCTGTCCGAGAACGGCGACGTGCGCGACCGGGAGTGGGGCGACTTCACGGCGCAGATGTACGCCGAGGGGCATTCGTTCTTCACCTACCTGAGCGACAACGCCGATTCGCTGTCGTCGTGCTGCCGCCTCAGGAACGAGATTCAGGACAACGGCTTCAGCTACACGCTGGGGGCGGGAGGCGTTTCGACCGGCTCGAAGAGCGTGCTGACGATCAACCTCAACCGCTGCATCCAGTATGCGAAGCGCGCCGCAATCCCCTACGAACAATTTCTGGAGGAGGTCGTCGATCTGGTGCACAAGGTGCAGCTGGCGTACAACGAAAATCTGAAGGATCTTTACAAAAAGGGGATGCTCCCGCTCTTCGACGCGGGTTACATCAACATGAGCCGCCAGTACCTCACCATCGGCGTGAACGGGCTGGTCGAGGCTGCCGAATACCTCGGCCTGAGGATCGACGACAATCCCGACTACCGGCATTTCGTCGAGCAGATTCTGGGCCTTGTCGAACGCTGCAACAAGAAGTACCGCTCGAAGGATGTGCTGTTCAACTGCGAGATGATTCCGGCGGAAAACGTGGGCGTGAAGCACGCCAAATGGGACCGGGAGGACGGC
This sequence comes from Alistipes sp., assembly GCA_048465795.1. Classification (GTDB taxonomy): domain Bacteria; phylum Bacteroidota; class Bacteroidia; order Bacteroidales; family Rikenellaceae; genus Alistipes. Next base: position 2,227 of record DBFWKV010000028.1, read on the forward strand.
TACGCCGTGCCGCGCGACTGTTACAACAGCTATTTCTATGTCGTGGAGGACGCGTCGCTGAACGTCGCCGACAAATTCCGGCTCCACGGCCGCAGCTATATCGAACACCTCACGGGCGGCTCGGCGCTGCACATGAACCTCGAAGAGCATCTGTCCGAGGCGCAGTACCGCCACCTGCTGCGCGTGGCGGCGACGGAAGGGTGCAACTACTTCACGTTCAACATCCCCAACACGGTTTGCAACGACTGCGGGCACATCGACAAACGCTACCTGCGGGAGTGCCCCGCGTGCCACAGCCGGAACACGGACTACCTGACCCGTGTGATCGGTTACATGAAACGCATCGGCAACTTTTCGCTGGCCCGGCAGAAGGAGGCGGCGCAGCGTCACTACAATGCGGCTGCGGAGGTCCGAAGCGAGGAAGCGCAGCGCCACTGCAACCCGACATACCAGGCAAAGCGGGGGGACGCGGCATGCTGAGGTACGCCGACTACGACATCGTTTTCCAGGAGATTCCCGACGAGGTGACACTGGCCGTGAACCTGTCGGGTTGCCCGAACCGTTGTCCGGGGTGCCACAGCCCCCAACTTCAGCAACCGGTCGGGGAAGAGTTGACGGAAGAGGTATTGCGCACGCTCCTGGCCCGCTACCGCACGTCGGTCACGTGCGTCTGCCTGATGGGCGGCGACGGCGATCCGCAGGGCGTGGCGCGGCTGGCGGCCTTCCTGCGCGCGGAATACCCCGGCCTGCGTACCGGATGGTACTCCGGCCGGGCAGCACTTCCCGAAGGATTTCCGGCGGAAGTGCTCGACTACCTCAAGCTGGGACCTTACATCGAGGCGCTGGGCGGACTGAAATCCCCCGTGACCAACCAGCGGTTCTACCGCATCGCCACGGACGGCACCCGGAGCGATCTCACGGCGCGGTTCCGGCGCGGCAAATAATAAAAGAAAGAGCTTCGGCCAGTTGACCGAAGCTCTTTTATCGATGATCCGAGACATTTACTTTTTTTCCGCGCCGTCCTCTCCGAAAGGATACTGATTGCGGTGCACATCGTCGAAGCGCAGTCCCTTTTCGTAGGTCTTCATCGCCCGCCGGCTCATACCCATCGACGAAAAACCGCCGTCGTGGTAGAGGTTCTGCATCGTCACCTTGCGCGTCAGGTCGGAAAAGAGCGTCAGCACATAGTCGGCGCAGTCGTTGGCCGACGCATTGCCCAGCGGCGACATGTTCTCGGCAAACTCCATCAGATCGCCCAGGCCCAGCACGCCGCTTCCGGCCGTCGTCGGCGTCGGCGACTGAGACACGGTGTTGATGCGCACGTGTTTCTCACGGCCGTAGATATACCCGAAACTGCGGGCAATCGACTCCAGAAGCGCTTTGGCATCGGCCATGTCGTTATAACCGTAGAGGGTACGTTGCGCGGCGATGTAGCTCAGGGCCACGATCGAACCCCAGTCGTTGATGGCGTCCTTACGGCGCGCCACCTGAATGGCTTTGTGGAACGAAATTGCCGAAATATCGAGGGTCTTGGCCAAATAGTCGTAATCCAGGTCGTCGTACGTGCGTCCCTTGCGGACGTTGGGCGACATCCCGATGGAGTGCAGCATGAAATCGAACTTGCCGCCGAAGTGCTCCATCGTCTTGTCGATCAGGTTTTCCAGGTCTTCGACGCTTGTAGCATCGGCCGGAACCACGATGGTTCCGCATTTCTCGGCCAACTGCGAAATCGTACCCATGCGGATCGACACGGCCGTATTCGTCAGGACGATCTCCGCCCCCTCTTCGACGGCGCGCTCGGCCACCTTCCAGGCGATCGACTGCTCGTTGAGGGCGCCGAAAATCAAACCTTTCTTTCCTTTCAGTAAATTGTATGACATACGTTTCAGATTAAAAATTCGGACAAATGTAACAATTATTTTTTAAACCGGCATCCGGCATCCAAAACCGGCACACGGCAAAGCGCGATAATTCGTGTTTGCCGAACCGGATAATCCGTCCTCCGAAGGGAACCGATTGTCGTCGTAGGGCCTTTCTGCGCACGCTTAAGCAGCTCGACAGGACACTTTAAGTCATCGCAATACCACATAAAGTCACGTAAAGCAGCGAAAAAAGCGCCTTTGTGACAACATTTGCAATATCATTCGAATTAATCACTACAAATTTTTTCACGCCGGGAGTTCGCAGTAATTTCATTCGCCGAATTATATTAAGCCGATAAATATGAGGAATGAAGATTGCACCCGGATGCGGAAAGAGTATATCAACATGGTCGTCAATTTGCTTTTTGAGTCGGGTCGCCACGACCGCAGCAAAAAATGGATTTGGCACCACTTCATCCGTCCGTTCGTCGGGATGGAATACCAAACCTTCCTGAAGGAAACAAATCCCGAACTTCTGCCGCTCGACCGCAAACGAATGGTCGAAATGGTTGCAAAATACGATTTGTTGATCGAACGCGCCAAACTCTGGCTCGAAAAGGAGCACTGTCAGGACATGATGCCGAAAAGCAGGCAGATCGACGAGGTACTCAAACAGATCGACGAGCTGGAATAATGAAACGAATCGCCGACACACAACTCGACAGCGGAGACCTGTATCTTTTCACGCCGGCCCCTAATGTTCCGTCGGGTGCAGGACTTTGGGGTATTTTCGACCGGATAAACGAATCCGGACAGATTTGCCTGGAGGTTGACAGTCCCGATTTCGAACATTTCCAGAAGGATACCACGCTTTCACAGGAATATGTCTATTGCCGGCAGGCAACGCGCCACGAACTGCGCGATTTCGCGTTCAACATGGGTTGTAAAAAGATATGAAGCCAACGGCCCGAAAAGGGCCGTTTCTCTTGTCAGCCTCTTTACGCATCGGCATACGGGACATTAATCTTTCCAATTCACATGCTCCTTGAGGATACGAAGATCCCGCCCGTTACCCCCGATGATGCTGTTTCGGCCCTCGAAACTCCGGGTAACCGTCGAACCGGCCGAGACGATGTTCGAATCGGAAATCTCCACCCCCTTCAGAATCGTATTCCGGCAGCCGATCCACACATGATTCCCGATTTTCACGGATCGCGGGGCATTGATAACCGACCCTTCACGATCCGTTACCGCGTGGAAATCGGTATCCATAATCAATATGTCCCACGATAAAAGACAATCGTTGCCGAAGCTGATTTCTTTCTGGCAAATCAGGGCGGAATCTCCCGTAATCCTGAACCGATCGCCAAGTGTCAACACCCCGTCACATCCGATACTGATCCGGCTTCCCCGCCCGATGGTGGCATACCCGTTGACGACCAGCGTTCCTGCGACTTCCCAAATCGTCCGGGAATACCTCACATCCTGCGTACCAAGCCCATGCGGGCCTATTTTAACCAAGCCGAGGGGGGGGGAAATGGGACATTAACAATTATTCGGCCGTCCATCCGGAATAATTTCGTCCGGTAATAGATAAAAAATGGCAGGCGCATGGCCTGACGCAATGGAAGATACTTCAAATTGAAGTAAACGGTCTTCAGTATATTGACCTTGAACAGAAGTATTCCGGCCATCGATAGAATCTTTCGGGGCAAACCAGCCATAGCAATTATCCGTTTAAATTAGCGCAACCCTCCCGGCATCTGCATACAAGCAGCAGAAACCTGTGACTGATGCAAAGTTAACTGATTTTCCGAAACGGAACGCCGCGCGGACGGAAAAAAGGCAGATATTCGGTCGGTCGGCTCGCCCGGCCGGCTTCAACCGCGCACATAAAATGCCCGCAAACTTCCTCGGTCGCGCGCCCCTTCCGCTTCAAGGGAGGTGCGAAGTGCAAAGATACGGGCCTGCACCGTGTCCAAGTAGAGGTTCAGCTCGCGGCACGAGGCGCTCTTTGCTGTGGCACGGCCTTTTTCTTT
>DBFWKV010000029.1:0-75718 GCA_048465795.1 Alistipes sp.
CAAAACCTGGTATAGATACAAACCACGACCCTCAATCCGGTTTTTCAGGGAACCCAGAGCGTTTCTTCCACCTCGAAATGCAGGGTAAGATTTCGCCCCAGCAGATAAAAGTAATCGGAGAGCCGGTTCAGGAAGACCAATGCAACCGGTGCGATCCCGTATTTCTGATCGGCACGCAGTGCGGCGCGCTCGGCACGCCGGCAGACCGTCCGGCAGACATGGCACATCGACACGACGGCATTCCCGCCCGGAATGGTAAATTTCGTGATGGGCGGCACAGCGGCCTGCATGGCATCTATACGTTCTTCGAGCCAGGTCACATACGCAGAATCGAGCGGCGTCACCTTCGTACTTCCTTCCTGTCCTGCCGCCAGCAGTGCGGCAACTGTCATCAGGCAGGAATTGATCCGGTTCAGTTCATCGACTTTGGCTGACAGCGATGCATCGAAGCGCATATGGTCACCCAGCAGCGCCGTGAACGCCATCAATTCATCGACCGTTCCATAGGCTTCCACCCGTTCGTCGGTTTTGAAAACACGCTCCCCGCCCACCAGCGAAGTGGTACCCTTGTCTCCAGTTTTGGTATATACTTTCATATCCGGAAATGTTGTTTCGGCAGATAATTATTGAAAATCAGCAAATACCACCGGTTGTCCACCGTCGTCGACGTATGGACATCCACGATCATCCGGCACATCGCCTGCCGCCCACGGCCGTCGTAAGGTGCCAGAATCACAACCGTATTCCCCTTTCCAGCCGCCTCACGGACGATCTCCAGGGTCTCTGTCCGGGTCAGGTCGCGTGTGACGATGCACATAGCCGCATCCGCACGATTCAGGCCAAACGACGCATACCCGCAATGGATATACAGATTTTGCAACTGAATGGCGCGCCTCACAGGCACATCCGCAGCAATCAATGCCAAATAGAGTTCCCGGTCGCCCGGAAGCAATTCCCGGCGCATGAAAACATGCCGGACGATATCGTAAACAAAAGGCGAATGTACGCCGTGTCCCCGAAAATAACGGACACGCCGAAGCCGGTTTCCGAATTGCGAAACCTTGCCCGAAAGCCTTTTTTTGATCGTGCGCCCGCTGATCTTCATCGGTTTATTTTTTCAACATCCCCGCCAGACGGCCTGTCGAAAAAGCGATCTGCAGATTATAGCCGCCCGTATTGGCATCGAGATCGAGCACTTCGCCTGCGAAATAAAGTCCGGACACCTTGAGCGATTCCATCGTATAGGGATTGACCTCGGCACAGTTAATGCCCCCGGCCGTCACCACCGCATACTCGAACGGGGCATAGTCCGTAACGGGAAACACCATCCCCTTCAGCATCTTGATCAGCCGGCCGATACCGCCCTCGGGTATTTTGCTGATATAGCTTTTCGAGTGGATGTCCAGTTCCTGCGCCAGCGGAATGACCAACTGTTTCGGCACCAGTTTGCGCAGCAGTTCGGAGAAAAACTCCGTCGGCGCCAGTTCCGCAATCTCCCGTTCAATACGTTCGCGCAGCACCTCTTCGGTCAGTGCGGGTTTCAGATCGAGCACCAGTTTCACACGGCGTTCGTCGATGAGTGCATCGACCGCATCGCGGCTCACACGCAGGGCCACAGCCCCCTCGATGCCACGCTCCGAAAAGCCGATCTCGCCGAATTCCTCGCGCACGGGTTCGCCGTCCACGAAAAGCGTGGCTTTGACGTTGCGCAACAAGGTGCCTGCAAGGTATTTGAACTGCGGATGCGACGACACGAGCGGCGTCAGCGAAGGCCGCACCGGCTCGATCGTGTGGCCCAGGTCGGCGGCAAACGCATACCCGTCGCCCGTCGAACCCGTCGCCGGATAGGAGACGCCGCCCGTGGCGACAATCACCCGAGGGCACTCTTCCTTGCGCTCGAAACCCCGTTTGTTGACATAACGCACGCCGAAGACTTTGCCGCACAGCGTCATGATCTCCGTGACACGTGTTTCATAGAGGATTTTCACGCCATTTTCCACACAGAATTCCAGCAAGGCGTTAGCGATGTCCCATGCCTTGCCGCTGCTCGGGAAAACCCGTTCTCCGCGTTCGATATCGAGTTTCACCCCCATTCGTTCAAAAAAACGGATCGTCGCCCGGTTGTTGAATTCGGCAAATGCCTGCGCCAGAAACTCCGCATTGGTCCGCACCTGCGCAGCGAATTCCTCGGCAGGACGTGCATTGGTCACGTTGCACCGGCCTTTGCCCGTAATACGCACCTTGCGTCCCGATTTTTCCATCTTTTCGAGCAGCAACACCTTCATGCCGTTGCGCGCAGCAGTTCCCGCAGCCATCATGCCTGCAGCTCCGGCCCCGACGACGATGACATCGTATGACCGCCGCTCCTTCTCTTCGATTTGTTCCATACGGGTACAAAGATAGGTATAGAATAATTAAAAATTAAGAATTGAAAATGAAAATTTAGCGTCCCGTCAATTTCTCCGGCGTTCTGCCCGCAGCACTCTGCAAAGGCGCGACAAATCGGAGCGGCAACAAAAATCACAATTTTTAATTCTCAATCTTTAATTTTTAATTCAATTATAACTACCTTTGCGCCCGTAAAAAACACGGCATTCATACCGTTGTTTCCAGCGCCGACACAGACCGGGTAAAACCGGCATTGTCCCGCATAATGAAAAACGTTCTAAAAATTATGTTGAGCAGAAGATTACTTCGCATAAAAGTCGTTAAGGCATTGTTCGCCCATCTGAAATCGGAGGCGGACAACATGATTGCTTCGGAAAAGACCCTGATGACCTCGGTGGACAAAGCCTACGACCTCTATTTCCAGATGCTGACCCTTCCGGTCGAATTGTCACGTTATGCCGAAAAACGCCAGGAAATCGCCAAACAGAAAAAGCTGCCGACCCACGAAGACCTCAACCCCAACACCAAATTCGTGGATAACGAGGTGATCCGCATCCTGGCCAACAGCGATTCGGTGAACGACTATGTCGCAGCGCACAAACTGGGCTGGAATCAGCATCCCGAATTAATTCGCACGATTTACGCGCAACTCTGCGAAAGCGATTATTTCAAGGACTACATGCAGAACGGCGATCGTTCGTTCGCCGAAGACAAGAAATTCGTGGAGGATTTCTTCAAGGAGATGCAGAGCTGCGACGCGCTGGACAGCGTGCTCGAAGAGATGTCGATCTTCTGGAGCGACGACCTGTGTTATATTATCATGATGGTGTTGCGCACGCTCTCCAACCTGCGCAGCTCGCATACGGAACTCAAGGTGATGTCGAAATTCAAAAGCAACGAAGATCCCGAATTCGTCAAAACGCTTTTCGAAAAGACGCTCATCAATTACAACAAAAACCTGGAGTACATCGAGAAGTTCACGAGCAACTGGGATGTGGAGCGCATCGTTTTCATGGATAACCTCATTATCGTCACGGCAATGAACGAACTTACAGCCTTCCCGGCCATCCCCGTAAAGGTGACGCTGGACGAATATATCGAGATTTCGAAAGCCTATTCCACACCGGGCAGCAGCACCTTCGTCAACGGCGTACTGGACAAGATCGTCGAGTCGCTCACCATGGAGGGGCGCATCAAAAAGGCCGGGCGCGGTCTGATGTGACGCCGCTATGATTCGCCTGCTGATTTATACGGGGCTTCTGTTGGCTGCGGGTTGCGGCCGGAAAACCAAACCGGCATACACCGCCGGCCTCTCAGGCCGGATCGTCACGGTTTCGGACACGATTCTCGTTGCAGGCGGTACGGATACCGTACGATTCGGACGGATGCGGTCGGGCGAAATTGCCGTAAAACCGTTGCTGCTACATAACACGACGCAATATCCGTTGACAATCAGCTCTTACGTACGCAGTTGCGGATGTACGACGCTCGAATATGAAAATCAGCCGCTTGTCCCCGGCGAGAAACGCCCCCTGACACTGACATTCGACTCCCGGGGCGAACGGGGCTGGCAGCTCAAGACCGTGGAAATATCGTTCGGCGGCGGGAAGCGTCCGCTCAAACTCTATGTCGAGGCCGAGGTGGAATGATGTTGCAAATTCCGCAATAATTCGTATATTTGCCGGAGATAGTGGCAGGTAAGTCCCCAACAACCAAAATTTGGATTATGCGTGACGGCAGTTTGTCCAAGCCATAGGTTGCGTGCAAGCAAAGATTACCCTGACAAGACAACAAACACTTAAAACCGAATAAAGTATGATTAATTTTCTTCAGGCGGCTCCCATAGAGCCTCAGCCGGGTTTCATGCAGCAGTACAGTTTCATCATCATGATCGGCCTGATGATTCTCGTCCTGTGGCTTTTCATGTGGCTCCCCGAGGCCAAGCGCCGCAAGCAAATGCAGGCATTCCGCGACTCACTGAAAAAAGGCGACAAGGTCGTTACCGCCGGCGGAATTTACGGCGTCGTAAAAGAGATCAAGGAGACTTCGCTGCTCATCGAAGTCGACAGCAACGTCACGCTGCGCATCGACAAGAACATGGTGGTAGCCGACAATTCGGAATTGCAGCAGAAATAAGCGCAATCATTCGAACAAGAATCCGAAAGCTGCATTTTCATGCAGCTTTTTTTTGTTAATCCGGAGATTTTATATTATATTTGTATCAATAAAAATCAAGGGTTTGTTCCCGATGTTACCAGACATTGCCTGAGGGGGGGGGAATTTACGCCGCCTCTTGATAAATTACCCCCTTCTCAGCAATGTTTTCAGGAAGATCAAGTTCGGACAAACTGAAGAACGGCATATACGACCGTTCTTTTTGTATTTTAGCACCCTATAAACAGGCACGCATGACACGAACACTGACCTATTTGCCACAGGGCACCTGCTCCCGGCAGATCGACATAGAACTCGACGACGATACGATCCGCAGCGTCTGCTTCACGGGAGGCTGCCACGGGAACACACAGGGAATGGCCGCACTGCTGCGGGGCATGCGCGTAGAAGAAGCCATCGCACGTCTGGAAGGCATCGACTGCCGGGGCAAAGGCACCTCCTGCCCCGATCAACTGGCACGTGCACTCAAATCGATACGATAACTCTCCCCTGTTGCTCATTAAGCGACGATAAATCCCGTACTGTCCCAGGATAAAAAAGAGAACCGTCGCTTCGGGAACAGAATTTGTACATGGCTTTTCGAAATCAAGGCGTCTGTTTTACCAGATTCCGGCCCGACGGGATCGTGCCGGTGGAAAAACGCCGCCGCAAAAACGGAAAGTTATGTATTTTTTATGGTATCTGCTCATAGGGCTGTTCGCAGGATGGATTGCCAGCCTGCTCGTCAAAGGCAACGGCTCGGGACTGTTGCTAAATCTTGTAATCGGTATCATCGGCGGCCTGCTCGGCGGCTGGATCTTTTCCCTGTTCGGGCTGATCGCCGTCGGAACGATCGGAAGTCTCATAACATCCATTATCGGCGCTGTCGTGCTGCTGTGGATAGCCGCCGCCGTCTCGCACCGCAAATCACATTAATTCGGAATAGTATGGACAAGCAAAAAACGAATGAGGCCACCGACACCTCTGCCGAAGAAGAAAAACAGACAATGGACCTGCTGTCACAGATGATCGACGACGCAACACCTTGTGCCCGCGAAACAGGCGGCAATGACCGGGAATCGACGAAAAGGGACATTACGAAAGCCACAGAAAAAGTAGAACAGGCTGTTACGGCTGCTGCCGACCGTGTGAAACGCAAAATGCAGGAATAACAAAACGGGCGTATATCACAACAGCAACATCGGAAAGGTTGAAGCCTTCCGCCGTTATTTACAGCATTCCCCTACGACGGTACCAATTCGGCCCCCAGTTCTATATTTACGTGAATCCCTTTCGAACGGGAGCGGTATCCTGCAAAATATTCACGCGGTATAAAAACAGAGGAGGGAAGTTGCCGGTGTGTAAACGCCCGTCACTTCCCTCCTCGATTTTTTCGCATCTTGCGACGCTCTCTTCCCAAAATCTGTCCCCAAGGACATTGTTGAGCTACCAGGACTCGAACCTGGAACGACAGAACCAAAATCTGCTGTGTTACCATTACACCATAGCTCAATCCGTTGCTCGAAAGCGAGGCAAAGGTAAGAAAAAATTCCCAATCTGCAACGACAGGCACAAAAAATGCCGCACGATAGTAAATTGCACTTCGTTTTTTATTACATTTGCAACATGAAGATGTGGCTGAAAATAGCGGCATTGCTGCTTCTGGCGACAGTAATCCGTCCGGGCGACGGAAGTCACGGGCAAAATCCGGAACGAATACCGATCCGGATCACCGCCGCAACCTTCTCGGCACACGACACCCAAACTCCAGCGCTGGAAAATACTCCGCTCGCCGCAACGGTCACAACCAACGCAGGCGGCCGTCTTTCCACATCGGAGGTTCCTGTCTCCAAACCCCGCGCGGCAGGCTCGGAAACTTTTTTATCGGAACGATACGGCAAACAACACCCGAACTGCACACCCGGAATCCGGCAGCTCGGGACACGCCCCGTTCCGAACTACTCCCGGCCTGCCGACCGGTATGTCTACGGCCTGCGCAAAATTATCATTTAGCGGACGATTGGTTTTTCCAAAGCGGCGTATCCTACACGCCGCACAGCTAAAGTCATTCACCGTTAACGGATAATTTAAAATGAAAAACTTGATTGATGATGCGATTTATACCGCATCGCCCGATATTGTACGACATCGTTACAACCCGCTGCCCGGCATTGTCCTGACGGCCGCCGCCATCGCCCTGCTGTGGGCCAATTCGAATGTCGCTTTTTTTGAAAACAGCGACGCCTGGTCGCAGTGGAACCTGCTGATCGGTTCCTGCATCCTCTGTACGGGGATCACAATGGTCTGCTACCGGTATTTCGGCGATTCGTCGGCACCGCTCGAGAAGCAAAGCCGCGAACGTCTCTTCCGGTCGGAATATTCGTTCGACGCCCAGGAGCTGCCCCGTGTGCAGGAAGCGGTCGAACGCGGTGATTTCGAACTGCTGAACCGGTTGCCTCACAGCTACCAGCCTGCGGCGCAGGTCGTTTGTTACCGGACGGAAAGCGGATCGCTCATAGCGGCTCAGGTACTTCGTCAGCAAAGGCCAGCAAGCAACATCGTCGTGTTCCGCGAAGGAGAATATAAGTTTTAAAAGCCTATGATACTTGCAATGATTCTGATCTTTGTGCTGGGATATGTTTTTATTGCCCTGGAGCACAAGGTAAAAATTGACAAAGCGGCCACAGCGCTGCTTATGTGCGGCGCCATCTGGACGGTGTTCAGCCTTTTCGCACACGACGTCCACATCCAGCAGGAGCTGGTCGACCAACTGGGTTCCACCTGCGAAATCCTGGTGTTCCTGATCGGCGCCATGACCATCGTGGATATCATCGATACCCACGGGGGATTCAGCGTCATCACCGACCACATCACCACACGCAACAAACACAAACTGCTGTGGCTGCTCGTCATCATCACCTTCCTCATGTCGGCCGTACTGGACAACATGACCACCACCATCATCATGGTGATGCTCCTGCGAAAACTCATCACCGACCGCAAAGAGCGGTGGATCTTCGCCAGTCTGATCATCATTGCAGCCAACAGCGGCGGCGCCTGGTCGCCCATCGGCGACGTGACGACCATCATGCTCTGGATGCGGGGCAACGTCACGGCGGGCAACCTCATCCTATGGCAGATATTGCCCTGTCTGGTTTCCGTACTGATCCCTACGATCATCGGCATCCGGTACATCCGCAACGAAGACACAACGCCTCAAGACATCCAACTGCCCAACGACGGACGTCCCAAAGGCGTCGGACCCCGGATGAGCCACTTCCTGCTGATCCTCGGCATCGCGGGGCTGCTGTTCGTTCCCGTATTCAAAAGCGTTACGGGACTGCCTCCCTATATGGGCATGATGGTGTCGCTGGGTGTGATGTGGGTCGCAACGGAACTTCTATACGACAGCAAACGCGACATCGAGGAGTCGATCAAATGCCGGGTCACGAAGGTATTGAAACACATCGACATGCCTACGATCCTGTTCTTCCTGGGAATTCTGATGTCGGTGGCGGCTCTCGAAAGCGCCGGAGTGCTGACCGATGCAGCCACGTTCCTCGACAAGCAGGTGCACGAAGCCTTTGCCATCACCGGCATGATCGGTCTGTTGTCGTCCGTAGTGGACAACGTACCCCTCGTCGCGGCCTGTATGGGCATGTATCCCGTTCTCGACACGGCTGCGGTTGCCGCCTCGGCCGATCCGGCGTATATGCAGTCGTTCGTGCAGGACGGTTTGTTCTGGCACCTGTTGACCTATTGCGCAGGCGTAGGCGGCAGTCTGCTCATTATCGGTTCGGCGGCAGGTGTCGTAGCGATGGGTCTGGAGAAAATCACCTTCAGCTGGTATTTCAAGAAGATTACCCTGCTCGGCCTGGCCGGTTATCTGGCCGGAATCGGTGTGATTTACCTCGAACACATGATCTTCAAACTCTGACGCCTGAGTTCTTTCAATAAAACCCCCGTATTGTTTTTCAATACGGGGGTTTTATTGAAAATGACCGAATTATCCGTCGGCGAACTATTCGAGTTTCGCCAGGAATTTTTTCCGGTCGACGACATAGCGGACATGCACCCCTTCGCCGATCATCCCTTCGGCATCGCGGGCACCGACATTGAAAGTCAGTTTACGGCCGTCGATTCCCGTCAGCACGGCCGTCGCGGTAATTTCCGCGCCGGGAGCCGACGGTTTGATGTGCGTCACATTCATCTCGGCGCCCACCGTAGTCGCCCCCTGGGGCAAGGCACCCGCCACGGCTTTCATCGCCGCATTTTCCATCAGGGCCACCATAGCCGGGGTGGCGAATACGTCCATATCGCCCGACCCCATCGCCGTGGCGGTATTACTCGCAGAGACCGTAGTGCGGCTCTGCGACGAAATTCCTTTTTCCAACATACTATCCCGGTTTATCGTTTCGTTTAATAAATAATAACTAACTTTGACAGAAATAAATGTTCTGGACAAAGCGTACAAAGATAGTAATTTTACGGGGATGAAACGCGGATTATTATTCATTCTGATCGGATTATTCGCAGCGACCGGCGTTCGGGCGCAGGGCGGCCGCGGGTTCTGGCATCAGCAATGGGAAGTCGTGAACGGAGACTCGATTCCGTCCGTTCACATCCTGCCCGTATATGTCTTCAGCCGTCCCGTCGACATGCGCCGCTACCGGAAATTGGTCGATGCCGTAAAAAAGGTCTATCCCGTCGCCAAAATCGCCAAAGCCAAGATGGCTGAGATGGAGGCGGAACTCTGCCGCCTGCCGACAAAAAAGGCACAAAAGGAGTACATCAAGGGAATCTACCACGAAATCAAGGAGGAATATACTCCCATTCTCAAGAAAATGACCCGTACACAGGGCAAAGTGCTGCTCAAACTGATCGACCGGGAAACGGAATTCACGGCTTACGAAGTGCTCAAAGAGTTCCGGGGCGGATTTGTCGCGGGTTTCTGGCAGGGTGTATCGCGTATTTTCGGACAAAATCTCAAGGCCGAGTACGACAAGGACGGCGAAGACAGGATCATCGAGCAAATCGTTGTTTACTACGAGGCTGGGTTGTTATAAAATCGAAAGGCGAAATCTCATCGGTTACAACCGGCCCGACCGGAACCCGCATCACCGAGAACTTTTCATCATTCCTTTCGCAAGCGGTTGTGCTTTTTGAATAAATCGTTATCTTTGCCGGGAATAATCCCGGCTTGGATAGGCTGGACGGCGGCAAAACACGAACACGTTTGGTTCTGCGACCGGCCTTTACTATCTTTGCGGGCAAAATTTCGCAAACCATGTTTGAAAATTTAACCGATAAACTCGAACGGTCATTCAAAATTCTCAAGGGCGAAGGCCGTATCACGGAGATCAATATCGCCGAAACGCTCAAGGAGATTCGCCGGGCGCTGATCGACGCCGACGTAAACTACAAAGTCGCCAAATCGTTCACCGACGAGGTGAAACAGAAGGCACTGGGGCAGGACGTGCTCAAAGCCGTGAAGCCGGGGCAGATGATGACCAAGATCGTCCGCGACTCGCTGGCCGAACTCATGGGCGGCACGGCCACGGAGATCAAGCTCGACGGCACTCCGGCCGTGATCCTTATCGCAGGTTTGCAGGGGTCGGGTAAGACGACATTTTCGGGTAAGCTGGCCTCGTTCGTCAAGTCGAAGAAAGGGCGTCAGGTATTGCTGGTTGCGGGCGACGTGTACCGTCCTGCGGCAATTGACCAGTTGAAGGTCCTGGGCGGACAGATCGGCGTGGAGGTTTACACCGAAGAGGGCAACAAAAACCCCGTCCAAATCGCCGAAAACGCGATCAAATATGCACGTCAGAACAATTACAACGTCGTAATCGTCGATACGGCGGGTCGTTTGGCCGTTGACGAGGCGATGATGCGTGAAATTACCGCCATCAAGGCTGCCGTGAAGCCTTCCGAAACATTGTTCGTGGTTGACGCCATGACGGGTCAGGACGCCGTAAACACCGCCAAAGAATTCAACGACCGGCTCGACTTCGACGGCGTGGTGCTCACCAAACTCGACGGCGACAGCCGGGGCGGTGCCGCCATTTCGATCCGTTCGGTGGTAGACAAACCCCTGAAATTCATATCGAGCGGCGAAAAGATGGACGCCCTCCAGGTATTCCATCCCGAACGAATGGCCGACCGTATCCTCGGCATGGGCGATGTGGTATCGCTCGTGGAACGCGCCCAGGAGCAGTTCGACGAGGAAGAAGCCCGCAAGCTCAAGAAGAAACTGGTGAAGAACCAGTTCAACTTCAACGACTTCATCTCCCAGATTCAGCAGATCAAGAAGATGGGCAACATGAAAGACCTCGCAGGCATGATCCCCGGCATGGGCAAGATGCTCAAGAACGTGGATATTCCGGACGACGTGTTCAAGCAGACCGAGGCGATCATCTCGTCGATGACCCCCACCGAACGCGAAAAGCCCGAGATCATCAATGCCAAACGCCGGGAGCGTATCGCCAAAGGTTCCGGCACGACGATGGCCGACGTGAACCGCCTGATGAAGCAGTTCGACGACACGCGCAAGATGATGAAAGCCGTTGCCGGCGGCAATATGAAACTGCCGAAGATGCCGGGCGGAATGCCGAGGCGGTAAACCGGATTGCTTCCTGTGATATTTCATAACGCTCCTCTTTCGGAGCGTTATTTTTAATCGGCAACTTCGCTCCTACATCGGCCGCAAAAAAAGGATCATGCACAACGAAGCCGGAAATAAATTCGGTTTACCGTGAAATCTCCATCGGACCATAAGAACATCCGTTTGTCTTTTGTGGTTTCTCTGCCTTGAGGATAGGAATTTATTCGGAATTATCGTACCTTTGGGGCATTCAACAAAAAAAATCGGACATGCATAAATCGGGTTTTGTCAATATCATCGGAAATCCCAACGTCGGCAAATCGACACTGATGAACGCGCTGGTGGGCGAGAAACTCTCGATCATCACCTCGAAGGCCCAAACCACGCGCCACCGTATCATGGGCATCGTCTCGGGCGAGGATTTCCAGATCGTTTACTCCGACACGCCTGGCATCCTTAAGCCGAACTACAAACTCCAGGAGTCGATGATGAAATTCGTCACGGGCGCGCTTACCGACGCCGATGTGATCCTCTACGTCACCGACACGGTCGAGCAGAGCGACCGCTCGGCGGAGATCGTCGACCGGATCAACAAGAGCGGCATTCCGACGCTGGTAGTCATCAACAAGATCGACCTCACAACGCCGGAAAAACTCGACGCACTGGTGGACAAGTGGCACACGGAACTTCCCGGTGCGGAGATCGTTCCCGTATCGGCCAAAGAAAATTTCAACATCGAAGGGCTGTTCAAGGCCATTCTCGGCCTGCTGCCCGAAGGCCCCGCCTTCTACCCCAAAGAGACGCTGACCGACAAGACGCTGCGGTTTTTCGCATCGGAGATCATCCGCGAGAAAATCCTCCGCTTCTACGACAAGGAGATCCCCTACTGTTGCGAGATCGAAATCGAAAGCTACAAGGAAGAGGAGACGATCGACCGCATTTCGGCGACGATCTACGTCGCGCGCGATTCGCAGAAAGGCATCCTGATCGGGCACAAAGGCGAAAAACTCAAGAAGGTCGGACAGGCCGCGCGGGAAGACATGGAGCAATTCCTCGGCAAGAAGGTTTTTCTGCAACTGTACGTCAAAGTCAGTGACGACTGGCGCAACAACGAACGGCAACTTCGCCGTTTCGGTTACGAATTGGAATAAAACCGGGCAATAAAGCACTTTCCGATCCCGTTATAGAGCATAAACAGCCCGTCAATGCGTAAATTCACTGCCGTATTACTCCTTTGCATCGCGTTTCTGAGCAGTGCGACCGTCCGTGCGCAGTACAACAAAGAGTACTTCGTCTGGATGGGCCGCACCTGCATGATGAACAACGACTACCAGGAGGCAATCCGCACGCTGAATACGTTGCTGCGCTTCGATGCCAACGCTTACGAAGCCTATTTCCTGCGCGGGATCGCCAAGTACAACCTCAACGACCTGCTTGGCGCCGAGTCGGACTTCACGACCGCCATTCGCAAAAATCCCGTTTACACGCAGGCATACACCTACCGGGCCATCGTCCGCTCGCTGCTGGGCAATTACGACGACGCCCTGCAGGATTTCAAGGAGGCGATCGAACTGCGGCCCGACCTTCCCGGGCCTTATTACAGCCGGGGCGTGACACGCCTGCTGAACCAGCAATTCAAAGAAGCCATCGAGGATTTCGACCAGTTCATCCGTCAGGAGAACAAGGTCAGCGAAGCCTTCATCTACCGGGGTGTCAGCTACCTGCAACTCAAAGATACGGTGCGTGCCTACGAAAATTTCAACACGGCAATTCGCACCAACCGCGAAAATCCCCTCGGCTACAACAGCCGGGGCGAACTTTACATGCGTCAGGATCGTTACAAGGAGGCGGAAGAGGATTTCGACAAGGCGGTCGCGTGCGACTCGACCTACATTCCGTCTTACTTCAACCGGGCACTGGTTTACGCCGACACCCACCGTCCGATGCGGGCCATGTCCGATTTCGACAAAGTAATCGAACTCGACTCGACCAGTTCGATCACCTACTTCAACCGCGCCATGCTGCGCTCGCAGATCGGCGACTACAACCGGGCTTTGGAGGATTACGACAAAGTCGCCCAATACTCCCCCAACAACGTGCTGGTTTTCTACAACCGGGCGGGCGTATATGCGCAACTGGGCGAATTGGAAAGTGCGGTGAGGGACTACACGGAGGCGATCAAACTCTACCCCGATTTCGCCAACGCCTACATCTACCGCAGCCGGCTGCGTGAATTGCTGCGCGACCAGCAGGGAGCGAAACTCGACCGGGAAATCGCCCAACGGAAGATTGCGGAATACCGTTCGCGCCTGACCGACAGCACCTATTCCATCTATGCGGACACCACGCAGCGGTTCGACCGCCTGCTGTCGTTCGACAGCAAATTCTCGGGCAGCACGTTCGAGCGTACGGTGGCACGCAGCGGTGCCCGCGAGGAAATGAGACTGCTCCCATTGTTCAAATTCACCCTCATGCAGCCCGACACGGCGCTCGTGGCGAAAACCTACCACCTGCAGCGCGTCGAAGACTTCCGCAAACGCATCGGCAACGAGTATCTCACGCTGTCGCTACGCGAGAGCAACATTCCGGCCGACACACTGATGATTCTCGACCGCGAGTACCTCAAACGGCTCAAGGCCGACGACGCTTCGTGGACGACGCTCTTCGAGCGGGGCGTGACGCAGTCGCTCATCAAGCAGTACACCAATTCGGTGAACACCTATTCGGCAGCAATCGAACTCAATCCGACCAACCCGTTCCTCTACCTGAACCGGTCGACCACGCGCGCGGAGATGATAGATTTCATCTCGTCGATCGATAACTCCTACCATCGGATTACGATCGACTCCGATCCGGCGAACCGACTCAACAACACACATAAGCGCACCTATAATTACGACGAGGCGATCGCCGACCTGAACAAAGTCATCAAACTCTTCCCGGATTTCGCGTATAGCTACTACAACCGGGCGAACCTGATGGCCCTGTCGGGCAGCCTGCCGGAAGCGTACGAGGATTACACGAAAGCCATTGCACTCAATCCCAATTTCGCCGAAGCCTTCTATAACCGGGGGATCATCCAGATCTTCATGAAGGATACGCGCAAGGGGTGCCTCGACCTGTCGAAAGCCGGGGAACTGGGCATTACGGAGGCTTACGAGATACTGAAACACTACTCGAAACCGGAAGAATAAAGAAGCATAAAAATACCAAATCCAAATAAAATGACAGAAACTATCCAACGCAAACTCAACGACTCGCCCGCCGCCAGGTGGACGGCGTTGGTTCTCCTGGCAGCAGCCATGTTTTTCGGGTATATCTTCATGGATATACTCTCGCCGTTACAGGGATTGCTGGCCACCTCGAAAGGCTGGGGTCCCGACGCTTACGGAGGTTATGCCGGCTCCGAGACATTCCTCAACGTATTCGTCTTCTTCCTGATCTTCGCCGGCGTCATCCTCGACAAAATGGGAGTCCGTTTCACGGCAATTCTCTCCGGCGTGGTGATGGTATGCGGCGCCTCGATCAATTGGTATGCCGTCAGCAATGCCTTCGAAGGCAGCGCGGCGCAGGCATTCATGGACAACTTCATGAACCTGCCGCTCAAGTGGTGGAACATCACCCCGTTCTTCGACGGGATGCCCGCCTCGGCCAAAATGTCCGCCATCGGTTTCATGCTGTTCGGCTGCGGCGTCGAAATGGCCGGAATCACCGTGTCGCGCGGTATCGTGAAATGGTTCAAAGGCAAGGAGATGGCTCTGGCAATGGGCGTCGAAATGGCAATCGCCCGAATCGGTGTGGCCGTCGTGATGCTCGGCTCCCCGCTGTTGGCCAATAAGATCCAGCCCGTCAGCGTATCGCGTCCGGTGATGGTCGCCGTGATCCTTTTGTGTATCGGCCTGATGAGCTTTATCGCCTACGCCTTCATGGACAAGAAGCTGGAGAAGCAGATGGGCGAAAGCGGTGAGGAGAAAGACGATCCGTTCAAAATCAGCGACCTCGGGCGGATTTTCAGCAGCAAGGTTTTCTGGATCGTGGCGCTTTTGTGCGTACTCTACTATTCGGCGATTTTCCCCTTCCAGAAGTACGCTATCAACATGTTGCAATGCAACCTGAAATATACGGCGGAACAGGCGGGGCTTGTTTTCTTCGTCTTCCCGCTGGGTGCTGCGGCCATCACGCCTTTCCTCGGAAATTTCCTGGACCGCAAGGGTAAAGGTGCCACAATGCTGATTTTGGGGGCAATCCTGATGGTGATCTGCCACCTGACTTTTGCGTTCATTCTTCCGGCGACCCAATCGGCCCTGATCGCCTACGCCGCCATCGTCCTGCTGGGAATTTCGTTCTCACTGGTTCCCGCCGCACTCTGGCCCAGCGTACCCAAACTGGTGGAGAACCGGGTGCTGGGTTCGGCCTACGCGGTGATCTTCTGGATTCAGAACATCGGTCTCTACCTTTTCCCGATCATTATCGGGCGCGTACTCTCCGCAACGAACAAGGGGGTGACCGATCCGCTCTCCTACAACTATACCGTTCCCATGCTGATCTTCGCCAGTCTGGGTGTCGTAGCCTTCTTCCTCGGTCTGTGGCTGAAGGCGGTAGACCGCCGAAAAAATTACGGGTTGGAACTGCCCAATATCAGGAAGTAGCCCGACTACATCCCTAAATGAAGCGAGGGCCGCCGGTTATCCGGCGGCCCTCACCTTTCCGCGTTATCAAAGCCTATTTACGTGTTTTCGGAGCCACGATTCCATAAAGCTCCGTGATACGATTACACATCTCCTCCCAGGAAAACCGCTTACGTTCTTCCATCAAATTCCGGCGGAAACGCTCCAGAGCATCACCCTCGTACATCCGCTCCACCGCGCGGGCAACCCCCTGCACGGTCGGTTCGCAGACATACCCCACTCGTCCGTCGGGCACGATTTCAGCCAATCCTCCCACGTCGGTGACCACCATCGGCACACAAAACTGATAGGCGATTTGCGTCACGCCGCTCTGCGTGGCCGTCCGGTAAGGCTGTACCACGAAATCGGCCGCCGAAAAGTAATACTTCACCTCCTCGTCGGGAATAAACCGGTCGCACAGGATCACCTCCCCTTGCAGGCCGTTATCGGCGATCTGCCGCAGGTACTTCTCCTTCGGTGCATAGAACTCCCCGGCGACGATCAACTTTCGGCCTACGGTTTTTCCCGCATCGCGCAACTGCGCCCAGGCATCGAGCAGCAAATCCAACCCTTTGTAGTCCCGGATCAGCCCGAAGAAAAGCACATAATCCGTTGCCGCATCGAATCCCAACCGTTCGCAAGCCGCGTCACGGTCTACTCTTTCCCCGAAATTTTCGAACAACGGATGCGGCGAGAAAAGCGCAGGAGCATCCGTATAGGTTTCCAATTCCTTGTGGACTTGCTCCGACATATAAATGAAACCGTCGATGGAACGCAGGAAATAGCGGTTGAAAGGTTTATCGGTCAGATGATGTTCGTGCGGTTCGACATTGTCGATTTGACAGAGGAATTTCGTATGCCCGTTTTTCCGGGCAAGGCGGGCGATCGTTCCGAAACACGGAGCCATGAAGGGCGTCCAGTATTTCAGCAGTACGAAATCGGGGCACTCGCGGCGGATTCGCCGTCCCACACGCCACCAATTCAGCGGATTGACCGTATTGACGCACCGCTCGATCTTCAGATCGGCCGGCGGCGGAGTCGCAACGGTCTGGCTCTTGCCGGGAAACAGGAACGACGGATACTGCACCGTAAAAGTCTGGATGTCTACGTCGTTACCCCGCCGTTGGAAGGTGCGCGCCATGATTTGCATGATCGAGGCCAATCCACCCCGGAAAGGGTGCGCAGGCCCGAGAACCGTAATCTTCATCTTTTCTTTTCCATTAGTAAGACGCAAGACAGAACAACGCGAACGCCCCCGGTTTTCACGGGGATAGGTTGAGGCACCGCCTGTCCAAGCGGAAGCATATCTTCCGCAAAGATAAATATTTCAGAGGGAAAGGAGTGATTTCGGCGTGAAAAGATGGAACAATCGTAACTATCTGACACTTTCCGCCCGCCACGGGACGTAACCGATATGTCAATCCGAAATGCACAAAAAAGCCCGGTTTATGAAAAACCGGGCTTTCTCGGAGGGCGGCATCTATTCGCCGTCGTCCTTGTGTTTTAAACTGCGCGATGTATTTTTACTTCCGGCTGCGGACTGAAGGGCCAGATACTCCTCGCCGTAATCCATCATGTTCTGCAATTCGGTACGGAACGTATCGAGGTGCTTTTCCTCTTCGACAATGATGTCCTGGAACATCTTATGCGTCACGGCATCCTTGTGCTCGGAACTGATGCGGGAAGCCTCGTTGTAGGAGTCGATCGTACTTTGTTCGAGCTGCATCGCCATGCGCAGCATCTCCTTCACATCGGTCACCTGACGGGTGCGGAACGCGGCATTCATGTCCACGTCGCCCTGAAGGAAAAGAATACGGTCGGAAAATTCCTCGATGTGGCGCATCTCGGCGATCGAAATCTCGCGCATGATCTTCGAAAGATACTGATAGCGGCTGTCCTCGAAATGCGTGTGGAAATACATATATTGGAGCGAGGTTGCGATCTCCTTACCCACGGCATCGTTCAGCAGGTCGATGCTCACCTGATACTTGGTCTGTACATTTGTAGTTTCCATAATGAAAAAAGGTTTTGCAGCCTAATCTGCAAAACCCGTTCCATATAACGGAAAATCAACCGTCTCAATAGGCCTATTTCCATTCGAAGCAGGCACGCACGCCGACTGTGCCCTCGTCGTTCTTCACCTCGAAGAGCGCCTGCCCGCCACGCTGCTCATACCCCACGACGAGGGTCTGTCCGTAGCGGCATTCGTGCAGGAAATGGATGTCCAACCGCACGGGAGCTTCGCGGGTCAGCATCTCCACCGGCAGCATGTCGATCATCATCTCGATGTACCGCATCGTATTGACATGGCGGTTGAAATCGATGTCGCTGTATACGACCTTATGCTCCATGACCTGCGACGGATCGACTTCGCGGATCTTACGGGGCTTATCCGCAGGAGAAGGAGCATCGACGATCGCATCGCTGTGCGCCTGCCCCACCCACGAAAGGTCGAGTGCCGTGCGCGCCGCCAGGTCGATCATCGCCCACTGCGTCACCGCACGGCCGAATTCGCACCCCGAGGCATCGGTCAGCGTGAAATTACGGGTCGAAAGCACGCGCCCGTAGTCGTTGATCCAGGTGGCAATTTCGTAATCGGTATACTGTCGGGGCAGCCGGTCGAGTTCGACCGCCATGCGCGAAAGCACCCACGAATGGTTGTCGGCATTGAGAGCGTCGACCCCGAATCCCTTGCGGTGGGCATCTATGCCGGCCGTATTGAGAATCGCATCGACCATCGCCGGGATTGTAGCCCGAAGCGTAAAATCGACCTGCTGCGGCTTAACGCGGTATTTATAAACGGATTTTTCAGCCATCTTTACCTCATTTTCACGCAAAGGTAGAAAATTTCCTCCAAAATCGAACAGGTGCAAGGGAGCAAAAAACAGATTGGGATGCCTCGGAATATAAAAAAGTCCAACCGTTCAGCAAGTATTCCCATACGTTGAAAACCCGGTTGTAACAAAAGCGGAAACACCGGCCATCGGAATTCCCTGGAACAAGACACCTTTTTTATCGAAAAACGATAAATTTTATTTGTTTTTCGAAATTTTATCGTATATTTGCATAACCGAAACGAAAAACCGGACAAGCAATGCAAAACAAGAAATCGCTCCTGCAGAGGCTGTTGGTCATCTACATCACGTTTTTTATCGTGCTGGCGGTGAGTATAGCCCATAGTCTGCTGCCCAATTTCACCAAAGGCTTCGACGCAGGCACGGCCCTGGGAAAAGACATCGCGGAAAGTTGGGCATCGGGGACTCCCCGTTCGATCTACATTCTCGGAGATATCCCCCTGCGGGATAAAACCGCTTTCGAAACGGACGGGCTTCCTTCAGGCGAAAAACTTGCGGTCAGGGCGACAGTCAAAAGTCTCGATCTGACCGTGGAACAGGAGGCACCTGACGCTTCAGCCCTGGGACTGGCATTCGGTTCGATCGGCGGCAGTCCGTGGATTTATGTCCTGATCCTGCTCAATTCGCTCTTCTACGCGGCGATCGTCGTACTGATGTTCATGATTATCCACTCGTTGCGTAAAAGCATCCGGAACGAACGGACGCTCGACAAACGCAATGTATGGTATTTGCGTGCAATCGGTATGCTGACCATCTTTTCGGAATTATGCCGCGACGTGGCCGCCTGGTGGATGACCGGCCGTGCGGCCGAACTGCTCGACGGCAGCGGCCTGATGGTGGACGCCGGGTTTACGGTCTCGTACAGCAACATCATCATGGGCATCCTGATCCTGTTCGCCGCAGAGGTGTTTGCCATCGGGGAAAACCTGAGCGAGGAGCAGAAATTAACGATTTAATCCGGCAAAAATTATGAGACTTATCGAGAATACCCTACCGGGGGGGGGAATGTTTCCACCGTGCGAACCCGGACAAGCCGTACATGCTGGTAGGATACCGGGAAAAACAAACAAAGGGAAAAACTCAGCGTTATGGCAATAATCATCAATATAGACGTTATGATGGCCAGGCGCAAAATGTCGCTCGGCGAACTGGCCGAACGGGTCGACATCACCCCCGCAAACCTCTCCATCCTCAAAAACGGGAAGGCGAAAGCCATCCGGTTCTCAACGCTGGAAGCGATTTGCCGGGAACTGGATTGTCAGCCCGGAGACATCATCGAATATCGGCCGGAGAAGGATTCCGAAGCATAAAAATTACTTAACGATCATACTACCATTTTATGAAAAGACTCATTTTACTGGCGACTGCGGCATTTGCTATCGCAACAGCATCCGCACAGCCCAATGCCATGCAACCGATTCCGGCCGACGCGGCACTGCGCACAGGGAAACTGGAAAACGGCATGACGTATTACATCCGTCACAACGAAAAGCCCAAAGGGCAGGCGGATTTTTACATTCTTCACAACGTCGGAGCCATTCAGGAGAGCGACTCGCAGCAGGGTCTCGCCCACTTCCTCGAACACATGGCCTTCAACGGCACGAAAAATCTCCCGGGCAAACAACTGACCGAATATCTCGAAAAAGTGGGCGTAAAGTTCGGCACGAACCTCAATGCTTCGACGGGCTGGGATAAAACCACCTATCTCATCAAAGACGTACCGACGTACCGTGAAGGCATCATTGACAGTGCGTTGCTTATCCTCCACGACTGGTCGCATTTCATCGCACTTCAGCCCGAAGAGATCGATTCGGAACGCGGCGTGATCATGGAAGAATTGCGCACACGCGACGGAGCCGGCTTCCGCTCGATGATCGAGATGGTCAAGGCTATCGGCAAAGGGTCGAAGTACGAAACACGCAACCTGATCGGCTATCTCGACGGATTGAAAAGTTTCTCGCACGACGAACTGCGCAACTTCTACCTGCAATGGTACCGCCCGGATTACCAGGCGGTTGTGGTGGTCGGCGATGTGGACGTGGATGCAGTCGAAGCCAAAATAAAAAAACTGATGGGTGACATTCCGGCACCGGCGGCCGACGCTTCACAAAAAGAGGCATACGTCGTACCCGACAACCAGGAACCGATCGTATCGATCTACACGGACCCGGAAATGCAGGGTTCGGTAATCAAATACCTTTTCAAGCGTTCCGCCACACCGCATGCAATCAACAATACGCTTTACGGCGAGATGCTGAATGTTTTACAGACCTACATGACCACGATGGCCAATGCGCGCCTTCAGGAGATCACGATGCAACCCGACGCTCCCTTCCTGAGTGCAGGCATGAGTTCGGGGGACATCCTGGGCCTCATACCAACGATGGAGACCACAGCCGTTATGGTGCAGACACAGGACGGTCAGTTGGCGCGGGGTTTCGAAGCGATTGCGACCGAATTGGAAAAATTCCGCCGCTACGGATTCACGCAGGGTGAGTTCGAACGGGCACAGAACAACCTGATGCGCCGGGCCGAACGCAGCTACGCCAACCGCAACGACCGCACCAACGCAGAGTTCGTGAGGGATTATCTGAACAATTACGCGAAAAACGCCCCGGTGCCCGATGCCGAAACCGAATGGCAGATGGACAGCATGCTCATACGGAACATCGGTGTGGAAACCGTGAATCAATTCACGCAGCAGGTTCTCACGCCTGAGAATCAAGTGATCGTCGTCACCGCACCCGAGAAGGAAGGGGCGGCGGTTCCCACGGCAGAGGAGTTCCTGGCAATCCGGGAAAAGGTCGCAGACGCGCAGATCGGTGCTTACGAAGACAACACGATAAAGGAACCTCTGATTCCGGCAAGCATCGTACTGAAGGGTTCTCCCGTAATAAAAACCGCTACGAACAAAGAATACGGCACAACCGAGTGGACACTGAAAAACGGGGCGAAGATCATTATCAAACCGACAACCTTCAAAGCGGACGAAGTACGTATGACTGCGGTTTCGGAAGGCGGATTGTCCGTGCTTTCGGACGAACAATTCTACCTGGGAGAAATGATTCCCACCGTCAATTCCATGTCGGGTGTGGGCAAATTCTCGCTCACGGATCTCAGGAAACAGCTTTCGGGCAAGTCGGCAAGCGTATCGACCGATGTGCAGAATTACTTCAGCGGGATGAACGGTGTCTGTTCCCCGAAAGACCTGGAGACGATGCTGCAACTGCTCTACCTGAATTTCACATCGCCCCGGTTCGACGAAGCCGACTTCAACACGCTGGTAAAAATGCTTCGCGCACAGCTCGAAAACGTAAAAACCAATCCGGAATATGTCGCCGACGAGAAACTCATCGACGTCCTCTACGATCACAATTACCGCCGTCAGATGATTTCGCTCGACATCGTGGACACCTATAAATTCAGCGATCTGCAGTCGATCTATCAACAACTTTTTCCCGGCGTGAACGGCTTCACATTCACATTCGTGGGCAATGTCGATCCCGAGACGCTTAAACCACTTGTCGAGAAATACATCGGTTCGATTTCTCCGGCAAAGAAGCCACTGACTTACAAGGACGACAAAGTCAACACGGTAAAAGGAGAGGTAACGGAGGACTTTACCACGCCGATGCAACAGCCGAAAGTTACGGTCAATTATGTTTTCACGGGCGAAATGCCTTACACGCTGAAAAACAAGATGGCACTGACCTTCCTGACGCAAGCGCTCTCCTCGCGTTATCTGGTTTCGATCCGCGAAGAGAAAGGCGGCACATACGGCGTTCACGTCGATAATGACACGGACTACCTACCGCGCGAAACTTACGAAATGCGAATTTCTTTCGACACGAACGAGGAGATGGCCGACGAACTGCGAGAAATCATCCTCCAGGAAATCAACGAGATAGCGGCAAACGGTCCCCGTACGGAAGACATCGAAAAGACCCGCGAATATTTGGCAAAGAGCTGGAAAAACAGCCTCGAGCAGAACGGCAGTTGGATGGTTTACATCCAGCGTCTGTACGACAACGGACTCGATTATATCGCCGACTACGAAAAAACACTTCTGTCGCTCAGCAAAGAAGATGTACGGCAGATGGCGCAAAAGATTCTTGCCGACGGCAACCGCGTGACGGTTATCCTGCGTCCCGAAGCGCAGCAAGCGAAATAAATACCGGATTCAAACCCCGTTTGACCCGAATTCCGGAAGGGCGGCTGCTTTTGCGGCCGCCCTTTTTGCGGAGCCGTTGAAAATCATTAAATTTGCATCCGTCAATCACTATCGAAAATGAAAAAAAGTCTCTCCCTCTTCGGGCGTATCTATCTCAAAATGGCAATTCTGGCGATCGTAGTCGGCACACTGCTGCGCATCGTCCTGCTCTTCAACGAGCAAACCTCCGACCTGAGTTTCACCTTTACCGAATGGCTGCAGGTATTTCTGCTTGGCGCCGTCAACGATCTTTGTGCGCTGACGATCGGATTCGGAATCCTGTGGCTCTTCATGATGAGCGTATCGGAAACGAAATACCGCAAACCCTGGGGCTATATCCTGCTCGGCATCCTGCTCGCAGTGTTTATTTACGTAACTTTCTTCAATACGGTTTTTGATGAATACGGCAGCGTCGTTCCGCTGATTGCAGCCATTCTGTTCGGATACTGGGCGGTAAGTTTCGCTCTGAGGCTCTTTTTCAAAGGGTTCCGCAGTCGGTGGACGACCGTGTGGTTCTGTATTTTAATCACCTGCTATGTGGGCGGAATCCTCTTCAATGCGGTTTGCGAATACTTTTTCTGGAACGAATTCGGCGTGCGTTACAACTTCATAGCCGTCGATTACCTGGTCTACACCAACGAAGTGGTCGGCAATATCCGCGAATCGTATCCCGTAATACCGATCACGTTGGGCGTGCTGCTCGTCACGCTGCTCGTCACGTGGTATCTGTTCCGAAAGGATGTGATTCGCACCGACGAACTCAGGGGCGGACGATGGAAAGCGGTTATCGCTCCCGCCTATATCGCGGCGGCCCTGTTAGCTGCCGGTCTGCTTTCGTTCAACACCCGTTTCCAGCACAGTCCGAATGTTTACGTCAACGAACTGCAGGCGAACGGAGCCTATAAATTTTACGATGCGTTCGTGAAGAACGAACTGAATTACAAACAATTTTATCTCACGCTTCCACAGCAGGAGGCCGAAGCGATCGTGCATCAGACGTACGGCAGTACCGCCGACAACCGGCGCACGATTCCGGGCGACAGCACACAGATGCGACGCAACATCGTGCTGATTACCATCGAAAGCATGAGTGCCGGCTACATGGAACACTTCGGCGACAAACGCCACCTGACCCCCAATCTCGATTCACTCTACAAGCAGGGACTCGCCTTCGAACAGGTTTTCGCCACCGGAAACCGCACCGTACGCGGACTGGAGGCCGTCACATTGTCACTGCCGCCCTGTCCGGGTCAAAGTATCATCAAACGGCCCCACAACGGCGGAATGCACTCGACAGGAGCGATGCTCCGGGAAAAAGGCTATCAGGTGAAATACTTCTACGGAGGCAACAGCTATTTCGACAACATGGAGACCTTCTTCTCTGGAAATGGTTACAGCATCGTCGATCAGCGCCAATATACGCCGGACGAGATCACGTTCGCCAATATCTGGGGCGTATGTGACGAAGACGCCTACGACAAGGCAATCCGTACGTTCAATGAGGATGCAGCGAAGGGAACGCCTTTTTTCGCCCACATCATGACGGTAAGCAACCACCGGCCGTTCACTTATCCGGCAGGCAGGATTTCGATTCCGAACGATTCCAAATCGCGCGCCGGAGGCGTGATGTACACCGACTACGCACTCGGCCGGTTTCTGGAGGAGGCGCGACGCCAACCCTGGTTCGGGAATACCGTATTCCTGATCACGGCCGACCACTGCGCATCAAGCGCCGGACGCACCGAAATCCCGCTGGAAAAGTACCATATTCCGGCCGTGATTTATGCTCCCGGTTTTATCGAACCCGGCATGGTGGAGGGCACCGTTTCACAAATCGACCTGATGCCGACGCTTTTCTCCCTGCTCGGCATGGGCTACGAATCGCACTTCTACGGCAAAAGTGTTTTCGATCCGACCTTTACCGAACGGGCTTTCGTTGCGACTTATCAGGATTTGGGATACCTCGAAGGCGACATTTTCACCATCCTTTCGCCCGTGTCCCGTTATGAACAGTACCGGATCGTCCCCACGGCGGAGGATGCTTTCAACCTGGAGCCATTGCAGGAAGCAGACGCCGAACGCCTCAACCGCGCCATCAGTTATTACCAGACCTCTTCGGAGTGGAACAACCGGAAATAGACCCTGTTTTTCTTCGGCAGCAGTATAAATAAGCGGCCTTCCCCGATCGGGGAAGGCCGCTTATTTAAACATAGTATCGTGCCGTTTACTCCACTTTCACCACGTCGGTGTCCGTATTGAGTACCAGCTGATAGGCGACCGAGAAATCGGCGCCGGACGCGTTCGAGAACTTCGTGTATATCGCCGTAACATTGACCTTCGTACCGTCTGCGGGGATTTTGTTCTCACGGAATTTACTGTACCCGCTCGAACGGATCACGTAGTTGCCGGGAACGATATCGTCTGCGGACAAATCTCCGTACGTGAACCATGCGGAACCGTAGAAATACGTTGTCACGTTGACCGGCATGGTGCGTACGGCCGCCCAGGTAGCCCACGTGTCGATCTGGCTCCACTGCAAATCCGCAGGAATACCCGGGGTATCCGGAGAATTGACATCGTAGGAAGTCTGGTTGGCGAAGTAGTTCGGAAAGCGGTTTTTATACCCCCACTGTGCCTGGCCGAACTTACTCTCAAGCCCTTCGAAACGCACCAGTCTCCCCAGCGCCTTATCGCTGAGTTTTTCCTTGAAATTGTCTTTCGTGACGACGAGCGTGTCGGCCTCCGTGAGTTTCATCCGAACACCCGGCTTGATATGCTGCTTCAACATCACGGAATTGACGATATTTCCGTTGGCGTAATTCGGATCGCCCGATTCGGTACCGATACTCAGCATCGTCCGGTAGTTGCCCAGGACAAGTCCCTCCAACTCGACATAAACAATCTGTCCCACAGGATGAAACAAATAGTTATCCGTATTGAGTTTCAATTCGATAGCAGACTCGGACTCTTCGTCGTAAATATATACGGTCTTATAAATATTGCCCATCTGGTCGCTCGAAATGACTTTCCCACGGGTATAGGCTTTCTGTGTGAAAGTAATGTTTTTGCCGATACCCGAATTTCCCGGATACTTGGCATAGAACATATCCTTGATGTCTCCGATCGACAAATATTCGAACGATGCAAAATCCGCGTCGGTGTATATCTTGGCAGGCCCGGGATTGTCGAAATCGTTGTAACAGCCAACGAAGAACAAACCCGCAGCGGCAGCCAGGAATAATTTAGTTAATCTGTTCATAAAATTCACTCTTTAATTTCGTTAAGCCGTTAGAATCGGAAATAAACATTCAGGTAATAGGTCGTACCGAACATGTAGAAATATTTCGAATCGAACGCCTGATAGCTCGTAACCGTCGTTTCCTCGTTCTTCGACAAGCGGGTTTGCTCGTAACCGCCGGTCTTGATGTCCTGGTTGTTCAGGATATTCTTAACCTCGAGACTGAAACCGAGCGTGTACTTGCGATGGATATACCAGTTCTTGCCGATGCTGGCATTGAGCGTATACGCAGAATCGAACTTCTCCTGATGACGCAGCTGTTCGAGATCTTCCATCGACATGCCGGAAACGATAACGGCATCGGTGCGGTAGATGGGACTCATCGAAAGATACATGTTGTTGTAATAGTTGAAGTCTACCGATGCGTAGATGTTCCGGCTGCCGCGATAGGAAAGTCCTACGTTTACAGCGGTTTGCGGCGTACTTTCCACGCGCAGATTCTTCCAGTACACCTTGCCTTCGGAGAGCGTGACACCGCTGTTGTCGCGGATTTGCGTATAGTCCGGATTCGAATCGTACGTATACTGGCCCCAGCTGACGGCTCCGTTCAGCGAAAGCCCGCGATAGATAGGCGCCGTAAACGCAGCCTCCAGACCGAAATGACGTTTATCCATACCGCTCATCGCAAAGTTGGTGAATGTTTTAGCAACGTCGTCGTAATACGAAATCACCTTCGTCTGGTTTGACAGGTACGTGTAGTAACCGGAAACACGGGCTTTGACATCGCCGATACGCAGGTTATACGATGCATCGAGGCCGAGCACCTGTTCGGCAGAAACGCCCGGGGTCGCGGAATTGCGGGTACGGGGCGCCAGGAAAGCCGCCTGGAATTCGGGAGCGTCCTGCATGTAGACGATATTCGCCTCCACGGCGTGCGCACCGGAGAACTTATAGGAGAAATTACCTTTCACCTTATAGGTAAAATATTTCTGTTTTGCGGAATTTCCTTTCGAGTTGTCGGGGAAAAGACCCTTGCGCCACAGACCTTCGCGCCACAGTGTGGTATGTCCCACTTCGGCACCGATATTGATCCCCAAACCACCGAAGTTCATGCTGTACAGTGCCCATGCACGCGCCTTGATCAGATGCGCATAATAGTCGTAGCTATACTTGTCGCCCTTTCTGGCAGCATGTGCATGACCATACTTCTCATAATAATCGAGGTTGTTCTGATAAGCTATGACATTCGTGAAATCGCGTTCCGCAAATTTATCGATGTCGATCCAATAGTCGCCTCCGAGCAGGTCTTTCACCTGGCTGTAATATTCCGTACGGTTATTGCGCAGCGCAACACCGCCGTTGATCTTGGAGTTGTTGCGGAAAATGTGCGAAAAGTTAGCCACTAAGTTCCAGTCCAACTGATCGGTGTGACGCTCTTCGACCATATAATTCGAAGCACGTCCGGGACCGTAGATCGGATTCTCGGGACGGTCGTAATTGGTCTGGTACATTTTCGTCCAATCGAAATGGCGGATGCCGCCGATGTTGTAACGCCAGAGATCAAACTGCTCAGCCGCAGCGGGTAAATCGCCGTTCAGCTCGTTATAGCTCGGGAGATAACGATAATAGTCGGGGCGGGGGTCGGGTCCTGCCTGCCACGTAAGCGCCGAATAACCGTTCTTACCGAAGCGCAGCGAAGTAGCGATGTCCAACTGCGAACGGTCGGTGATGTCGAACTTGTAGTTCAGCATCACGATCGGTTCGTGGTTGTTACGCACACGCGCATTACGGCGCTTACCCATTTGCCAACCCCAGTTGGGATTGTAATAGTTATTGCCGACCAGATCGTATACTTCCTGTGTGGCAGCCTGCTGTGCACCGCGTTCCGTAGGAGCGCCGAGCAGGGTCAACGACAGGCGGTGACGCGTATTGAACTGCTTTTCGACGGCGGCAAAATACCCGTAGGCATTGTAATACACCCCGTGGATATAGGAGTTACCGCCCTGACGGGTCGAAAGCGAGAAGGCATACGACCACCCGTTGTCCTGATAACCCGAAGCATAGGTCACCATTGCACGGAAGCGGTACATCGCATTACCGTTTACCAGGCTGGCACGAAGCCCCTTTCGCATCTGCGAAGGCGATGTATTGATGTTGGTCGTACCGCCGATACCGCCGACGCCTACATCGGAAGCCATAAGACCCGAAGTAACTTCCTGATTACGCGTAGCGTCGTTCAAACCGCTCCACAGCGACCAGGGAGTATAACCCGTCATGGCATCATTCAACTGAATACCGTTCATGTATACGTCCTGGTACTGAGAATCGTAACCGCGAACGTTGAAACGCATTTCGCTGAATTTGTAGGAAGCGATGTTGTTGAAGACATCCTTCGAAGCGGAAAGCGACGTGGGCAATGCCTGTGCATCGTCGGTAGTTTCGGTATCGAATTCCGCAAAAATGGCATCGTCGAGTATCTGCTGGGGAGCGGCGGGAACAAGGATAACGGCATTGATGTCACGCATCATCTGGCCCACACGCACCGCAATATTCTGCGGTTCGAACTCCGCAGCCTCGAACTGCAAGGTATATTCCCCACTGGGAATATTTTCAAAGACGAAGTTACCCTGTGCATCGGAAACGGCAGTGACATCGCCCGGTGTCATCATAACTTTCACGCCGTCGAGTGGGACGCGGCCCGCACGCGAAACGACTTTGCCTTTGATACCGCCGTCCTGCGCAAAGGCAGCGAACGATACCAGAGACAGCACCAAAATTAGTAGACTTTTAATTTTCATAAATTATTTGAGTATTTATTTGGCAAAATAGATATACACCGGGAAGTGGTCGCTGTAACCGCCCTGGAAGTTGTTGCCCACGAAAGTACGCAGCGGGTAGCCTTTGAACGAACCTTCTTTCTGTACCATGTAGTAGCGCTTGAAGATATTGCCGTAGAACTTCGATCCGGGCGCTTTCTGCAACTTCAAACCGCCCTCGGAACCGGTTGCCAGGTTCTCCGTCACGGCAATGTTGTCGAAGAGATTCCACGCATCGCCGTAAGCCAGCGTGCCCAGACCCGCCTTGAGCATGTCCGCAAAAGGATCGTAGAAGTCGCCTTTCTGCAACTCCTTCATCTTCGATTTAGCGCCAAGTCCTTCGGCGATACTCTTATCCGTCGGATCGTCGTTGAAGTCGCCCATCACCACGATCTTGGTGGCAGGATTGATCTTCAGCACCGAATCGGCAATGCTGCGCATCTGTTCGCCCACAGCGATCCGTTTGAACTCCGAAGCGTCCTTGCCGCCCAGCCGCGAAGGCCAGTGAGCCACCATGAAGAAGAAAGGTTCGTTCTCGATCGTACCCCACATCGTAAGAATATCGCGTGTCTTGAAATTCGGGAGCGTGGGAACCACGGTTTTTACCGGATAGCTGCCTTCCAGTTTGAAGGCATCGGGACGGTACATGAAGGCTACATCCACACCCCGGGCCTCGGGCGAATCGTAATGCACGATCCGGTAGTTGGCCGGTGCGAGTTTCGGCGTCGCAATAATATCTTCCAGCACCGAACGGGTTTCGACCTCCGAAACGCCGATCACCGTGGGATAGTTCTTGTCGCATGCGGCAATGTCGAACAGCACACGTTCGATGTTGCCGAGTTTTTTGAAGTATTTGGCCGAATTCCACTGTTTAGGGCCTTCAGGCGTAAACTCATCGTCCAAAACCTCCGGATCGTTGATGGTATCGAAGAAGTTTTCGAGGTTATAGAACATAACCTTGTACGGCTTCTGTGCAAAGCACATCGCCATCACCGCCGCGAAGACCAACGTAAATATCAGTCGTTTTTTCATCGGTTATAGTTTTATTGAATTCCCCACGCCGACGGATTCTTCTGCGATTTGACCGCATCGGACACCTGTGGGAAGAAGGTAAAGCCTGTGATCTTTTCGATATCCTTGACACTCCTTGTCTGCGCAGCCTGAACAGGAGTTTTCGGGTAACCCGACTTGTTGTCGTACCAGAAACCGATCGACTGCAGCTGACTGTCGGAATAATCGCTCAGCAAATCCCCTTTTTTGCGGATATTGCCTTTCACCGTACGCACCATTACCTTGAAATAGTTCGTAGGCACGGGGCAGACTTTTCCGCTCTTATCGGTAGTCGTCGTATTTTTGTTTGCGAAGTAAGCTCCGGTGACCACATACAACGTATCCGAACACATGTATCCGCGCACCTGCTTTTCCAGAGTCGCCCACACGCCCGTATTCAGGTTTCCGTTCTGCGGCGTGGCATTCGAACAATAGAACGTCTGATACTGCATCTCCGTGATCCTGCTGCGGTCGGCATTGGGAATCTGGTGGCCGCGCTGATAACCTCCGTTATAGCTGCCCCGGCCGAGATTCGCCTGGAACGACGATGCGATCTTGGGATCGTAAGCCCAGGGGTCCACGTCGGGACGTCCCGTACCGGTATAAGCAGTGTGCAACGGATAAGCTACCCAGGTGGCAGTGAAGGTCGACTTATCGAAACACAGCGTATAATTGCGTGCCGACTTGCCGTCGATGGTGCCGTAATGGGTAACGTACTGGAAATTGGAATTTTCCTTGAAATCGGGAATTTCCGGCCAGATTTCAGCCTGTCCGGACTCATAGATGTTATCCGTATTGTTCGTACTGTACTGCACCAGATCGAGCACCTGCGGAGCCTGGCCTTCGAAAGTAAAAGTTATCTGCGCCGTACGCTCGTCGGAGGTTTTGTTGGCAGTGTAGTAAACAAACTTCTCGCGCTCGTTCAACGATGTCCCCACAACCCCGGAAGCGGTGCTGACACTGGAAAAGCGATCGAATGAGATCCAATTACCCGATGTGATCTCCGCCGTCCATGCCGTTCCGGTTTTACCCGAGATCAGCAGCACGGCAGCCCCGTCGGAATCGGGTTTTACGGTCACGGCGGGATCGAACTTCACCTGATTGGCAGTCCCGGAATGGCCGCCGTCATCCTTACCGCAAGCCGCGAAGAATACCGTTAAAGCCACCAATACGACGACTCTGAACGCTCTTGAATTATGTTTCTGAATCAATGTCATGTATATCTTAAAAATCTTGTAAAAAAGCAGGCTTCCAAAGACAACCTACCCCCGACAGGAGAATTCTCCTGCCGGGAGCGGGAAGTCCTGGCAATTTCGCAGAAATAGTTTACTCCGTATAGGTAATTACCATTTTCTGGATACGAGATTGTGCCGCCTTTCCTTCTGCGGTTTTCCCAACCGTGAAAGCAATCTCATCGGCACTTCCAGTCCAGACTGTTCCCGAGTAGGTTCCGGTCGGGGTGGATAAGTTATTATAACTGGTAGCACCGCTGTCGGGAACGAACGTATATTCAATCTTGGACACGGTAACTCCGGATACAGTCAAAGTATTGCCGGAATAGGCCCTCACAGCCGCACCCGTAGTATAATACGTCGGAGCATTCGAACCGGCTGCTTTGTCAAAGGTAACAGTAACGGGGCCTTCAGTCACGCTGGTAACCGGCGTCTGGTTAGCCCATCCTTGAGCACCATAGTTAATTTCAACCGTATTTTCACCACCGCCGCTCTGACCGTCTGCGATCGAAACGGGAACCGTCTTGCTGTTGCCTCCGGCCACCGAAATCGTCAATGTCTGGTTTACGGCTGCACCGGTGTTGGCTTGGGCCGTCACCGTTACCGTATTGCCGTTGACCGATGCGCTGAACGGACTCGTGAGGCCGCTTACGGAAAGTGCGTTGGAACCCTGGTTGGCTACCGTTACAGCGATCGTTTCGTTACCGCCCTCTTTCGGGAAACTCAGCGAGGTCGGATTGACAGCCGTAATCTCAGGATCTGTGGGGGGGGGCGTTTCCCCACCGTCCGAGTAGGTCAGCTCCAGCTTGTTGATCTGGAAATTCTTGCTGTTCATCACCTCGATCCGGTAGGAGGTATTCTCCAACGTATTCGAAAGGTTGAATGTTACCGTTTCGTTCGATCCGATCGTCTGGTTGGTACCACCTTCGGCAGCTAAGCCTTCCGCATCGTTGATGGCGATCATAATGCCACTGCCCGATGAGTTGGGCGTCGAAACGACCACCTTCTGCAACGACTTGCCAGCAATGGCGGGGAATCCCAGATAGGCTCCCTCCTTGCTGATGTAGAGTCCTCTGTTGGGTTCGGGAGTATCGTACTGCGAACCATCCTGGAAGAAGTAGGCTGCGGGAGCATTTACCACGAATTCATAGCCAGCGATAGTATAAGTATCCGTTACGGGTCCCGTCACCTTCGAGGTTGGGATCGCAGGTGTTGCGATTCCCGGTCCCTGCTGGAAATCAACCACGATCGTTCCCGCAGGAGGCGTATTGCCGCCCGCAGCCTGTTTCACAGTCACGGTCTTGGTCGCCGAAACGCCCGTTGCCGATACCAGTACCGAACCGAGGGTCTTTTCCGACGAAACCGTATTGGCGGCCGAAGCCGTCACGGTTACCGTTGCGTTACCCGTACCGCTGGTCGGATTGATGGTAAAACCGGCCCCCGAAGCGGTTGCCGTCCAGGCAGCCGTAGTGGTAACCGTAAACGTTTTCGTTGCCCCGGCCGTATTGTTCAGCGTCACGTCGAGCGGAGAAACCTCCAACGTGGGGGTTTCGCTGCTGCCGCCCAGATCCACGGACTGACCGCCATTACCTTCATAGATACGCATATCATCGACACGGGTATCACCTACTGCCGAAGACCATTTTACATAAAGGTTGCTGACAGCGTTCACAAGCGTAATGTCCGCTTTCGCCAGTTTCCAGGCAGGCGTAACCGCAGTACCGCCCACCGTTACATCGGTTACGGCAAAATTGAGCGATGTCCAGGCGGTACCGTCCGCAGACACTTCAAGTACGATTGCACCATCCACATAAGCCTCCGTATTACCGAAAACAGCGAACTCGAACGTGAGATTCTTCTGCCCCGCCATCACGAGTTTATCCACCTCGAAGTAATTCTTGTCGATGGTCTTGTTAGCCGGGAACCAGCAGTGACCTTCGCCCGAGAAAGGAGGATTGGGCGACGAATACTTGTCAGCGATACGAGCCGTCGTGCTGTAACCTTTATAAGTGGTCGTTCCCGCTACGAAGCCCGTACCGGACTTGATATTAGAGGCGTTATCGTTGGCGTAAGGCCAATAGGTACCGTCCTTCACAGGCGTACCGAACGTTTCGAAGAAAATATCGTCCGACGAACTGCCTGCAGGTTGCTGCGAAACCGCAACGGTTTTCTGTGCAACGGGAGTCATACCCTCTGCCGTAGCCAGATAAACCGTGATCGTGGCGTTTTTCGTCTGCGAAGTCGAATTGGCAAGCGCCTTCACGGTAACGGTGTTACCCGAAAGTGTCGTCGGGAACTGCGTATTGTCGCTCGACTTGGCATAGAGGTTATATGCGCCCTGATTGGTCGTCGTCACGGTGATGGTCTTACCGGTGTTGTCGGCATCGGCCGAGAAGTCGAGTTTATCGGGATTTACCGAAACCGTCGGCTGCGTCGGATCGTCACCTCCGCCGTAATTCAGTTGCAGCTTGTAAATCTGGGCATTATAGCCGTTCGCATTTTCTGCCGTAATGTAGAGACGATACTTCGTATTGGCCTGCGTTCCGGTCAGATTATAAGTATAGGTGCGATCTTTGATGACGGTCGAAGACCCACCATCCTGATATTCCCATTT
Organism: Alistipes sp.; assembly: GCA_048465795.1. Taxonomy (GTDB): domain Bacteria; phylum Bacteroidota; class Bacteroidia; order Bacteroidales; family Rikenellaceae; genus Alistipes. The sequence goes on from DBFWKV010000029.1 coordinate 33,826, forward strand.
GATCGCAGCTCCGCCTGCCACATCCGTTCCGTCGAGCGTGCTGATACCGACCATGACGTTCGCCGAAGCAGCGCCCGGAACCGTGCAGGTTACCTTCGTAAGTGCTTTGGTCGCATTGGCCGGCAGGTCGATGTAGGCGCCCTTCTTACCGATCATCAGGTAATAACGCGTTCCCTGATACTCCTTGCCCCGGTAATAGCCGTTACCGGTCAGACCACCGGCGAGCGTATAGGTAACGCCGTCGAAAGTATAGCTCTCAGGCCCCATCTGTTTGTCGCCCGAAGTTGCCGGGAAGCCGGCAGGATAGGTAGACTCCACCGTAAAGTCGGTGATGATCTCGTCACCGGCAGGAGTACCGCCGGCTTGCTGCGTAACGGTTACGGTCCTGGTGTCTTCACCACTGGTAAAGACGATCGTACCCAGGCTGACGGACGAAGAGGTGGTATTAGCATTCGCAGCGGTTACCGTTACCGTACTGGTTCCTGCGGCAGCCGTCGTCTTGTCGATGGAGAAACCCGAACCTGTGAGGGTGGCGTTCCACGTATCGGCCGCAGTCACCGTCACGGTAGAAACGGCACCTGCCGTATTACCCAGCGATACCGCCAGCGGAGATACGATCAGCGCACCCGAGCCGCCCAGGTCGACAGGCTGTCCGCCGTTACCGGTCTCCAGCGTCGGATCGTCGATGGCAAAGACAGAAGGCGCATCGGCCACGAATTTGATATAAAGCGTCGAAACGGGATTGGTCAGCGTGAAATTGGCCGTAGCGTAAACCCAATGGTCGTCCGCATCCACCGTCGTGTAATCCAAAGCCTCCGACCATGCGGTGCCGTCGGCACTCAGATAGACATGGAACTTCTCGGGTTTGAACACATTGTCCTTCGTGGCGAACTCATAGTACACGCCGCCGAAAGTAAGTTTCAGGTTGGTCTGATCCGGCTGCAACTCGATATTGTTGACAACCATGTAGGGCGAACCGCTGCCGAAGAAAGCCTTCGTCGAACCGGAAGCCCCCGGATAACCGGCGCTGAGGCTGCCCGTGTTACGGAGCGATACGCCCGAACCCGAATAAGTCACATGCTCGGCACCCACGCCTGTCGTTTTGAAGCCGGTATACTGATCCAGGAAAGGATAGGGATTCGCCGTGCCGCCTTCCGTTCCGAACGTCTCGTTGTAGATGATCACAGGCGGAGCGATATCGCCCTGTGTAACGGTGACCGATTGCTCTTTATAGGAACCGTAGACGTTATACAACTGGAACGTCAGAGTCGCCGTACGGCCCTGTGCCGATGCCTCGATGTTGAAAGAAACCTCGCCGGCGCCCTTGCCCGAAGTGGCGGACGGACGCACCCAGTTGTCATTCTCGCCAATGACCAGTCGCCAGGGACGGTTGGCCTTCACGACGAATTTGCCGGTACTGCCCTCTGCAGGTTTGCCGGAAGCGTCGAAAGCCAATGTTGTTGGGGCTACCTGCAAATAAGGCAACTCCGAGTCTTCGTTATCATCCACACAACCGGTGAACGCCGTAGCGGCGAACGTCACCAGTGTGACGACGAATAACTTCAAAAGATTCAACTTTTTCATAGAAGTTTTAATTAATAAATAGTTAAAATTTGTAAATGTATATCTTTAAATTCTTACGAACTTTTATCATAAGGCGTCAATACGGGTCAAAGTTAAAATTATTTCCCGAACTGACAAAGCTAAGGCAGTCCCTTTTCGTGTTACATTTAGATTAAATGATAAACGTCTTCGACCAAAAATAAGAGGAGACAAAAACGGGACGCACACCGCAATGGCACGTCCCAGAAGTGTATATTGTTAGCTGTTAACGGATTCGGTCGAGCGAACGAACGAGAAGTTCATCCCGGAAAATAGCACGGGCTGCAAGACAGGCAAAAAGCAGGCAAACCAGAGGAAGGGCAATAGCCGGACGAAAACCCTGCGTATGAAATTCGATACCGGCAAAAACCCGGTAACTCAGAAAATAATAGACCGCCTCCATCGCCAACGCTCCCACGAGCAATACCAGTTCCACGACGCACAGGCGCAACTGGAGCATCCGCCGCTTGAACAGGAAAATCGTCAGCAGGGGCAGAGCACAGGTCAGCGCCAGCAAAATACCCATATAAATCGTAGACTGCACCGCTTCCCCGGCTCCGTTTTTCAAAGAAAAGGCGTAGAGTGTAAATTCTCCGGCATCGTTGCCGAACCAGGCGAGGGGCGCGAAAAGAGTCAGGGCTGTCAAAACCGCGATGATCAGCAGATAGAGTGTCTGAATGCGTTGTATCATTTTTAAATTGCTGTTTTTCAATCCAAAGTTTTATCGATCAAATATTTGTTTCTGTCGCTGGAACCCCGGTTGACAAGTTCCCCGAGGAAGCCGGCAAGAAAAAGCTGCACACCCAGGATTACGGCCAGGATCGCCAGATAGAACAGCGGCTGATCCGTAACCGCCCGTAACGGCAGTCCGTGTACCTGTTTATAGATTTTGGCTGCAATGATCCATGCGGTCGTTCCGCCGCCAAGCAGAAACATCAGCGTTCCGAGACTGCCGAAAAAGTACATCGGCGACCGGCCGAAGTGCGACATGAACCAGACGGTAATCAAGTCGAGATAGCCTTTGACCATGCGTTCCATTCCGAATTTCGACATACCGTATTTGCGGGCGTGATGTTCAACGGCTTTTTCGCCGATACGTCCGAAACCGGCCTGTTTGGCCAAAACCGGAATATAACGATGCATCTCACCGTACACCTCGACTGCCTTGATCACATTGCGGCGATAAGCCTTCAGACCGCAGTTGAAATCGTGGAGCTTTATGCCCGATACGGTACGGGCCGTCCAATTGAAGAATTTACTGGGGAGGCGTTTCCCGAGCGGGTCGTGGCGCTTCTTCTTCCAGCCCGATACCATATCGTACCCATCCTCAAGCACCATACGGCGCAATTCGGGGATTTCGTCGGGCGAATCCTGCAAATCGGCGTCCATCGTAATAACGACTTCTCCCTTTGCTGCCGCAAAACCGCAATAGAGCGCCGCAGACTTCCCGTAATTGCGGGCAAACCCTATTCCACGCACAGCAGGATACTGTTTCCTGAGCCGCTCGATCACCTCCCAGGAACCGTCGTTCGAACCATCGTCAACCAGCACCACTTCATAACCGAGTCTCTCTTTCCGGGCAACCCGGTCGATCCAGGCCACCAGTTCGGGCAGCGACTCCGCCTCGTTGTAAAGCGGTACGACGATCGATAGATCCAGTTTACCCATTCGTTATTGCTCGTTATCGTTTTCGGTGAAAACATCCGGATCACGCTTGGTGAAGGCCGAAACGATCAAACCGGCGACCACTCCGTAAATCAACCAGCCCAAAACGGTCGTTACGACAATCCAGATCGGAGAAAAGAACATCGATCGGGTCATCGATACCATCATTTCCTGCTGAGCACTGTTATAGATTCCCGTCTGGATAAGCGCATTGATCGTCTGATCGAGCTGATCGGTATAAATTTCCGTAAATAAAACGTTACGGGCGACGATTTCGTATGCACCGATCAGGATACCGGCGAACGTCATCATCCAGGCGATATACTTCATGCATTGTCCGTAGCTGTATCCGTTTGCCCCGTTTCCGTAACGCAGTGTCCGGCGCCGGGTAAAGCAATAAAGCAGCACGAAGAACACGGCGAACGACACGAACGTAAGCAGGCTGCTCTTCACATACATGCCGACGAACGAAAACACGATCATCGCCAGGGCGAGCAAGGCCCCGTATTTGGCGGCATCGTTCCAGAAATTCGTTTTTTCCATAAATTCCCTCAATATAAAAAGCACTTCTACTGCAACTCCCCTTTTCCTTCCCGCAGCAACAGAGGTTCCTCGCCGGTGAGGTCCACCACGGTCGTCGGAACCACATCCCCGGAGCCGCCGTCAATGACCATTGCCACGTCGCGGCCGTAACGCTCCTCGATCAGCTCGGGGTCGGTCGTATATTCCACCACTTGGTCGTCGTCCTTGACGGAAGCCGTCACAAGCGGCACCCCCAGCGCCTCGACAACCGCGCAGGCGACCGGATGGGCGGGAATCCGGATTCCGATGGTTTTGCGGCGCTCCAGCGCCTTATCGGGTATGCGCGACGACGCGGGCAGCACAAAGGTAAAAGCCCCGGGCAGGTTGCGTTTCAGGATGCGGAACGCTGCGTTGTCCACACGGCAATACTCCGCAACCTGCGCGATGCCGGCGAAAACCAACGTCAGCTCCGCAGCCCCCTTGCCGCGCAGGCGGCGCAGGCGCTCGATGGCCTTCGGCGAACGGAGCGAGCAACCGAAAGCATAGACGCTGTCGGTGGGATAGATGATGATCCCGTCGTTCTCCAGCGCCGCGACTACCTTGCGGAGTTCCTTCTCCGACGGGTTCTGCGGATAGATTTTCGTCAACATGGACGACAAATATACAAAAATAATTCGGATTTGAAACCCTGCGCGGTTATTTGATATTACGGCGGTTCAGCGCGGCGCTGTATGCCCGGGCATTGGCATTGTGTTCGCGCAGCGTACGGGCGAAATTGTGATAACCGTCGAACGTGGGACGCGCACAGAAGAAAATGTAGTCGTGCTCCTCGAAACCCAGCACGGCGTCGATGGCGTCGATCCCGGGCATACAGATCGGGGAGGGGGGCAGTCCCTTATTTACATACGTATTGTAGGGTGAAGGATATTTCAGATGGCGGTAAAGAATCCTGCGCAGTCCGAAATCCTGCATGGCATATTTCACCGTCGGATCGGCCTGGAGCGGGATACCCCGGCGCAAACGGTTGATGTACACCCCGGCGATGCGGGGCATCTCGTCGCTTTTACGGGTCTCCTCGGCCACGATCGAGGCCAGGGTCATCACTTCCAGGCGGCTTAGCCCGCTGCGTTTACGCTGCGCATCGCGTTCCTGCGTCCAGAAACGATCGTACTCCCTGTGCATCCGTTCGACGAACTCTTCGGGCGAAACCGTCCAGTAAACCTCGTAGGTATTCGGAATGAACATGGAAAAAAGTGTCAGGCTGTCGAAACCCATGCGCCGGGCCACTTCGGGTGAGGTAAAGGTGCGGACGAGTTCGGCGGAATCGGCATCGATCTGCCGCGCAAGTTTCGACGCAAGCTGAGCCGGCGTTCGCACGTTATTGATCGTCACACGCACCGGAGTTTGTGCTCCCAGTTTGAGCATCCGGGCCACTTCGATCACGCTCATGCCCGGTTCGAGCACATAATGGCCGGGCTTAAAAGTTTCTGCCAGACGGATGCGCCGGGCATAGCGGCGGAATGCGGCGTGATGCTTCATGGCCGGAAGCAACGAATCGGTCAACGTCCGGTAATCGGATTTGGCGCTGACATACAGATCGCGTTCCCGCTGCACGGCATTCCCGTAAAACTGCACCCGTACCGTCCACAGGGCCGCTATGGCCAGCAGAAGCACCCCGGCTGCAACTCCGAATAAAGTTTTTTTATTCATTCCGCGATTTTTTTTGCAAAGATATAAAAAATTCCTACTTTTGTCGCGGGTAAGTCTTGTACGACCAGCTCCCGCAGAACCCCCCAGGCGAGGAATCGAGCAAGGGTATGCGGTCGTAGCGGTGCGATACAAGTAGCTTACCCATTTTTATTGAATACCAGGCATCCGAAATAAGAAAGGCAGTGCGCTTGCACTGCCTTTCCTGTCAACTCCGGAAGACTTACAGTCTGTAATAAGTTATGATGAGTTGTATTACGAGGTTCACCACCACAAAACACGTAAGGAAAATCACAACCCCCTGCCAGTTGCGGATATTGGCCGAAACATCGAAAGCCAGACAGCCCCAGACCATCGACCAGACCATCGAAATCGAGGAGATCAGCAGCAGCAGGTAATAGACCCCGTAAATCGTCAGCCCCGCAGCACTTTGCGGCTCGACATCGAAACTGTGTATCCACCGGAACAGCAGACTCGAAATCCCGTATACCACGATCGTGGGCAGCAACGCGAAAAGATTCGTCGCATAAATATCGAGTGCGCGGATTCGTGACGGAGAGAAAACGAGAGCCGCAAGATAAAGCAGCGTGGACATGAAAAGCCACTGTATCACATTGGTCGAAAGCACGGAGAAGACTTCCAGCACACCGCTTTCTTCCGCGCCTCGGGACAAAAACACCAACACGACGGAAAAAAAGGTTCCCACGAGGCCCCACAAAAGAGCTTTTTCGCTGGAAAGATACTCGAAGGGGTTAAGAATTTTTTTCATCGTTTTCAAATTTATTAAGTTGGGATATGATGTCGTCCAGCCGGTTGCGAACCGTGGGATAACTCAGTCCCAGTTTCTGGGCCATTTCTTTGAGCGATCCGCTGCTCTTCACAAAATCCAGTACGAACTGCAGATCGGCGGCGGTAAGCTGCATCATCACAGGCAACCGGTAGTTTCCTTCGATGTGCGTGTCGCAGGAGGAACAATGCATCGAATGAACGCTCAGACGTTTTCCGCAGGAAGGACATATTTTGGGAAGATTTTTCAACATGGACATAAAAAATTCGGGTTTTTATCGGTAATTAAGAGTACAAAACTAATATAATTTTTCACAAAAACGGGATTCGGCCGTGATTTTCACACGTCCGGAACCCTGCATTCCGCGTCGGGAGCCAGCCTGCCGGTGGTTAACGCCTAAAAATCGAGTTTCACGCCCACCGTACAATTCGCTCCGTATTCGGGATAAAACGCATACCGGTACAGTTTGCGGTTGGCGAGGTTTCGTCCCTCGGCAAAAAACGTTACCTTTCCGCTGATGTGCCAATCCAGATTGATCCGAAGATCGATCCCGAAGGGAGCATCGAATGCACCCGCAACGTAACCGGCTTGTCCCGCATCCCACCGGCCAACCGTCCAACGGCGCTCGCTCTGCATTTCGGCAGCCACACCGAACGACACCTTGCGGCCGTCGTACTGTGCCTTCGCAAGAGCTTCGAACGAAGGAAGGCCGTTCGCCAGATTTGCTTTCCGGTCGCCGTCGCGCCACACGGCCTCGTCGTTGTAGATAAAACCGTGCACCCCTAAAATCAGCCGGAAATTGCTCATGGGCCGGAATTCCGCCTCGCCGTTGAAAGAGGTTACGGTCTGTCGTCCCGACACGGGAATAAAATAGCCCAGTGTCACGGCATCAGGCCCGGACGGGTTTATGGGCAGTGACGCCCAGTAGAGGCGGTTGTCGCGGATCGAAAAACCGGCGTAAAGGCGGTAAATAAACTTGTCGCGCCACAGACTGCCGCCTACGCCGAAACGGAAGTTATAGTCCACCGAACTCTTCGCCACCGTCAGGGGATTAAAGACATAAGAATTCTGCCGGGTCAACGAGCGGTAGCTGTTTTCGTAAACACCGCCGTCGGCTTCGGCAAAAGGCTGCAGCACCTTTGTCCCCAGATCGAAGCGCAAATGTGCGTAGGGAATCACATAATTGCCCGATTCGGCACTGCGAATCCGATCGCCGTAATAATCCGCCCCGGCTTCGAAATCGACCACGTTGCCTGCGTAGCCGTATCGCAGTCCGGCATTGAACAGGTTTTCGGCATAGCCGTCGAGCGATTTTTGCCCGGACATCCGTTCGAAACCGCCCTGCACACGCAGTGTATGACGGCCGAAACGCCGGGCCAGCCGGGCCTGGACACCGATTCCGGTCTGCCGGGCGGGATTGGTATACCCCGAAAAATCCGAATGATCCCAGAACAGATTCGCCTTGACGGCAATGTCGAAATTCAGGCGGCTGAGGTCTTTGAAATCGTCGCCGAAACGCAATTTGACGTTCGCATCCCCGTAATCGGGCCGCCCCGTGCCGACGGCTTTGGCAGAAGAATTGTCGTCGATATAGCTTCCGGAGGCTCCGTACCGGTGATACAGCCGGTTTTCATACGACACCTCCCCCTCCAGCGTATGCCGTCCGAAATACTTGCCGGCAGCCGCGCCGATGCGGTTGAGCAGCTGCACCGAATTGTTTTTCACATTGAAGCTGTTCTTTATATCGGCATACCGTCCCTCGTGATTCACATACCCCACCACGTAACCCGTGCCCGGATTCTGGGACGAAGCATAGAAATCGAAGACCGAATTGAGCGGATAGCCGGCGCCGGCTTTGATGTAGAACGGACGCGGGCGATTGAACTCCCAGTAGGTTACCTTCGCCGGTTTGATCGGGCGCGTCTCGAAGCCTCGGGTCAGCGAAAGCGGCACGATCGTATAATCGATTTCGGGGCGCAGTTTCACCGTATCGACCATATCGGGCACGGCGGGAATTTTCACAGCGCTCTCCACGCTGGGAACGTAGGTTTTCGTCACTTCGACCTGTTTCTGCACCTGGGCATTCAACAGGCAGGGAGCCACCGCAAACAACACGGCCAAACAAAATATCTTCTTCATCGGTAGCGTTTTAATTCAGTTTTTCGATCCGTTGCCGTGCCTCGTCGACAATTCCGTCGTCAGCCGGCGTATAGCCGTCGGCCACGCTCTGGTAGGTGGCGCGGGCCTGGAAATTATCTCCCCGGCGGGCATAGATGTCGCCCAGCAGCAGATAGGCTTTGGCCAGCCAGTAGGCCTGCGGCGAGTTCTTGTCGGTGAAGGCGTAGACGGCATCCTCGGCTTTCTTCAGATCGCCCGCTTCGAACGACGCCTCGATCACGTAATAAGCCGAAGCGGCCCCCTCGACGGTGCGCACTTCCCTGCCGAGTTTGCGGTAAATCGCCGCAGCCTCCTCTTTCCGCCCTTCCCGGCGGAGTTGTTCGGCCCGGGCGAACTGCGACTCGCGCAGGGCGGTCTGTCCGGCATCCGGATGTGCGGCAACGTCATCGGCCATCGCAGCGATCTTCGCCGCGTCGCCTCCGGCCAGCGTCGCACGGACATAGCCCGTCATCGCCCGCTCCCGATCGGTGGCGGTTTGCGACACGTCGTACAGACGGCGGTAGGCCGAAGCGGCCTCGTCGTAGCGTTTATCCTCCCAGGTCATTTCAGAAAGTTTGTCGAGTACCGTGGCGGCATAGGGCGTATTCCCCCGATCGGCAAGGGCGGTAAGGGTCTCGAGGGCGTACTCCCGGTCGCCCGACTTGAGATAGCAGTCGCTAAGGTAGTAAAGCGCATCGTTCAGGTAATAGCCTTTCGGATAGCTTTTAATATAACTTCGCAGCGATTTGGCCGCCGTTTCGTCCTGCTTGTCGAGGTAGAGCTTCCGCGCGGCGGCGAACGAAAGCGAATCGCGCGACACGGTGGTCAGATCGCTCTCCATACCGGCTTTCTCCGCATAGGAAAAATAGGCGTCTACATTGCCCTGCGACACGTAGATGTCGCGGATGCCCTGCATGGCGTCCTTCGCCTCGGCGGATTGCGGCGCAGCACTCACGACCATATCGTAATATTCGAGCGACTTCTCCCTATCGCCCAGATTCAGCCAGGCAAGTCCCAGATCGGAAAGCGCCTGCGCCCGGAAGGGCGACGCGGGATAGTCGGCCACGAATTGTTCGAGCGCCTTCGCACCCTCGGCGTAATGCTCCTGTGCAATGGCGGTTCGTCCGAGTTCATAGGCGGCATCATCGGCATATTCGCCCTCGCCCGCAGCGACAATCTGTTGCAAAGCTCTCTGTTTTTCCGATGTGCGGCCCAGAATACCGAGCGTTACGGCTCGTTTGTAGCGGGCATAATGCGCTGCATTGCCGCCCAGTGCAATGGCCTTGTCGTAATCCCGCACAGCCTCGTCGAACGCTCGTGCCGCATAGCGCGTATCGGCCAGGCGGTTGTACGCATCGGCCAGATAGCGGTCGCGGGATTTGTAAAGTTGGATAAACCTGCCGAAATCGCGCCCGGCCTGCGTCATGTCCTGACGGGCAAAAGCGCAGTAACCCAGGTTGTAATAGGCCATTGCATACTCCGGCTCGGTGCGGGGCGCACGCTTCAGATAAGCGTTATACTTCGCGGCCGCTGTGGCGTAATCGCCCTGCGCAAAAGCGATCTCCCCCTGCCAGAACGAAGCGAGGGAGGTGTATTTTGGACTGACGCCGATAGACGCCGACTCCGCCAAAGAGCGCTGTGCCGCAGCCATGTCTCCCCGATTGTACGCCTCCAAAGCGCGGAAATAGGTGATCTTCTGCAACGCGGCCCGCAGGTCGGCATCCGGCGAAGGATAAGCCTTGAGAGCCGTGTAGGCCGCATCGTAGTTGTTCGAATTGTAATAGGCCGCCACAAGCAGTTCGCGCACCTGGGGCATGCGCTTCGAATCCGGGTATTTGGCCGCATACCGGTTCAGCACGTTGATCGTCTCGTTGAAGCGGTCACCGCCCAGTTCGTATTGCAATTTGCCGTAGTTGAACAGCGCCTGCTCGGCAATCACGGGATCGAACGCCTCGTTCGAAGCCATAGCAAAAGCCTGCATCGCGGCCTGCTTGTCGCCGCCGCGCAGGTAACAGTCGGCCAGATGGTAGGAGGCGTTCTGCGTCAGTGCGTCGTCGGCTCCGCAGGCTTTGCGCAACGCTTCGGCCGCCTCGCCGTAACGGGCAGTACGGTAGAGCGAAAATCCCTGCAAATAATTTTCGTCGCGCCCCATCTCGCCGCCGGAGGCCACATAAGCCGCCAGATGAGCGGCGGCTTTGTCATATTCTTCCAGGCGGAACCACGATTCGGCGATCACGCGCTCCACATTCCGGCGGCTCTGCGGAGCAGAACGGGCCAGCAGTTTCTCCCCCTCTTCGACTACATAGCGGTAATTGCCTTCGCGGAATTCGATCTGCAGCAGGTAATAAGGTACCAGGGGACCATAAGCCTCGCTGGATGTGAGCGACCGAAAGCCCTGCTTGGCCCTTCCGTAACGCCCCTGTGCATAATCGATGTAGGAACGGTAATAGAGCGCATGATCCGCATAGCGGCTGCGGGAACCGATGCGGCCGAAATAATCATAGGCCGCGTCGAGATTGCCGTCCGAAAATTCCGCATAGCCCATGCGTACGTCGTACCGTTCGCGGCGCGGCGCGGCGAGCGCTTTATAATCGGTCTGGGCGAATACCTGTTTTGCACGCGCCATATCGCCCTGCGCACAGTAAAGAGATCCGAGCGAGAAGCGTACGTCGTTGTTGAAGACCGATGCGGGATAATTCGCCGAAAAATCGCGGAGTGCCGCCTCGGCGTCCTTCGATTCCAACTCCACGGCACACGCCGCCAGGTAATAATCGACATATTGGAGTTCATAGGCATCCACCGGAGAGAGTTCGCCGCGTGCGGCGAGAAACTCCCGCCGGGCGTCGCTCCACCGGCCGTGATCGAACAGCGAGCGTCCCCGCTCGATCACGATACGGGTTTCAGGGGTTACGGCATGAGCCGCCGGGATGCCGAAAGCGCCCAGCGACAAGGTCAGCAGCAAAGTCAGGTCTCTGAACATATACACATTTCTAAAAACAGGCGAAGAGCGTGCAAGTCGGACACCAATTCGGTTCCGTTACCACACAATCCGTCTTTGCCTGAATATTTCTGAAGGCAAAGATACGAAAAATAGCCCATCCGCACACATCATAGGAACGCTTTTTGCCTGCTGCTGGTTGTATTTAATCAATTAAAACTATGATCGAAAAAGTAACTTTGCATCTGGACGACAAATCCGGATTCGTACTCGACGGCGATGTGAAATGCAACGACCTCAACCCCAAAGCCCTGCTGTTGTACGCAGGCGCCAAGTGTGCGGGTATGACCGCGATGAAAATCATGGAGAAGGAGCGCATCCGCCCCAAACGGTTCGAAATCAGCATGGCCGGCGAACTCTCGACCGACACCGTACAGGCCGAAAGCACGTTCCTGTCATTCAATGTCGTTTACAACGTGGAATGCGACACCGAAGACGACCAGGCAAAAGTAAGCCGCGCGATCAATCTCACGCACGAAAAGCACTGCGGCGTGGTGAGAATGCTCCGCAAGATCGCCCCCGTGTCGCACGAAGTGGCCATCGTCAGCACCGAACCGGCAAATGCATAACTTCATGAAAGACCGGAGAAAACTCCGGTCTTTTTAGCATTAAAATTTGCATATTGCACGGACATACGTCTTAGTACCCTTACTGACGTTCTCTTTATCCGCGTAACCGTCGCTTCGAAAATCCAGGCAATAGGCGTCGCCGTCCTCAAGGTATTGCGATGACGACAAATACCGGTCAGCCGAAATCGGCACGCCTCCGTTTTTCGTAAGATACGCATTGAAAGCGTCCCGCGCCTGCTGGGTCGCTTTGCCCTTACCTCCGTTGAATGCCACATAAAGAGCGTATAACTCTTCGTAAGCCGGCATATACCAGCCAGACTCTCCTTTGGCATTATGGTCATCACACCACTTGAATGCCGGGTACAAGGCCGTCCAATTTTCGATTTTCCTGACCGCATTCATATTTTCAATGCCATCCTTCGTATTCCTTTTAATACGCATTTCCACTCCATCGGAAACAGCCCATGCAAGTTTGGCTTCATCGAGCGAGACGATAACCCCATGATGTCCGTTATCGGTAGTTTTACAGACGATCCCGATAACGTTTCCGGATTGATAAAGCTCTCCGACATCGTAGGATTTCCCCGAATAGGAATCGTCTTTCGAGCAGGACACGCCTGCCAACAATACGGTCATAGCCGCGATCGCAAAAAAATTCGTTCTCATAGTATGATAGTTTAATGAGTTAGGTTAGTCGCCACAAGACAAAAGAAGCGCGGGCAAAAATCCCCTATCCACTGCTGAGGTATTGGACAACCCGTACTGTAGAATTTAGATTATGCCCACGCTGAAAAACAGCATGAGCACCAACCTTTATTCCTTACAGTACATGAAAGTGTCCAATTTTCAGCAGTAAGAAAAAAGCCGATGCTTTTTTGTCTTTTCGTATATCGCGGCCCATCGCAGGCTGCAAGGACAAAGATAGGATTTTTATCGCCAGCCGCAATGGTTTCGGGACTTTTTTTTCGATCCTTACCCAATTCTCGCGCCGGCCCGCGCTTAGCGGGCCGTAACGCGCTGGTAGTCGGAGACGGCTACCGCGTAGGTATACCGCGCCCGGATGGCGTTGGAGTAGAGTTGGATCCAGCTTAGCTGCGCTTGCAGGACATCGAGAATCGTGGCAAGTCCCTCTCCGTAGGAGTAGGTGCTGATTTCGAGATTTTCGCCTGCGATGCGCAGACTTTTTTCGGTGGTCTCGACCTGAGCACGCCCTTTGACAACGGCCGTCCAGCCGTTCATTTCGTCCTGCAGAATCGCATCGTGCAGTGCTGCCGCGCGCCATTCGGTCTGGGCCTGCACGGCCCGCGCGGCCCCCATAGCCCGCCGGCGTTCGCCCCAGTGGAAAATAGGCACCGAAAGTTTCACGAAAGCCGAACCGTCGACCGTGGTTTCGCCCGTACGGTTGGGTACGAACGGTGCCCACGAACCGCCGATTCCCACGCTCACCTGCGGATTATACGGCGCACGCGCGGCACGCACGCCCTCGGCAGCCTGATCCGTGAGCAGCAACGCAGCCCGGTAGTCGGGACGCTGGAGAAGAGCCTCGTCGAGCGTCATCCGCTCAGGCATCGGAATCGAATCGCGAATGCCCTGCGCAAGCCGGACTTCCAGCCCCGCGTCGGTGCCGCGCAGAATGTTGTAGTTGTGTACCGCGACCTCGTAATTCTTTTCGGCAGTCACCTGCTCGTACTCCGCCTCGTTGAGCCGCGTATCGGTCATCAGTACGTCGCCCTTGGCGATATATCCTTCACGGAAGCGGTCATCCACGACTTTTTTCAGCGAACGGATGATGGAAACGTACTCTCTCATCGCAGCGGCGTACAGCTCGGCTGCCGAAAGGTTCCAATAGGCATAGTCCGCCGTATAGCGCACCTCCAGCGCAGAAAACTCCTGATCACAGAGCGTTATGTCGTAGCCCAGTTCCGCCTGGCGGTAAGCCGCCTTGACCGCGCCGCCGCCGTAGACCACCTGCACGAACTGGGGCAAAACGCCGAACGTCCACTGCTGCAATCCTTCGTAGTGGTGTACGGTTCCCGTAAAACTGCCGTCGAGCAACAAACGGGGCAGGTAACCCGTGCGGGCCAGTCCCATCGTTTCCGCCGCCTCGTCGCTCCTCGACGCGGCGGTTTTCAGCGCCCAACTGTATTCCGCGACAGCACGCCGGTAGTCGTCGAGGGTGTTCTGGGCGGAGAGCGGCAGGCAGCAGCCGAGGGCCAGGATCAGAAGAATTCGTCTCATGGTTTGCGGATATTATAAAACAGGGCGTAGACCACCGGCAGCACGCAGACCGTCAGCAGTGTCGCCACCAGCAGACCTCCCATGATCGTCGCGGCCATCGCACCGAACATCGAGTCGAACAGCAGGGGAAGCATACCGAGAATCGTGGTACCCGAAGCCATCACCACGGGTACGATACGGCTGCGTGTGGCCGTCGTGAGCGCCTCGTAAGGCGGCATGCCCGAAGCACGCAGCACCCCGATCTGCTCGACCAGCACCACCGCATTCTTGATGTTCATCCCCACCAGCCCCAGCAGGCCCAGCAGCGAGAAGAAGTTGAAGACCTTGCCCGTCACGACCAGTCCCAGTACCACCCCGATGAAAATCAGGGGAATCATCAGCAGGATCACCACAGGATCGCGGTAGTTGCGGAACAGCAGCAGCAACACGATCAGAATGAGCACCATCGTCAGGGGCATGTTGGCCGCCAGGGCGTCGTTCGACTCCTCCTGACTCTCCTCCTCGCCGAAGACCTTCAGCGAATACCCTTCGGGCAGCACCACGCTGCGGGAGATCGAATCGCGTAACTGTGTAAACAGCTCTTTGGTATTGACCCCTCGTCCGGGGTCGCACTGCGCCTTCATCACCCGCTGGCGGTTATAGCGTTTCACGACGCTTCCGCGAAATTCGAAGCGAAAATCCTCCGCAGCCTGCTCGATGGAGTAAACCTTTCCGCTCGGCGTGAAGATGGGCAGCGCCTGCAGGTTGGTAAGGTTATAATCGTCGATATTTTCGTCTTTGAGCAGGATGGGCATAAACTGATCGTCCTCGCGGTACTCTCCCAGGCGGTACCCCTGCGTGGCGATGGTGATTCCCTGCGCCATCTGGCTCCGCGTGATACCGATGCGCTGGCCCTTCATCTGCGAATAAACCGGCATCCAGGTCGGTACGCGGTTGCCCCAACTGTTGCGGACGTTTTCCGTCCCGGGCGTTCGCCACATGATCGCTTCGGCCTGATGTGTCAGGCGGCGCAGCGTGTCGATGTCGGGGCCGATGAAACCGAATTCGATGGCGGCATCGGGCACGGGCGAAAGTTTGAAGAGCGACGAGCGCAGCCACACGTCGGGACAGATCTCGTTGACATACCGGTTGAAACGCTCCTCGACGGCCTCGGTCTGTTTCTTGTCGTGCAACTCGACGAGCAGGTTGCCGAAGTTGGGCTTGAGCGAGACACTGCTGCTGGCAAGGTAGTAACGCGGCGGTGTAGAACCCATCGTCACGGAAACGGTTTTTACTTCGGGTTGGTCGTAAAGCCACGCCTCCATCACACGCAGGTTGCGTTCCGTGTCACGAATGCTATACCCCTCGGGCAAGAGCACATCGGCACGGAAATAGGGTTTGTCCAGCGACGGGAAAAAATTCTGCGGCATCAGCCCCATCACGAAAAGCGAGAGGGCGAAAAGCACGACGACGCCTGCCACAACTCCCCATCGCCAGCGAAGCAATGCCGCGAGCAGCCGGTCGAAGAACCGGTAGAATTTCGTATCGTAGGGGTCGCGGACCGCCGGTTTGACGCGCAGCATGAAGTCGCCGAACAAAGGCGTTTGCGTCAGCGCCAGCACCCAACTCAGCAACAGCGAAAGGGCCAGCACCACGAACAACGGTTTGACGATTTCGGCCACGGCCGACGGGGCAAGATACAAAGGCAGGAACGAGAAGATGGCGATCAGCGTCGCTCCCAGCAGGCTCCAAAGGGGTCCGTTGGCCCCGTCGATCAGCGCACGGCGGCGTTCGACGCCGCGCAGCATGGCATTCTGGGCGTTATCCGTCACCACAATGGCATTATCGACCAGCATACCCATTGCGATAATAAAACCGGCCAGCGAAGTGCGGTTAAGCCCCTCGCCGAGGAACTGCATCAGCAGCAGCGTGCCTCCGATGGTGAACAAAAGCGAACTGCCGATCAGCACCCCGGCACGGAAGCCCATCACGAGCATGATGATCAGGATAACGATCGCCACCGATTCGGCCAGGTTGAGCACGAAAGCCGAATTGGCCTCGCGGGCGATCCTGTTTTCGGGATAAAGCACC
This sequence comes from Alistipes sp., assembly GCA_048465795.1. Lineage (GTDB taxonomy): Bacteria > Bacteroidota > Bacteroidia > Bacteroidales > Rikenellaceae > Alistipes. Next base: position 50,141 of record DBFWKV010000029.1, read on the forward strand.
GTAAGTTCTACGCCCACAGGCATCTGACGCGTGAGCATTTCCAACTCCCGCGTAATTTTGTCGCCGGTTTTCACCACATCGACCTTCGCTTCGGTCGAAACGCCGATTCCGATTGCCCGCCGACCGTCGACGCGCATCAGGGTCGTCGGCGGTTCCGAATATCCCCGTTCCACGCGCGCGACGTCGCCCAGGCGGTACTGTTTGCCCGAGGAGGAGATCAGCAACTGGTTCGCAATGTCGTCAAGCCCCTTGTAAGCACCGTCTTCGAGTATCTGGATTTCGAGTGCCCCGGCCTGCTTCTCGCCACTGTTGACGATCGTGTTCTGCTGGGCGATGGTCGCCATGATCGTCTCGGGACGGATCGAGAAATTTGCCAGCGTAGCCAAGCTCACATACACATTCACCACGGGTGTCTGCTCTCCGAAAAGGGTCACTTTCTGTACCCCGTCGACCGTTACCAGCAGTGTTTTGAGCCGCTGCGCCCAGTCGCGCAGCTCCGACCAAGAGAAACCCTCGTCGGCCGAAAGTCCGTAGTAAATGCCGTACACGTCGCCGAAGTCGTCGGCAACCGTGATGGGCGAAGCCCCCGCTGGCAGGCGGGGCTGGATATTGAGCACCTTGCGGCGCAGTTCGTCCCAAAGCTGGGGAATCTCGGACGCTGAAGTCGCAGGATCGAGTTCGACGATGATCTTCGAAATGCCGTAATAGGATTCGGACGTGATCTTATGCACCAGGCGCATCGACTGCACCTCGCGTTCGATCGGTTCCGAAATCAACTGCTCGACCTCCAGCGGCGTAGCACCGGGATAGGAGCAGACCAGCGAGGCGCTTTTGATGACGAACACCGAGTCCTCCTTTTTACCCAGCGTGAAAAAGCCCAGCAACCCGCCGGCCAGCAGGATGAAGAGGAAGAAGTAGACCACCTTCGCGTTGCGAATCGAATATTGGGGAAGGTTCATGTCCGCCTACTTTAAAATCCGCACCTGCTCGCCTTCCTGCAGACGGTATACACCGGCCGTTACGACCCGGTCGCCCGGCGCCACGCCGCTCTCGATCAAGACCCGGTCGCGGCCGAAAGGCTGTCCGAGCGTCACCGTCCGGCGGTAGACACGGTTGTCGTCACCCACGATCCAGACATACTTACCTCCGTCGGCCGGAGCATAGATCGCCGTCAGAGGCAGCGAAACAGCCCCGGTATCGGTATCTGCAACCTGCATCGTGATGGTGCACGACATGCCCGGCGAAATTTTATAACGCACCGTATCCACCCCGGTCAAACGCAGCGAAACGGGGAATCCCGAAGCATCGGACGAGGTCTTGGCATAATCTTTCAGTTCGGCGGCGAATTCCGCACCCCGGTAATTGTCGAACTCGACTGAAAAACGGGTTGTCGGCAGGGCGAGCAACGACAGTGCGCTTTCCGGCAAAGTGAATTTTACGGTCGTAGTGACGGGATTAACCAGTCGGACGATTGCCTGTCCGGCCTGAACCCGCTCGAAATTGTCGACATACTTTTGCTCGATGACGCCGGCGAAAGGTGCCCGTAATTTGGTGTCGGTCAGCAGATCCATCGAATTTTCATAGACCGACTTGGCCTGGGCATACTGTGTCTGTGCGGATTCGTACTCCTGCCGCGAGACGGCTTCATGCTCCAGAAGGCGCCGGATACGGGATAACTGCGACGAAGCCTGCTGAAAGGCCGACCGGTTTGCGGAGACCTGCAGTTCGACATCGCGCGGATCGAGTTCGGCAAGCAGTTGTCCCTTTTTCACGCTTTCGCCGTTGGAAACGGGCACGTCGAGCACCTGTCCGGCGAGTTTGAAGGCCAGGTTCACCACATCGTCGGGCGTAGCCAGACCGGCGAAATCCTTGTCGACAAAAGCGGCGTCTGCGGCCGTGGTAACCTTCACGGGGCGCACAGCCCCGGCAGCGGGTTGACGCCGGCCGCAGCCACATAACAAACAGATGATAACGGGAATAAGAGCGGGTCGTATCATAATGAGAAAGTTGACTTCGGCATTCCGAAGTCAACTTTCATACCACATCCTGCGGCGTGTCCCTATGGACGAATATCACGACAATTCCTATTAGAAGCGTATTTTTTTTCGCAAAAAGTAATAACGGCACTCGAAACCGTAATATTTTTTGACATGAAAGGAAGAGGAAATCAATATGGGATCGACCCGCCCGTTCGTAATGACGGTGCGATTGTTCTGTTCATCTGTTACAACAACCCTTTGTTTTGTAAATTGGATTCCGCTCCAATCGCCGTTCAGTTCGCGTATCTCCCCTGTACCTATTACCTTTACTTTACAATGAAATTTCGCGTGTACAATCCATCCGATATTATTAATATCCACCTTATAGACCGAATATTTCGGAACCTCAGTAGTATATGAATACGAAATATTTTCGATCCAAGTCGATTCGGTATCGAATGCAAAGGAGTGCTTCTGCACAGAACATCCACGCGATACGCCATCATCATCTATTTTGGGCAACGGAACCTCTACTTCATCGAGATTCGTATTTTTAATACTCAGTCCCGCGTTCAAAATAAAAAAGGATGAAAACGGCACATCAGCATCGACCGGGCAATGCCCGGTAATCGTCTGGGATGTCTGATTATTGTAAGTAGCATTTGTTACAAACTTCTCAACAGGAACAGCCTCAACCAGCGTATATTCGATATCGACTAATTCAAAAAAAATTTGCGGGACATCGGCTTTCGAAGAATCTTTTTCACAAGAAGCGGCCAAACAGAAAAGTATTGCAATGAGCAAAAGTCTATATAAATATTGCGTATTATTTATCATATCAAAAATCTATTATGTAAATATAACTCTTTAAAACAAACAAATTCAGACTACAAAAAATAGTCTGAATTTGGCAATAAAAATGCTTTATAGACTATTTATCCACGATTCAAACTGTAAATGAGTAGATAAAGACCTTACTCCTGAAATCAAAACAATGTATTTAAGCCGTCGCAACCTATGGACGAATATCACGACAATTCCTTTTAGCTACAATCACCCCGTCGTCGAGCGTAACGAGTCCGTTTTCGGCACGCAGCATCGTCTTCATCGTCGAAGCGTCGATGTTGTAGCAACGGATTTCCGGACTGCCGTCGAACGAATGATACACCTCGCCGTCGAGCGGTTGGGGCGTGATGCAAACTGCCGTAGCTCCTTCTGCACCCGCTTTCGCAACCATACGGCCGATCCGCCGGGCACAACCGCGCGGCAGCCGGTCGAAAGAAGTGACGCAGATCAGGTAAACCCGGCCGGGCAGGGTGAGGATTTCATCCGTCACGTCGTTCCCGCCGTCGCGCAGGGCGAATTCGCTGATCATAGGACGGATTGCGGGAGCTTCACTGGAAGTGCGTGTATCGACCCACTCCCATTTGTCACTGTCCTGCCACTCCTTGTCGTCGAGCGAGAACTCCCGGGTCTTACCGGTTTTGCGGTTGCGGTACACGAGCACCGTCACGACCTCCTCGGCTTCCGCCTCGGGGGCGTGCATCGCTTCGTGAATATTCACGCCGACCTTATAAGGCAGAAAATCGATAAGCGGCAGATGCTGGTAACAGTAGATGCCGATGTACATCGACATGCAGAAGAAAACCAGCGTCAGCAGCACCTCCATCGGTTTGAAAGCCAATATTTTATCAGGACGGTAACGCAGCCACACGATGAATGCCATCGGCAGCAGCACAAGGTTCTTCAGGAACGTTTGCCACGGGGTGAGTTTCAGCGCCTCGCCGAAGCAGCCGCAGTCCTCGACCGGAATCAGTGTCGCGCTCAGCAATGTGAGCACGGTGAAGAAAAACATCGACGCCAGCGCGAAGATCGAAACCAATCGAATACGCACCTTGAACAGCAGCATACACCCCATCATCAGTTCGGCTCCGCACAGCCAGATGGAAAAACCCATGCTGCCCCGCTGCAGGAATTCAAAGCCGTAGATCGAAAGGTATTCGTTGACTTTCAGTGCCGTACCCCACGGATCGACCACTTTCGAGAAGCCCGACACGATGAACGTGCAGGCCAGGATCAGGCGGCAAACGGCGGTCAGCAGACGAAACGGTTTATTTCTCATTTCGGATCAGTTCAATATCGGGGTCAGGGCCGTTACAATCTTTTCGAAAATTCCGTCCGGCGTATCCATCGCCCCGGAAGCGTCGCTGCAATCCACCACAGCCAGGCGGTCGTCGTTCCGTGCCGCTTCGAGATACGTGCTCCGCACCCGCTGCTGCAAGGCGAGCGACGACTCGTAGATGTCCTTCGCACCGTTGAGATACGAGCGGTCGTCCCCTTCGCGCGTATCGGAGAGTTTGCGCTCGGTAAAGGCAAAAGGCACATCCAGAAACAGGGACAAATCGGGCCGGGGAAGGTTGTTGTAACCGTATTCCAAATTGAGAATCCACTCCTTCAGCCGGCGGCGGTCGTCATCCGTTCCTTTCATCTTGGCACACTGATAGGCCACGTTGGAATAGACGTAACGATCGAGGATCACGGCTTTGCCGGCCGCGAGCCATTCCCGGATCATCGGTGCGGCATCGGCCCGGTCGCCCGCAAAGATCAGGGCCACCAGATAAGAATCGACTTCCTCGGCGGCACCGAACTCTCCACGCAGAAACCGGGCAATAAGTTCTCCGTAAACCGGAGAATCGAAACGCGGGAAATGCAGGTATTCGCTCGCCACACCCCGTTCGGCGAACAGTTGCTGTAATTTCCGGATCTGGGTCGATTTGCCGGCCCCGTCCAAACCTTCGAGTACGATTAGCATCTCTTCATCTATTTTTTCCCGGTGCCGGTTCGGGACCCGGGGTATCTCACTTTTTTATCTTTCAGCGCAGCATCCTCACAGCCCGTTCCACCCCCGACACCAACGCATCGGCTTCGGAGAGCGTATTGTAGAGCGCGAAGGAGGCCCGGCACATGCCGGTCACACCGTAATGGGTCATCACGGGTTCGGCACAATGCTGACCCGTGCGCACGGCAATACCCAACTTATCCAGGATCATCCCCATATCGTAGGGATGGACGCCTTCGACGTTGAACGACACGATCGCACATTTGTCAGGCGTAGTGCCGTAAATCCGCAGCCCCTCGATGGCCGACAGACGTTCCGTAGCCCGGCGGAGCAGCGCCTCTTCGTGCGCTTCGATCTCCGCAGTGGAGAACTGTTCCAAATAGCGTACGGCCTCGCCCAGCGCAATGGCACCTACGAAATTGGCCGTTCCGGCCTCGAATTTCAACGGAACCGGGGCGTAGGTCGTCTTTTCGAACGACACCCGGTCGACCATGTCGCCGCCGCCCAGAAACGGTGGCATCGCATCGAGCAGTGCCCGCTTACCGTACAAAACGCCAATCCCCGTGGGAGCATAGAGTTTATGGCCCGAAAAAGCATAAAAATCGAAATCCATTGCAGCCACATCGACCCCGCCGTGTACGATTCCCTGGCAGCCGTCGACCACAACAACGGCTCCCACAGCATGCGCCATCTCCACCAACGACCGCAGGTCGGGGCGCGTTCCGAGCGTGTTCGAAGCCTGCGTCACAGCCACGACTTTCGTGCGTGCGTCGAGCAGCATGGGCAACCGTTCAGTCATCAGACGTCCTTCATCATCGAAGGGCAGCACCCGGATTTCGGCCCCCTTGCGTTGGGCCAGCAACTGCCAGGGGACGATATTCGAATGGTGTTCCATCTCGCTCACAACGAGGTTGTCGCCCGCCTGCACGAATTTTTCACCCCAGGCATAGGCGACCGTATTGAGCGAAGCCGTAGCCCCGGCCGTAAACACGATCTCCTCCTTCGCGGCCGCTCCGATATAGGCGGCAATCCGTTCGCGCGCCTGCTCATAGAGCACCGTAGCCTCTTCCGAAAGATAATGCACCCCTCGGTGGATATTGGCGTTCAGTTCCCGGTGCAAACGGTCGACCGTCTCGATCACGCACAACGGTTTCTGGGCCGTAGCCCCGCTGTCGAGGTAGACGAGCGGTTTACCGTAGACCGTGCGTCCCAGGATCGGGAACTCGGCTCGTATTTTTTCCACATCGAACATCGTCACATTTTTTCCATTTTCTCCACGACGGCCTGCATCAACTCCTCCGTCAGCGTATCGATGCCGCAGTGCGACGCCACGTCACCCACAAAGCCTTCGATCTGAAGCCGCCGGGCCTGCGCTTCGCTCAGGCCGCGCTGACGCATGTAGAAGATCGCCTCGGTATCGAGCAGCCCGACGGTCGCACCGTGCGAACATTTCACGTCATCGGCGTAAATTTCCAGCTGCGGTTCGGTCAGAATACGGGCCGTTTCGCTGAGCAGGACATTGCGGCTCTGCTGCCGGGCATCGGTACGCTGGGCATCCTGCGCCACGTAGACCAGTCCCCGGAATTCGCCGCGCGCATATCCGCCGGCCACGCCTTTCAGCACCGATTCGCTGCGGCAGTCCGGGACACGATGATTCGTGCGGATTTCCGTCACACACAGCTCGTCGCCCGCAGCCAGAAAGAATCCGTAGAGCGCACTCTCGGCACCGGTACCGTTCAGATCGATCCGATAGCGGGCGTTCGCGGCCGTAAGCTGTCCCACAGTCATGCGGCACACGCTGTCCCGCGACTGCTCGACCGAAACCTCCGCAAAAGTCTCGGCTGTAAACACCTGTGCCACGTCCAACTGGGCACCGGCTCCGAGCACGATTTGCAGTTTTGAAGTCACCGGTTCGGAATGGAGCACCACCAGTTGTGCCGAAACGCCCGCGCCGACCTCCACGGTCAGCCTCGCGGGGTCGGAGACCAGGAAAGGTACCGGTTCGGACTTCGACATGCGGAGCGTCTCGCCGTCGAACGACCGGAACCCACTGTCACAAATATGTTTCACGAGTTCCATTACCGCTCCTTATAATCGTTGATGAGCCAGTCATACCCTTCCTTTTCCAGCCGGAGTGCCAGCAACTTATCGCCCGAATGGATAATTCGGCCCTTGTAAAGCACATGCACATAATCCGGGACGATGTAATCCAGCAGCCGCTGGTAGTGCGTGATGACCACCGTGGCATTCTCCTTCGTTCGGAGTTTGGTCACGCCCGTCGCCACGATCCGCAGCGCGTCGATGTCGAGGCCCGAATCGGTCTCGTCGAGGATCGCCAGCTTCGGGGCGAGCATCGCCATCTGGAAAATCTCGTTCTTTTTCTTCTCGCCGCCGGAAAATCCTTCATTCACGGCGCGCGAAGTGAGTTTCGAATCCAGTTCGACGACCGCGCTCTTCTCGCGCATCAGCCGAAGAAATTCCGATGCTGTAAGCGGCTCCTCGCCACGATATTTGCGCTGCTCGTTAACGGCCAGTTTCATGAAATTAGCCATCGAGACGCCCGGTATTTCCACCGGGTACTGGAAACCCAGGAACAGTCCCAAACGGGCACGATCCTCGATGGACATATCAAACAGATTTTGTCCCAGAAAGGTCGCAGAACCCTCCGTTACCGTAAATTTTTCATTCCCGGCCAGCACCGAGGCCAGCGTCGATTTGCCCGAGCCGTTCGGCCCCATGATGGCATGTACTTCACCGGCCTTTACTTCGAGGTCGATACCCCGCAGAATCTCCTTGCCCTCGACGGACGCATGCAGATTTTTTACGCTTAACATATCTTTTTCGCCATTTTTTTACATTTTCCAATTTCTCTGTCCGTCAGCGTTCCGCGCTTGCGGCATCCCCCTTTGGCCACAGTTCCGACGACCCGGTAACCGCTCCATCTCAGTATCTCGCGCAGGGCACGGAACACGCCTCGGGTCTGATTGAACAGCACATTGAACGGATAAACCGTATTACAGGTCGCAACCAACACGGCTTTCCGGCCCTTGTGCAACGGCACCGGCATCCCGTTTTCCCGTTCGCCCATCATCACATACACCATGCGGTCGAAAAGCACCTTCAGCGTTCCGCTCATATTCCCCCAGTAACAGGGCGATCCGATTACCAGCGCGTCGGCCCCTCGTACCGCTTCGGCAACCCGGTGCGCGTCGTCTTCCGGAAGAACGCACCGTCCGAGCGAACGGCATTTCATACAGCCCGTGCAGGGTTTCACGTTCAGCTCGCACACACGAACATACTCCGCGACGCATGTTGCCGGCAACCCTTCGGCGACGTGCCGCAGCATTTGCGCAACCAGACCGTTCCTGCGGGGACTGCCGTCGAGAATCAGGACATTCATCTTCCGCCGCCCATTATCCGACCGATCCCTCCAACTGCAGCGCCAGCAGCTTCTGCGCCTCGACCGCAAACTCCATCGGCAGTTTCGCAAGCACTTCCTTCGCGTAACCGTTCACGATCAGGCCGACCGCATCCTCGGTCGAAAGACCGCGCTGGTTGCAGTAAAAAAGCTGTTCCTCGGAAATCTTCGACGTCGTCGCTTCGTGCTCCACCACAGCCGTGCGGTTGCAGCAGTCGATCACGGGGAACGTATGCGCCCCGCACTTGTCGCCGATCAGCAGCGAATCGCACTGCGAATAGTTGCGGGCGTTCTGCGCCCCTTTGGCCATGCGCACCAATCCCCGGTACGAATTCTGGCTGCGGCCTGCGGAGATACCTTTCGACACGATGCGGCTGCGGGTATTGCGCCCCACGTGGATCATCTTCGTGCCGGTGTCGGCCTGCTGGAAATTGTTGGTCATCGCCACCGAGTAGAACTCGCCCACGGAGTTATCCCCCGCCAAAATGCAACTCGGATATTTCCACGTGATCGCCGATCCGGTTTCGACCTGCGTCCACGAAAGGTGTGCGTTTTCCCGGCAGATACCGCGTTTGGTCACGAAATTATAGATGCCGCCGCGCCCCTCCCTGTCGCCGGGGTACCAGTTCTGCACCGTGGAGTATTTCACTTCCGCGTCGTGCTCCACGACGATCTCCACCACGGCGGCGTGCAACTGGTTTTCATCGCGCTGCGGAGCGGTGCAACCCTCCAGGTAACTCACGTAAGCGCCTTCGTCCGCCACGATCAGCGTGCGCTCGAACTGGCCCGTGCCCGCCGCATTGATGCGGAAATAGGTCGAGAGTTCCATCGGACAGCGTACCCCTTTGGGAATATAGCAGAACGATCCGTCGGAGAAAACCGCCGCGTTGAGCGCCGCATAGAAATTGTCCTTGTAGGGCACGACGCTCCCCAGATATTTCCGTACCAGTTCGGGATAGTCGCGGATCGCCTCGGCCATCGAGCAGAAGATGATCCCCATCTCGGCCAGCGTCTCCTTGAAGGTGGTTTTCACCGACACGGAATCCATCACGGCGTCGACAGCCACGCCCGCCAGCACCATCTGCTCTTCGAGCGGAATACCCAGTTTTTCGAACGTGCGCTTCAACTCGGGATCGACTTCGTCCATCGAACCCAGTTTTTTCTGCGGCTTCGGCGCCGCGTAATAAATAATATCCTGAAAATCGATCTCGGGGATCGTGAGATGCGCCCATGTCGGCGGTTCGAGCGTCAGCCAGTAGCGATAAGCCTGAAGACGCCGCTCGGTCATCCATGCGGGTTCGCCCTTTTTGGAGGAGATCACACGCACGACCTCTTCGCTGAGACCTTTCCCGATGGTTTCGGTCTCGATATCGGTCGTGAAGCCGTATTTGTATTCCTGCTTCCCGATGCCTTCCAGTATGTCTTTCTCGTTGTCAGCCATTTTAAGCGAATAATCGTACAAAGGTACAAAATCCATCGACATTTTACAATTCGCTCTTCACAATTTTGATTCCACAACCGTCCGAATCGACCCGGGAATGTCCGCAGTCGGGGATGTCTGCCTGTGAAACAACCACGGAGTCCGCTTTTGAGCAGACTCCGTCGTATAGGGAGCTTCCTGTTGAAATTGCGGTTCAGAGTGCCAGCACCTGTTCGATCTGAGCCAGTTCCTCCTCATCGAACGGCGGCGTATGAATGGCCTGCATGCTGTCGAGCAGCTGTTCCGGGGAGCTGGCGCCCACCAGCACGCTGGTCACCCGTTCGTCGCGCAAAATCCAACCCAGCGCCATTTCCGCCAAAGTCTGTCCCCGACGCACGGCGATCTCGTTCAGCAGGTGTATTTTTTCGAGCACAGCGTCCGTCAGATGCTCCGGCCGCAGAAAACCCACCCCTTTGGCAATCCGCGAGTCGGCCGGAATTCCCCGCAGGTAGCGGTCGGTCAGCAGGCCCTGCGCGAGCGGAGAAAACGTGATCAGTCCCACCATCTCCCGGTCGAGAACCGGCATCGTGTCCTGCTCGATGCCCCGCACGAACATCGAATACTTCGATTGTTCGACCAGGCAGGGCGTTCCGTTTTCCCGCAGGATCGACAGAGCGCTTTCCAGCGCCTCGCCGCGATAGTTGGAAAGCCCCGCGTAGAGCGCTTTGCCCTGCCGAACGATATCGGACAGCGCCCCCATCGTCTCTTCGAGCGGCGTATCGGGATCGTAACGGTGCGAATAAAAGATGTCGACATAGTCGGTTCCGATGCGCCGCAGGCTCTGGTCGATGCTTGCGATCAGGTATTTGCGGCTGCCGAAATCGCCGTAAGGGCCGTCCCACATGTAGTAGCCCGCTTTGGTCGAGATCAGCAATTCGTCGCGGTAAGCCCCAAGTCCATCCTTCAGGATACGACCGAAATTCCGCTCCGCAGCGCCCTCCGGAGGTCCGTAATTGTTCGCAAGGTCGAAATGGGTGATTCCGTTGTCGAAAGCGGTAAAAGCCGTCTTCGAGTAGACGCGGTAATCGTCCGCATCGCCGAAATTGTGCCACAGGCCCAGCGAAACTTTCGGCAGAAAAATCCCGCTGTTGCCCGAACGGCGGTACTGCATCCGCTCGTAGCGGTTGTCGGAAGGAGTGTATCGATCCATAGACTCAGAGATTAGGATACAGCCAAAGATACAAATTTTATCCCGATCCTGCCTGATTTCTGTAAAATTCTTCTCTGCCAAGCGTTCGACACAAAAAAATACGGGAAGGCTGCCGCCTTCCCGTACCGCATTCGTTATTTTCCGGCCAGAAGCATGAAATCATCCATAAGTCCGTAGTCCTGCTGCACGTAGTCGCTGCCGGAGGGATAGGACTCGATATTGCGCCAGAAAGCAGGGGTCACGCGCCCGAAGTGCGCCGTATGCAACGGTCCCATCAGGTTGTAATTGCTGCCCACGACCTTCACTTCGACGCGGTTGCGGCCGGGTTTGATCTGCGAGGAAACATCGACCGCATAAGGTTCGGCATAGACGATTCCCGCCGACGCACCGTTGACGAGCACCTCGCAGACCGTGCCGCTCCAGGCGCCCAACACGACCTGATAGAACGGTGCCGTCTGTTCGATGTCGAATTCCCGAGCGTACGTCACCTTGCCCGGATAGCAGGGCCAGCCCTGGGCCTTCCAGCTTCCGGTAGTAAAATCTCCGGGAGCTGTGATCGTCCAGCCTTTCGCCGCCGGTTCGAGCCGGAAATCGCCCCGAATATAGACCGGTTCGATCTCGGCCAGCACGCGCATGGGCGAGCAGTCGAGCGTCAGCACGTTCTCGCCCGTGCGCGCCGCATCGCCCAGAGGCAACAGCCGCATTTCCGGATCGAGCCAATGGGCATCGGGCAACGCTTTCAACTCAACCCCGTTGAGCGTCACGCGGTAGAGTTCGGGCTGCTCGATGACGGCCTGCAACTTCCGCAGATCGACACCCGGTTCCACGCGGAAACGGTACATGGCCTTGAAGCCGCCCATCGAGAAGGTATCGCGGCGCACGGTATGATCGCGGAACTGCACCGACGTACTCCACGGATTGCCCCGCTCGAAACCATGATGACGGAAAGCCCGTCTGGCTGCGTCATAGGTATGTTGATCGGCATAGAGTTCGCCGCCCAGTTCCAAATCGCAGAAGTCGATGGTCATTACGTTGGGTGCATCGGGCGTCACCGCGATAGGACCCGCAGCCGGCACGGGACGCAGTTCGGGGTGTGCAGCCGGTTCCGCCAATCCGCCGTGTTCTTCGTCGAAAATATAAAGCAGCAGGCTTCCGGCGGGATAGAGGTCGTAACCGATCCGCAACTCGCCGTCACCGCTCCGTGCTGCGGCATAGCGGGTTATCGATCCCGTGCGGGTATCGAGCAGCGCGGCCTCGCGGCCCTTCACCTTTACCATACCCTGCTGGTGCTCCGTTAGACTCGAATTGACCAGGAAGAGCAGTTGCCCGTCGTCCATTCGGCGGCGGTGGTGGAAGAGATCGCTGCCCGCCGTGACGTCGAAGCGCACCTCCGGCGTAGCGAAAAGGGTGTAATCGACCGGTTGCGAAGCATCGGCGCGAATCACCTTCGCCGGATCGGCGAAGAAAGCCTTCGCCTCGGCGCTCGGCGCGCCGTCCACATATTCCGGAGCGGCGTAAGCGACGATCCGCCCGCCCTTGTCGGCAAAACGCCGGAGCAGATCGAACGTCGCCGCATCGAGGTTCTCCATCTGTGCGGGCAGCACCACCGTTTTGTAGGCGCGTTCGCCGACCACGAAGCGGTCGCCCTTCACCCGGCCGCGATCGAGAATGATGTTCTCCGATCCCAGATCGAACTCCACCTGATTCTTCTCCAGCCCCGTGATGAACGCCTGGAATTCTTCGCCCATCGTGCGCCAACGGTTCCGACGCGGAGCGTTGTAGGTATAATACATCCAGATCGAAGTGGTCGGTTCGAGCACCAAAACGTCGTTGTACTGCGCGCCGGAAGACATCGCCAGCGAAAGCCGTGCATAATGGAGATTCAGTTCACGGTAATAGTCCCACCAGGGCGAATGCGGTGTGAAGGTGGGCGGATAGTCGTATTTCCGCGCTCCTGCAATGCTCAGAGGTGCGATATGCTGGTTCATAAAATTGATTCCCAGCGCATATTCCCAGTCGCCCAGCCGCTTGAGGTCGCGGAAGGTCACATCCCACCCCGCTCCGCCGTAGGATTCGGACAATTTGCGCACACGGCCCGTCTGATTGGCGGCGCTGTTGACCTCCTTCACCGATCGCACGTTGCCGAAATGGGCATTGGGCGACACGTTGTTGTAGGTGTTGTAAAGCAGGTCGATACCGGGTTGCTGCTGCCAGGCGTACATGGCCATGTTGTCGGAATTGTGTCCCATGTCGGGCCATCCGTGCTCCCAGAAATGACCCGTAAAAGCCAGGTTGTTGCGTTCGCAATAGTCGTAACAGACCTTCACGTAGCGGTCGAGGAAGAGGTTCATCAGCACCTGACGGTAGTTGTGACGAACGCGCCGCCAATCGCCGACCTCCTCCCACAAGGATATCAGATTCGGTTTGAGATCATAGCCCCACTGCGTGCGGAAAGCGTCGAAAAGATCGGGCGTCCAGCGGATCGACTGCTTGTCGGTCACGACAATCTGCGGCTCGTCGGTAAACCACCCCGGAACCACGCCGCCGAACTCCTCGCCCACAGTCTTCTTATAACCGTCAAGCGTCAGCGAGATGAATTTATCGGTCACGCCCTTGTGCAGCAGGTCCACGTAGGAAAAACCGCCGTACCAGGGCGACGTGGGATTATATGCCTTATAAAAGAGGTAATAGTCGCCCTTTTCGTCCCGTCTGGATTCCGCATCGGCCGTAATATCCGAAAACGTATCGCCTTCACGCTGCAGGCAGCAGTAAAAACGGTCGACCGTATCGGGAAGCGTCTCTGCGCGGAGGTACTTCAGGGCTACTCCCTCGTTGTAGCTTTCGGGCATTGCCTCGTTGACATGACCCCCGCCGAAGCCGCTCGGATAGGAATTCTCGTCGTAAATCCAGACGTTCATATCCAGTTCGCGCCCCTTTTCCATCGTATGACGGAACAGCGCGAACCAGTTGTCGTCGAGGTACTGCGTCACCATGCCGGGACGGGGATGGACGAAAACGCCGCCGAAGCCCTTCTCTTTGAAGTCGGCCATCGCACGGTCGATCGCGTCGGGCGTCACCTCCTTGTTCCAGACGAAAAACGGCACCGTGCCGTACTCTTTGCCCGGAGCGGCGAACTGCGCGCTCAGGCTCCCGAAGTCTTCGGCCGCCGGGCGGTTCCGGTTGTCCGGCACATTACACGCCGCGACCGAAAGCAGCAGCAGCGGCAGCGCCGTTCGCCGGACGAATTGCTTGATAGTTTTTTTCATATCGATTTTTATTTTCGGGTTCCCCGCACCAAAAACCATTCGGCAATCGATGCGGGGCTGCCCGTTCGTTATCGGATTCATTCATACGGCTAATAGCCGGGGTTCTGCTCCATACCCGTGTTGGTACTCATCTCTCCGGCCGGAATGGGCCACAGGTAATCGCGCGAGGGGTTGAACACCCGCGTCTGGGCGACATACCGGTCGTCGGACTGCGGCGGTTTGGCGCCGTAAACCGTGCCCTGCATCACCTGCTCGGCGATTCGCCAGCGTCGGATGTCGAAGAAGCGGTGGCCTTCGAAGGCCAGTTCGACACGGCGCTCGCGCCGAACCAGTTCGCGCAGTCTGGATTGCGAAGCGTACTTCGCACGATCCACAGGCGGCATGCCCGCGCGGTCGCGGATGTCGTCGAGAAAATCGTAGATATTGGGATCGGTCAGTTCGTTCAACTCGACGGCCGCCTCCACATAGTTGAGCAGCACCACCGCATAGCGCATGATCTGGAAGTCGAGCTTGCCGCCGTCGGTGGCCGTATAGTTCTGGCGGTCGGTTTCGTTCTGCCATTTCTTGATCCAGTAGCCCGTCTGCGTCGAGCCTTCCTTGCCGATGGCATCCTTGTGCGACGCCTCCCACGGGTGAGCCTGGTAGCCCAGGAACGTCTCCGTCGGGAAGATGATCGACATACCCAGGCGCGGGTCGCGTTTTTCGGGCTGCGGGTCAAGCTCGTAGGCCCGTTTTTCGGCGGCGGGCAGCTCGTCGAGCGTGCGGCCGTCGAGCAGTTCGAAAGCATCGACCAGCGAGGCGGTCGGCGAAAGCCCCGTCTGTCCGTTGCCGCCTCCCGGCTGCGCCAGACGGCGCTGCACCTGGCGGAACCCCAGTTCGGTGGTCAGGATCGATTCTTTGGTGTCGTTGTTAAAGGCTTCGTGGATGAACTGAAGCCGGTAGCTGTCGGCGGGATCGGACTGACTGCGGTAGAGTTCGTAGATGTGCAGGTCGATGACCTCCTGCGCCCATTTTTTCGCATTGGCCCAGTCTCCGGCATAGAGGTAAAGATAGGACATCCAGGCGTAGCAGGCGCCTTTCGTCCAGCGCCAGCGCTCGGATTTGGTCTGCGGCACGGTCGGCAGGTTGTGCGACGCCCGCTCGAACTCCCCGGCGATCCACTCCACGATCCGCTCTTCCGGCTGGCGGACGAGGAATTGCTCCTCGGGCGTGACCGAATGGTCGACGATGGGAATGCGGCCGTAGAAGAAGAACAGCTCCATGTGATAGAACGCGCGCAGCGCCGTAGCTTCGGCTGCCATGCGGTCGACGGTCTGAATGCCTTCGTGCGGCACGGGATCGGGCGCGATGGTCGCCTGCCGGTAATGCTCCAGGAAACGGCAGCAGCGGCGGATGATCGTCCACTTCATCTCCCAGATATTCACGCAGACCTCCTCGTTGGTGGGGGTGATGCCGGCCGTGAAGTTGTCGTAGGAAACGTAATTGGCCGAAGCGACGCCGTTGTCGGTCAGGGCCTCCATCTCGACGCGCTGGTTGCAGTAGGCGGTTCGCTGCGTGGCCTTGTTGTCGCGGTTGACGTAGGTCATGCAGCCCGAAGGCATCGGCTGATAGAGTTTTTTCAGCGCATTGTTCAACTGGCTCTTATTCTGCCACCACTCCTGGTCGGTGGTCTGGTTGGGGACGTCGCGCACCAGAAAGTCGCTGCAACCCGCCGTCACTCCGCATCCGGCGGCCAAAAGCAGGAACAGTCCCCGGCGGAGTCGTGTTTCGATATGCTTTACAAGTTTCATCATTTTTCCGTTTTAATAGTAAGCAAGGACTCAGAAACGAACATTGAGACCGACCGAATAGGTTTTGAACATCGGGTAGGTCGTATGGCCGCCTTTGGTCTCGGGGTCGATCAGATCGAGGCCGGTGAACGTAAAGGGGTTCTGGACATTGACATAAACCCGGAAATTGCCCGCATGGATTTTCTTCGCCAACGCCTTGATATTGTAGCCCAACTGCATGTACTTGATGCGCACGAAAGCTCCGTTGTGCTTCCAGAAGGTCGAGAAAAGGGCGTTGTTACCCGGATTGGTCGTCACGCGCGGCAGTTTGGCGTTGCGGCTCGGATTCTGCTCCGTCCAGTGGTCGAGGTGCCAGCGCTGGGGCGTACCGCCGTACTGCGGATCGAGCGGGTTGGCGATCAATCCCTGATAGAAGACGGGGACGTAGCCCACGCCGTTGACCTGCATGTCGAAATCGAGGTTTTTGTAACGCACCGACAGGTTGCCGTAATAGACGCTGTGCGGATCCTGGTCGCCCAGAGCCGTACGGTCGTCGTCGGTGATGTCCCTGCTGCCGTCCTGATCTACGTAGCGAATGTCGCCTGGCAACTGTGCGGTCGAAGTACCGCCGTAACCGCCGATGATCGGAACCCGGAAATCGAGGTCGTCCTGCGTCAGCAGATGGTCGGCTTTATACCCATAATATTCCCGGATCGCATGCCCTTTTCGGTAGATGGTGTTCTTATCGGAATCGATCAGTTCATCGTTCGTGATCTCCAGCCACTTGGATTTGTTGTAGGAGTAGCCCAGGTTGACGCTCAGATCGAGATTCTTGTTGAAGGAGTGATTGAAGCCCAGTCCGACCTCGAAGCCCTTCACCTCGGCCTTGCCGACATTCATCGGCGAAGCGAGCAGGCCGGAGCTGGGCGTCGAAGGCACGTTGACGATCATATCGTCGGTCACCTTGCGGAACCAGTCGAACGTCAGCTCCACCTTCTGACCGAAAAGGCTCAGGTCGAAACCCGCATCGAGAATCTTCACCTTCTCCCACGTCAGGTCGGGGTTGCCGTTCACCAGCTCGTTTCCGGAATTGTCGATGATGGTCTGATAGCGGTAAAGCGCAACGTTGTTGTTACCCAGCATACCGTACGAAGCGCGGATTTTGAAATTGTCGATAAAGCGCGCGCCCTGCATCCAGGGTTCGCGGTTGACGTTCCAGCCGACGGCAACCGAAGGAAAGTTGCCCCACTTGTGCCCCTCGCCGAAGAGCGAAGAACCGTCGCGGCGCATGCCGACCTCGGCCAGGTATTTGTCCTTGTAACTGTAATAGGCTTTGGCGAAGAACGAAAGCAGCGCCACGTCGTCCCAGCCGTTGCGGCGGTCGACCTCTTCGTTCCAGCCGCCCAGCAGATTGAGGCGGTGGTCGCCGAACTCCTTCGTCCAGTCGAGCGTGGCGCCCACCATCCAGTAGCTCTGGCGCGTGGTGTAGGTAGCCGTCTTGATGGCGCCGAACGAAGCGACCTCCTCGCCCGAGAAGTAATCGAGGAAAACATAGGCGTTGCGGTCTTCCTTGTCCATACCCGTCGAGATGCGATAACCGACCTGCCCCTTGAGCGTCAGTCCGGGCAGGATGTGCCAGGTGGGACGGGCGTTGATGGTGACGTAGTCGCGCACGCTCGCACGCATCGTACCCCGTTCGAGGTTGGCCAGCGGGTTCATCCACTCGAAATAGATGCCGTAATAGTCGTAACCGGGTTTCTGGCCCTCCTGAGCGGGATATTTCGAAACGAGCGTGGGCGGTGCCAGATAGATGTAATCCAGGATGGATTTGTTGACCGAAATAGGCTGCTTCTGCGTGTCGCGGCCCACGAACATATCGACGTACATCAGCAGGTTCTTGTTCAGGTTCACCGTCGTATTGGCACGCACGGTGAAGCGTTCGAAACCGTTTTCCTGACATTTGTACATACCCTCCTGATTGAGATACTGGGCCGACAGGGCGAAACGTGCGGTGGTGTTGCCGCCCGAAACGGTGAAATTGTGTTCGTGGATCGGGGAGTTCTTGCGCATGGTCTGCTCCATCCAGTTGGTATTGGGATAATGGATCGGATCGCTGCCCTCGCGCGTGATGTCGATCTGCTCCTGCGTGTATTTGGTCGTCCCCGTACTGTTTTTGTTGGCTTCGTTCAGATACTCCATATAGGTGGGAGCATCGACGAAATCGGGCAGGTAGATCGGCTGCTGGATACCGAAGTAGCCGTTGTATGTCACCGATACCTTGCCTGCGGAACCGCGTTTGGTGGTGATGAGGATCACGCCGTTACCGGCCTTCGCACCGTAGATCGAAGCGGCGGCGGCATCCTTGAGGATCGACACCGATTCGACGGTGGAAGGATCGAGTTTGTCCATGTCGAATTCGAAACCGTCGACGAGTACCAACGGATCGGAACCCAGCAGCGACGCGACGCCGCGGATTTTAATCGTCGCTCCGTCTCCGCCCGGAAGGCCCGAGTTCTGAGTCACCAGGATACCTGTCGTGCCGCCCTGCAGCGCCTGCGAGAGCCGGGTGATCGGCTTGCTTTCGAAATTGGTCGACGCGACGGATCCGACCGATGCGGCGATGTGCTTGCGCTGCTGGGAGGTCATACCCGTCACCACGACCTGATCGATCGCGGTCAGTTCCTCCTCCATGGCGATCGAAAGGTTGGCGACGCTTTTGGTTACCCGGTACTCCTTTCCCTTATATCCGATGAAGGTGAAGGTGAGTATTTCCCCGTGACGGGCCTTGATCGAAAAGAAACCCTGCGCATCGGTCGTCGTTCCGCGCACGGTACCCTGCACGACGACCGTCACGCCGGCCAATGCCACGGGAGGGTCTTTGGTGTCGACGACAACGCCACGGATGTCGAGAAGTTCCCCCTCGGGTTCTGCCGCCCGAACCGACGCCGGCGGAATCACGCCCGCAAGCAGGCAAACAAGCCACAAAAATGCGGCGACCCGGCAACGACACATCCGTTTGCAGCAGTCGCGTCCGGCACCGGGCGACATCCCCGGAGCGCAGGCATCGCCGCGCCGGGAAAGAAGCGACCGGACTGATTCTGGTCTAAATTCATCCATAATTCGTAGTTTTTAAGTTTGGTTGTAATATATCGGAAACAGGGATCGGCAAGCGGCGGTTTCAGTTTATCGTCGGGTCTTTTGAATACGGGTCAAATACCCGATTCAAGCACAAACAGGTCTGTTTATTGTATCGATATATAAATGTAGCGCATTTCGCGGCGACGTTATTTTTTTATTTGATTTTAAGATTTTACAAAATGACCCACACCGAACATACGCCGTAAAAAAACGGGCTACGGCTTTGAAAAGCCGCGCCCGTTTTTGAATTATTCCGTCTTATTTTACAGGAACGATCACAATGTTGTCGAGAAACCAACGGTTGGTCGCCGCACGCGCCGCTATGAATTCGATCTGCGTTTCGGACGTAGCCCCGTCTACACGGATTTCGTAACTGCCCATCTCCGATTTGGGATTGATGGAGAGGGTCTGCTCCCGCGTCCCGTCCGCTACCGTACCCGGGCCTATCACCTTGAGCGTCATCTGCGGATTGTCGCTGGGAGCGGACGAAGAGATGTCCTCCCACCAGCAGCACGCTTCGAATTTCACAACGACATCCGTAGCCTCGGTAAGCGCCGCGAGTTTCGGTGTCTGAATCCACCCGGCGATCGATCCGGTTCCCATTTTGAGCATTCCCGTAGCTCCGTAGACCGAATTGTTGCCCGTGTGTCCGGCAGCGTTGTTGCCGCCGACCCAGCCTTCGAGTCCGACCGCAGCGCGGTACGCCTCGCTGTAAGTGGTAAAGAGATTTCCGGCGGGGCTGTTGGCGGTTTTATGAGCGGCATAGGAAGCTCCGGGCAATGTCGTACCGTTCTCCGGCTGCGGAACGGCACCCCAGGCCGTATACACATTGTTGCCGCCATAAGTCAGCCCCCTGAAATCCTGGAACAAGACGGCATCGGCAGGCACCTCCGGCTCGGAAAGCGTCGTCGCCGCACAAAGCGCAGACCACTTCGATTCGATTTTCCCCTCATCGTCCGCCTCGCTGACGGAAACGCCCCGCTTCACGCGGAAATAATAGGTCGTCGCAGGTTTCAGGCCGCCGATCACAAACCGGTTGTACGGGTACTTTTTATTTCCGTCCTCGCCCTTGCTGACTTCGTATTCGAACTCCCGCACGACTTCTGCCGTCGGACTGTCGGCGGCAAGCAACTGCCACATCCATTTCTTCGCCCGCACTACGCTGCGGTCGTTGTACCACTCCAGAACGAGTTCATGCGAATTGGACTTGTAAACACTCAGGTCGGCAGGAACCGCCATCCGGCTCATCCCCGACACCTCGTTCTTCACCTCGAACGGTCCATAGTCGTTCTCCCCGATCCGAACCCGGACCGAGAAAACCGCTTCTCCGGCATCGGCCGGCGTTCCTTCGACCGGCACGTAAACCGCACCGGCGTCCGGTTTCAGCGTCATGTCCGCAAGTTTTTTCAGTGAAATTCCTTCGGCTCCCATCCCTGTAACGGTACATTCGACGTCCATTTTCTCATCGCCGTGCGTACGCGAATAGGGTACCGCAAGATAGGTTCCGGTGACCGGTTCGCCCTTCACCAGACGATCCCCGCAGACCGTGACCTCGCCGATCTTCACCAGCCCCTCCTCCTGCACGATCTCGACCTTCCGATCGAATCCGGCGCCCAGAATATGTACCACAGCCCGGCGTTCGGGATTCCCGTTGTAGGGAGCCGTAATCTCTACGCGCTGCGAGACGACTCCCGCATCGCCGGGACCCGCCTGCTTGTCGAACGAGAGCCACCCCTCTCCGCCCGACTCGTACCGGCATTCCAGTGTCCAGGGTACCGTGGAGCGGATCAGCAGCTGTTGCGAAAGTCCGGTATAGGGAAAATCCAATTGCTGAAAATTCGTCGCCAGCCGTTTTTCGGTTTCGTCGTCCTTGCAGCCCAGCAGCGACAGAGCCGCCAGAAGCACGACGCTCCTCCATTTAAATTTGATTGACATTTTCGTAGTTTTTGACGTTAGTAAAAAGAAAAGCTGTTTTCCGATCCCGCCTTCCTGATTTCGTATCAGTCAAATATACTCCGGCGCCCGGGCCGCAGAAAAATCATCGGGTGCCGTAAAATCCGTCTGTTCGAAGCAATTGCCCCAGCGATCCTCCGCCACGACTTTCAGCACGGCCTTCGGATTGTCGGGATAAGCCACATACATATGTTTGCAGGGCGATTTGTAATTGTCCCCACGGCCGAGCACGCCGACATGGTAGCCGACCGACCAGGCGTCGGTGTACTGCGTCACAAGGGTCATCGTTTTGGTTTTCACGCCGTTTTCATGGAGCGACACCTTCCAGGAAGGATCGGCATTCCAGACATTGGCGATCACCGCATCAGGCGTATAGGGATAGGCGAACCCGCTGCAAACGTCCCCGCCGCGATGAAGCCGGATTTGAAACGCTGCGTCGTGCAGGCTCGGTTTGTAGTACCATCGGACGATCTGCGGACCTGCCACATCGTAAACGGCATAGCCGTTGGGCGTTCCGTCTCCGTTGAGCGCGGAAAACCAGAAAACCCCGCAGGCGGCTCCGTGAATGTGTTCGTAGAGTCCTCCGCCGGCAACGCCATCGACATAATTCTCATTGTAGTGGGTATGTCCGCACATCAGATGCGCTTCGGCGAATTCGCAGAGCAATGCCTTGACCTGTGCCATGTTGCGCACCGTACCCCCGCGCAGCGGGATGTGATAACAGAGAATGACCATCCGCTCCCGGGGCACGTAGCTCAGGTCTTCGCGCAGCCACGTGAGCTGCGCATCCGTAAACCCGTTGGTGTAAGCCGTACCGGAAGTGTAAATCACATCATCCATACAGACGACATGCACGTCGCCCCGGTTGAAGGAGTAATCGACCGGACCCATCGTCTGACTGAAATAGGAGACATCGCGGGGCGTAACGTCATCCACACGGTATTTGTCGTGGTTGCCGGGCAGGGCAAAGACCGGAATCCCCGCTTCGCCCAATGCTTTGCGCATCGGTGCGAGCAGGTCGGGTTTCTCGCCCGTGATGTCGCCCAGTGCCACCCCGTAGCACGGCGCGGAAGAACCGTCCGCCGTACGCCGCACGTCGGTCATCGTCTCCTGTGAAAAACGCGTCACCTCCCCGCTTTTGGCCGGCTGAGGATCGCCGATGCAGATCAGCCGGAATTCTTTTTCCGGTGAAGAGAGTTTTTCGAGCGTAAAATCCTGACGGATTTTCTGCGATCCGGCGGCCAGACGGACAAAAAAGTCGGGATAGGCGTCGCCGCCCGTACGGATTTTGCAGTTCGCAGGCGTCGCGTAAAACACATGCACGGCCTGCGGATGACGCCGCATCTGATAGACTCCGCGGGAATCGGTGGAGACACACCGATAGCCGTCGCTCACGACGACACCCTCCACGGGATTTCCGGCCTTGTCACCGATAAAACCGTAAAGATCGCTCGCGGCATCCAACTCGATCTCCTTCGGCGGCTCCGGTCCCGGGGCCGCACCCCCGTCTTCATCCCCGCATGCGGCGGCGGCAAACAGTGCAAATGCGAGCGCGATTCGCAGCAAGATATTCGAAAATCGTTTCATCCTTCAATTTCTATTTCACTTCGACCAATGGAATATCGAACAGGAAAGCCGCCTTGCGCAGCGTGTCGCCCCAATGCCCTGTTCCGACGGCACAATGGTGCGAGGGGCCGGCGGTGCTCCACGCCTCGATAAACCGGCGGGCACCGCAGGCGAAACGGTAGCGGCTGTTCGTATTTCCGATCTTCAGCGTCGGCCCCGCGACCGACTCGCCTTCGGCCATCAGCAGAAACACGCCGTCAGGCCCTTCGCAGACGGCAAGCAACGTGACAGGGCCATGTTTGACACTCATCTGGATGGAAAGTCCCCGTCCGGGTTTCCCGTGATAGAGCGGCAGAGGCACCAGGCCGACAGCCCCTTCGGCAATCGCGGAATGAGCAGGCCCGTCGTGGCCCAGCATCACGATGTCGTCGTTGAAATCCAACGCATAGAATTCCGAAAAGGAACCGCCTGCTCCCAACAGCGAGAGCATCTTCATCGCCTGTGCATTTTTCACCTCGCACTCGCCCGCGACGGGTATTCCCCGTGCGGTAAGCAGCGTATTGCCCGCAATCAGGGAGGTTACGATCCGCTCGTACTCGTTTCCGGGCGCCCCTTCGTAATAATAGGCCATCGCCCCCAGATCGTGTGCGGCAACGAGCCGGTCGAGCGCCACCGAAGTCCGGGCCGCCCGCTCCAGTTCCGACGGCTCGCATTCGGACGAGACCTCGAACACCGAACGGAATTCGGCGATTTTCGCTTCGGTCTCCGCAGCCGTCACTTCACAGCGCAAAGCGTACAACTCACACATCTCAAGCAATTCCATATGGGTACCGAACACGGCCGACTGGCGCGTCAGGTCGGTGTAAACATCGAGCATTCCGCAGTAATAATGGCCCAGGATGCCGAGCCGGTTGTTGCGCATGCCTTCGTACACGCGCACCGCATCGATCCATGCCCCGATCTGCCGCAAGGCTTCCGGATCATCGAGGTAGCCCGTGACGAAAGCGCACCGTCGGCCGCTGCGCGAAAGCACGCTCGAAATCTCGGGCAGCGAGCAGGCCTGGCAGTTGGCCAGCCACATGCCCGTCATCCGGCCCCGGTCGCCCAGTGCGTTGAGCCGGTCGTAATCGATAGCCGCTGACGGCTGGAGATTCAGCACGACGACCGGACAGTTGAGCCGCTGCACGATGGGCAGCACGGTCGACGACAGGCAGTATGTCGCCATGTAAAGGAACACCAGTCCGACTTGCTCCGCAGCAAACAGCGAAGCGGCTTCCACAGCACGGGCAGGAGTATCGACCATGCCGGCATCCACGATGCGGATGCCTTCCATGCGTTCCATATTTTGGCGGATCCGCATCCGGTAGCTTTCCAACTCGTCGGGCAGTCCTTCGAATTGTCCCCAATACGTATCGAGTCCGGTTGCGAAAAGCCCTATTTTCACGTCGTTATTTACAGGTCGTGACATAATATCATTCAAGTTTATACACAAAACTAATCCGAAAACAAACTCCGGAATTTCTTATTTTGATTTAAATATTATACAATCCGATTCCGGGAGAAACAAATAAAAGAAAATTATACTATCTTTACCTGTGTCCTTACCATACGCATACGACAAGTGCAGGTAAGACGGAAGAAAACCGCGAGATACGCTTCCCAAAACTACATGACCGATGGACACTTCCGCTCAACACATCAAGTACCTGTTTGCCAACGAACAGGACAACCGCTGGGGAATGATCGTCACCACAACCGGTTACCAGATCATCGCCCCTCACACCTCTTATCCGCCGTCGAACCATCCGGTACGTTATCTTTTCTCCGTGGAAAAAGGCCGCAGACTCAACGAGTACCAATTGATTTACATCTCACGCGGAGGAGGTTCGTTCGTTTCCGCCTCGAAAAAAGAGACCTCGTTCGAAGGCGGCGGCAAATTCATCCTGCTCTTTCCGGGCGAGTGGCACAGCTACCGCCCCTCGCCGCAAACGGGTTGGAACGAATACTGGATCGGATTCACGGGTCCCGACATCGATCGCAAAGTAAACGCAGGATTTCTCGATCCGCAGCGTCCGCTGTTCAACGTCGGGTATCACGAGGAAATTATCAACCTGTACAAACTGGCGCTGAAAACCGCTTACGGCCAGGAGAGCGGCTTTCAACAAATCCTGGCGGGCATCGTCAACCTGCTGCTGGGATTTGCCTACGCCGAACATATGCAGACCGCACTCGAGGACATGCAGGCCTCCGCCCAACTCAACGAGGCGAAAATCATCATGCAGGACAACTTCAACCATCCTCTCTCCTGTCAGGACGTAGCGGCCCGCATCGGCATGAGCTACTCGCGTTTCAGGAGGCTTTTCCGGCAATATGTGGGATTCGCTCCGGCCCAGTATCTGCTCGAACTGAAGATCAATAAAAGCAAGGAACTGTTGACCAACACCGCGCTCACCAGCCAGGAAATCGCGTTCGAAAGCGGCTTCGAGTACCCGTCCCACTTCAACATCGCGTTCAAAAAGAAAACGGGGATCACTCCCAACCAGTACCGCGATCTGACACAAGGAAAACTTACGGGGATACCCGATTCGCTGCAACTTTGAGTGCTCGGCGCTCATCGAACGAAGCGCTGCAAGGAGTCCGCCCGTGGAAATTTCAATATTCTTGCATTTTATTTGGTATTTCCCGTTTTTTGATTTACTTTTGTCCCGCTTAACAAAAGCAATATTCAGTTATAGCTGCCCGGAGAGGTGGGTGAGTGGCTGAAACCACCGGTTTGCTAAACCGACGTGCGGGGCAACCTGCACCACGAGTTCGAATCTCGTCCTCTCCGCCAATTAACATTTTAAAAATCAAGAGGTTGCAAATAATTTTGCAACCTCTTTTCCGGTTTTGTCAACAGTCGAATATTCGCCACATTCCCGAAATTAGAAAACAATTTAAAAACAACACACGGACACACAGAAATAATATACTGATAGACAAATATTTACAACCTTATTCCTCTTTAAACATCCACAAAA
>DBFWKV010000030.1:0-13993 GCA_048465795.1 Alistipes sp.
CTTCGTCAGGCTCAGGGACCGCAAACTCGGAGACCGAAAACTTTTCACTTTTCACTTTTCACTTTTCACTTTTCACTTTTCACTTTTCACTTTTCACTTTTCACTTTTCAACTTTCAACTTCCAACTTCCAACTTTACCCCCCCTGCGCAGTCTTTTCCTCCTTGCGGCTCGGCAGAGTCCGCACTCTGTGCGCCCTCTGCCCTCGCCAGCTGCGTCGGTTCAATTTTAATCCGCCTTCGGCGTCTTTTCGTTTTCTGCGCTCGGCAGAGCCTGAACAAGTTCGGCTCTGCCCTCGCTTATCGAAAACGTTCCACATTCCACTTTCAACTTTCGATTTTCAATTTTCTGAAAGATGACACTTACGATCGACGAAAAAACCTGCGACCTGGCCTGCGGGCCGGTTGCCGTGCCGGGCTTCGACGCCCGCACGCTGTGCGACGCGGAGCGCTGCCGCGAGGGGCGTTCGCTCCGCCTGACGCTGCCCGTCACGCCCGCCAACGACCGCCTGCTGGGGTTCCCCCGCGACCCGCACGGGGCCGAGAGCTTCAACATGGGGCTGCACACGGCCTCGCTCACGGCCGAGGGAGCCGTGCTGCTGGCGGGCAAGGTGCGCCTCGTGGCGGCGGCGGACGACGGTTTCGAAGTGGAGATCCGCACGGGCGGGGCGCGCTGGGCGAAAAACGCCGCGAAAAGGATGTTCAACGCCATTCCGGTGGCGTATTCCGTGCGGCTTACCCCCACGGCCGTCTGCGACGGCTGGACGGACGCGGCGCCCGTGAAGTTTCTGCCCGTGCAGCGCGACGAATACCCGCAGGCGAACAGCTCATCAGACCTGCTGCCCGCCGAGCGGCTGCTCTGCGTGGACGACTATCACCCCTTCCTGAACGTCGCCGCGCTGCTCGAAGCGATTGCCGCCGACGCGGGCTGCCGCATCGAGAGCCGCTTTCTGGAAACTCCCTTCTTCCGCTCGCTCTACCTGAGCGGCGCCTATCCGTCGCGCGACACGCAGATGCTGCGCCGCCGCATGGATTTCTGCGCCGGGCGACTGACCGAAGCCACGGCTGCGGCGGACAACCTGGGGCGGGTGTACGCCGATCCGTTCCGCACGGGGAGTTCCGTAGGCAACCTGGTCGAGACGGCGAACGCCGCTTTCGCCGACGACACGGGCGGGGTGCCGACCGACCTCTTCGACAACGACGGCTGTTTCGGCACCGAAGCGGGGGAAGTGCGTTTCCGGCCTTCGACGGCGGTCAGCGCGGGATTCGAGTACTGCCTGCGCTACACCACCGCGCACCGCATCCTGACGCGCGAGCGGCTGCGGGGCATCGACAGCGTCTATCTCGGCCCCGGAAACGACCTTCGGTTCGCGCTGGCCAACCGCTACCCCGACCGGCGGGAGGCGCTGACGACGGGCTATGCCTACCGGGCGGTCGTTTTCGACCATACCGCAGGGGCGCAGTACCGCCTGACCTGCACGCGCAACCTGATTCCGGGGATGCTCTGGGCGGAGTTTTCGGCCCGCACGGCAGCCGTCACGACCCCCACGGGCGGCACCTGCACCGACCCCGTGCTGCAGGTCAAAAACGGAGACAAATGGGTGGATTATACGGGAGACTGGGCGCTCTACGACGGCTATGTGCAGGAGACGGGCGAGACGACCGTGGAACTGCGCGTGCGCACGGCCCCCGAGGCGCTCTCGCCAACCGCCCCCAAGCGCTTCGGCACCTTCTATTTCCACGGCGGCGAGCCGGGCATGGCGTTCACCCTCCACCGGGAGTGCCGCGTGCGGCCTTCGTTTTCGGCGCGGCCCGGGCACGGCACGGTGGTGGATTTCGCCGACGTCGCGCAGCTGCCCGTGCGGCAGGCGGTGTTGTGGGACGCCGTACAGCACCTCTTCAACCTGCGGTTTTACACCGACGAGGCGGAAAAATGCCTTTACATCGAACCGGCCGACGACTTCTACGACCGCAGCCGCGTCGTGGACTGGAGTGCGAAGACCGACTTCACGCAGCCGGTCGAGTTCCGCGACCTGGCCGCCGGCGTTCACGAGCGCCGCACGTGGTGCTACCGCGACGGCGACGGCGCTGCGGCCCGTCTCGATGCGCTGGGAGGCGCGCCTTTCGGTGCGTGGACGGTGGAAACGGGTTCCTACGCCTCGCCGGAAGGGGAGCAGCGGATCGTCAACCCGCTTTTCGCACCGACGGTCTCGTCCGCAGGGCACTACGCCAACGCCCCTTCGGCGCTGCTGCCCCAGGTAGGCAACCGCGACGATCCGGCCGCCGACGGGGAGGCGTTTACGCCCCGCATCGTGCGCTACTGCGGGATGCACCCGCTGCCTGCGGGCGAGCGGTGGGGATATCCTTCGTCCGGCGGCGCCTACCCCCTCGCGGCGTTTCATTTCGCGGGCGATGCGGCGCAGGAGGGCTTCACGCTCTGCTTCGAGGACCGCGACGGGCAGCAGGGCCTTCACCGCCATTACGACCGGCAGACGGCCCGGGAAGCCTTCCGGCAGCAAGTGACCCTTTCGCTGCGGATCGAACCGAGGGAGTTCGAGGCACTTTTTTACCTGCGGACGGGCGGTGCGCACATCGGCTCCGTGTTCCGGCTCGATGCCGGGGGCGAGACGCTGCTGGCGACGCTCGAAAGGATCGAAACGTACGACCCGGCCGCCGCCTCGACCCGTTGCACCTTCAACCGGCTCACGGAAGAATGACGCGGCCCAATCCGTTGCACCGTACCCCTTCTGGCGGAAGCATGACACGGCCCGATCCGTTGCACCATCCCCCTTCTGGCGGAAGCATGACGCGGCTCGATCCGTTGCACCATCCCCCTTCTGGCGGAAACATGACGCGGCCCGATCCGTTGCACCATCCCCCTTCTGGCGGAAGCATGACGCGGCTCGATCCGTTGCACCATCCCCCTTCTTGCGGAAGCATGACGCGGCCCGATCCGTTGCACCATCCCCCTTCTGGCGGAAACATGACGCGGCTCGATCCGTTGCACCATCCCCCTTCTTGCGAAAGCATGACGCGGCCCGATCCGTTGCACCATCCCCCTTCTGGCGGAAGCATGACGCGGCTCGACGCACGGCTCATGGCGTTCCTGCGCGGCGAATTGCAGGGTTTAGCCGCCCCCAAGACCCTGGCGCATCTGCTCGACCGGGGCTTGCTCGACCGCCGGGCGTGCGAAGCCGAAGCCATCCGTGCCGAGATCGCGCGGCTGGTGGAGCAGGGCATACCCCGCTGCGAGGCGATGGAGCTTACGGCGGAGCGTTTCTGCTGCTCGTACGGCAAGGTGAAGGGAATCGTCTACGGACGCCGCTGAAAGACGGACAGCCCGGTTTACGGGGTTCGGTTCACAGGGTTTTCGGGCCGCAGCTCGCGGGGGCCGAAAGCGCAGCGAAGCGAAGATGCAGGCCGCCGCCGGCCGGAGCCGCGGCCTGCCGAACCGCCTGCGGCAGTTCGAGACCTGCCCGCACAGCCCCATTTTCACTTTTCAATTTTTACTTTTCACTTTCAACTTTCCCTTCAATTCCCGTTATGCAATCAAACATTCAAATTCAGAACTCGGCGGAGGGTTGCGTCGTCGACATCGAGGGTACGATCGGCGTGCCCGAGGCGTGTCAGGCAGACGATCCCGACGCGCGGGTGACGACCTACGAAAAATTCCGCGACACGGTACGGCGGATCGCTGCGATCGAAGCCCCGGAGGTCGTGGTCAACATCCGCTCGACGGGCGGCGACGTGAACGACGCGCTGCTGATCCACGATGCACTGCGTGCGCTTCCGGGCCGCGTCACCACTCGTTGTTACGGCTACACGGCATCGGCCGCGACGCTCATCGCCCAGGCCGCGTCGCCGGGGGCGCGCGAAATTTCGGCCAACGCCCTCTACCTGATCCACCGCTCGGCCTGCGCGGCGGAGGGCAATGCCGGGCAGATCGGCCGCGAAATCGAACTGCTCCGCAAGACCGACGAACGCCTCGCCGGGATTTATGCGGCCCGCTCGGGCCGTCCGACGGAGGAATTCACGGCCCTGATGGCCGAAAACGACGGCGACGGTCGCTGGCTCTCGCCCGCCGAAGCCGTAGCGGCAGGGCTGGCCGACCGGATCGCCGGCGAACCTGCAGGCCGCGTGGCGGCGCTCACGGGCCGGATCGTCCGCAACTGGGAACGGCTGCTGGCGCAGGCGGGGCTGCGCACGCCGCCCACACCGCCCGCCGTGCGGTGCAGCGTCCGTCACGCGGCCGAGCCGGCGGCGGAATCGGCGGGATCGGCGGGATCCGGTCCCCGGGAACCGTCCGGTGCTTTGCGACAACCGTCGTTCCCGGTGCCGCCCGGGGCAGTGTCCGGCGCTTCGGAGCAGCCGTCGTCCCCGGTGCTGTCCGGCGGGGCGATCGGACCCACGACCCTCAAACCCTGCGAGGATCCGTCCCTTTGCGAAGCGCTCCGCACGGCCAACGAACGGGCTTATGCCGACGACGCACGGCGCTTCGCAAAGGGAAACAGGTAGTTTTTCCCGCCTTTTTCGCTTTCTGCGAACGTCGTCTTTTGTACCTTTTCCTGCGAAAAGGTACAAGAAAAAGACTGCAAAGTCTTTTGCGGCTCCTCCTCAGGCTCGATGACCGCCGTATCTGTCCGTGCTGCGGGCGTCGAAGGGTTTTTGCTTTCGGCAAAAGCAGATTCTTCTTTGTACCTTTTGATTCGGCAAAAGGCACCCACCCGACGATGCCTGCGCCTGCTTCGGGCGGCGTAAACAATTAGAATGTAAAATTCAGAATTCATAATTTGCCTTTGCGACCCTTCGACGAAGCTCAGGGATCGAGGACAATTTTGAATCGGATTTGCGACATCCCGACCCTTCGTCAGGCTCCGGGACCGAAAACTTTCCACTTTTCACTTTTCACCTTTCACCTTTCACCTTTCACCTTTCACTTTTCACTTTTCCTGTTATGAGTTTCTTAGAAAGTCCCAAAACCTACACCGGGTCCGACCTCGAGACCCTCTTTTTCCGACCCATGCTCAGCGGCCCGTCCGCCGAAGAACTGGGCGTGCGCGTGCTCTACAACATGCCCGTACCCACGACCATTCAGTTGTGGAAAGGCCGGAGCAACATCCTGCAGAAATACACTGCGGCGGGGTGGAGCGGCGGAGCGGCGGCACAGAAGTGGCAGAAAACCATCCGGCTCAGCCGTGTCAAGGCCGAACTGGGCTTCTCCGCCGCCGACTACTTCTCGCTGGTCTACGAGCGGATCGCCGCACGCGCCGACGTCAACATGGACGACCTGACGGGCACGGAGCTGGAGCAGGCCGAAACCGAGCTGTTCCGCCGTTCGATCGCCGAGAGCATCCGCGCGACGATGTGGATCGGCGACACGGCCCACGCGAACAGTTACAACACATTCGACGGTTTTCTGAAGACCGTCAAAGAAGGTGTCGACGAAGACCTTATAAACAGCGTGACCTACACGACCGCCGACATGAACGACATGACGAAGGTGGTGCCGCTGTTCGAAAATCTCTTCGTCAACGCTGCGGAGGAGCTTAAAGACCTGAAGGCCGAGGGGCAGTTGGCCTACTTCGTCACCTCGGACGTCTACCACCTTTACGAGCGTTACCTGGACAGCATCGGGGCCGACGCATCCTACACCGAACGGATCAACGGCCGCGACGAGCTGGCCTGGCACGGGATTCCGGTCATCGACGTGCGGCTGAACGCCTACCTCGCATCGACGACGCTCCACAAGTCGTTCTGCCTGCTGACCGACCGCCGCAACCTGGTGCTGGCGGTCAACACGTCCGACTTCCCGGGCAACGAAATCCGCATGTGGTACAACCCCGACCTGATGGAGAACCGCCAGCGGGCCGTCTTCATGGCCGGATGCGAGGTGTTGGACGAAGCACTCATCTCCTATGCCTACCGTGCCTAAGCGAAGCGGCTCCGCCCGGCGGCGGTCCGCGTCGCCGGCAGCCGCCCCGGCGGTCGAAACCGCCCGCAAAACCCTCCGGCGAAGACCGAAAATCCGAACCGCCGCCGGGGTGGCGGGCCGCTCGGATCCCTTCGTGCTGCTGGGCGCCGGGCGGGTCGAGAACGACAAATTCTGGCGCTGGGGCGACGACAACCTCTTTCCCTACGCGCTGGCGCTGATGGCCCGCCGCTCGACCACCCACCGGCGCATCGTCAACGACAAGGCCGACTACATCTCGGGCAAGGGCTTCGCCTGCGCCCCCGAAGCCGTACGGCTCGCCGCCTTCGCAGAACGCGCGAACCCCGGCGGCGAGAGCCTGAGGCAATTGCTCAGTAAGCTCGCCTTCGACAAGTCGCTGTTCGGCAACGCCTTTCTGGAGGTGGTGACCGACGCGCGCCACTCCTTCCTGGCACTCTGGCACCAGGACGCCTCGCGCTGCCGCGTGGCCCGCGACTCGCAGCACATCCTGCTGCACCACGACTGGGCCGCGTTCACGGCCGCCGACGCCCGGACGCTGCCGCTCTATCCCCTCTTCGAGCGGCAGGCGGACGGCACGCTGCGCTCGGTGATCCATTACAAGGACTACGAACCGATGTTCGAACACTACGGCGTGCCGCCCTACATCGCGGGATTCGGCGTCTCGGCCATCGCCTACAAAACCGACCGGTGGAACATCGCGCGCCTCGACAACTCGTTCCAGCTCTCGGGCGTGCTGATGCTCGACGACGCGGTGGACAACGAGGAGCAGGCGGAGCAGGTGGTGCGGCTCGCGGAGCAGAAGTTCGCGGGCAATCCCGGGCAGGTGCTCTTCATGCTCAAGTCGGGGAGCGAGAAGGACAATTCGCGCTTCATCCCGATCGCGTCGCAGAACGACGGCGACTGGAAGAGGCTCCACGACCAGGCCACGTCGGACATCGTCGTGGCGCACTCGTGGTTCCGCACGCTCAGCGGCCTGGACTACGCCTCCGGTTTCAGTGCGGAGCGTATCCTCCACGAGTACGAGGTAGCGCTCAACACGGTGATTCTCTCCGAACAGGCCGAACTGACGGAGCCGATCCGCGCGGTGATCGAACGGGTGCTGGGGCTGGACGCTTCGTCGCTTCAGATCGTCAACCGCCCGCCCACGCGGTCGAAACCTCTCTACATGCGCGTCTGGGAGGCCCGCAAGGCCGACGGCCTCGATTACGAACCCGACGACCCGAGGCAGCAGGCGTTCCTGTCGGAGATCACCAAGTACAACATACGGAGTATCGAGTAAAGTGGAAAGGGAAAAGGGAACGTTTTCGGTAAGCGAGGGCAGAGCCGAACCTGTTCGGGCTATGCCGAGCGCAGAAAACGAAAAGACTGCGCAGCAGGCTTAAAAGTGAAAATGGGACTGTGCGGGTCGCGGGGCCGGAGGCACAACGAAGCGAAGATGCTGGTCGCCGGCCGGAGCCAAGTGCCTTTTCCGCCTCCTTGCACGGCATAGTCCGCGCATTTCGACAAGCTCAATGAACGCGTGCTTCGAGCGTCGGTTGCAACCTGCCGAACGACCTGCGGCAGTCCGAAAACCTCGTCGCTCGCGCTTTTAGTCCGCCCTGCGCCTGACGGCTCCGCCATCCGGTCGGGAGGACTCGCCACGGGGCGGCGTAAACAATTCAGCATGCAAAATTCAGAATTCATAATTTGCCTTTGCGACCCTTCGACTGAGCTCAGGGATCGAGGACAATGTTGAATTGGATTTGCGACTTCCCGACCCTTCGTCAGGCTCAGTGACCGCAAACTCGGAGACCGAAAACTTTTCACTTTTAATCCCCCTGCGGGGGTTTTCCCTCCTTGCAGCTCGGCATATCCCGCCAGCGGTCTCTGCGCTCACCCGCCGCGTCGATTCACTTTTAACCCGCCTTCGGCAGTTTGACTTTGCTCCCGCTCGGCAGAGTTCGCACGCGATCTCTGCACTCGCTTACCCGCAAAGTTCACTTTTCACTTTTCACTTTTCAACTTTAAGCCTGCTGCGCAGTCTTTTCGTTTTCTGCGCTCGGCATAGCTCGAATAAATTCGGCTCTGCCCTCGCTTATCGAAAACGTTCACTTTTCAACTTTATGCAAACCCTGATCACCCCCAAACAAGCCGTTGCGCTGGCTTTCAGCGACGGCGAACAGGCTCCTGCCGGAGCCGTCACGGACAGCGACCTGGCGGCGGCCGAAGCGCGTTACATCGTGCCGGTCATCGGAAAGTCCCTCCACGAAAAACTGCTTGCGGGAGCTTATCCCGAACTCCTGGCGGGATACGTCGCTCCGGCCGCCGCCCTCTTCGCACGGGTCGTGGCACAGCCCCGGCTCGGCATCAGCACCCTCCCCGGCGGACTGGCCGCACCCCGGTCGGACGGATACCAGCCTGCCGCAGAGGCTGCGGTACGCCGGCTGCAACGCATGCTGCGCGACAAGGCCCGCACGCTGCTGCGCCGTGCGGCGGCCCATATCGCGGCACACAGCGACGACTACCCGGAATACGACGCCGAACAGGACATCTTCAACCGCTGCCGTATCGATGGAGACCTTATACAGATTCATTAGCGGTGCGGCGGCGGCCCTCGGCGCCCTGTTCGCTCCGGCTGTGCCGTTGGCAACATGCGCCGCCGTGTTCATCGGGGCCGACTTCGTAACGGGCGTGGCGGCCGGCCGGGCACTTGCCCGCAGGGCCGGAAAACCCTGGTATTTCGAGAGCCGCAAAGCCTGGCGCACGGTCGTCAAGGCCGCGCTGGTCATCACGGCGATCGTGCTGGCATGGCTGATCGACCGGTGTATCCTCGGCCTCGACGCGCCCCGCACGGCCCGGCTTTTCGCCGGATTCACATGCGGCGTGGAGTTGTGGTCGTTCCTGGAAAACTGCGCACAGCTCTCGGACGCGCCCTTGTTCCGGCGGCTCCAGCGTTACGTCGGGCAGCGTATCGACGATGTTCGATGAAAAAACTTCACCAGGCACATCGGGACGTACGCGGGATACGAAAACCCCGGACGAGAATCGGAAGAGGTGAGCAGAAGCGGAATGCCCGCATGGTGCCGAACACGAAAACAAAACCCATCATGCAAAAAATCATGTCCAGAGGATTGACCAACTGCAACCCCGGCAACATTCGCCGGTCGAAAGTGCGCTACCGGGGCGAGGTGCAGCCTTCGCGCGACCCCGCATTCAAACAATTCACCACCCCGGCGTGGGGTTACCGGGCGATTTTCGTCCTGCTCGACACCTACCGCGTCCGGCACGGGTTGGATACGGTCGCGGGAATGATCGCCCGCTGGGCGCCGCCGTCGGAGAACCACACCTCCGCCTATGTGCGGTTTGTCGCCGAAGCGGTCGGGGTCGCACCCGACGAGCGGATCGACACCCGCGACCCGGCGACGATGCTCCGCTTTGCGGCGGCTGTTTCCGAAATGGAAAACGGCTGTCCGGCCGACATGCGGCAGGTCGAGGCGGGGTGGGCGCTGTTTGCGAATCGATGATCCCGCAAACCGCAGCCGGAATCCGCAAAGCGTTTCCCCGCCCGGGGCAGAAACCCCCGGGCGAGCTGCGAAACCCCGATTTTCCCGGAAAAAAGGGCAGTGTCGCACGCTGGAAAACCGATGACAGGTATTGATAAGTTTTTTATTATTCAACTATCTGAAAATTAAATCGATATAAAACAATTGAAAGATCGTGCGAACCCGATAAACGCCGAAAAACAAGCTATTTTTGCAGCATCGGATTTTGTCTTATTTACCAGATATGCAATCCGAATCCGGGACTGTCCGTACAGCCGGGCCAAGCCGACCCACCGATCATTTAAACCCCTTTATATATGAAGAAACTGATCATTGTTTTTTGTTTTCTGCTCCCTGGCCATCCGTCGTTTTCCCAAGACGGAAATTCGGGATTCGGCATGGAGAAATACAAACAATTCATGTCGCCACAGGCCAGCAGTATGCTTCGGTTCGATCGTGTGGAGGCAATTTCGAACGATGGCGCGCCCGTTGTGAAAGTGCCGTTATATGCGGTCGACGATCCCGATTTCGATCTTTCCGGCACACTGCAATACAGTTCCGGCGGATTCAGGCCCGTGGAAAACGACAACTATGTAGGCCGGGATTGGACGCTGATGCACGGAGGCGTGATTTACCGGGAAGTGAAGGGTATGCCCGACGATTTTCTGAAGTGTGCGGAGGTTTATGCGCAGGACGGTTTTCTGGCGAACGTCAAAAAACCGGTGTTCAACGATGCACAAACCCGGAGCCTCCTGCTCGACAATCCCGCGAACAACCTGACGCAAAACATTCTCAGCGAGGCTATGGGCGACATGACGTTCGTCCTGCGGAGCGACAAAGCCATGCGGGAGGTCAATTCGGATGTGTACAGCTTCCGCTTCGGGCCTCATGCCGGCAAGTTCATGATCAATTTCGACGGAACGGTGCGCGTGGTTTCCTATACGGGGCACAAATACGAGG
Organism: Alistipes sp.; assembly: GCA_048465795.1. GTDB lineage: Bacteria > Bacteroidota > Bacteroidia > Bacteroidales > Rikenellaceae > Alistipes. The sequence goes on from DBFWKV010000030.1 coordinate 10,429, forward strand.
TAGACCTGTCGCACTACACGAACGTCACAGACAGCCGCTACAACAAGTACAATTCCAGCATCACGATAAAAACCGACGACGGTTACAGCTACAAGTTCGGCGGCGAGCTGGGCGCGCTCGAGTACTCGATCCATACCTGGAACAAATATTACGTCTTCGCCGATACATACCGCGAAACGGAGATCGTCATATCGGCCATGCACCTGACCGAGGTACGATCGGCCAACAAGCGCACGCTGCGGTACCGGTATATGGACAATGTGGACGAATCCTTTACCCGGCAGCGTCGCAACATGGTGTCGAGCACCTATTACGGACAGTTGAAAACGGCCAATGCCCACCTGAACTGTCAGCTCAACGTCCGGGCTTACCACGACTCCCAGTCGCCCTATACCCCCGTGATGATCGTGACGGACAAGATACTTTTCGCCCGGAACTTCGATCCACGGGGAACAACGCCGGACTGCATTGTCAAATCGTTTGCCCTGAACAAAGTGGCCCTGATCGAGTCGATCGAAACGGAGAACACGAGGATCGATTTCACCTACGAACAGCGCGAAGTGCCCACCATCGACAAAAGCCTGGTGTTGGGCACCTCCGCGTTTCCTTCCGAATGCGGCGCTGCGCTGCGGTCGGTGGAGGTGTACGACAAGATCGACACGCGGTGGAGCCGTTCGAAAACCCACCGGCTGACCTACGAATATGCCGGGGAACGGATGTTCCTGAAGAAGGTGGCCAATGCCGACGACGGAACCTGGGTCTTCAAATACAATTACCATCCTGCCAAATCCTTTACGGCCAATCTGGATCATTGGGGTTATCTCAACAAACCCGGCAACAGCCCGGAACCTTTAGGGCTTGTTCCCGCCACGGTGGCGGCCGACTCCCAGGATCAGATACCCTACAGCAAGGCACGCGAACCGGGTACGGCGCTGTGCTCGGCCAACATGCTCACGCATGTCTATTTTCCCACGGGAGGATATACCGTTTACGAATACGAGCCGCACACCTATGCCTCGGCCATCACCCAGGAGCGGAAAAATTCTTTCCGCAAAACGCTCACGCCCAACGCCGGCGGGACGAACAGCTATGCCGGCGGCGCACGGGTTCGCAGCATCAAGTTCTTCAAATCGGCCAACGAAAAGGCCAAAGAGGTTACTTACAGATACACGAAGGCGATCGATTCCGACCAAAGCAGCGGAATACTGATGTACACCCCGCGCTATGTCCATCATGAAAAGGTCATCTGTTTTGTTCCGAACGGCCTTGTCGACCCTGCCCCGATGCCCATGGTGTATGAGAACGGGGACGGGATCAATCCCAGACCCGACGGAAGCCACGTTCAGTACTCGCGGATTTTCGAAATATCGCAGGAAGAATCGCCCCTCCGGAATTCGGTTTACAAAGAGACCGTTTTCACCGACTATGCCACGAATCCCGACGGGCCGGGGGCAAACAAATTCTACTATACCTACCCCTATTCGGCGGCACCGCTGGAGGAGATGATGGTCATCAGCCGCGACTATGACTATTTCTGCTGGATGCGTGCGGATATGGAAAACCTGTCGCACGAGCGCGGCAAGGTTCTTCGGGAGACGTACTACGCGGGAGCGGACGGAATCGAAAAGCGGATCGAATACCGGTACGCCCGCAAAGGCTCGGACAGGTATAACGTGCTGGTAAGCTGCCCGGCCTTGTACAATACCTCGTTCTGCTTTCTTTTCAGGCCCGTGAAGGTGCCGATGAGCAGTTACCACCTCACCGGGAAATCGGTTACCGAGTACCGCGACGCAGTGCCTTCGACATGCTCCGAAACCTACGAAGTCGATGACGACGGGTATGTGAAGAACGAGGTTCGCACCACCTCGAAAGGCGACCTGCATAAAACGGTGTACACGTACAGGAAGGATCGTTCGGCCACATCCGATTTCGGCGGATTGCTGGACGAGAAAAGCGAGTGGCTGGTCGGCGGCGGAACGGAGAAAATGCTCGCCAGACAACGTTTCTTCTATTCTGTCTACGGAAAGGTTTCCGGTTACGAAACTTATTCGGACGGGGATGTGCTTGTCGACCGGGTCCACTCGGTTTATACGGACGGCTACGGCAATCCGGTGCTTATTTCGCGCAACGACCGCGAGGAGGAGATCATCGTCTGGGGATATAACGGATCGCGGCCCGTGGCGGTCATCAAGAACGCGGAATACGATGATGTGAAGCGCATCCTGGGCCATTACCGGATATTGAACAACCCGAGGGACTATTATAAGAAAATCGCCCCCGAAGAACTCGAGGATTTGAGGAAGCAGCTTCCCCGGGCACACATTACCACCATCGAATACAACGCGGAAAGGCAACCCGTGGCGGTGACCGACCCCGCAGGGATCAAAACCCGTTACCAGTACCACGGAAACAAACTCGCAAAAGTCTACCGGACGGAAGGTTACCGCGAGTCGGTGCTGGAGAGCTACCTGTACAATTACGATGTCAATCACCAATAACAGCAAACAATCATGCGGAAAAGCATCATTACACTGGGTATGATCGTCTCGGTACTCCTGCCCCGGACGGGGGTGAAAGGAGCTGCCGTACAAAACTACGAATCCGTACCGCCCGCAGAAGCAGGGCCTTACTCCCTGGATTCGGATCTCCGTGCCGAATGCAGTTTCGACGGAAATTTCATCTACACGGATTATTCGTGGGTAGGTACCCGCACCCCCGATTTCAAGGGCTACAATACGATCCACCGCAACTACAAATTCACCCTGACACAGCCGATGAACGTCACGGTGCATACGTTCGGCTCCGATGTCATGAACGTAACGCTGTACCTGCTGCGGCGCACCGAGGACGACCGGTACGAGCTGATCCACCGCTCCTACTCGATGGCATACGAAGCGATTGACAAGGATTGGCCAAATGACGAAGAATTCTACCGTTCCGATTTCGTCGGAATGGCCAACATCATGACTTTGTACCGAACCCGGGATCACGGATATTTGCACGAGACGCTTCCGCCGGGCGAATATGTCGTCGTTGCCGAAGGGGTCGCACGGAAAATGCAAACCGACATCGGCCGCATCAATGTGACGATCCGGGGCGTCGAAACACGCTACAGAGTCGTGCCGTGGGGGTGCCTCGGGCAGGATCCCTACCTGGGATACGGATTCGGGGATATTTCCGTCGGAAAGGAGAACCGGGTAAGGACGCAGCTCCAGGAACTGTGGCCCCTTTCGGACGGTCGGGGTGTGGATGCCCATTTCTATTTCCGGGTGATCGATGAAGAACAATCCGTTCAGGTGGCGGCAATTCCCTTCGATGCCGCAATCAATTCGGTCTCCATATTCCGAGACCTGGGGAATTATGCGACGAACCGGCCCGGCTATGGCAGGGAGATCGAATATCATTCGGAAGAGTCGCCGGATCAGGCAGACGGCTCCTTGCTGAAGATCACCAAAGGGCTGCAACCCGGCGTGTACCTGATGGTCGTGAATGCCACGCCGAAGACCCGCGAGGCAATGATCGATGTCAGGGTCCTGGGCGCAAAGCCGGAACCGGAGCCGGAACC